>DAOUCB010000223.1:0-47364 GCA_034432495.1 Anaerolineae bacterium | reverse complement strand
TATTACACCCCTCTCCCCCGACCCCTCTCCCACGCAAGCGGGGCGAGGGGAGAAAAACGACGCTTTTCTTTGCGTTGCGCTCGAATATGGGGAGAGAAACTGAACGTAACATTGTTTTAAATAGTCATGCTCTGAGTGCTGATAGATAACCGATATAGGCACTGCCTGATTTTGGTGGCTTGGAAACAGGGCGCAGCACGCTGCGCCCCTACAAGTACCAGGGCAGACACACGGAGGCTTGTCCGAAAACTGAGCGCCTAACCCCACCCCTGGCGAACCAAAAGCAGGTTCGCCTTCCCGGTTGACCAAGAAAAGGTCAGCTTCCCGACTTCAAGGAGGGGAGAAAAACAGGCCGTTTCAATGCGGAGGCAGGTGGGTAAGGCACAAATTTCAATCACGAGCAAGCTTTTTATGCCTCAATGGCGACTATTCGGACAAGCCTACACGGGTCTGCCCCTACAGATTAGGCCGCATCTATTTAGGTCATCTATGAGTGCTGAGTTAAAAGATGGTTCTTTTCAGCGCGAATTTTTGAGGGACAATAGGTTTTACCCAACACTTAGATCATCACTGGTTAAAGTTTTGTAAGGCGATTTCTAGTGCCGCCAGAGACTCAAAGTCTCTGGCTAGGGAAAACAAACCCACTGAAGTGGGTTGAAAAGCAGCCGGAGGTGTGCTTGCTCACAAGCCTGAACTTCCGGCGGGACAAAATAACCATTACGCGTGTTTTAACCGTAATGTTCTCAACATTCAGCACTCAGCATTAGAGGTTAAAGATGGATATTCGCAATCACTTCCCGATTTTCCGCGACAAAATCTACATCAATAGCTGTTCGCAGGGGGCGCTCTCCGACGAGGTGCGCCAAGCCTACGCCGATTATCTGCGCGACTGGGACGAGAAGGGCGCGCCCTGGGAATACTGGGTCGAGCGTATGGAAGCCGCCCGCACCGCTTTCGCAGGGCTGGTCAATGCCGAGACCAACGAAATCGCCGTGACGACTTCGGCGTCTGCGGGGGTGAGCGCGCTGGCGAACGCGATTGATTTCAGCGGTGAGCGCAACAAAGTCGTCGTCAGCGACTTCGAGTTCCCGACGGTGACGCAAATCTGGCACGCGCAGGAGTCTCGCGGGGCGAACGTCGTTCACGTGGAGGCGGCAGGGAACAGTATCCCGCTCAGCCGCTTCGCCGACGCGATTGACGAGCACACCGCTATCGTCTCGATTACGCATGTGTGCTTCCGCAACGGGGCGAAACTGGATGTTCCGGCGATTGTGGAACTGGCGCATAGCAAAGGGGCGCTGGTGCTGCTGGACAGCTATCAGGCGCTGGGGACGATGCCGATTGACGTGAAGAAGCTCAAGGTCGATTTTCTGGTGGGCGGTGTGCTGAAATATCTGCTGGCGTCGGCGGGATTGGCCTATCTTTACGTGCGAAAAGAGTTGATTAACGGTTTGAATCCGACGACGGCAGGCTGGTTCTCGCAGGCGAATATCTTCGCGATGGACATCTACCACAATACGCCGTCCCCTACGGCGCGCCGCTTCGAATCGGGGACGCCGCCTGTGCCGAATACCTACGCGGCGGTCGCCGGGATCAAGCTGGTGCAGTCCGTAGGGGTGGAGGCTATTGAGCGGAAAATCGGCGAACTCACGGGAGCGATTAAAGAGGGCGTGATGCAGCGCGGTTTCAACCTGGCTTCTCCCGTAGACCCGGCGAAACACGGGGCAATGATCACGGTTCGGTCGCACAAGGTGGATTTGCTGGAGAAATGGCTGGCGCGGGACGGGATCATCGTTTCGCACCGGGACAACAACTTGCGGATTTCCCCTCATTTTTACAACGATCAGCATGATGTGGACTGCCTGATTGATGCGCTGAGCAAGTATAAAGACCTGCTGGTGTAACTTGACAGGGACTCTGTACACGCGACCAATACGTGGCAGATCGACAGCTAACGGTCGAGTTTGCAGCTAAGTCCTGTGCAAATCGGCGCTATATGCGGGCTTCATGTGATGCGCTCGTTAACAGATCGCTGACGTTGTTGAGAACGCAGAGGGCGCAAAGAAAAATTCAGGACAAAGACGCAGGATGATGACAAACGATTTCTACTGCGACCAAGTCATCAGCGGCAAGATAATCGTCGAGACGGTGATGGAGACGGCGACTGTGCTGGCGTTCAAGCATACCCGCCCAAGCTACCCGGTGCATATTGTGGTGATCCCGAAGCGGCATATTGCGTCGCTGATCACGCTGACGGCAGAGGATGATGATCTGCTGCTGGAACTGCTGGGGGTGATACGGCAAATCGCGGCGGGGGTGGTGGTGGAACGTGGGGCGTGCCGGGTGATCACCAATCTGGGAGAATATCAGGAGTCGAAGCATCTGCACTGGCATGTGGTGTCGGGGGAGCGGCTGCAAGGCGGTTCCGCGTAAAAGACATTCAACCACAGAGAAAAAATTTAACGCAAAGGCGCGGGGATTTTCGCTGAACGAGAAGGGCACTCCATGAGGGTGTTGAAAAAGCCCTCACCCTAAATCCCTCTCCCTTGAGGGAGAGGGACTTTCTCCCCTTTGCCATAAGCGAAGCGGCGGGAGAAGGGGTGGGGGATGAGGGCAAAATCACCTTACGTGCGTGCTCTTATGGTGTCGGGCGGAACTGTTTTCGATAGCGGGACTTAACGAAGCTGGGCGACGACGGCGGACACGTCGAAGGGGGTGGTGGGCTGCTGACTGATGCGGTCGGCGGCTTCGGCGGCGAGATTGGCATCCTTGAAGCCCGCGCCGCTCATGACGCAGACGATACGCTCGTCAGCGTGGATTTTCCCCTCAGCAACCAATGATTGCAGGGCGGCGACGGGGGCGGCTCCGGCAGGCTCGACCCAGATGCCTTCCTCAAGGGCGAGACGCTGCTGCATGGCAAAGGCGGATTCGTCGCTGGTGCCGACGGCGGTTCCGCCGGAGTCGCGGACGGCGGCGAGGGCGTGATCGCCGGTGAAGGGTACGTTGATCCCCGAAATTTTAGAACGGGCATAGGGCAAGGTGGCGACGGTTGAGGCGTTGGCCTGCACGGCTTCGATGAGCGGCGGGGCATTGAGCGACTGGACGCCGATCATGCGGGGCAGATGATCGATGACGCTGGCGCGCAGCAATTCCTGATAGCCGCGCCACTGGGCGGCGAACATATCACCGCCGCCAACAGGGGTGATGACGACATCCGGCGGGGCGTTGAGCTGGGCGACAACCTCATAGGCGATGGTTTTGATGCCTTCGAGGATGTAGGGATTGATGGGTGCCCAGACGAAGCCGAGGTAAAAGTTCGCCTGTGCTGCTGCCGCTGTGAGGAAATCGGCGAGGGCGGCAGGGCCATGCGCGAAGACGCCTTCGACGAGGACGACCTGCGCGCCCGTCGCCAGCGTCTGGCGGAGCTTGGCGGGCGGGTTGCCGGGTTCCATGAGGATGACGCATTTGAGGCCAGCGGCGGCGCAGTAGGCGGCGATGGCGGAACTGGCGTTGCCGGATGAGGCGCTGAGGATACCGTGCGCGCCTGCATCGAGGGCGAGGGCGGCGACAAGCGCACCCGCCCGATCCTTGAACGCGCCGCTGGGATTGAGTCCCTCATTTTTGAAATAGAGATTGGTCAGGCCGAGCGATGCGCCGATGCGCCTGGAGGGGATGAGCGGCGTGTCACCCTCACCGAGATAGGGAATCGGTGAGGTGACGGGCAGCAGTTCGCGATAACGGTCGATGCCGCGCCCCGGCTCAATCCAGCGCAACCGACGGACGGCCTCATCGGGGTAGATCGGCTGAAGGATGCTGCCGCAGGTCGGGCAGCGTCCGAGCGTGCCGAAGGGAAGTTCGCGGGCGCAAATTGAGCAGAGGAGGCGCGGCATCGAATTCCCTATGCCGGGACTAAAGCGCCAAGCTGCGCTGCAAGTTCATCGTAGGCAGCATCCGGGTCTGCACCCAGGGCATCGAAGGTTTTGCTGGCGAAGCTGCGCATGGTCGCGGTCAGCGCGATGTCGAAAATTTCCACGTCCTCCAGACCGAAAGCCTTCAGCGCATCCACGTCCGCCGAGGTTATCTCATAGGCGTGAAGGCTAATCTTTCGGGCGAAATCCATCATGGCGACTTCCTCTGGCTCCAACCCCGCCGTGTGATAATCGGTAAGTATGGCGCGAAGCTGGTCGAGCGAAAAGCCGTTTTTGAGCAAAATATTCCCGTGCGCCAGCACACAATAGCGACAGTGGAGCGCCTGCGCCGCCGCGAGGGTGACCAGTTCATAACGCCGCAGACGCAGATTTTTCCGTATGCTGCCCTGAAATGCGCGCCAGGTTTCCAGTATCTCCGGGCGTGGGCTGAAGACCGTACTCGTGTTTGGGACATAGCCATACGTTTTCAGGTCACCCTCATAAACCTCGTGGAGTTTCCCCTGCGCTTCTGCCTCGCTCATCGTTTGAATATACATACTCTCCTCTAGGTTTTCGCTAAGGACTCTCTTGCGCTTAGACGTAAATGATATGTCTGTCAATATTAACGTTCGTAGAGCGTTCGGTAAGAAACGCGCCAAGCCCCTACCCGTACGCGGGCGCACACACGGGTGCGGCCCGACAAATACAAAATGTCTTTGCCCTACCTATACCTCACCCCCAGCCCCTCTCCACTTCGTTTTACGGGACGAGCGTTATAACAAACGGATAATTTCGCTGTAGAAAATGGGCGAGGCATGCCTCGCCCCTACAACCCCTCTCCCTCATTCCCTCTCGCGCGACCACGTTTGCGTTACGCAAGCGGGGAGAAAGGGGGAAAAGCAACCTCACCCCCGACCCCTCTCCGTAGGCGAGGGGCGAAAGAACGGGCATGGCAGCGCCAAGCCCCTACCCGTACGCGGGCGCACACACGAGTGCGCCCCTACAAAATCCATCGTGACACTGGCAGATCAGGCTTCAGGGACGAGGGCGAGGACGCGCACCGGGCTGCCGGAGCCGTTGGTGATTTTGAGCGGCGCGGCGATGACGACTGCACCTGTTGGCGGCAGTTGATCGAGATTGCGCAGGCTGGCGAGGCCGAATTTGCCCGCGCCGTGCATGAAGGTGTGGCAGGGAAACGGCGGATCGAAGGTTCCGGCCTGCCCTGCATCCGTGCCGACGGTTTCGACGCCCGCGCCTAACACGTCCCGCTCATGGGCGAGGAACTGGACGCAATCCTTGTGCCAGCCGGGAGAGTGCGGCCCATCCGCTTTGACGTTGAGAAATTCGTCGCGCCCGGTGCGCTTCGACCAACCGGTGCGCAGCAGTACCCACGATCCCGGCTGAATTTTGCCGTGCTCGCCTTCCCAGGCGAGGACATGTTCGCGGGTGAGCAGGAAATCCTCGTAAAGCTCGACCTCTTTGGTCACATCGATGACGCAGGCCGCGCCGACGAACTGACGCGGGAGGATGGTGTCGGTGGCGTTGTTGGCGTAATCCTTGCCCGTGATCCAGTGAATGGGGGCGTCGAAGTGCGTGCCGGTGTGCTCGCCCATGCGAATGGTGTTCCAGTACCAGCCGGGGCCTTTGTCGTCGTAGTGGGAAATCTGCTCGATGGAGAAACCGGGCGAAGGGGCGAACATGGGCGGCAGGTCGATGACGACGGTATCGGGGTTGAGCGGCTGCGACAGATCGACCACCTTGACGCGACCGCTGTTCAGTTCTTCGAGCAGCAGGGAGAGAACGGTTACTTTGGCGGGCATAAAGCAGCTCCTAAAGGGTAAACAATCGGCATCAACTTGCTGGCTGGCATTGGGGAGGCGAAAATTTCGCGATTGCCGGAAACTGGCAAACGACTTCATCAAAGGTTGGCGTTAATCCAAGCGCATGGCCGACGTGAAAGACGCCCGCGCCCGCAGCATTGTAGGCGCTGTTCGTCCAGAGGACGAGCGTTATGCCGAGTTCGGGGTTGTAGCCGACGTCGCTTTCCATGCCTAACGTTTGCCCACCATGACCGTAGAAACCCGCTTGATAGTAACTCCCGTGCATGTAATAGAAATCGTCGGTTTCCTGTGCATAACCGGGAGCGGCACGGGTGAGCATGGCCTTGAGCGTGTCAGGCTGCTGATAGAGGTCGCCGGAGAAGAGCGCACGAAGAAAAACGGCCATGTCTTCAGAGGTCGAAATCACGTTACCGGCTGACCATGCCTGTGAACCATCCCAGCCACTTGATTCATAGGTAAAGGGCGATTTTACATACTGGGAGGGCAAGCCATCATCCGGCTGCACTTTGCCTTCAAGCGGAAAGGTGTTTTTCAATCCCAACGGTTTGATGATCCGTTCGGTGATGGCTTCGTCATAGGTTTGCCCGGTAACCTGTTCGATGATCAAGCCAAGCATGATGTAGCCCGTGTTGGAGTACTGCCAGTTGCCGGGTTCGCCCGCCGAAAACTGAGGCTGATCGTCATCGTTCTCTACCTCAGCGGCGTTAGCGATCAACTCCTGAGGCGTAAAGGCCATTCCCAGCTCACCGGACGTCGGGTCTTCATCGTGCGCGCCAATCGACACGGGGTTTTTGGAGTTGAGATAATCGGGCAGTCCGGCGGTGTGCGTAAGCAACATGTCGATAGTCGCTGCTTTGGCGCGTGGGAAAAGCGCGATTTCGTCGGGCAGGTATTTGCTGATCAGATCATTGGTGGAGAGCTTGCCTTCTTCCTGAAGCTGATAAATCACCGCTGCGGTCATCATTTTGGTGTTGCTGCCAATACCGAAGTGGGACAGCGGGTCAAGCGGCACGCAGGTTTTCACGTCGGCGACGCCAATGGCACGAAAATAACGACCTTCCGGAGTTTCAACGAGCAGCGCTGCGCCAGGAGCGGGCGGTGATGGAGACAAAAAACTCACGGCTGCTGGTGGGATAAGAAACTCTTTCAGCAGCTCATCGAGCGCAGCAACCTGATCATCGGGCAGCGTTGACTCGACGGATGTGAGTTTTAGGGCGGCATCGCCGCACAAGCTTAGCACATCGACCGGGGACGTGTCTTCCTGAGCATCGACGCCTGAAAGTGTGAGCAGCACGGTCAAAATGAAAGCAAAAAATATTCGTTTCAAAAGAATTTCCTTTAACTTAACTTTTTGTGTTCGCGGATGTAGCGCTCGAAGTTGAAGGCGTTTTCGGGCAACTTCAAATCCATGCCGAAGTGGTCGGGGCCGACGGCTTCGACTTTGGCGACGATGACGCTGAGTTCGTCGCGCTCGAAGGCGTCGGCGACCGCGCCGACGAAATCCATCGGCGTGGTGACGGAAGCCACGTTCGGGACGCCTGCGCCGCGCGCAATGGCAGCGAGATCGGTGATGCCAGCGGTGGTGTGCGAGGCGAAACCGCCGGTCGAGAGCAGGCTGCCGTTGTCAAAGACGATGTGGGTCAGGTTGGGTGGGCGATAGCGGGCGAGGGTCGCCAGTGTGCCGAGATTCATCAGGACGGAACCGTCACCATCCATGACGACGACGCGCTCGTCAGGGGCATTGAGGGCGATGCCGAGTCCGATGGAAGACGCGAGTCCCATCGCGTGCTGAAGGTAGAAGAAATTTTCACAGTGACCGAGATCGTAGAGTTCCTGAGCGCAGGCTCCCATGATGGTAACGACGAGCTTATCCTGCAATTCGGGGTAGATGGCTTCGATACACTTTTGGCGTTTCACGACTAGTCCTCCATCAAGTCACGGGAGAGCAGGAGCGCGACGGGTGACAACGAACTGAGGGAATAGGTATGTGCCTGTTTGATCTGCTGGGCGACTTTGGCAGGGTCGCGGGCGTAGTCAAAGGGGATGCCGAGGGCGCGCAGCACGGGTTCGGTGACGATGCCGCCCTGGGTGTGCCAGGGATAGGGTTCGCCCATGTGACCGCGATGGGCGATCAACATGCAGAGGGGGACGCGGTAGAGCATCGAGAGCGAGACGATGCCGTTGATGGCGGCGAGAAAGCCGTGATTCTGCATGAGGAGGAGGTTCGGCTGCCCGGCGAAGTGCGCGCCTGCCGCGATGCCGATGGCTTCTTCCTCTTTGGCGACTTCGATGAGGGTCATGTCGGGGTCGTCTTCCGCCATTTGCAGCAGATAGACGAGCCAGGTTTCGGGGAGGGCGGAGATGAAACGAATCCCCGCGTCCTTGATGCCTTTGTAGACGGCTTTGGAATTGTCGAGCGAAACCGTCATGACGGTTTCTCCTGTGAATATGAGTAAAAAATAATCTGAGTGGTAGGGGTAGTGTAATTCGGGCGGGGGCACACGTCAAACGGTTGGCGTGCGGCAAACGGGCAGGCGCAGAAATCGCCAAAAATAGATCGCCAAAATTTAACCTATCTGTCCTGTGAAAATATACCGATTCGAGTTACGATGGTGGCTGAAGCAGGGCAGACAACGAATGAGGAGACAGAAACATGCGTAGAATGCTTACTTGTTTGAGTTTAGTGCTGATTCTGGCGCTGGGTATCAGCGCGGTCAGCGCGCAGGACAGCGTCGAGAGCGTTGATCCAACCGGGCAGACGATTGTCTACTGGAACCAGTACCAAGAAAAAACACCGCTGGGCGATACGATGGCCTCGATCATCGAAGACTTCAATTCGACCAACGAATACAAGATTACGGTACAGGGTGTGCCGCAGGGCAATTACAACGACATCGACAAGCTGGTGAACGCTGGCATCACCTCCGGCGAACTGCCGAATCTGGTGGCTGGCTACGCCAACGCTGCGGCGAGCTACGCGCTCGACAATTCGACGGTTGACCTGACGCCCTACATGACCAGCGAAAAATGGGGTCTGGGTGCGACACCGGACATTAATCAGGGTCTGGTGGACGCGGATACGGTCGATGGCAAGGTGCTGGCGTTCCCGAATCAATCGTCGGCGCAGGTGTTTGCTTACAATTCGACGCTGCTGAGCCAGGTTGGGATTGATGCCCCGCCGACGACCATCGACGACTTCAAGACGGATGCCTGTACGGTTTCCAAAGCGACGGGCGCGAATGGCGAAGACCTGCAAGGCTTCGCGATTACGACCGATGCTTCGGCGTTCGAATCGTGGGTTGCCAGCATGGGCGGCGCGATTTATCACGACGGCGCGTTCGATTTCAAGAGCCAGCCGGTGATGGATACGCTGCAAATGTATCATGACCTGTTCGCCGAAGGCTGCGCCTATACCCCGGCGGAGCAGTATGGCGACCAGACCGACTTCAACAACGGCGTGCTGCCCTTCTATGTGACCAGCAGCGCGGGCTTCTCCTACGTCATTGGCGGTTTCGCGAAGAGCGGTGTGACAGCGGACTGGGGCATTTCGACCTTCCCGCACACCGATGGCAACGCAATCATTCAGGCGTTCGTTCCCAGCATCATCATGATGCCGAGCACCCCTGAGAAGCAACTGGCAAGCTGGCTGTTCCTGAAATATCTGGCGACGCCGGACGTGGCAGCCAAGTGGAGCGCTGGGACGGGCTATTTCAACCCAGTACCTTCGACGGCAGATGCACTCAAGACGGCGACCTTCAGCGTGGACGGGCTTGGGACGTACTTCAATGAAGCCAACGCCCTGATTTCCAGCCCGGACATCAAGGTGTACAGCAGCCCGGCGATTGCCGCCTACAGCAAAGTGCGCGCGCTGATTTCGACGGCGATTGCCGACGTGACCAGCAACGGTATGGCCCCGGCTGACGTGGCGCAGACGCTCCAGGACGGCGCGGATCAGGCGCTCGCAGACAGCGCGGCGTAAACGCTGGCAAGCGTTCGCAGCACAACAGCACTTCAGGAGCGATCCGCCAAGCGGATCGCTCTTTTTATTGGGTGAGAGGGCGGAAATTCGATGGGACGGCCTGTACTGATTATCGTGAACGGTCTGCCGGGGAGCGGCAAGACGACGCTGGCAAAACGTCTGGCGGATGATCTGCGCCTGCCGGTGTTCTCACGCGATGGGATTTACGAAACGCTGTTCGAGACGCTGGCCGCAGAAACGCAGGAGGCTTCACCGCTACTGGGTTCGGCTGCGTATCGCCTGCTCTACGCCATCAGCGGGTCGATTCTGACAGCGGGGCGGGCGCTGATCGTCGAGGGATTTTTTGGACGCCCGGATTTGAGAACGGCGGAATTTCTCGATTTGCAGCGCCAGCATGATTTTGAACCCTTGCAAATTCTGTGCAAAGCGGACGGCAACGTGCTGGTGGGGCGTTTTCTGGCGCGGGCAGGATCGGCGGGTCGGCACAGCGGACATACGGATGCGGACAAAGCGTGGCTGGAGCAAAACCGGGAACGGCTCTTACGCGGTCAGCTTGAGCCGCTGGCGCTTGGCGGTCAGTTGATTGAGGTTGATACCAGCGCGGGGGACAGCCGGGACTATGCTGCTCTGCTGCGGCAGATTGAGGCTGTGCTGGCTGAGATGGCCTGAAGGACAGCTTATTCCACAGGCTGAACGCGGATCATCTCGGCGAGGTTGTGACCGATGATGCGGAATTCCTTATCCTTCAGGCGCAGTTGAATTGGCCCGTTGAAGGGCGCGGCGTGGACGATTTGCAACTGCTGTCCGGGGACGAGTTCGAGGGCTGCCATGTATTCGAGGCGGTCGGATTCACGGGTGCGGACGCGGGTGATCTCCAGCATGATGCCCTGCGGCGCGTCGGGGATGAGGACGTCGTGCAGTTCGGGAATTTCACCGTCGGGCGTGGGAATCGGTTCTCCATGCGGGCAGCGGGTGGGGTTGCCTGCCATCTGCGCCATGCGTTCGACGACGACTTCTTCGAGCGTCGGCGCGATTTTGTCGGCTTCCTCGTGAACCTGATGCCAGCCGAAGCCCATGACGTTGGTCAGGAAGGATTCAACGATGCGATGGCTGCGTAACTGCTTGAGCGCTTCGCGGCGTCCGGCGTCGGTGAGGCGGATGCCCTGATAGGGTTCGTGAAGCAGAAGTCCCTGATCGCGCAGCTTGATGACCATGCGGTTGACGGCGGGCGCGCTAACGTCGAGCAAATCTGCCAGCGCTGAGGTGCTGACATAACCGTCCGGCTGGCTTTCGCGATCACTGAGACGATAAATCTCGGCGAGATAATCGCGCATGGTCGAACTGAGGGCGGGCGTCACGGGGTTCACCACCCATGTTCGAGGCGCGCAATCAGGCGCTCTGGCAGATCATAGGCGCGCATACGCTTTTGGACATCGGGGATGTCGTAAGGGACGCGGCGATGCTCCCAGGTGTTCTGTTCGACATCAAGGATGGCATAAGCGGCGTCGGGATTGGCGTCGCGCGGCTGACCAACGCTGCCGGGGTTGATGATCTGACGATGCCCATTGAGGACGCGGCGCTTGCCATAGAGCGGCGCAATCGCTTCGGTGTCGCCCTGGTCGGTGGTCATCTGGTAGATGATGGGCTGATGGGTATGCCCGACGAGGCAGTAGGGCGTTTCGAAATGCGAGAAATTGAGCGCCGCGATCAGCGGTTCGAGAATATATTCCCAGACGGGTTCGCGGGGGCTGCCGTGTGCAAGGGTATAATTGCCAATGACAAAGGTGGTGGGCAGGGCTTCGAGATAGGACGTGTTTTCGGGGGTCAGGGTTTCGCGAGTCCAATCGACGGCTTTACGCGCGTCGGGATTGAAGGTGCGAATATCGAGCCGACCGAGCGCCGCCCAGTCATGGTTGCCGGCGAGACAGAGGTGAGGCATGGAACGCAGCAGCTCGACGCATTCGTTCGGGTCTGGCCCATAGCCGACGACATCGCCTAAACACCAGACATATTCCCATTCGTTTTTGGCATCGGCGAGAACAGTTTCAAAGGCGGTTAAGTTGGCGTGAATGTCGGAGATGATGAGAATGCGCATGAAGGTGAGCCTACAGCAGTTAAACTACTCGGATAAATCTATCTGCATGATACCATGCTACCCCTTGAATCACGAATTAACAGGTACGCAAAGTCATAATAATTCACATTAGATTCAGGTCTTGAAGCCGGATGCCCTTACGCGCATTTGTGAATGGTAAAGAAGTGATCGCTCCCATGCTGGACGATGCAGCATGGGAGGCGCTGCGCGATGCAGGCGCGACAGTGATTCTGCCATGCTGCGGCGCGGAAGGCTATCTGCGGCGCAGCCCGATGGGGACGCTGCATTTCGCGCACAAGCGAGGCGCGCACTGCGATTCGAGCGGCGAGACGATCCATCACCTGAAGGCGAAAGCGGACATCGTGATCGCGTGTCAGCGGGCGGGCTATGCGGCGCTGACGGAGGTCGCGGGGGATGACTGGCGGGCGGATGTGCTGGCGGTGCAGGGGAGTAACCGGATTGCTTTCGAGGTGCAGTGGAGTTTTCTGCGGCTGGATAAGGCGATCTACCGGCAGGAGCGCTACGCGCGTGATGGGGTGCGCGGCTGCTGGTTCTTTCGCAACCCGCCGCCGCAGTGGATGCGCGGCGGCGACCTGAAAGCGCAGCAGGATTTGCCGCTTTTCCACCTGTATTCCAACGCCGATCACACCTTTTCGGTGGCGGTCAACGAGCGTCTGTACGGGCTGGGCGAAGTGGTCGAGGCGCTGCTGGGCGGGCGGATTCATTTCTGCAAAACGGCGCGGGCGGAACAGGATCAGCAGTTGCAGATGACGCCGTTTGAGATCGCCTGCCCGCACTGTAGCAGACCGACGCGGGTGTTTTATGTGACGCCGCAGCTCACGGCGCAATGTGGACGGAAATTCTGGCTGCGCGATCACCCGCTCGATTTTGCGCTGCGCTCCGATATACGAAGTGCGGCGCTGGCACGGCTCGAAGGGGATGCGCGGCTGGGAAAGGTGAGCGCCGAGTCTTTCTACTGCGTATCCTGTGGCAGACGGATTGAGGCGCAGGCGGTCGAAATGGCGCTGTACGGGACGAATCGGCTGGCGAGTGCGGAAACGATTGATCTGGATGTGCGACTGAGCAAGCCGATCATCAGCGGCGCGCCGCACTGGTGCTTCCCGGATGACGGGGTGTTCTGCTGTGGGAAGTAAAAGATCATTGAACCACAGAGACCACAGAGACCGCAGAGAAAGAATTCAGGACGGATAGGGACGCACACCATGCGGCTGCACAGCGATCCGGCGGCGAATTGCCAATCTTTCGTGCGAAACAGCGTAATTCCACCTAAAATCTTATTTAGAACCTTATTACCTGTCGTAGACGATCATTCAGACGCTGATGGATGGGCACAGCACGCTGTGCCCCTACACGTATGAGGGCAGACACGTGGGTCTGCCCCTACCAGACCCATCCTGGTTCGAATGGTCATCTCGTAAGCATACTGGGAGGCATTATGCGTCGATTACGCCCCTTTATCCTATGTTTCTTCCTGCTGCTGCCGCTGTTGAGCGCGCAGGCGCAGGACATACCGCCGCAGTTTTCGCAGGCGCTGGCGAGCCTGAGCAGTTTTCTGGGCAAGCCGCTGACGGTGCAAAACCTCGATAACTGGTCGTTCAATCAAAATCTGTATACCGATACCGCGCTGGGCTGTTCGTTTGTCGCCGGACAACCCCGCCCGGAAGGGATTTCCGGCTTCACGTTCGTGATGGTTTATCAGGGTGTGACCTACGATTATCGCGTGTCGGCAGATGGCACGATTGTCTTCCCGTGCACTCAGGACGGCGGTGGTCAAGTTCAGCCGCAGCCGACCAGCGCGGCGACCAACTGTCCGCCGGATTTTGCGGGCTATCTGCCGCCGAAATTGCAGGTCGGCGGACAGGGGCGGATCGGGACGGGCGGCACGCCGAACCGGATGCGGGCGCTGCCGAGCGTCAGCGGGCAGCAGATTGGCCTGATACAGCCGGGGGAAACGGTGACGATCCTCGATGGACCAAGCTGTGATGAAGGTTCGCACATCATTTTCTGGCGCGTCAATGATCAGGGGACGATTGGCTGGACAGCAGAGGGGCAGCCGCCGAGTAATTATTTCCTCGATCCGGTAGGGGGAACGCTGCCAGCGGAACGCAGCCTGATCAGCGTGGAGAATGTGGGAACGCTGGCGGTGCTGGGAACGATTCCGGTGGCAGGCGTGAGCAGCGTCAGCTTCACCAAGGATTCGCAGCAGTTCGCGCTGGGCGGGCTGAGCGGGCTGGCGGTCTATGATCTGGCGACGCTGGAAGCCAAGCCGACGCTGGGCGACGTGGCGAAACCGGTGACGGCGGTCGCCTTCAGCAGCGATGGTCGCTATCTGGCCTACGCGCAGCAGGATGGCACCGTGCTGGTGTACGACACATTGAGCAACACACGCACGACGCTGGCGGCGCTGGCGAACAACCAGATCAATAGTCTGGCTTTCAGCGGGGATCAGCGCTATCTGCTGGCGGTTGGCACAGGCAGGGAAGTCAACCCGCCTGGTACGGACTCGGTCTGGCAAATCTACAATCTGGTCACGAATGCCGCGCCGACGACGCAAAAAGCGGCCTCGTGGGTACGCAACGTGGCTTTCAGTCTGGACGGGGCGCTGTTCGCGTGGCTGGACAGCTCGGCGAATGTGATTCAGGTGGTGAGCGGGGCAACGACGCGGACGCTGGCGATCACCCAAGCGCCGAAAGGCGGGCTGGCGTGGCGACCTGCGCCCGTCGGGACGCTGGCAGCGCACGCGCTGGCGTTTGTCGATGGCGAGCGCATCCGGCTGGACAATCTCGACACGAATGTCGAGCAGACATTTGCCGGGGATACGGGCTTTAAGCCTGCGGTGCTGAGCTTCAATCTTGACGGGTCGCTGCTGGCGGCGATGGATGTGCCGACCAACACGGTCACGGGGTCGGTGGTGAATATTTTTGATGCCGACAGCGCTGATCTCGTGAGCAGCACGACGCTGCAAGCGAGCAATACGCTGGCTTTCAGCCCGGATGGGACGCTGCTGCTGGTCGCTTCGAACGACGAGGTTCAGCTTTTCGGCGTGGCAGACAGTGGGGAGGAAGCGGTCGGGTAAGAAAAAAGATTCAACGCAAAGACGCAAAGACGCAAAGAGGGCGAGGCAGCGCCTTTATGCTCTTGATAAGTCAATATTTGCAGACGCAGAAGGGCGCACAGCCGTGCGCCCCTACAAACGTCCCCGCAATTTCTGGTGCTTTTGAAACGATAACCGTGTTGCTACGGTCTAGAGTGTCAGCAGGTAGGCGATGAGGTCGGCGACGTCCTGATCGGTGTAGTCCGTGCCGAAATTCGGGTACATGGCGACGTGAAAGCCGCTGACGAGGTAATCGGCGGGATTACGGATGCTGTCTTCGATGTACTGGAGCGCCGTCATACCGGGAATACGGGTGGCGGCACGCTCAGCAATGCCTTGCAGGTTGGGCGCGATGGTAAACATGGAATGCCCGGCGGTCGTCAGATGACAGCTTTTACAGGCAGGCGCGCCAACCAGCCCGTTGTCGAAGATTTCCTGCCCGCGCTGCGCGTCGCCGATGAGGTCGGCTTCGGGATTAGCTTGAGCCAGTTCCGCCGTCGCTTCTGACGTGGGTTCGATGGTTGCTTCCGGCGTCGCGGCAACTTTGGTCGCTGCGGGGATGGCGCTGGGCGCAGAAATCGTCTGCCCGACGAGCACAAAGGCAATGAAAAAGAACACGGCAATCAGAATCGCCGAGTGTTTGGTCGGCATCACACTCTCCACAAAGGGCTGAGGATCAATTTAGGGTATAGGAATAATCTACGCCCGTTTGTGAAACTATTCCCTAGTCATTTGACCAGTTCCGAATTCATGCCTTTGGCGGGATTGATCCCTTCTGGATGCCGAGCGCCTCATAGGACTGCCAAATCGGATCGGCGGCGGCGTTGCCACCGCAGATGAGCGCGACGGGATGATTGTAGGCTTGAAGATTGACCTGGGGCAGCGCGGCGATGACGGCGACGGCGGCAGGCTCGACCAGTTGGTTATAGTGCAGCCAGAGCCAGCGCTGTGCGTCGATCATGGCGGCGTCCTCGACCAGCACCACCTCATCGACATATTTCTGGGCGAGATCGAGCGTGCGCTGGCTGACGGCACGCGGCGCGAGGGTGTCGGCAATGGTGCGGACTTCGGGCAGCGGCTCCAGACGACCGAGATCAAGGCTGTGCTTGAGCGAGGGCGCGCCAACCGGTTCGACGCCGATGATTCTGACGCTGGGTTTGGTCTGCTTGATGGCTGCCGCCATCCCGCCGATTAAGCCGCCGCCCCCAATTGAGATCAGCGCGAGATCGAGGTCGGGCACGTCGTCGAGCAGTTCGAGGCCAAGCGTTCCCTGTCCGGCGATGGTGTTGTCGGCGTCGAAGGGGTGGACATAGGTCATGCCCTCGGCGGCGGCGCGGCGGGTGGCTTCGGCGTGGGTGTCGTCCCAGACCGTGCCGTACTGAACCAGTTCCGCACCCCAGACTTTGACACGCGCAACACGGTCGGCGCTGGCGCTGAGCGGCAAATAGACGATTGCGGGAATGCCGAGTCGATACGCGCCATACGCCAGCGCAACGCCATGATTGCCGCCGGAGGCCGCGACCACGCCGCGCTGACGGGCCGCGTCGTCAAGCTGAAGCAGGGTGTTGAAAACGCCGCGCGGCTTAAACGAGCCGACGACCTGTAAATTTTCCAGCTTGAGGCGCAGGTTCGGCGGGGCATCGCTGGTTAAGTTGGGCAGCGGCGCAAGCGGCGTGTGGCGGACGTAGCCGCGAATGCGTTCGCGTGCCTGACGGATCGTTTCGACGGAAATATCGTAAGCCATGAAATCTGCTCCTTATTCTTATACCCCTCTATCCCCGACCCTTTCTCCCACGTAAACGGGGAGAAAGGGAGAAAAACAGGGCAAAGTGCGGTTTTACGAAAGAAACTTACTCGCCCCTACTGAAGTAACCTACTGAAAGATATTGAACCACAGAGATCACAGAGGACACAGAGAGTCAGAGAAAATTCATTGTGTTCACCGTGAAATCCGTGATCAAAGGTTTCTCAAGTTACCTTCGAGAGATCACTTTTCACCCCGCGAATGCTATTCATGAGATTATCGAACTTCTTTGAAGCCCTCCCCATAGGCGGCATGTCCCTGCCCGATGACCATGAAGGCTGCCGGGTCGGCGGTGGTGACGATGCGATGCAGGGCGCTGACCTGCGCGCGCGAAATCGTCACATAGAGGACGGTATGCGGCTGATCGGTGAACATGCCTTTGGCGTCCCACGAGGTGACGCCGCGCCCCAATTCGTCCAGAATGCGGTTAGCGACCACTTCGGGGTGGTCGGTGATGATGACGCCGGTGCGGATGACGCTTGGCCCTTCGAGGACGTAATCGGTGGTCGCGCCCGCGACGAAGAGACCGACCATCGCATAGAGCGCGCCTTCCAGCCCGAAGGCGATGCCCGCGAAGATCACGACGATGCCATCGGTGTAGAGGGTGCTGCTGCTGAGCGGTGTGCCGTAGCGCTGCTGCAAGATGCGCCCCAGCGTCGAAGTGCCGCCCATCGTGCCGCCCGCGCGCAGCACGAGCGCCGCACCAATGCCGCCGACAATGCCGCCAAAGACAGCATTCAGAAAGATGTCCTGACTGATAGGTGGGAAGGATGGCAGGATGTCGATGAGGAGCGAATAAAGAACAACGGCGTAAATCGTCGCAGCAATCACGCGCCAGCCGCCGAGCGTCCGGTAGGCGAGAATCTGAATCGGGATATTGCCGATGAGGACGACCAGCCCGATGGGTGTGTGAATGACGTAGCTCAGGATGATGGCGACGCCGGAAATGCCGCCGGGGGCGATTTTGAAGGGCGCTTCAAAGACGATCACGCCGAGGGCGGAGATGATTGCACCGAGCGTCAGCAGAAAGACGTGCCAGCCGAGCGAGAAGATCGATGAGGCGCGCAGATTGGCAGCCACGAGAGCACCCTTTTTCCTGAGATAATGGCGATGAGTGTACTCGGCGGAGGTGGTGCGCGCCAGACAAGACTTTGCGCGAAGCGGGACGATCCGCGAGCAAATTCGGTGACAGTCATCACGGCGGACGTCGTGTTCCTGACGGTATACTGGAGGGTGGGGCGCGCTCTGTATAACACCTGGTGCGCCAAAAAGCGTGATAGGAGACTCTCATCATGGATTTTGACCTGCTCTCGCCACGTGACCAGTTGTTGCAAATCATGCGGCGCATTTATTACGGGGGCATGACCACGTTATCGGGCGGCAATCTGTCGATTCTTGATCAGGACGGCTCGATCTGGATCACGCCGGCGGGCGTGGACAAAGGCAAGCTCACGAGCGCAGATATGATGCACGTCCTGAGCGATGGAACAGTCAGCGGATTGCATAAGCCTTCTTCAGAGCTGCCGTTTCACCGCGCGATTTACGCCCGACGTCCTGACATTGGCGCGATTGTCCATGCACATGCTCCGGCGCTGGTATCGTTCAGCATTGCCCGAAAAATCCCCGACACTAATCTGATTCCGCAGGCGCGCCATATGTGCGGTCGCGTAGGGTATGCACCGTATCGCCTACCCGGAAGCGAAGCCCTCGGACTCAGTATCGCCGACGCATTTGCGGATGGCTATGATGCTGTGCTGCTCGAAAATCACGGCGTGGTGACAGCGGGCCAGAGCTTGCTGGCAGCGTTTCAACGGCTGGAAACGCTCGATTTCTGCGCACGCACGCAAATGTATGCGCAGGGACTCGGACAAATTACTTCGCTGACCGACGCCCAGATCAGCAGTATCGAGCATCAGGATCACCTGCTGCCGGAATTCGATGCCGAGACTCACAGCACGCGCGAACGCGAACTGCGCGGACAAATCGTCGATATTGTGCAGCGCGCCTGTGAACGCCACCTGATGATCAGCACCGAGGGGGTGGTGTCAGCGCGGGTGGCAGAGGATACGTTTCTGATCACTCCGACGAATCATGATCGTCCCGGTATTTCCTATGAGGATCTCGTCCTGATTCAAGACGGACAGCGCGAACGGGGCAAAACGCCGAGCCGGGCTGTGCTGCTGCATGAGGCGATTTACCAGCAGCATCCTCAAATTCAATGCGTGATGACCGCTCAATCCCCGTATGCGACTGCCTACGCGATTGCCGATCAGGCTTTTGGCACGCGAACCATCCCTGAAAGCTATATCATGCTGCTGGATGTGCCAAAAGTTCCCTTCGGAGCGCAGTATCACGAGCCGGAGACCATCGCTCAGATGATCTCAGCGCAGTGTCCGGTCATTCTGCTGCAAAACGACTGCATCCTGACGACAGGCAGCAGCATTCTGAACGCTTTTGATCGGCTTGAAGTAGCGGAATTTACCGCACGTTCACTTATTGAAACGGCGTCAATTGGCGCGGTTGTGCCGATTGGAGAAAGCGAGATTGACGATTTGCGCGATAAATTTCTGCGGGGAAGTATCACGACTGTCTGATCCATCAGGGTTAAGGGTCACGGCACGCCGTGACCCTACGGGGTAACGCGGGTTGAACTAGGCCGGTTCGAGCTGCGCGATGGTCGATTCGATCAGATCGACGGCTTCGTGCAGAGTTGAAGCATCCATCGAGAATTTCGCCCCGGCGGCCTTGAACAGTTCCGGCAGTGATTTGGTTCCACCGAGCGAGAGGGCGGCGCGGTAATCGGCGACGGCTTTGGCCTGATCGCGCAGGGAATTGCGCCAGACCTGCACCGCGCCCAACTGGGCGATGCCGTAATCGACGTAGTAAAAGGGAATCTGGAAGATGTGCAGCTTGCGATGCCAGCCCGTGACCTTCGCGTCGTCCAGCCCTGTGTAGTCGATCCCCGGCTGGAAGCGGTCTTGCAGTTCGCCCCATTTGGCATCGCAGTTGTCAGGGTTCATGGCGGCGTCGGGGTGGGTGTAGACCCACTGCTGGAAGGCATCGACGATTGCCATATACGGCCAGAAGAGCAGGTCGTTTTCGAGGTGTTCGATGCGGGCGCGGGCGGCGTCGGCTTCACTGTAGAAGCCACCTTCCGATTTTGCCAGGTAGCGCCCGCTGAGCAGTTCCATGCTCATCGAGGCGACTTCGGCGAACTCAATCGGGGTTTCGCCCTGCTGATAAACGGGCAGTTTGCTGGCTTCAAAGCCGTGAAAGGCGTGTCCGCCTTCGTGGAGCAGGGTTTGCACGTCGTCATGCAGGCCGACGGCGTTCATGAAGATGAAGGGGCGCTGCGCGACCGGGAAATAGGTGCAGTAGCCACCGGGGGCTTTGCCCTTGTGGTTGTCGAGGTCGAGCAGGTGTTCGCGCTGCATGATGTCGAAGTAATCGCCCAACTGCGGATCGACCTTATGGAAGATGGTCGAGGTGGTCGAGTTGAGCGTGTCGATGTCGGTGAAGGGACGCAGCGGATTGCGTCCCAGTGGATCGACGTCCAGATCCCAGGGGCGCACCGCGCCGACGCCGAGGCGTTTGGCGCGCTTCTCGTAGATGCGGGTCGCGGCGGGGACGACTTCCTGCTCAATCGCTTCGTGAAAGCGCTCGCAGTCGTCGGGCGTATAGTCGAAGCGCATGAATTCGCGCCAGTGGTAGGCGCGGTAATCGGGCATATCGGCGTTGCCAGCAATATCGCGGCGCAGGCTGAGGAAGCGCTGCCAGAGTTCGTTGAGGGCGGCACGGTCGGCGAGCTGGCGCTGGCTGACCAGCGTCCAGGCGCGCTCACGCTTGGCGCGGTCGGTGTCCTGATAGACGGGTTTCATCTGGGCGAGGGTGCGTTCGCTGCCTTCCCATTCGACGGTTTGCGCGCCGATGATCTTGTCGTATTCGGTGCCGAACTTGCTCTCCTGCGTGAAGAGCGGCACGTTCTCCTCGCGGAAAAGTTCGGCGGCGGTGCGCATATTGCGCAGTTCAATCGCGTAGCCTTTGGGTTCGAGGCCGCTGGCGATCAGTTTTTCCTTAAGGCGCTGTGAGGCCACGTTGACTGGCTGGAGAATGTCCTCCATGTAGGCGTTGTAGCGCTGTTCGGTGGCTTCGTCGGTGGTATCGACGGTGGTGCCGACGTAAAGGCGGCTGTAGGTTTCGCTGATCAGAAAGGTGAGCCTGGCCCAGTCATTGAGCCAGTCGATGACTTTGGCTTCGGTCAGGTCGCGCGCTTCGAGGGCTTTAAAATAGGGTTCAATTTTCGCCCAGTCCCAGTATTGAAAATCGTCAATGGTGTTCGGAAGTTGCGCAAACATCTGCTTTCCTTTGGTTACAAATACGATAACAGGGTTCTATTGTCCATGTGAACGGGGGCTGGCGTCAACCCTGCACCTCGGATTCGGACTGTGAATGGTTGTCCGTCAGGATCGGAAGCGGGTCGCCGAGATAGGTTGGCTTGGTGCCGATGAGCAGATCGAACAGGGAGAGCGTGGTCGAAGGGAATTCGCGCATCTCGCTGCGCAGAAGTGAAACCCGTGCGTAACCGTTCGGGCGCAGCACGTCGGCTGCCACGCCAACCGAGTCGATGCCAAGAGCGTTGCAGATCAGCAGGGCGCGGTCGAGGTGGAAATCCTGCGTGACGAGAATCGCGCGGCTGACCTTGAAGATGTCGCGGGCGCGGTAGCAGCTATCATAGGTGCGAAAACCCGCGTAGTCGAGGACGATGGCGCTGTCCGGGATGCCGAGACCGAGCGCGTACTGGCGCATGGCTTCCGGCTCGTTGTAGCTGTCGCGGCTGTTATCGCCTGTGAAGAGCAGCGCTTTGACTTTGCCCGCCTGAAACAACTCTGCCGCCATCTTCACGCGATCCGCCAACATGGCGCTGAGTCTGCCGCTGGCGAGGACTTCCGCACCGAAAGCAATCGCCACTGGACGATCCGGCACGCTGGCGAGGGTGTAAATCTGTCCGCGCGCTTCTAACGCGCTGTAGAGGCGCGGCGCAGCGAACACCGCCATTCCGGCAAGCGCCAGCAGCAGAATCAGCGCAAGCCAGCGGCGTTGATGCTGCTTCAGCCTATTGATTGAGATGGAAAATCGTGTCATGGAGCCTCGTCCCGTTCACACTGGAGCAAATGTGGGCGCACACGTGGGTGCGCCCCTACAACCGAAGCGGCGGGAGATGGGATTTTCATCCAAAGCGCCGGTTGACGCGCGCACGCTGATTGAAGGTATTGGCAACATTGTCAATCGTGTCGGCGACGATCAGGTCGTACCAGACGTTGGCATAGCGATCCTTGATCTGCGCCTGCATGAGATCGACGGTGTCGGGGGTGGCGATGACGGTCACGGCGAGGCTGCGGCTGTCCGGGATGAACTGAATCAGTTCGCTGTGGGTGGTCACGATGGGGCGAAAGAGATTCCAGTAGGCCTGCGCGGTGTCGAAGAACCACTGCGTATCCAGCCCCGGCCCCAGCAGAATCATGTGGAAATCGGCCTGACCGTGAATCGGCCCCGGCCCGTAGGGCGTTGGCGTCGCAATCGGTGGAGCACCGCTGCCTGTGACCGAAATCGCGGGAACCGTCTTGAAGGGGGCAGGGACTTCACCGAGGCGATTGATGGCGGTCACTGGGCCGGGCAGATAGTATTCGTCCTCTTTCCAGAGCGTAAGACCGAAAAACCAGGGCGGTGCGTCAGTGGCAATCCAGTTGAACATGGCGACGGTTGCTTCGGCCTGAGAGCGCTCGTTGTAGGCGGGGTAGCGCGTGTCGGGCTGGAAATTGCCATCACGGAAGGGGAAGATGCCGCCTTCCGTGCCGATGACCGGCGCGTTGGCAATCCCGAACAGGCTGGCGCAGCGCTCGTTGAACATGCGCCCCATAGCCAGCAGACCGTTGGGGTCGCCGTAGGGGGTGGCTGCGGTGCCGCCGTAAACGGTGCGACCGGGGTCGGCGGATTGAGAAATGGGATCGTAGGGATATTCGAAATGCCAGCCGCCTTCTGTCCCGACCTCCGAACCGGAGGTGCGCGGCGATCCGCCGGGGCCTTCCTGATAAAAGTGGTTGGCGATATAGGGATGAGTCGAACACCAGCCGCCGTTCGCCATGATGGCGCGGAAACGGTCGTAAGCGTTGGCGGAGAGATAGTTGAGGAAGGCGTCCATCCAGGGAACCGCCGCGTAACGCGGATCGACGCTTTCCGCCAGCGGGATAAAGCCGGGATAGCAGCCGAGGCTGATGACGTATTCGGCGAACAGCAGCCAGTTGTCCATCAGCGGCTTGATGATATTGGGTTCGTCCTGCCAGGTGGGGTTGAAGCCCGAAGGCCACTCGACGCCGAGATTCGGTTCGTTGTAGAACTCGAACCACTTGACGCCTTCGGTCGCAAAGTCATGCACGATCTTCTGCAAGGTGCGGCTGAAAGGGCCAGCGCCATAGTTGGGGACATACAGGCGCACAATTGGCGTGATGTTGTGGCTGAGCAGCGGTTTGATGGCGCGGATATACTCGTTACCCGCTGCCAGGAGCTTCGCCAAGCCCATGCGCGGGTTGATCCAGCGGTTGTAGTCGGGCGGTGATTCAAACGCGGTGGCGACATGCAATCCGCGCGGATTATGTGACCAGTCGAAATCGCTCAACAGCATCGGCAAGCCTTTCTCAAGAGCGATCTAGTCTACTTGCCCGATGCGGGGTCGTCAATGCAGCCTCATCAAGCCTCAACGCAATGATGGCGCGTTTCGCGCTATAAAGCAGGTAGTCTGTTCTGCGTTCTTCGAGGATTCCCGCAGCAATGACCTTGACTAGAAACCAGTGGATTATCATCGTTGTGCTGGCGGCGCTGGCGCTGGCGGCGCGGGCGCTCCCCGGCGCACGCACGATTGACGATGCGTTCATCACCTTTCGCTACAGTCGCAACATCGTCGAGGGCGAAGGCTTCGTCTACAACCCCGGCGTGCAGACGCTTGGCACGACGACGCCGCTGTTCGCGCTGACAATGGCAGCGATCAGCAAAATCGCGGGCGGCGAGGATTACCAGAACTACGCGATTGCCGTCAGCGCGATTGCCGACGCGATCAGTGTGGCACTGATTTTCCTGATCGCGCGCACTGCCATCGAGAGCGATCTGATCGCGGCGCTGCCTGCTGCGCTGTGGGCGATCTCGCCGATGAGCGTGACCTTCGCCGTCGGCGGCATGGAGACGAGCGTCAACATATTGTGGATGGTGGCGGCAACCTGGTTTTATGTCGCGCAGCGGCACAGACCCAAACGCGCTCAAATTGGCATGGGCATTTGCGCGGCGCTGGGGCTGCTTACGCGCATCGACGCGGGTTTCTGGATCGCGCCGCTGTTTCTGTTCCAGTTGGGTGAATGTGTTATGCAAGGGCGCAGCAGCGCCGCGCCCCAACAACGAGAGTCGCTTATTCAGCGGCTGCCCTGGCGGACGTGGATCGCGGGAGGGCTGGTGCTGCTGCCCTGGGTGATCTTCAGCATGGCTTACTTCGGCACGCCGATTCCCAATTCGGTGACCGCCAAGCGTTTCGCCTACCTGATTCAGCCGGGATCGGCGCTGGTGCGGTTGATTCAGACTTATTCGACACCGTTTTTCGAGTTCAACACCTTCGGTTCGCTGGGGACGATGATCGCGGCGGTGCTGTATCTGACGCTGAGCCTGTTCGCGTTTATCTACATCGCGCGCAAAAACCCGCGTTTGCTGCCTGCGCTGATCTATCCCTGGGTCTATCTGCTGATCTTCTCGCTGCTCAATCCGCTGATTTTCCGCTGGTACATGGCTCCGCCGCTGCCCGCGCTGATGCTCGGCATCGTGATTGGCGCGTGGTCGATTGTGCGTCCGCGTAAGGCGGGAGTAAGCAGGCGGCTGGCGACGGTGATCGTCGGCCTATTCGGCTGCGTATGGCTGTTCACGTCAATCAATGGCTGGGCGCTGCATCCGGCGCAAGGGCCGGATCGTCCAGCGCCGGAGATGGCCTGGAATGCGCTCGAACTACTCTATCAGCAGATGGGCAATCATCTGCATGACGATCTCAAGGTCACGGCGCAGACACGAGTGGCGTCGGGAGACATCGGCGCGATTGGCTATTTCAGCCGCGCGACAATTGTCGATACCGTCGGGCTGGTCACGCCGGAACTGACGCGCTATTACCCGGTTGATCCGGCGCTGATTGCGTCAGACCAGAATTACGCCATCCCGCCACAGTTGATCTATGACACGCAGCCGGATTATCTGGTGACGATGGAAGGCTTTGTGCGCGAAGGGCTGGCGAAGCAAACGCAGTTCCACGACGAGTACGATCTGGTGACTGAATATCCATTTGAATTCTACGGCTCGTCGATGCAGCTTTACGCGAAGAAATAAAAACGCGCCGACGATTTCGCGTGTCGGCGCATTCATGCTTGGTCTTTTCTCTTGCTGCTAAACCTCATCCTGGAGGTTCACTGCCCACCTGCTCATCGCAGCCGGGTTCAAAAGGGACTCTATGCAGTTGTTTTCCTCATCGAGCACAACCATATAGGGGCTACTTCCCTCTCTACTTTGCTTGCATTGCTGATTCCAGTATAAGCCTTTTTTGCGGTCTGGCGTGTGATTGCCACGAAACTCTCATGATTGTGTGACAAATGTCGCAAAAAGAGCATGACACTGCCCCTGCCTGTAAATATCGCAGTCAGACGTACTGCTTGGCAATTTTGGCGACCAGCGAATAGGTCGTATCGACCATGTTGCCGACGTACAGGCTGCCGATTTGCGTGAGCGCCTGATAGGCTTCCATCGGATCCCAGCCCATTTCGCTCATCCAGCCGATCAGTTCGCCGTAGGCAATGCGGGCGGCATCTTCCATCGGGCGGGCACTGCCGACGGTCATGTATTCGTCGGGGCTTTCAATGCGCGGCCAGAGGAGCTTTTTGCCCTTGATCAGTTCGAAACGCAGCGTCACTTTCGCGGTCATTTCCAGCGCCGTGCCGCACAATTCGCCCTCACCCTGCCCGGCATGGCAGTCACCGGTGAAGAAATATGCACCGGGAACGCTCACGGGCAGATAGACGATATTGCCCGGTTTGGTGTCCGGCACGTCCATATTGCCGCCCTGGTCGAAGGGCGTGAGCGTCGAGATCGCTTCCATCGCGGGGGCGGTCGCCATCGTGCCGAGGAAGGGACGCCAAGGATAGCTCAGTTTGGGATTGTGGCTGTCGGTGAGGATGCCATCACGGAGATGGTAAATCCAGACTTTTTCGGGCAGGGGCGGCTGGAGCGTGACGGTGAAGCGCGTCGAGGTCAGGCCGCCGAACCACAGACTGAGCGCGCTGACGGCGAAATCGCGCGTCGGTTCAATGTCGATAATGTGGACGGCGAGGGTATCGCCGGGTTCTGCGCCGTCGATGTAGATAGGGCCAGTTTGCGGATTCGGGCCTGGTCGGATGATGGTTGAGGGAAGATCAGTTTCGCGAGTGATCTTGCCTGTGAAAGCGTCCTCGGTATAAATAGCGACCGTTTCGCCGGGCTGAACGTGGGCGACCGGGTCGGTATAACGGCTGAAAACGTAGCTGTAAGCAGCCCCTGGCTGGCGAATCTCCTGCATGGCGATGCTCCTGCTTCCGAGTGATTTAGAGACCGAGTTTACTTTCGTAAAGCGCGCGCTGCTTGACCGATTCGCCGAAGATCGCCACGCCGGAATTGAGCACAATCAGGCCGAGAAAACCGAGCAGAAACCACTTCCAGCCTGCTCGACGCTGTGCCTTGAGCACAATCGCCTGCCCGACAATCGAAACGCCCGCGCCGATCAGCAGCAGACCGCGCGGCGCTTGCGTACTCCACGCCTCGTAATGATGATCCATCGCCATTCCTTTGGTGCTCATTTTCACATGCGGCGAATCATAACGAGTTGTCGCTCTGCGTGCCACTAAAGGTCTCGATCATCAACTGTTCGACCTCACGCGAATGGTCGATGCCGAAGAAGCCAATTTTGCGCGTGCGCACCTGTGCGACGCCGTTGCGCCGTTGGCGATAGCTTTCGCTGGCAAATAACAGATCGCCTTTGCCGTTGAGCAGGCTGCGCCGCTTGATCGATTCGAACTGCTTGAAGGATTTCGCTTTCCTGCCGCGCAATGTCCCCTTGAGAATAATGGCGCGGCGGTCGGTGATGGCGTAGATCGTGCGTCGCGCCATGAAATACTCATAAATGGGGCGGGCGAAGTAGCTCAGGCCGAGCAGCAGAAAGCCCAGCACCACCAGCCCGAACGACCAGCCCATCCCGATCAGTTTGAGGCTGAGCAGGTGCGAATTCGGGAAAATCAGGACGATCACGCCGAGCGCGATCAAGGCAATCAGCGTGACGATGGCGACCGTCACGACTTTGCGATCCTGTAAGATGATGCGCAGCGGCGTCGGTTTGCCGACCCAGAGCAGCGTTTCGCCACGCTGAAGTTCGGCGCTGACCATGCTGCGCAACTGCGGGTCGGTTACCACTTGCCGTCCTCAACCTGATTGGGATCGATTTTGTATTTGACGACGTAGCCCACGTCCACCGAATCATCGTCCTGCTGGGATGTGAAGCCTTTCTCGGCGTCCATTTCCTTGACCGATTTGACGTTTTTGAGCGCGTCCGGTGCGTCGATGTCACCCATGCCATCGTCGTACAGGTCGTACCAGGGAAAGCCGTGCTGCGTGTAGGTTTTCGCGCTGATTGGTGTGGGCGGCGGCTCGCTGCCCGTGATCTCGCGGAAGGCCATGCTGTTGACGATGTGGACGTAGACGCGCCCGGTATTCTCGGCGTCCCAGGTGTCGATGCCGTGCGGATCGGGGTAGATTTTCTGCTTCATCTTGCCGCCCGCGCCGAGTCCCATCGCCGCGCCTGCGGGAGCAGCGGCAGGCGGGGGTGCAGCCATTACCTTTGCGGTACCCCAACGAGCAAATTCGGTAAGGTCTTGCTCTGGCGGTTGATCGGGAAACTTGTCCGGTTTCGGCTCGTAGACGATGATCTGGATACCGCCGAATTCCTCTTTACCTGTGACCTGCCCCTCGACGGTGTAGCCCATTCCTAAAGGCATAGCGACAAACTGGCGAATTGTGTCCTCACCCGCGTTGATGCCGTCGAGCCAGACCTGCGGCGGGCAAACGATGTAATCCTTCTCGTCTTTGCTCAGCGCCTGATTCCAGGGTTTGCCGGAAACAGCGTTGACTTTGCCGATGGCGATTTTGGCGGCGTTGGGCTTCCAGTGGCGGGCGTGAAAGCTGATCCACAACGCCTCGCGCTGGTACATCGGGATGAAGACGCCGCCGTGCTCGACCCAATCCGGCGGCAGGCGATCCTTGTAATCGGTGACTTTGAGAATCGGGAACGCGCCCAGCCCCGGCGGCAGCGGATAATTCTTGCCATCGTCGGGGATGCGCAGCGTGCGCTGAAACGTCATCGACAGCCCAGCACCGAATTGGAGCACATTATGTTTGACGGTCACCGGAAGCATGAAAATTTGTCCTGTCTCTGTTGGCGAACTATTCCTGAATGCTAAAAACTGCTTAGCCATGCTGCCTGAAGCGGCGCATAACCCAGCAGTATAATCCCTTCCTGTTCGATGATTGCGCGCGCTTCACTCGACATCACAAATTCAAAATCGGTCTGGCGCACGGGAGCGTCCGGTTCTATCACCCGGAATTCAGGCGTATCCAACGCGGGATGTACCGCCCATTCGCTCAGTCCTGCGGGCAGGTCGCGCAGCATTTGTAGGTAGCGGGCAGATTTATTGGTGGTGTCGAGGCTGTAACTGTCCAGCAGGGCGTAATCACTGGTCGGCAGCCCCTGACTCTGCAATTGGCTGCTGACCGCTTCGTCCGCGCGCAGCGCCAGCCGATATTCCTGTGCCAGCCTGAAGGTCATCTCGAAAATATCAGCTCTGCCGCCGTTGTGGATACAATGCCAGTCCAGATGCGTCGGTTTTAGATCCGCCGCCAGCACCGCTTCAATCTGCGCCCTGAATTCCAGTTCGAGTTCATCCACTTTTGCTCGCGCCAAAAATTCTTCCATGCGTGCATTGACGTAAAAAAACCCTATGTCATCCACCAATGACGGTACTCTGTCTCTGGCAGTCAGCGGCTTCCAGCGATAGATGTCCGTATCGCAAAGTACGGTCAGATGAATGGCAAAGTCAATCTGCGGATGCTCTCGCAGCAGCGCCATCGCATACAACGCCCAGGGGCAGGGAACCATCAGGCTGGTCGAGCAGACGATCCCTTCTTTGAGGCTGCGCAAAATCCCTTCCGTAATCGCGTGACACATGCCAAAATCATCGGCATTGACGATCAGCAAACGGGCGTCCTTCGGATAGCCCAACAGCCGATTGCTCTCACCTTTATACTGGCTCATCGTGCACTCCAGACCTCAACCGATCACTATTTACTCGCCCGCCGTTCGAGACGCGCCGCTGCAATGTCATGCGCCTCGACCATCAGCTTTTTCGTCGTTTCCTCGTTCGCGCCGGAGGGGTTCAGAATGCAGACGAAATGCTGTTTGGCGTATTCCGGGTGGGGTAGAAAAACATTCAGCGATGTATAGTCGATCTCTGCCTGAGTACGCCCAACCAGCGTATTGAAAGTCTCTCTGCTCACGCCGATGTTGATGCGGAACACGCCGTCGCGGTCAAGATTGGACACTCTGTCGTAGTCATTATCGAAGGCCGCAATCGACACGAATGGGACGAGATGATCATCGCCGACGAAGTAAAAGATGTAGCCGAAATTTTCCTCGCGCTGGACATTCTCCAACTGTTCGACAAACGCTTCCACTTCAGATTGATTCATCATTTTTGTGACTCCGCACCCTGATTGATCAAGCGATACCATCCGCTTCATGTCATCAGGGGTCGATCTGTGCCCTAGTTCAGCCGCGCGGCGCTGACCGCGCCGGGAGTCGCCCCCGTAGCTTCTATTACAAACTTGCCTATTCTGTTGATTTATCAGCTTGTATTTCTCTTTTCGCTAGCGAAGTTAGCATCTTTATATAAGTATCCAAAAGTAACTTAATATCATCTCGTTCTTTTCGAGATGATTTATTTAGTTCGTGGAGCGTATTGAATAGTTGCTTATCCTTCAGTGGAAGGGCTTGCTCAAGCAGAATTTCCAATGCTTCTATTCGATCTTCAGCGATATTTAGTGCGTCCTTTAATTCTTTTACAGCTTGATTTGCTAGCTGTCTCTCCGAACGCAGAATTTCTAGCGATTGTACTGGGCTATTTTCAAAATCGATGATCTTTTCCAGTCGACTTATTTGTTTCACAAACATATCTATATTGATGAAATGTTCTAGGCTCGCTTCACTCACATCTAGGATACGAGTCAGATGCGGAGTGGATAATTCAAAAAAACTAATTCTTGTGCGAGCAAACTCAAATAGACCGATGATAATGAATGTAAAAAACGAACCAATAAATCCTGCTGAGATATTAAGTAATAAACTCTGAACTACTGAATCCGGCTGCTTTATAGATAACGAAAATGTAAATAATCCACAGGTGAGTAGCAATACAGGAACAAACAAATATAAAGCGTATCGAACCCAACGCGCTTGCCTAAGCACAAACAGATAAAATCGAAGTGTCCTATTCTTAGTAGGCATGTTGGCCTCAGCGATTTCCATTCATGTTGGTCATGACATCTTTATTTGGATTAGCTACTTCAGCCGCGCGGCACTGACCGCGCCGGGGGTCACGCCTGTTAGCAAATGATCGACCGCGCGCTCAGCCACGCCTGCGCCGAAGGCTAAGCCATGTCCGGTGAAACCGACTGCGAAGCCGATGCGCGGCATATCCGGCAGCGTCCCGACCAGCGGCAGATGATCGACGCTGAAGCCCATTGTCCCCGCCCAGCGCCGATCAATTGGCGCGTCCACATCGGGGAAATGCTGGCGCAGATAGGCTTCGAGATAGCGCTGCACCGGGTCGGTCACGCGGTCATCGGTCGTGTCGTTTTCGAGTTCCTTGAACAGCTTGCGCCCGCCGCCCAAGAGCAGCCGGTTGTCGAAGGTCGAGCGGTAGTACATATAGCCGTAATCGCTGTAGCCACAGGTATTGAGGACGCGCTCCTTGAGCGGCTCGGTCACGAGAATCTGGGCGCGGGTGGGAATCACCTTGCCGATGAAGTAGGGATGCAGGCGCGGCGAATAGGCATTGGTGCAGAGTAAAACGTGTTTCGCCTGAAAGATGGTCTGCCGCGTGTAAACAGTCGCGACATCGGGGCGGGTCTGCTCAATGGCGTAGACTTCGTTGTTGCTGATGAGTTCCGCGCCGCTGGCGTTGAAGGTTGCCCACGCCAGTTCGTAGGGCTGGACGGCGCAGTTATTCGGCTGCTCGATGGCGGCGAAGTAGCCGCGTTCCAGCGGATCGTGGTCGTGGTAGATGGCAGCATGACCATCGGCTTCGAGCAGGCGCGCCGCGTCGATCAGCTCTTTCGCCTCAGCGGGGCTTTCTGCCAGCAGCAGCGACCCGCATCGATCAACCGGAACATCGCCGCGTCGGGCGAAATCAAGCCAGTAATCATGGGTTTTCTCGGAGAGTGTCCACAGTTCGTGGGTTTTCTCGCGCCCATACTGTTGAATCGCTGTGTGGTAGTAGGTATCCAGCCCGGTGATCATGAAGCCAGCATTGCGGCTGCTCGCGCCCAGCGCTACATCGCGCATTTCGGTGACGACCACCTCGCGCCCGGCCTGACAGGCGAAATAGGCCGCCGCGCAGCCGACAATCCCCGCGCCGACGATCAGAAAATCCACTTCGCGGACGGGCTGGGTGCCGTCGGCCTGCCAGATTGAAACGGTCATGTTGGAGTCCTAAATGTGGTTGCAACCTAAAAAAAATGCCCGATACTTTCGGGCATTTTAGCGGGGATTCTGTTCGCGGGCTACCTATTCTGCTGCAAGCTGAAGATTGTGCCGTTGTTGTCTTTGAAAATGGCTTCGGTTGCCCAGGGCTGCTCCGTTGGCGGCGAGACGAATTCGACCCCTTTGGCTTTCATCTCATCATAGGTCTTTTGCAGGTCGTCTGCGAAGACCACCGGGCCGCCGAGCTTGCCGGTTTCGAGGAGATGGCGGATCGATTTCGCATCCTCTTCACTGAGACTATAGTCATTGGGGGTCAGCGGATAGAGGACGAGTTCAAAATCGGGCTGGTCTTTTGCGCCGACGGCCAGCCAGCGGAAATCGCCCATCGTGATGTCTGCGCGGACTTCGAAGCCGAGTTTTTCGGTATAGAAGCGGAGCGATTCATTTTGATCTTTGACGTACAGGGTTGTTTTGGATACATGCTTGATCATGATTGGCCTCCCGGAAACGTAAACTACCGCTTAAGCGTAGCATATTTGTGCTAATTTCAATTCTCGAAAATTGCGCTTTTTCAGTCAAGACCCTGCTTATAACGGTAGCAGAGGGGAATGAATGCTGGCTGGGTTGTCCGCTGGGAGAATTTGCGATAGGCGCTCGGCGACAGGCCGGAAATGCGCCGAAAGAGGGTCGTGAAGGAGCCGATGCTCTCGAAGCCGACGCTGTAACAAATCTCGTTGATGGGCAGATCGGTTGAGCGGAGCAGGTCTTTGGCTTTGTCGATGCGCTGCTGCATCAGGTATTGATGCGGGGTGCGGCGGTAAGCTGCGCGAAACAGGCGAATGAAATGGTAAGGCGAAAAGCCCGCCTCGCTGCTAATGTGTTCGAGCGTGATCGGCGCGTCGTAATGTCGATCCATGTAAGCGCGGGCTAGGGAAAGGCGATCCGTGTGCGGTGTGATGTGTTTCATCAGGCATTTATTCCGTCAACGGCCCGGTGGCGCGTTTCTTTCGGCTCACAACGCGGTACATGACCGTGAAATCGGTGTGATCTTTGGTTTTGCGGGGTTCGAGCGCTTCGAAGTCGAAGTAATCTTTGACGGCGGCATAGGTTTCGGCGCTAACGATGATCTCGCCTTTCTGCGCGTTCTCCTGAAGCAGCTTGCTGAATTCCAGCGCGTCACCAATGGCGGCGAACTCGCGGCGATCCTGGCTGCCAACGTTGCCGAGCACGGCTGAACCCGTATGGATGCCGATGCCATAGAAGAGGCGTTGATCTTCGGGCAGGATTTCATGGAGCGCCCGCACATCGTAGACCATGCTGTAGGCGGCACGCACCGCCCGCAGCGCGTGATCCGGCTGCGCGTTGAGCGGCGTGTTGAACAGACCGGTCGCGGCATCGCCCATATATTTATCAACCACGCCTTCATACAGGTTGATCGAATCGCTGGCGACGCTCATGTATTTGTTGATGATTTCCATCAGGCGTTCTGGCTCAAGCTGTTCGCTGAAGGTCGTGAAACCGCGCACATCCGCGAACAGTACCGTAATCGTGCGTTCCTGCCCGCCGAGCGCTGCTAAATCCTCGCTGCGAATGTTCTCGACCAGCGCCAGCGGCAGGTAGCGGCGAACGTGAGTCAGTTGGGCATCGCGCTCGCGAATCTCGGTCAGGTCATCCAGCACCAGCACCGCGCCCTGACTCTCGCCTCTGAAATCGCGCAGGGGACTCATGACGATATTCCAGATGCGGTGCTCGCCGTTTTCCAGCACCAGGCCAACTTCAATGGTTTCCTGCTTGCCGGACTGACGAACGATTGCCAGCTTTTCTTCAAACACGCCTGCCAGACCGGGCAGCGCATCATAGAGCGACGCGCCCAGCGCCTCCGCTTCGGTGAAGCCTGTGATGGCTTCGGCGGCGGGGTTACAGGCGGTGATGATATTGCTGCCGTCGGTGATAATCAGGCCGCTGACGATGGACGTGAAGATGCTGCCCATCAGGTCGCGCATTTCGCTGATTTCGGCAAGCTGCGCCCGCGCTGCATCAAAGAGTCGTGCGTTTTCGATGGCGACGGCAGCCTGATTCGCGAAGGCTTTGAGCAAACTGAGTTCATGATCACGGAAGAGGGCGGTCAACGCGCGGTTATCGCAGTAGACCACGCCAATCGCCTCGCCGCGCACAATCAGCGGTACGCACAAAATACTGCGTAGTTGATAGCCGACGATACTTTCGAGACTTTGATAACGCGGATCGCTGCGTGCGTTGTCGGTCAGGACGGGTTCGCCGCTGCTGAAGACCTGATTGATGATGGTGTTGCTGACGATGAAATCATCGCGGACAAGCTGCTCCCGGTCGATGCCGCGCGCGATGCGAAACTCAAGATGACCGGTCGCTTTGTTGGTGAGCATGATGTAACCGCGTTCCGCGCCCGTCAACTGGATGACTGTGTCCATCACCTGATTGAGGACGCTGTCGGTATCGAGCGACGAGTTGATCAGCGCGGTTGTTTCTGCCAGCGCACGCAGTTGACGCAGTTCGATCTGGCGCGACATCAACTGACCTGCCAGCACGTCGAGCCGCTTTTGCACCTGAACGAGCGTTTCCTGCGACCCGGTGGGCAGCCCAACCGCCAGCGGACGCAAAGCGGCGCGCTGGGCTTTGAGCATATCGCTCAACCGGGTGATGTCATGCGTTAGCTGGCGGAGTTGTTCCTGCGCCGACTGGGGCGCACGCTGGGTTCGGATAATCGAAGTTGTGTCGGGCATTAGGCTCTAAAAACCTCGTAGATGCGGGTTTGCTGGGTGCGCCCTTTGACCTGGATCGGCTCGCGTTCTTCAAAGCGGATCGCAGTCTCGTTTGGGTTGTGTTCGAGAATGTGGTTGAGCGTGTCTTCACTGATGATGATCTGCCCGCCGGTGGCGTTCTCCTGCAAACGCTTGGAGAGGTTGATGGTGTCGCCAATGGCGGTGAAGGAGCGGCGGTTGACGCTGCCGACGTTGCCGAGCGTAGCGACGCCCGTATGGATGCCAATCCGGTAGAGGTGGGGCTGCGGGTCAATGCCGAGCCGCTGGTAGAGATCAACGAAAGCATCACGCAGTTCAAGCGCGGCGAGGACGGCACAGTGGGCATGGTTGGTATCGGGGTTCAATTGGCTGTTGAACAAGACCATGATCTCGTTGCCCATGTACTTGTCGATGATACCGCGTGCGTGATGGATGACGTCGGTTGCGACTTCGAGATAGACGTTGAGCAGCTCCATGATTTGTTCCGGGCGTGCGTCCGCGCTCAAAATCGAGTAGGGCGTGGCGTAGACGAACATGCTGGTCATTTCGCGGCGTTCACCGCCCAATGCCAACCCCGCGATCTGTTCAATGTTATCGACCATCCCTGGCGGCAGATAGCGCGTCATCAGTTCGAGCGATTCTTCGTGTTCGCGCTGTTCGGTCAGGTCGTCCAGCACAATGGCGACGCCCTGTGTTTCCTTCGCTGCGTTCTTGAGCGGGCTGAGCTTCAGGTTAAAAACGGTATCGCCGCGTTCAGGAACATTTGTGTGCGCTTCGAAAACCGTAGATTGGTTATGTTCGCGGACGGCGCGAATCTGCTGGTCAAAGTCGGGAATGCGCGGCATGATTTCGTTCAGCGGACGGCTGATGGCACGCTCAGGGGGCGTGACCAGAATTTGCGACGCCGCCCGATTAAAGGTCATGACATGATCCTGCGGCCCACTGGTGATGACGCCGCTTTCAATCGAGGCAAAGACGTTTTCCATCAACTCTTTGACCTGGGTGATTTCGTGGAGGGTGGCCTGAACACGAGCGAACAGGTTCGCGTTTTCAATCGCGATGGCGGTCTGGTTGGCGAACGCCGTCAGCAGCGCCAGTTCGCGCTTGGTGAAAACGCCAGCACGGACGCGATTATCGACGTAGACCGCGCCTGTGACCGAGTCTTTGTAGATGAGCGGCACGCACATAATAGAGCGCAGGGTGAACTTGGCAACGGTTTCGCTCTGTTTCATGCGCGGGTCGTTGGAGGCGTTGTCCGTCAGGAGTGGGTTGGCGGAAGCGAAAACTTCGTTCAGCACCGTTCGGCTGATGTCCGCGCCATTGTTGGCGTCTTCCTGCGGTTCCTGGCAGACGCGGAATTCGAGTTCGTCGGTGGTTTCGTTGCGCAGCAGAATATAGCCGCGTTCTGCACCGGTCAGGTTGATGATTTCGTCCATCGCCTGGGCGAGAATAGCATTCGCATCCAGCGACGAATTGATCATCGCGGAGGTTTCGGTGAGCGCGCGCAGTTGTTCGAGTTCGGTTTCGTCATTGCGGAGATAGCGTTCAAGCGTCGAAAGCTGATCGTCAATCTGTCCGGTGCTGTCAATCAGTTCGGGCGACAGGCTGAGATCGCGGATTTTCATCAGCTCCTGCTGGTTGCGCAGCCCGGTGTAGATGTGCGAACTTAGCTCACGAATGCGCCCGATTTCTTCGAGGCAGGCCGCTTGATCTCCGGTCATGGTGGTCATTGCGCTACAATCCTATTGCTCAGGCAGATTGCTCTTGATTATACAACGCACTCCGCTATTACGCCGCGTGATCGTCGGTAAAACGTAGAGCATGACTCTTACGTATAGACCATCAGCAGATGATAAGTCATCCTGTCGCCCGTGAGTGCTGCTCATCTACAATGGTGACTCATGGTTGCAGGTTTGCTGCGTTCGCACCGTCGAGCAGCCCTGTTCAAATTGCTGGCAGCATTTAATCACATCGATACGAATTCGTGACATAGAGTCGGTTATGGTCTGGAGAAAGACGATGCAGCGCATCCTTTTTTATTTGAACTATGCGGCACGCAATCTTCAGCGTGGCGCTCGCTGGACAACGTTTGCGGTGTTCTGTATCGCGGCGGGGGTGGCGACTGTCGTCGCGCTGCGCAGTTTGGGGCTGGCGATTGGCGATTCGCTGACCGACAACGTGCGCGCCAATAATCACGGTGACATCACGATTTCGCGCACCAGCCCCGGCGTGAACTTGTTTCCGGCTTTTACGCAGAGGCAGCGTTCGGCGGACGAGACGTTCACGCAGTCGCAGATTGATCGTGTCCAGCAGTGGGCGCAGGCTCATGATGCAAAGGTCGCCTTCTATTCGCGCAGCGGGAATTTGCAGGTGACGGCGGTCGATTACGTGTCGGTGGGGCGACCGCAGTTCATCAACACCCTGCTGATCGACCCGCAGACCTTCCCGCCAACGGGTGACATTGACGCGCTTGACCCGGCAGGCAAGCCGCTGCGCGACCTGTTCACGGGCGGGAACGATATTGTCATCAGCCAGAACCTTGCCGACTCGCAGGGAATCAAAGTGGGCGATACGGTGCGCGTCAGCAACACGACCGATCTCTACACGGTGCGCGGGATTGTCAGCAGTGATAACGAGGCCAGCATCAGCAATCCGCTGGCGGCTTTCTTTGGTTTCGCCTATCTTAATCAGGCACAGGCGGAGAAACTTCAGCTTGCCACCCTGCCCGACACTGTCAGCATTGCCCTGCCGCTGGACGCTGACATTTATGCGGCGCAGAGCGCGCTCAAGGAGATCATTCCTTACGGAACTTACTCACTTGTCCCCGATTTGCTCAAGCAGAACCAGACAATTTCTGACTTACTGGGGCGCTTTATCGTTGTCATGGGGCTGGGCGCACTGCTGATCGGTGGCGTCGGCATCATCAATACGATGCTGGTGATGGTCGGGCGGCGCACCGAAGAGATCGCGGCGCTCAAGACGTTTGGCCTGAAGGGACGACAGGTCGCGGCGCTGTTTCTGGCGGAAGCCTTTCTGCTGGGGGTGTTGGGTAGTATTGTGGGCGGTATCCTGGGCGTAATTCTGAGTATTGGCGTTAACCAGTATGGCGCGGCCTTTTTGCAGCAATCGCTTCCCTGGCGGATTTACCCGGAGGCGCTGCTGTATGGCTTTGGACTCGGTGTAGTGGTGACGCTGGTCTTCGGGATACTGCCGATTCTGACGGCGAATCGCATCCGCCCGGCGATCATTCTGCGTCCCAACGAAGGGCAACTGCCCGCTGCGGGCGTGCTGCATTCGCTGATTGCGCTGCTGCTGGTGATTATTGTGATTGGCGCGATTGCCGGACGCATCATCGGCGACATTCCGCTGGGTCGCAGCGGGCAAATGCTCAGTGGGGTGCTGATTGGCATCATTGGCGTCGCGCTAACGCTGCTGATTCTGGGGTTTCTGGTCGTGCTGCTTTGGGTAGTCGTCTGGCTGGTCAGCCATCTGCCTTCATTCGGCAGCGTCGATCTGCGGCTGGCGCTGCGCAACCTGACGGCGCGGCGCATTCGCACCGCGACGACGCTGCTGGCCTTAAGCGCCGGGATGTTCGCCCTGAGCAGCATCACTTTTGTTGGGCAGGGAACGCGCGAAATTCTGCAATTCCAACTGAGCCAGAATCTCGGCGGCAACGTACTGGTTTTCCCGGCAGTAGGCTTGATCTCGCAAACGCTAGCGCAAACGATGCTGAATACACAGTTGAGTGGCGTTCAGGGGGTAGAGAACAACACACGTCTTTCGATTTACGACGCTACGCTGCTGCAAGTCAACGGTAAGACGCCAGTTTTGGACGAAGGTTTCCCTGTTCCGGGCGAAGGGAGTCGCCGTCGCGCTTTCAATGTGAGCCTGCTCACGCGCGACAGCACGCATCCTGAAGCGGTTGAGACGCAGGTCGTCAAAGGGCGCGACCTGACGCCGGACGATGAAGGTAAGCAGGTCATGGCGGTCGCGGAGGACTGGGCAACCACAGAAGGCGTGGATGTCGGTTCGACCGTGACGGTGCAAACGTCGGGTAGTCAGCAGACATTTGATGTTGTCGGTATTGTGACGACGGCGAGTTTCAACTTTGGCAAGCTGTTCATTCCACCCGGTGCAACCAAAGGCAACCCCACCGTTCAATTCAACATTTTACAGGTGGACCCGACGCATCTGAACGAGGTGCTGCTCAAGCTGTCCGAAAACCCACTGGTGTTTGCGCTCGACATCACCTTCATCGACAGCCTGCTGAGCCGCCTGATTAACCAGTTCAGCGCGATTCCGACCGTAGTCGGGCTGCTCTCGCTGCTGGCAGCGGCGACTGCGATGGCGAACACGGTTTCGCTGCAAACGCTCGAACGACGGCGGCAGATCGGCGTGCTGAAAGCAGTCGGCCTGAAAGGGCGGCGTGTCTTGTGGATTATGCTGCTTGAAAACACGATTGTTGGCCTGCTCGGCGGGCTGATCGGCATTGGACTGAGCGCGTTCGGGGTCGCCATCATGACGCAGGCCGGGACGGGAATCAGCATTCCGATTCCGCGCAATGCCGTGCCTGTCGCGGTTGCGCTGGTGATCGCCTCAGTACTGATCGCCTGGACGGCGACTTTCCTGAGCGCGCGCGTCGCCATCCGTGAGCGTGTCGCGAATGTGCTGCGCTATGAGTAACAGCGAACCCTATGGTAATATCATTCGCCCGGCTCTTGATGTGAGAGCCATGATCGCCATGTTAGAGGCTTTGCTTGGATCAACCACCTGAATTGCCCAACCACGCCAGTGATGCCAGTGTCAATCGTGCTGCGCTTGCGTACCAACTGATGCAAAGCTGCCCAACCAGTCTGGCGGATGAAATCGCGCTGGTCGGTTCGACGGCACACGGCTTCGCTGATGATGAGTCCGACCTGGAATTGAATCTCTGGTCGAATTCGATTCCGCCGCGTGACGAGCGGATCGCCTGGCTGATTGCAGCAGGGGCGACCGATATTCAGGTTGAGGAGTCGCCGAGACCGGATAATTCGCACTGGATTCGCTTTTGCCTGGGCGACATTCCGGCGGAAGTGGGCTGGCAAACGCTGCGCGCCCTGCGTACCAGCCTCGACCGTATTCGGTCGGGCGCGGTGATTGACCGGAAGACGCTGGCCTTTGGCGACGTGATCGTCAGCGCGATTCCACTGCGCACGAAGGGGCTGCTGCCGAAGTGGCAAAGCGCGCTCAATGACTATTCCGATGACTTACAGTTCAGTTTAATCAACGCGGCACTGGAGCGCTGGTCGGAGCCGAGGCATATGGCGAAGGCGCGGCGGCTGGCGCAGCGAGGGGAGCGACTCGCGCTGATGGAGTCGCTGCTGGACGATATGGAGGCGGCGCTGCGCGTTCTGTACGCGGCGAACCGGCGCTGGGAGCCGAGCCGCAAATGGACACTGACGGTCGCGCAGGAATTTGCGCCGGATGACCTGATTCCGCGCATTGACGCGATTCTGGGCGACAAATCGCTGGAGCGGCGGGTGGAGTGCTGCGCGCATCTGTGCCTGGAAGTGCTGGAACTGGTGCCGGAAGGCTATGACATTTCGGCGGCGATCAATGGACTGCGCGCAGGTTTGTGATCTGAGGGTAGATCGACAGCTAACTGAACTTTTCACGGGAACACTACGTGTTCAATATGTGTAGCATAGGTGGCAGATATGCAGCTAGCAGACCAGATTCCAAACCTTGAGCAGTTTGGGAATGCAGCGCCGAAGGGCTACCGCTACTATGAAAAGATCGCCGTCGCCCGTGACGACCTGAGTCTGCCGCAAGCCTATCTCAAATGGTACGACCTGTATCCGGCTGAAGATGAGGTCACGCCTCAGCAGCGGGCAGCATGTCAGGCGTTTGTGGCGGCGCAGGCCGAAGCGCTCAAGCTCGATCACGAACTGGGCTTCGTGATTCTGCACCGGGCGGGGCAGTATCTGCTGCTTTTGCTGACGACATGGCGCAACACCAACGAGATGTGGGAAGCCGTCTACGTGAAGGATTTAACCAGCGACAAGGGCTATCAACCGCTGAATTTCACGAACGATATTCGCGGGACGTACTGCGTGTGGGAGTTGGGGATTGTGTGGCACGAGCGGCACGCCTGGGTGCGCTTCCTGTCAACGGAACGGGATAATGCGGCGAAGCTGGCGTATATCAACGACCGTTTCGCAGGGCGGGTGTAGCGGATATTACGGGCGAAAGGATGCGAATATGCCCCTCTTCAATCGCGGCAAATCCCAGAAATCATCCGGTTCAGAAGATGATATGCAGGCGGTTTCGCTGTTGAAGCCAGAAGAAGTAAAAGCGCTTGGCGGGCTGCCCAACGAAGCGATTGCCGGGATGATGAAGGTTGACGCGGCGAACCCCAAGAAAATTTCGCCGGAACAGTTTCGCCCGAACCCGGCATTTATTCGCCTGATGCACGAGGTGATTAAAAGCACTGGTCTGGATGACCCGGATTTGCGCGCGGCGGCGGCTCAGCAGGGCGAGGGCTGGATTTATATCATCGACCTGCGGACGCCGGAGGGCCCACAGGGGCGCGTGCCTCCAGAGGACATTGTTGGAGCGTTTGAAGTCAAGCAGGGACTGCTGGTTCAGGACTCGTATTGGGCCAATGACAAACACATCCTCTTTTCTGCTTACGGACTTGTCAAATTAACCCCCTTCTTTCGAAGCGCGTTCATCCGTGCGCTGAAACCCGTCAAGCCCACTTGAAATTGATCTGCTTCGAAACGTAGCGAGCGTGTGCGCGACGGGCTAAAGCAAGCGCCGTTCGAGTTCGTGCCAGAGCAGGCGAATGATGATTTCGCGCAGCGCAAACAGCAGCCCCATCACGATCACAACCGCGAGGCTGTCGGTATCGACGAGGCTGCTTTGTGATCGGCGCAGAATGTCGTAGAGGAGAATACCGACGGCGGTCACAGGCAGATAAACGGCGATGATCTGGACGAAGGCGAAGATCGCCAGCGCGACGAACGGTGCGTCGCCGAACTCCTGCGCCAGCATTCCGCTGAGGCAGCCGACAATCAAGGTTTGAATCGCATCGAGATTGAGCGCGAGAATCAACACGGCGACGGCAACGGTCGCCAGCAGGCCGCCGCGCAACAGATAAAACCCCAGCAAAATCAGTGTGATAATCGCCAGCGTGCGAAACTGTGACAGGCGCTCGACCGCATCGAGGCGCTGCGTGCAGGCGGCAGCGATCAACCAGTTGATTGCGCCGAGACCCATCGGCGTCAGCGCCAGCAAATCATAGGTGTGGTGATTGCGCTCGCGGGTGATGGTGCTCATGATGTTGAAGGCGATCAGCGCACCGAGGGCATTCGAAGCGACCAGCAGCGCCAGCGGTGCGATCAGCACGGCGACGACCGGAACCAGAAAGGCCAGCGCGTGATAGACGGGCGTCAACGGACGCAGGTAGCGCTGACCGGGGAGGTCGATGGACTGCGTTTGCATCCGCTCAAACAGCGGATCGTCCTCGTCCGGGTTGCGCAGGGCACGCCAGAGTCGCCAGGTCAGCATGAAGCATCCCGGCGTACCTGTTTTAACCTCACTCCTTGACCCCACCCCCCGACCCCCTCCCCGAATTCAAGGAGGGGGAGAAAAATCCAGTTTGGGGCTAGGAATTTAGGCGAGGAAAAGTAAATCGGCACGCTAGCCCCGGCTCTGGGCGTCCATGACGGCGACGGCGGTCATGGCGACGATGTCTTCGACGCCGTCACCAGCCTGCAAAACGTGAACCGGCGCGCCAATCCCCAGCAGAATCGGGCCAATGGTTTCCGCGCCGCCTAACCTCGACAAGAGTTTGTAGGCGACATTCGCCGAGCCGAGGTCGGGGAAGACGAGCACGTTGGCATCCTTGACCTGACTGAAGGGATAGCGCGACTCAATCAGATCGACCACGACTGCCGTATCGGCCTGCATCTCGCCGTCGATGGCGATTTCCGGGCGGCGCTGGCGCACGAGGTCGACGGCGGCGCTGACTTTGATCGAGAGTGGGTGCGGCGAACTGCCGAAATTCGAGAACGAGAGCATGGCGACGCGTGGCTCGATGTCAAGCGCGGTGGCGAAATCTGCCGCGCTGATAGCGATTTCCGCCAGCGTCGCGGCGTCGGGATCGACATTGACGGTGGCGTCGGTGAACAGGTAAACCTGCTTTTTGACGATCATGATGTAAACGCCGCTGGCGCGGGTGACGCCGGGGCGGGTGTGAAAGACCTGCAAGGCCGGACGCACGACGTCGGGATATTCATAGGTCAGGCCGCTGATAAAGGCGTCGGCCTCGCCATTGTGCAGCATCATCGAACCAAGCAGATTACGGTCGCGCAGGAGGGCTTTGGCTTTGGCTTCGGTGACGCCTTTGCGCTGGCGCTGCTCGTAGAGCGCTGGAATGTAGCGGTCACGGTGATCATCGACGTAGGGATCGACAATCTGCGGATGGAAGCGAACCAGCCCCAGTTCCTCGATGGTCTGCTCGATTTTTTCGCGCCGTCCCATCAGGATCGGTTCCGCCAGATGATCGTCCTGCACCAGCGCGGCGGCGCGAATGACCTTCGATTCGTCGCCTTCGGCGTAGATCACGCGCTTGGTCGTTCCGGCTTTGGCTTTACTGATGATGCGGCTGCGCGTTTGCTGCCCGATGCCCTGACGGCTGATCAGTTCCTCACGGTAGGCTTCGAGATCGATAGTGCGACGGGCGACGCCGCTTTCCATTGCGGCTTTGGCAATCGCCGGAGCCACCCACAGGAGCACACGCGGGTCGAGCGGCTTGGGAATCAGATATTCGCGCCCAAAGCGCAGCGACGACAAGCCGTAAGCGGTCAGCACACTGTCCGGCACGTCCTCCATCGTTAAATCGGCGAGGGCGTGGGTCGCTGCCAGCTTCATGTCCTCGTTGATCTGGCGGGCGTAAACGTCGAGTGCCCCCCGGAAGATGAAGGGGAAGCCAAGCACATTGTTGACCTGATTAGGATAGTCGCTGCGCCCGGTGGCGAGGATCACGTCGTCACGGGCGGCGAGGCAGACTTCGGGCATGATCTCCGGCGTCGGGTTCGCCAGCGCGAAGATGATCGGATCCTTCGCCATCCGCTTGACCATCTCCGGCTTAAGGACGCCGCCCGCTGAGAGGCCGAGAAAGACGTCCGCGCCCTCGATCACGTCGATGAGCTTGCCGGGGACTTTGCCCTGCGCAAAAGCACCTTTGTAGACGTCCATGTCTTCGGGGCGACCGGGATAAACCACGCCGTAAAGATCGGTGAGGGTGATGTTCTGACGTGGGACACCGAGCCGGACGTAGAACTCGGCGCTCATGACGGCGGCAGCACCCGCGCCGCTGACGACGATCTTGAGGTCGCTGAGGCGCTTGCCGTTGACCTTGATCGCGTTGAGCAGCGCCGCGCCGGAGATAATCGCTGTGCCGTGCTGGTCGTCGTGAAAGACGGGGATGTCGAGTTCGCTTTTGAGGATGCGCTCGACTTCGAAACATTCCGGCGCTTTGATGTCTTCGAGATTGATTCCGCCGAAGGTCGGCGCGAGCGCGCGAATGACGGTGACCATCTCGTCCACCGTTTTGGCGTTGATTTCAATGTCAAAAACGTCGATATCGGCGAAGCGCTTGAACAAGACGCCCTTGCCCTCCATGACAGGCTTGCCCGCCAGCGCGCCCCGGTCGCCGAGGCCGAGGATCGCCGTGCCGTTGGAGATGACGCCGACGAGGTTGGCCTTGGCGGTCAGTTCGTAGGCGGTGAGCGGGTCGCGGGCGATTTCGAGCACCGCTTCAGCGACGCCGGGGGTGTAGGCTAGTGACAGATCGCGCTGGGTTTGCAGCGGCTTGGTCGGTGTGACTTCAATTTTGCCGGGACGCCCCCGGCGGTGATATTCAAATACATCCTGCGGAGTAATCGCCATAATTTCACCTCAGCACTCAACCGTGCGCTTCTGATTGTAGTCGCTGTGGCGGAGCTTGGCTATTGCGATTGGCGCTAGTGCCGGGGAAAAAGGAATGCGCAATCATGGGACGATTGGCTTCGACTGAATTTGGTAAAACGATTTTTGCGCTTGATGGGCTGAATAACACCTTGCCCACGCGCTGAATGAGACCGATGTCACTGCGTTATAAAGAGTCGGCCTTCACAAAACATTAGGTTTCGTGAAACTTGTATGAATTCTGAGCAGATCGGTAGATTTGTAATAAAAGTTAATTTATGATTGGCAACAGGTATTAATTACGGTTTTTATCCTATTCATTTCCGTCGGGGGGTCAAGATGAGCACAGCCTATTTCACGCGACACGATCATGACACTCTTGCATCGCTGCCCACCCGTGACGCCGCCCAGGAAGTTTATGAGAAGTTTGGAGAACTGCACCGCACACTCTACCGTCGTATGCGCGACCACAACTACGATCTCCACCCACACTGGAACAAAGCGGCTCAGGTTTCCAACCGCTCGGCGTCCTGTACCGGCGAGATTATTGGCCTGAGCCTGCCCTATCTGCGCTCGAAAGAGCAGGGTGTTCTGGTCGAGCGGCTGATGGGGCGCGATGGTGCCGACCTCTCCGCTGACATTTTCCGCCACCCTGTGATTGAACTCCGTGCAACCCCTGAAAACTTCGCCATTGAACTGATTATGTCGCCGCTCTCGTGGTGGGATCAACGCAACCTGATTGGCAAGCTGACTGTAGCCCGGCATCGCGAGTCCCTGCGCACGTTCCTGCAACACATGGACGGCGAATACTGCTTCGGTTTCTGGGATGGCACCGCTTTGAGCGACATGCACCTCACCAATCGCCAACTGCTGCGCGGCAGCTTCCTCGACGAATGGATGAGCACCTTCGCCGATGGTCAGGACTGGCTGCGGATTGGGATGTGGTACGAACCGGAAGACCCGGCGCTCAACACCGATTCGATTCTCAACGAAGTCGTGCAGCGCGTCGTCGCGTTGCAGAAGCTCTACACCTTCATGCTCTGGACGAGCAACAACAACTTCCAGAGTTTTTATCGCAAAACCAACTCCTACGGCGGAAAAGACGTTCACGTCTAAGATCGTCTGAAGCCTGCGCTGTCGTGTTCGCGATTCTTTGCTAAAATCGAGCCTAATCGCGAGCAGATATTGGGTATCGAGCGCGCATGGCGGATGACGCAGCCAAATTACCTCTTTCTAATGTCGCACAGCGTTTGATCACGGCAGCGGTCGTTGGACCGCTGGTTGTGATCGCGGTGCTGGCGGGTGGGCCAGCGTTTGCGCTGGTCGTGCTGGGTTTCGCCATCGTCGGCCTCCTGGAGTTTTACCATCTTGCCTACGACCGACCGTCGCAGGGCAGCACGCTGGTCGGCGTTCCTACGATGATACTGGTTGTGCTGGCTTTCTATTTCGAGCAACCCGCACTGGCGCTGCTGGCGCTGGGGGTTGGCGCGGTCGTGACTTTCTGCCTGGAAACGGTGCGCCACACAGCCGATGTCCGCCGCAGTTTCGTTCAGGTGGGCATGACGGTGCTGGGCGTCCTCTATCTTGGCTTCCCCAGCGGCTTTCTGGTGAGCCTGCGCGGCGAACCGAACGGCGTCCTGTGGATTCTGGTGATCCTGTGCGTGACGTGGGGAACCGACAGCTTCGCCTATGTCGGCGGCAGGCTGTGGGGCAAAACCAAACTCGCGCCGAAACTTTCGCCTAAAAAGACGGTTGAGGGGGCGATTGTCGGTGCGATTGGTGGTATTACTGGCGCGCTGCTGCTGCTGGCTTACACGCAAACGATTACACCCGCAACGTTGATCTTCGTCCTGCTTGCACCTCCGGTCGCGATTGCGGGCGATCTGCTGGAGTCGGCGCTGAAGCGCCACTTTGGCGTGAAAGACTCGCACATTGAACGGCTCGATCTTCTGCCCGGTCACGGCGGTATCCTCGACCGGACGGACGCACTGCTGTTGGTGGCAGTGCTTGCCTACTTTATGTTAATGCTGCTGGTTGTGCAATCATCGATATAGTACGTAAAGGGGCTTCGCTGTCAACATCGTGATATATTACAATGGAGCGGCTGAGTTACACGAGGTGGGGTTATGACATCATTCGAGTTTCCTGAAGGCGATTCTCAAGCGCCGAACCGCGAAGAACTTTTGCAAATGGCGATTACGGCTGCCAAGGCGGGCAATAAGCGTCCGGCACGCCTGATGTTCGAGCAGGTTTTAAAACAGGACAAAAATAATGAACGCGCCATGATGTGGATGGCGAAAATAGCGGATAATAAGAATGAACGGCGTGAATGGCTGAAGCGTGTTTTGGGCGTGAACCCCAACAACGATGCTGCTCGTGACGCGCTTAAGAAAATGGCTTACCGGCGCAGTGCCAAAGATAACCGTGTCCTGCTCACATTTGGCGTCGTGGCGGGGGTTCTCATCGTGCTGGGGATTGTCGTGGTACTGGCTTTAGCCTCAAGACCTGCGTAGCCGCCAAACTGGAGAAATTCTTTTGTCCGAACAATCGAGTGTGCCAGCCCGCTTACGAGAAGGAATCGACGCAGCCAAACGCGGCGATAAAATTGCCGCCCGGCGGCTGCTTCAGCAGGTGCTCAGCATCGACGGCGACAACGAAATGGCGTTGATGTGGATGGCCTCGGTGGTTGATTCGCGCAATGAGCAGCGTTTCTTCCTCGAACGCGCGCTGAGTATTAATCCCCGCAATGACCGTGCCCGCGAAGCGCTGCGCCGTTTGGGCGTCACCGAACCCGAAGCGCGCCGCTCGCAGCAGCCGCTTTCTGACAGCGATTTCGCGCGCAGACCCGCCAGCAACAGCACTAACATTTATCTGGTGGCGGCGGCGGTGGTCGGTTTTATTGTGGTGGCGGTGATTGTTGCTTCGGTCGTGACATCCCTTCAACCGCAGCCCACGCCGGTTGTGCCACAGAATGCCCAGATGACCTTTGATGCGATTCTCAACCCGACGAGTACGGCTGGCGCGACCCGTGTGCAGC
>DAOUCB010000222.1:0-20300 GCA_034432495.1 Anaerolineae bacterium | reverse complement strand
ACCTTTGTAAAATGCCAAAAATCTTCCCGTGAACGGTTTTGTTTTTCGCCCCCTCCTTGAATTCGGGGAGGGGGTCGGGGGGTGGGGTCGAGCGAGAAATTTCCCCGAATGCACATCATCGTGTAAAACGTGTCTCCCCTCGCCACGCAGTGGGCAGGGGGTGAGGTTCCCTTACAGCCGCACCTCGATCTCCGCCTCGAAGATCGGGCCGAAGAATTTCCCGTCCGGGCTGCGCATCTGCCACTGACTTGTGTAGATGCCTGCTTTCTCCGGCGCGGTCAGCTTGACGCTCACGTCGGTTTGCACCAGACCCTTCGTTGAAGCCACCGGAATCGCCCCCGGCGCGCCCATCTGCTCGCCGTCGATGAAGGCCAGCACGTAGCCGTCACCCCAGCGTGTTTGCCCGCTGTTCATAATCCGCCACGTTTTGACGAAGCTTTGCCCCGCTTGCAGCACGATCACGTCGGCGACCAGCGCCGCGTTATCGTAATCCGCTGCTGGAATCACCACCACCTCGACGCGCATCGGGAAGTCGAACAGCCGCCCCTGCGGATCGCGCGGCATCCACGTCCCGCGCGCTTTACCCGCCTGCGCCGGAGCCACCAGATCGATGGAAACTTCGGTATCCTGACCGGGCATCGTCGGCGGCAGCGGCACAGCGTCCGGCCCATCCATCTGCTCGCCAGAGACGAACACGAACTGGTAACCCGCCCCCCAGCGGCTTCGCCCCATGTTGCGGATGCTCCACGTCTTGCGAAACTTTTGCCCCGGTTTCATGTACGTATCATAAGGAACCGTCACGTCATCGACGTAGCGCGCCTCATCGTGACCGGTGTTCTCATCCGTCTGCACGTCGATTTCGGCGTACAGCGGATAATTGAAAAACTCGTTGGTGATGCTGCGCGGCATCCATGTGCTGCGCTGAAGCCCGCCGCGTGACGGCGCAACCAGATCAACCGAGATTTCGACATCTTCCCCCGGTCGCGCCGACGGCAGGGCGACTGTCGCCATACCTTTCATCGTCCCGTCGCTGACCAGTTCATAGCCGCGCTGCCAGCGCGTCGTCCCCACGTTGCGAATCCGCCACGTTTTGCGAAACTTCTGCCCCGCGTTGATCGGCGTGCCATCCGGGATCGTCAGGTCGTCCACCCACCACGCTTCGTCGCGCGGCACAATCGTGTTGCTGAAGAAATGCTCCGGGTCGATCACATCATCGACCACATAGTTTTTTAGCCCTCTGCCGATCTGCTGCAAGGTCAGGTGAAGGTGGACGCCGGTCGCGTTTCCGGTCGATCCGGCGATGCCAATCGTTTCGCCCACGTTGACGAAGTTGTTCTCCTTGACCGTCGGCTCCTGCAAATGCGCGTACCACGTCACGAAGCGTTCGCTGCCCCAGTCATGCACAATCCGCACGTAATTGCCGTAACCTTTCCCGTCCCAGCCGATCTTATCGACGATCCCGCGCTGGGCGGCGCGCACATAAGGGATTTCTTTCAGCACCTCTTTGGGCGCGAAGTCGATCCCCTCGTGCAGTTGCAGGCGGCGCGGCGCGAACGGATAGCTGCGCGGCGAATTGAAGCGGCTGGAAATCACATACGACCAGGTCATCGGCAGGAGCAGATAAAAGGGGACTTCAGGCATGGCGCTCTTTTCCCGGTGATAGGCACAAGCGAGGGTCTTTTCATTATCGTTGAAGTGGCCTGAAGTGTACGCCACAGATTGCGATTGTAACCAGATTCAAACGCAATTCAAAGCCAGCCCACCTCGAACCTGTTTCCGTAGGGGCGCACGGCGGTGCGCCCCGGACTTTGTAGGGGCGAGGCACGCCTCGCCCACGTTTCCGACTCCCGGCACTCGTAGGGGCGCACCCACGTGTGCGCCCTTGCTTTCTCCCCTCGCCACGCAGTGGAGATGGGGCGGGGGTGAGGTAAGTTTTCTACTGCCTTGAAGTCTGGGAGCTGACGGGGCGACCGTTAATTTCAGAGCGCGCATTCGTAGGGGCGCACGGCGGTGCGCCCCGGACTTTGTAGGGGCGAGGCTAGGTGAACCGAAGGTTCACACCCTCGCCCGCTTCGCCAGGGATCATGCGCCCTGTTTCCTTTGCGTCTTTGCGTCTTTGCGTCTTTGCGTTAAGTTTTTGTCGTTGTTGTTTCGGTGGATTTTCTCCGAAGGAATACCCGATGCCGCTCACTTTCAAACGAACCTTGCGCGTCCGCAGCTACGAATGCGACGCCTACGGGCATGTCAACCATGCCAACTATCTGCGCTACATGCAGGAAAGCGCCCTCGATGCGTCGGCGGCGGTCGGCTATGATGAAGCGAAATACGCCGAACTCGGCACGATCTGGCTGATCCGCGAAACCAGGATCGAGTACCTGCAATCGCTCCGCTTCGGCGATTCCGTCGAGGTGACGACCTGGGTCGGCGATTTCCGCCGCGTGCGTTCGCGCCGCTTCTACGAACTGCGCCGCGTCTCCGACGGCGAAATGGTCGCCAGAGCCAGCACCGACTGGGTGTACGTCGAGCGCGCCACCAGCCGACCCGCCCGCGTCCCGCCCGAAATGGTCGCCGCCTTCGCGCCGGAAGGCATTTCCGAAGCATCCGCCGCCCGCGATCCCTTTCCTGAAGCGCCGCCTGCGCCGCCCGGTGTCTTCACCATGCAGCGCGAAGTCGAGTGGCGCGACATGGATACTGCCCAGCACGTCAACAACGCCACCTACCTCAACTATATGGAGGAGTGCGGCATTCAGGCGGTCAAATCGTTTGGCTGGTCAATGCAGCGGATGCAGGCGGAAAACTTCGCCATTGTCGCCCGCCAGCACCGCATCGAGTACAAACTTCAGGCCACGCTCGGCGACATCCTCTCGATCAGCACCTTCCTCTCTGATGTAAAACGCAGCCACGCCACCCGCCATTACCGCATTACCCGCCACGACACCGGCGATCTGGTGGTGCAGGCGCAGTCTTTATGGGTGTTTGTCAATCTGCAAACCAACGCGATCATGCGCCTGCCTGCTGCCATGCTCGAAGATTTCAGCACACACATCGCGGGGAAATAATAAATTCGTAAAAAATTTGCATTTTCAAACCTTTTTCGGTATATACTTCTAACCATAAACATACTTTTATCATACGGCGTTTATACTATGATCAAAACGCGTGTTGATCAACCGACCATGTTGTTAAACCGTTTGCGGAAATTGACCGGGCTGCTCGCTCGTCCAGAGCCGGTTATCCCCGATCTGTATCCCTGCAAACTGCGCGATCCGCTGCTCTCGAAGGCCGAAACCTCCTTCTATCAGGTGCTGCTGGCGATTGTCGGTCAGCGGGTGGTGATTTGCCCCAAGATGTACCTGAAAGACGTGCTGCGCGGGCCAGCCCCCACCGCCGCGACCGCGCCCAGCACCGAAGCCTTCTACAAACGTATCGCCGGGCAGCGCATCGATTTCCTGCTGTGCGAGCGCTACACCCTCAAACCGCTGCTGGCGGTTCAGCTTTACGATCACAGCCTGCCCAAAGCGCTGCGCAAAAAGCGCGATGCCTACATCGACCGGGTGTTTAAGGCGGCGCGCCTGCCCGTGCTCCATCTGGTGGCGCAGGCTGACTATCACCTCAAGTCGCTGGCGCTGCGCATCGCTCCGTACCTGACGACCGTCGCCTACTCGCGCACGCCCGACCCGATCCAGTTCGGGGTTGCGCCGCGCTGCCCGTGCTGCCATACCGTCATGGTCAAGCGCACCGTCATCAGCGGTCAGTACAAGGGACAAACCTACTATAGCTGCCGCAGCTATCCCGACTGCTGCGAGCGCCTGCCGCTCTCGAAGGCCAAAGCCTACGTGAACTAACTCAGGACTGAGGTTCGAGGACTGAGGACTGAGTAAGGGCAAACGCAAAAGCGGTTGAACCACAGAGACCGCAGAGACCACAGAGAAAAGATGAGACACCGAGCGCAAATGGCTCGGTGTTTTTGTTTGGCAGCACGTGAGCAGGGTGCGCCGCCCGACCCTCAAAGGGTCGGGCTACGAAAACCAAGCCCGCTGAAGCAGGCTGTTTTTGAGTCCCTTTCAGGAGACTTTTTTGATTAGCCAGAGGCCGTAAGCGAAGTGACAGCCTCTGGCGACGGCCTATTCATCAATCTGCTCAAGCGAGGCATAGAGCGCGCCAGAGCGATGATGTTCTTTCTGGTTTTCGACATAACTCACGACAAACGAGGATTGTCTCACGCCAAATGTGAGCACACCGTAATCTTCCTGCCAGCGAAACTTAGGTTCGAGCGTATCAAAGGTGCTGTTGACGGCGTGTGACGATGCGCCTTTTATCTGTCCGACCCAATCACCCACCGCGAGCGAGGGACGAATACCAACTGCCACATGCACGTGATCAGGAGTGCCATTGACGGCAAGAATTGTACAACGAAGTTCATCCGATTTGGCTTGGATCGCATGAAAGAGAATGGCTTCGATAGAAGGAGTGATCACCGCTGCCCGATTTTTTGTTCCCCAAATGACGTGGTAATAACACTTCCAAAAGGGCATGATGCTGCTCCATGATGACCAAAGGCTTTATATCCTGATCCTATTCATCCGCAACATGATGTGTCAAGCTGCCGGAGGCTCTGAGCCTCCAGCTAGGAAAATAAATCCCCTGAAGTCGGCTGTTTTGAGTCCCCTTCAGGGGGCTTTCTTGCTCTAGCCAGACCCTTTGAGGGTCTGGCGATTGCTGTGGATCTGCTGCGCAGACTCCACCAATTTCGACATCCATCAAAATAGCACACGCCGTTTCGCCCATTTTCCACCCCATTCCTCCCTCAAATCAACCCACCACAAAAAAGTGTACATTTGTAGAACAAATGTTCCTTGTCAATTAGAACATATGTCTTATACTGTTGGGACTGAAGCGCGGTCTATGACCTGCGTCCAGCTTGTTATCTCAGGGCGAACACGAATGTCATCAACGCAGACCTTTAATTATGACACTTATAAGCGCGGCTTTCGGGCGGCCTGTGCTCAGCGTGGCATCGATCCGCTGGCGGGCGCAACCAGCTATCAGGTCGTGCATCTGCTGGCGGATCACCAGCGCGCCGAGCAGCGCCGCATCGCTCGGCGTACCCGGCACGCGCTCTGGTGGTCGCGCCACAAACTCTGGGTGGACTGCCCGCCCTATCGCAGCGAAACCGAAGAAGAGGCTTTCTGGGAACTGTTCCGCGAAACCTATCTGCTGGCGCTGTTCCATTACATGCGGGCGCGCCGCCGCTGGCAGATGGCACGGTCGCTGCGTGAGTTCAACGAAGCGAGGCACAGGAGAAAATAACGTGACCAAACGAGGACGTTACAGTCGGAGCGAAAAATTTAGCGCCATGATCGCGCTGGATCGCAATGGCGGCAGTCTCTATAAAACCGCGAAAGAGACCGGTATTCCAGAACAGCGGCTTTCGGATTGGGCAAAGCTGCGTCGCGAAGGTCACCTTTTGCCTTCGCCGGAATTGCCGCCTCCAGCCGCGTTTGATGATCAGCTTGAACAGATTGTCAATCGCATGGTCGCCGTTATGCCGGAGAAGGTCGAAGAAGCCAGTTTACAGGAATTGACCCGCTCGCTCACCACCATCCTTGCCACCATGAATCAGGCGCGGGCGGAAAAAGAAAAGAGTGAGGATGTATACGAAAAACTCGGTCGTCTCATGGCTCGCTACGCTCCCAATGGAGGACAAAGTCGTGATGTTCCGCCTGATGACGGAGGAGCAGAGGATCCAACTGGGGCATGATTGGGAACTGTGGGCGCGTGAGGGACAGCTTCCACCGAAAGGTGATTGGCGCATTTGGTTGATCATGGCTGGACGAGGCTGGGGCAAAACCATCGCCATTACCGAATGGGCGATTGAGCAGGCGCGTGCCATGCCCAAATCACGCGGAGCGCTCGTCGCGCCTACCGAAGCCGACGCGCGTTCGGTGCTTGTCGAAGGCGAAAGCGGCATCCTGACCGTCTCATCGCCCCAGTTTATGCCCTACTTTGAGCCAAGCCTGCACCGCCTCACCTTTCCCAACGGCAGCACCGCCCAACTGTTCAGCGCCGAGGAGCCGAATCGCCTGCGCGGGCCGCAGCATCATTGGGCGATTGCCGATGAGATCGCGATCTGGCAGTATGCCGAAACGCTCGATATGCTGCTGCTCGGTCTGCGCCTGGGCGAGAACCCGCGTCTGGCGATTGCCACCACGCCGCGCCCGATTCCGCTCATCAAGCGGCTGTTGAAAGACCCGACCGTCACCGTCGTGCGCGGCAGCACCTACGAGAACCGCAGCAATCTCGCCCCGGCCTTCTTCGACGAGATCATCAGCCGCTACGCCGGGACGCGCATCGGGCGGCAGGAGATCGACGGCGCGCTGCTCGACGACGCGCGCGGCGGTCTGTTTCGCTTCAGCTATATCGAGTCGGCGCGGGTCGGCTTTGCGCCTGATCTTGAGCGCATCGTCGTCGCGGTCGATCCGGCAGTCACGTCCAATGAGGACAGCGACGAAACCGGCATCATTGTCGCCGGGTTGGACATCGACGGGCATGGTTATGTCCTTGACGATCTCAGCCTCAAGGGGTCGCCGGGGGAATGGGCGCGCACAGCGGTCGAGGCGTATCACGCGTGGTCAGCCGACCGGATCGTGGCGGAAGTGAACAACGGCGGCGATCTGGTGAAATATACGGTCGCGACGATTGACCCCCTCGTGCCATTCACGGCGGTGCGCGCCTCACGGGGAAAAATCGCGCGGGCAGAGCCGGTCGCCGCCCTCTACGAGCAGGGGAAAATCCACCACGTGGACGTGTTCCGCTCCCTCGAAACCCAGATGATCGAGGGGATGACACGGGGCGCGCAAGCGAAATCGCCCGACCGGGTGGATGCGCTGGTGTGGGCACTGTCTTCGCTCATGCTCGCCTCCGCTGACGACGACGAAATCCTGATGCGGCACGGTCGCGTGCGCGAGGATCACCCGTAGGGGCGAGGCACGCCTCGCCCGCGCTCGCTTTACCCTGCGCCGCCGCAGAATTTCCAACTGCCCCCTTCGTTGACCACCTTCACGTCCGAGGTGGGGAACGGGTTGGACGACTGGTTGGTCGGGATTTTGTAGACGATTTGCCCCGCGACGGTGACGGTCGCCTGCGTGTCGGTCTGGTCTTTGAGGGTGAAGGTCAGGCCGGAAATATCGACGCTTGCGCCGGGCATGACGCCCATCGACACGCGGGCGGCGATCTCGAACTCGTCGGCGACGTTGGGGGTCGAGCAGACGTAGGCGGCAGGGTCGTCGCCGCTGTAGACGGCGGTGAAGAAGTCTTTAATGGCCTCAATCGGCGTGGTTGCGCCGGGAGCGGGCGTGGCGTTCGGGCTGGGGCTGCCGCCGGAGCAGGCGCTCAGGAAGGTGAGGATCAGGATGAACACGGTGATTTTCAAGGCGGTGCTGCCTTTCGCGCATAAACAACGCCGACGATTGTAGATCGGGTGGCGGGTTTGGGGAGGCACACTTAGGAAAGACTTACCTCATCCCCTGCTGACCAAAAACAGGTTCGCTTGGGCGAGGGGAAAAGCGACCTCACCCCCAACCCCTCTCCGTGCGACCAAAAACGGGTCACTGGGAGAGGGGAGAAAAACGCCAAGAAATTGAGGGGCAACGGCGAGACGAGTCGTGTTATCGTTTGCGAGGCCCTTTTTACGAATTTCACGAAAAAGGTGTAACAATGCTGTCGAATTGATATACAATATGGTACACGCGCGCCTTAATCACCATAATGAGGGAGCATAACTATGTCGCGCAATTATCCAATGAGCAGTAAGACTGTTCGCGGTTTTATGAGGCCATCTGTAACAACGGGAATCGCTAGACTTGTTGATCCAATGAGTCTGTTAAACAATTACCAAACCCATAGTGTAGAGCGGCAAGCTGCTGCGTTGCGTCGTGATTGGCAATCCGTTGGGGTCTACTTGAAAAAAGCTACTAAGGAATATGGACGACGACAAGGAAAACGTTCCTGAGTTAAACACTGGTGATAAATCCTTGTCAGAGGATGCACCCAGTGAAGATCGAGCAATAGAAACATTAGGTGAAGAAATTCTAAACACCATTCCAGAGGAACAGCGGAGTGGTGTTTTGGAATTTCTGTTCCAGCATAACCGTACAGAAGTGTTTTCGGGGCCATTACCTAAACCAAGTATTTTAGGTGAGTACGAGAAAGTTCTAAGCGGCAGCGCTGATCGAATCATTTCGATGGCTGAACTAGAACAGAAACATGATCATGCTTTTGTTGATAAGCTGATGAACGCAGATATTTCTAGTCAAGAGACGGCACTTCGCTATGCTTTCACATTAGCTCTCTTGGCCTTATTGTCTGGGACATTCCTAATCGCAATTGGTCGTGATTTGGCTGGTTTCGCAGTCTTAGCGGCAGCAATTGCTACTATTGTAGGTGCATTTATAAAGCGCGAAGCCGATAAACGACAAATTAAGAATGCGGCACAGCGAAAAGAGACTGATGATGGTGAAGAATAAATATGTGTATTGCGGCACAGATCATAATTACCTCAAATTCTGATTATGAATGTATAGACATAATTTGGAACGAATAAGCAATCAATTCTATAAAGTTGCAAATCATCAAAAGAGGCACTCAATCGAGCGCCTCTTTTTATTTCAGGAGGCGGGATGGCGACAGCGATCAAGGGCAGGCACGTGGGTCTGCCCCTACGGGGAGGCAGACGAATGGGTGTGCGGCAGAAAATTGGCGAGTTGATTGGCGGGAACGGGCGCATCCGGCTGCGACAGATCAACGGGTACACGCCGACGCGGGATTTCTCGACGGCAGATTACCGCTACTGGGACGCGGCGCGGCGCTCGAAGGCACGCGGGTTGGAGATCAGCGGGCTGCTGCTCAAGCCGCTGGCGTCGAAGGCGGCGGCGTGGGTGCTGGGCGATCCGCCGGAGTGGTCGGCAGTTGGGGCAAGGGCGCACAGCCGTGCATCCCTACAGAATGACGTGGCGGGGACGATGCTCAACGACTGGTGGGCGGCATGGCATCCCGACATTCTGCGCGGCTACGAGGAAGCCCTCAACCTCGGTGACTGCTATCTGGTGGTCAACGCCGATTTGAGCGTGACGGTCGTGCCGCCCCATGTGGTCGATCCGCTGCTGGACGGGCGCGGCGATCTGGTGGGGTGGCGGATAAGGGAAGTCACCCCTCACCCCCTGACCCCCTCGCGCGAACAAGTTCGCGTTCCGCAAGCGGGGAGAGGGGGAACAGAGGGCAGACACACAGGTCTGCCCCTACAGGGATCGGTGACCATTATTGATGAATACACGGCGCTGGAGCGGGTGCGGCGCGTCGAGCGCGGCGGCGTGGTTATCCAGACGGAACGGTTTGCCAACCTGATCGGCCTCATCCCGGTGATCCACATTGCCAACCGCAGCGGCGCGGACGAGTTCTTCGGCAGGCCGGAAGGAGCGGCGCTGATTCCGGCGCTTCAGCGTTACGGCGACGTGATCGACGCGGCGATACGCGGCAACATTCGTCAGGGCCGCCCGACGCCCGTCATCGAACGCATGGGGACGGCGGATCAGGTGCGCAAATTCTGGGAGAAGTTCGGACGGCGCGAAACGCAAACCCTCCCGGACGGCTCCACCGAATCCGTCGATGTCATCGACTTCGACCCCGATCAACTGTTGACGCTGGGCGGCGAAGCGAGTTTCAGGTATGCCGCGCCGGGGGCGTTCACCGGCGATACGGCGACGCTGCTGGGACTGCTCTACGCGCTGATTGTCGAGCACAGCGAAATCCCGGAATTTGTGCTGGGGACGGCGGTATCGAGCAGCAAGGCGTCGGTCGAGACGCAGCTTCAGCCGTTCGTCAAGTGGATTGAGAAGAAGCGCGGGTTGGCGGGCGGTTGGATGCGCGATTTGTCGCGGGTGGTGCTGGCGTATGCGGCAGTGAGCGACTGGCGCATCGACGCGGCGACGCCATTGGCGATGAACTGGAAGGCGCTGACCGAGAGTGACGGTCGCCTGACGCTGGATACGGCGACGTGGGCGCACGGCGCGGGGTTGATCGATGACGAGGGGGCGAGACAGCTATTAGCGATTTGAACGAAGGACTGAGGACTGAGAAAAAGCAAAAGAAGTTTAACCACAGAGGACACAGAGGACACAGAGAAAAAATCAAGGGCGCACAGCCGTGCGCCCCTACGAGCGCATCCGAATGGCTGGAGCAGCAAAGGACGAGGGATGACGAAAATTCAACTACATGAGGCGGCGGAGACGGTCAGCGCTGAGAGCGGGGATCGCCTGCGGGTGACGGTGACGTGCATCAGCGAGATGCGCGGGACGTACCCGGAGATCGCGCTGCCGGAGGATATTGATCGGGCTGCATTGGGCGAGGAAGCGTTCTTCGTGACACTGCCAATTGGGCAGGCGGGGGCGAAGTCGCGCAATCAGCGGACGTACAGCCGTGCGGCGGTCGAGCAGATGGTGGCGCAGATCAACGCGCAGCGCCCCGAAGGTATGTGGGGTCACCTGAAAGCAGAAGAAACACAGACCCGCTACGATCCGCCCGCGATTCGCTGGCTGGCGGCGATCATGGACAGCGATGGGATCGCCTGGGGCAAGGGGCTGCCGCTGACCGAGGCGACCCGCGAATACTATCGGCTGGCGAAAGCGACCAATGCGCGGGTTGGCACGTCGCTGGTGGCCTGGGCGCAGATGGACGGCAGCGAGGTCACGGCGCTGGAACTGGCGGCAGTCGATCTGGCGGATCCGGCGCGGGTCGGTGTGCCGGTCACGGCGGCGCGGGCGCTGATCTCGAAGGAGATGATCCCCCTCTCCCCCAGCCCCTCTCCCACGCAAGCGGGGAGAGGGGAGAAAGAGCTGGATGTTGGCATGGTAGCGCTGCGGGAGATGCTTGGTGATGGGGATGTGGTCGAGCGGGTCAATGCGTTGATTGCAGAACGCGACGGGTTGGTTAAAGAACGGGCGGCGCTGATGGATGCGGCGATCACGGCGGCGGTGGAGCGTGTGGTACGGGTTCCGGCGGCGCTGGCGCTGGTTGAGGAACTGGTGCGGGCGCGAGAGCCGGGGTCGCTGGTGGAGATCAAGGAAGCGGTCAAGGGAGTCGTCGAGGGCGAGTCGGTGAAATCGCTGCTGCGAGCCGAGCTTCAGCAGGCGATGGGGCCGTCTCAGCGGCGACCGGTGCGGCGCGAGGGCGAGTCGGGCGGGTATTTCGAGTTCTAAACGAAGTGCTGAGTACCAAGTACCGAGTGCTGAGTAAAAGATAAAAGCAGAACGCAAAGACGAAAAGTTAAAGAGAAAGACGCAAAGGAGAGCATATGTCGGGACAGAATACGTATCTGGAAAGCGACGGCAAATCGGTCAGTGTGACGCTGAGCGCGACCGTCGATAAAAATCAGGTGGCTTATGTCGAAGGCTGGCTGGGGATCAGCAACCGGGATGGTGTGAGCGGCGACGGGATCACGCTGTCGGTGGATCGGCGCGAGTACCAGTTCACGGTGCCGTCGAGTCTGTCGGTGAGCAAGGGCGCGACGGTTTACGTCGATGTGACCGACCTGACGGGGCATATCCCGGACGACACGGCCTACTACACGGCGACGGGGTCAAATCGCGTGGCGCTGTTCAAGGCGACGGCGGCGAAAGACGGCAACAACGTCGTCACGGGCGTGTTGATCGCGGGATAACGAAGTGCTGAGTACCGAGTGCTGAGTGCTGAGGAAAAGCGAAAAGCACAACGCAAAGGCGCAAAGAGGAAAAGAAAGACGCAAAGAGGCGGCTCGATGGGTCGCTTTTTGATTTCACATTCGAGGATAGAGCAGGACGGTATGGGTTTTGGCTGAGCGCTGAAAGCTGATTGCTGATCGCTAAAGGGAGAAGTACATGATCCAAATTCTGACAAAAGAGTCGCTGGCGAGCGCGAAGCCGACGGCAAAGAGCAAGCCGGGTTTCCGCCTGATGGAACATCTGCACTTCGTCGAGCAGAGTCCGGGACGGACGGTGGTAGAGTTCATCGGCACAGGTGATTTCTCGGCGCAGTGGTTTGACCGCCAGCGCTACGAAGTCGCGGCGGGGCGTGACCAGGAGCCGCTGCTCTACACGCCGATCTACAACGAGGTGAGCGATCCGTCGCTGCCGCGCAACGTCTCGATCTACAAGCTGGGGCCAGCGGGCGTGATCTTCGATGAAGTGACCGACGGCGGCGAAGTCAAGTTCATCACCGTTGGGCAGAGCAACTTCACCGTGCCGATCAAGCATTACGCCGTCGGGCTGGAATATTCCAAAGACCTGGTGGTCTATAACGAACTGTGGAATCTGCCGATCATCGAGCGGCAGGCGGGGCAAGCCTTCAACGCGCTCAAGAACCACATCCACCTCGCGCCCTTCCTGACGGCGAGTTACAGCACGCCGAACCAGACGGCGGCCTCGGCAGTGGGTGATACGCTGGCGGAGAAGTATCTGCGCACGATTGAGGATGCCGTCACCCACGCCAGCGCCGACACGAGCAATCCGCGACGCGGGCCGTATGCCCTGCTGGTCAGCAGTTCGAATCTGTTCACGATGGAGCGGGCGTTGATGCGCGTGCCGCAGGAAGGGCTGGCGATCCAGTCGAGCGCGATTGGGCGCATCCAGAACATTATCGCCTATGACGGCTGGAGCGGGTCGCGCGGGAAGAAAACCGTGTCCTATTCCGGCGTGACAGCGGGCAAAGCCTACCTGATCAACCTGGGCTTCAAGGAGCAGGATCACCAGAGTTACGAGAAGCAGCCGCTGCAAAGCACCTCGGCAGATGGCGATTTGTCACGCTTCATCCTTGAAAACGCCGTGCTGGATGCCTACTTCGGCGCGTATGCCAATCCGCTGGCCTCGACTGAGGAAGTGACGCTGCCAACCAGCTAAAAGAAGTGCTAGGTGCTGGGTGCTGAGTGCTGAGTAAGGGGAAAAACTAAAAGCAATCTAACCCTAAGCTGTCTTTCTCCCCTCTCTCCGCTTGCGTGGGAGAGGGGCAGGGGGTGAGGGGCTATAGGAGGGAATATATGGCGACGGAAATTCAGCGGGAGCGGCTGCGCGGTGACCTCGATGCAGATGATCAGGCGCTGACTGATGCCGAGATCGACGACGCCTTTGCGCGGGCAAGCGATCAGTATGACGAGAACAGCTTCGCCGTCGAGGCAGCGGCGCGGGTGATCGCGATTGGACAGCTTTTGGCAGGTGCATCCAAGCGAGCGGATACTTCGCAGAACGAGAGCGCGGAGAAACGCTCGCAGGTCTTCGATCACCTGCTGCGGCTGCGGGCGATTTACGAGGGCGATCTGCGCACGGCATCGGAATCAGCCGTGCAGTTTGGCGGAATACGCCGCAAGCCGACGCGCATCGAGGCGTATCCCGATGCCTGATTTCGCAGCGTGGCGCAGCGATGCGCAGGCATGGGCGGCGGACGCCTGGCAGCGCATCAGCGAAAAAGCGACGACGATCACCATTCGGCGCGGCGGCGAGACTCTCGACGCGCAAACCGTGCGCATCGAATATGGCGACACTGCCCGTGAAGATGCGACTCTACGGCGCGGGCTGGATGTGACGCCGGGAGTTCAGCGGGCGGTCGTGTTCGGCCTGCGCCATCACCCAACGGTCGCCGACACGGACATCCAGCGCGGGGATCGCTTCGTCGTGGGCGCAACCGAGTTCGAGGTGATCGGCGTGATTACGGGCGTCGGCGAGGTGCAGGCGATCTGCGAGGCGAGGACGTAAAAGAAGTGCTGAGTACCGAGTGCTGAGTGCTGAGTAAGAACGAAAAGATTTAACGCAAAGGCGCAAAGGAAAAGCGATATGGCAATCAGTGAAGTGATACGCGGTGTGCTGGCGGACGATGTGACGCTGGCGGCGCTGTTGGTCGGCGGCATCTATCGCTACGAAGATACCGGGCGCAGCGGCATCAGCCGGGTGACGACGCCGGATGCCTATGAGGTGGATGGTTTTCTGCGGGCGTGCGCCGTGATCAAAGCGAGCGAGATCAGAAGCGCCGCTGCAATCCGTGATTCAGCGGCGGGCGGGCGGCAGGCGGTCAGTGTCTATCTGTATGACGACGGCGACAACGGCTATGGGACGGTTCTGACGGCGCGCGATTTGATCGTCACGCTGCTGGATCGCCTGTGGATTGACGGCGCGGGTTTTGTGCGGCGCATCGGCGGCGCGGAGGATGAGCGCGATCCGAAGCTGAATAACGCAGCGCTCGTGCGGATCGATTTTGAGATCGTCGGCTAAAAGACAATGAAAAGATCTAACGCAAAGGCGCAAAGGTAAAAAAGAAAGGCGCAAAGGAATTGGATGAAAATCAGCAGCAGATTCAGCAGTCGGAAGCGCCTGCTCAGGTCGACCTGGAAGCGTTGATCGCGCTGGTCGAGGCGCGGATTGTCGAGAACCTCGCGCAGATGATCGAGCGGTTGGCGGGAGCAAACGGATCGTGAGCGAGTACCAAATCGCCGATGGGCATGACAACGCAGCGGGATTAGTGGCGCTCGAAGCCCTCAATCCGCCGCTGTTCGCCGCCTATGCGGATGGTCTGCTCAGCGAGTGGCACGACTTCGAGGCGCGAACGTGGTCGGGGGATCGGCAGTTGGTTCCGGTCGGTCGCGCCTGGGTGGCCTGGCGCTTCTTTCGGCTCACTCGTGACGAGCTGGCCTATCTGCGCGCAAATTTTGGCGCGGCGGTCACGATTCGCACGCTCGACAAAGGGGCGGACGCCTTCGCCAACTTCAACGCGACGCTGGTGCTGCCCGATTCATCGCTCGGCTGGGAGGCCGACGGCTGGGATGCGGTGCGCGTCGAGTTTCGCGATTTGGCGGGGATATAGCGAGAAAAGAAGTGCTGAGTGCTGAGAGCGTGTTTGTGAATGTTTTTATGACACTCAAATCGCGCCAATCTCTGCCCAGTCTTTAGCAACTGAAGCAAATTTCGAGTTGCTTTTCTCCCCTCTCCCCGCTTGCGTGGGAGAGGGGTTGGGGGTGAGGGGTGCTAATCAAATGCAATACTTCCCTTTACAAACATGCTCTGAGTACTGAGAGCATTACCGTTTAAAACAGTATTACGCTTAATTGCTCTCCTAAATCCGAGAACAGCGCAAAGAAAGGCGCCGTTTTCTCCCCTCTCCCCGCTTGCGTGGGAGAGGGGACGGGGGACAGGGGTGTAATAAAACTTTAAACGGTAATCCTGTGAGTGCTGAGTAAGGACAAAAGATTAAACGCCTATTGCGGGGCGCAGCGTGTCGCGCCCCCGTCAATTCGTGGTAGGATGATCGCAGCGAGATAGAGTGAAAGTGATTATCCAATGCAAACGCAAACGACAGAACCCGCGCTTCAGCAGGATGATTGGACACTGAATGCTGATCAGATGATTTTTATGCTGCAACATCACAACCTGATTGAAGCGGCTTACGAAGCGGATGATCTGGAAGCCTTGCGCAAATTAGCGGCTTCGGATGAGTATAAAACGGTTTTCGGGGCGATGACTTTTGATGAAGCCTATGATCGCTATGAGGAAATGCTAGAGACGGAACGTGGCGAGTCATAGCCCGCATCTCTGGCATCTCGAAGTCGAAAAACGAGCGCGTGACCAAATTCGAGATCTGCCGTCGAAAGATCGACGGGCTGTTTTTCAGGGAATTCGGGAACTCCTGATTGCGGAGAATCCCCAGCGGGTGAACGATGTCCGAAAGCTGGTCGAAAAGCGCTTTGAGGGGCTTTGGCGAAAACGAGAAGGCGACTGGCGAATTTTCTTCGCGCTTGAGCCAGGAGAAATCACTGTAGACAAGTTCACTTATCGAGGCAAAGTGATCATCGTCGAAGTGTTGAACCGAAAAGAAGCTTATTAAACGAAGTAAATCACCAGACGAACAACGAAAGGGGCAGCGCAGGCTGCCTTTTTGATTCCCAACCTCAGGAGGATACATGCCAGCGATTTCCCCAACCGATGCCGCCATCCTGCGCCAGTTCCCGCAGACCGTCAGGCGCTATCTGAGCGTCGCGCCGTGTGACGCGGTGTTCGCGGCGCAGGTCAGCGGCGGGATGATCCAGCGCGATGCGGTCAGCGGCGGCGTGATCGCCATCCCCTACACCGGCGTGACAACGGGCGCGTACACCAGCGTGATCGCCGGGATGACGCTCGACATCGGCACGACGGCGGGCGCGGCGGATGTGGCGAAGGTGCGGGTGCGATCCGCCAACGCGGCACAGATTCTGATCGCCGAGACGGTCGAAAACGGCACAGCCATCAGCGCGGGACACTATCTGACCGTGCGCAATGAATATTGCCCCTGGTTGGTCAAGCCGCGCCGCTTCGACGACTATGCCGACGCCGCTTATCCGACCAGCTTCACCGAGTATCACGATTACGACGGCGTCTACACCAGCCAGAACGCCGCCATCGCGCCCAAAGCCAACATCACCGCGAGCGGCTACGCGCTGGCGCAGCCCGCCGGGTTTGTCGATGCTGGTCAGACCTACCGCACCGTGAGCCTGAGCGGCGGCAACAGCATCACGCTGGCGAACGGCGCGAGTTTGACGGCCTGGCTCTGGGACATCGCCGACGGGACGCTGGTTTCAGGAACGCTCACCTTCCCGGTGATCACGGTGCGCTTCCCGGTCGGCTTCCGCTATATCACGCTGACCGTCACCGACAGCAATGGATCGACGGGTGTGATGCGCCTGCCGATCTGGGTGCATAACACCGATCACCCCCCGATTACCGAGTTCGTCGTCACCCGCGACGAAACCCGCTCCGAAGGCGGGCGCGACATGCGTTTTGAGGTCTTTGGCGACGCCGATACGGGCGTGATCCCCGAAGGCAGCGCCATCTGTTACTGGGAAGACGCCACCTTTGCCGATGATCCCGGGCCGAGCGGCTATCGTGGGCAGTTTCTTGGCTGGGCGACTCGTGACGCTGCGCTGTTCAAGCTTTATCGCAGCCGCTACACGCTTGAAGTATCCGGCGCGGCGGGCTGGCTGGATCGCTTCGGCGGCTTTGCGCAAACGCTGATCGATCCCGGTCACACGCCGACGCAGTGGCACGAGATGCAAAACCTGACGCTGGATCGGGCGGCGCATTACGCGCTGCGCTCGTACACCAACATCCTCTCGCTGGTCAACTTTTACGCGTCGGGCGTGACCGACGCCGCGCAGACGCTCGACCTCGCCAAACGATCCGTCTGGGGGCAGATCGGCGAACTGGTGCGCGGCTATTACGGCGTCGCGGGCTGCGACTCGCTCGGCGGCATCTGGCTGCGACGCCATTTCAACAGCTACAGCGCCTTCGAGCAGGCGGGCTTCACGGCAGACATCACCCTGAGCAATGCCGACTGGACGGATGCGGCGGGCTGGACGCTGCCCGAAGCCAAAAGCGAAACCGTCGGGCTGGTCGAGGCTAACGGGCTGATCTTCGCCGGCGGGATCACCATCCCCGTCGCGAGCAAGGCGCGCGGTCTGCACGGCGTCACTCGCGTAACCGCTCCCGTGCAGACAGTCTCGGCGCAGCATCAGCTTAACGAGCAGACCGGGCGTTATCTGGCGCGGCTGAACAACCCGCGTCAGGGGATCACGCTGCGGCTGCTCGGCAATCTCGACGCCATCGAGCCGTGCTGGAGCGAACCGATAGCCATCACCGGCGCGGGCGCGAACGTGCGCGGCCTCGCGCTCAATGATGCCCGCTTTCTGGTGACGCGGGTCAGCGTTGAACACTCGAATGAACCGGGCAAACCGCCGAAAGTCATCACCTGGACGCTCGACGGTATCACGTCGGGCGCGGACGGCATCACGCTCGACGTGCCGGAGAAGGCCACCAGCGCCCCCAAACCGACCAAAGCCAGCACGGGCAAGCAGATTCAGAAGGTGCTGCTCTCGCCGGGGACGGGGACGATTGCCGCGCCCAACGACGACGGCTACGTCTACATCACGCGCAATTTCAGCGCCGTCACGCCCACCTGGACGCGCTACTCGCTGGTTAGTTTAGGCATGAGCGGCCTGCTGCTCGATTTCGTCCCCGATCCGTTTAGCCCGCTTTATCTGGGGACGGGGACGGCGGTCAACGGCTGGCTCGTGACCGAGAACGAGATCGGGCATCTGGCGGATATTTTCGGCGCGTCGCCGACCTACACCATCCAGCACACCTTCGCGACGGCGATTGTCGCCTACGAAGGCCAGCGCTTAATCGAGACCGAGCGCAGCACGCAGAATTTCGTCGTCGTCGTCTCCTACTATCCCAGCGGCGGCACGAAGGCGATTGTCAGCACCAACGGCACAAGCTGGGGGACGGAAACGGCGCTCACCAGCGGCGCGCCTTTCGCCTATCTATCGCCCGGTTTGGCGGTGTCCGGCAAAGCCGCGAATGTGGCTTACAGCGCCGCCGCCAGCGGATCGAGCTTTCAGGGCTACCAGTATAGCGGCGGATCGTGGTCGCCGATCAGCAGCCCGAACATCAGCGGGACGGCGCTCCCCGGCTGGATACACATCCCCTGGGCCAACAACGACGACTCGCTGGTCTTTTACGGCGCGGCGACGACCGAGCCGAGCGCCGATAAGGTCTATCGCGCGAAAGGAGCGTCACGGGTGGATATTACGCCCGTTGTCAGTGGCAGTCCCTATACCTGCCGCTATCCGCGCAGCATCGACACCTGCGCGCTCAACAACAACCGCGTCGTGCTGGCGGGTTTCAACGATCCGAGCGGGCCGGATAACCGCAACGCGGTCTTCGCCTCGAAGGATCAGGGCAATTCGTGGACGCTGATCTACGGCCCCGTCGTCACGCAAAGCGCCGATTATCTCTCGGTGCGCTGCGCGGGCGATGACGAGGACGTGTTTTACCTGTTTGGCCCCGGCGGACACATCGCCTACAGCGCCGACTTCGGCGCGAAGCTCAAGGACAAGCGCGGCAATCTGACCGACGGCAGCTTCACGGGGATTGATCGCTTCGTCAACATCTGCGGGGGCTGAGTGCCGCTGGGTGATGCCGAAAATGGTCGCCGTGAGAGGATGCCGCCCGACCCTCAAAGGGTCGGGCTACGAAAGAAAAAGCCCCCTGAAGGAGGCTGAAAAGAGTTCCCTTTAGGGGACTTGGTTTATCTAGCTAGAGGCTTCGAGCCTCTGGCGGCTGCCGCCATTTTTCTCCCTTCGCCTATGGAGAGGGGTCGGGGGTGAGGTTGCTTTTCTCCCCCTCCTTGAATTCGGGGAGGGGGTTGGGGGGTGGGGTCTGTCGTTTACGCCTTCTGCTTCGCGGCTTTCTCGGCGCGATGCGCTTTCGTCTTGGCGATGTACGGGATCGCGGCGGGCGTCTTGCAGTCCGTGTTGCCGTGATCGACCACCACCTTGCCGATCTGCGTTGCGGTGGCGATGGCCTGCGTTTCCAGCGCCTCATTGCGGACGCCAATCGCGATCACGGCGTTATTCATGGCGTGGCGAACGCGGTTCTTGCTGCTGTGCAGGTCGCGGGCGATGCGGGCAAGCGCAGTCGTGAAATACGAATCGGGCAGCGATTGATCTGACGCCGCGAGGCGACCGAGGACGCTCCAGCCCGCGTCAGCGATCCACTCGTTGTCGGCGTCCATCCACTGCTCAGCTTTGGCTTTGGCGAACGATGTCTGCCCGACGTAGGTCGAAAAGGCATCGGCGATCACGTAGTTGCTCAGGTCGCCCGCCCACGCGTCGAGCGTGGCGGAATCGGCTTTGGCGGGGTCGGCGATCATCAGCGCGAGGATGCGGGCGTCGTGGTTGCCGCTCGCCCACAGCGTGAGGGCGAGGTCGTTATCCACCTTGATCTGCTTCTTGAGCTTGCCCAGATCGGCATAGCTGACGCCGTATTGGTTCGCGCCGACGCCATGCCGCGCATAGGTCTTGCGTGTTTTTTCGCTGCCGAGGGCTTCCAACTGGGCGAGGACTTCGCTATCGGTCGTCATGGGATCAATCTCCGTGTGGCTGATCGATGAAATCAGTATACGGAAATTCTGAAATTAGAACAAGTGGGCGAAAAAGGAAGTACTGAGTACTGAGTACTGAGTACTGAGTGCTGAGTGCTGAGTGCTGAGTAAAGATAAAAGCAGTTAACCACAGAGAACACAGAGAAAAGATGCAAGGTAGGGGCAGACCTATGTGTCTGTCTTGTCTTTCTCCCTTTCTCCCCGTTTGCGTGGGAGAAAGGGAAGCTGACCTTCACTTGGTCAGCCGGGATAGAGGGGTTGTAGGCACGCCTCGCCCGTTTTGTGCCGATGGAATTGTTTTGGTAGGGGCGCAC
>DAOUCB010000221.1:0-40369 GCA_034432495.1 Anaerolineae bacterium | reverse complement strand
TCAATCAGGAGGTCAATTTTGCGCGCTCAGTACCCTCCCCAACCAACACCCTTTGTCGGGCGCACCCAAGAACTAATGTACATCAGCGCTCGGCTCGCGAACCCAGATTGCCACTTACTTACGCTTACCGGAGCCGGTGGCAGCGGCAAAACGCGGCTCGCAATTGAGGCCGCTCAAGCATCCGAAAACTCATTTTCGAACGGGGTCATCTTTGTTGCATTGCAGCCCCTGAGCAGCAGCGACCTTATTGTGCCAACCATCGCCCACGCGCTCGGCATCTCATTCTATGGCTCAACCCTCCCCCATAAGCAACTTTTCCAGTATCTGCATGATAAATCGCTGCTGCTAGTGCTTGACAACTTTGAGCACCTGCTCGACAGTGCATCCTTCGTCAGCGATCTGATCGCCTATGCGCCCAGCGTGAAAATCCTGGTCACTTCGCGCGAGGCGTTGAATTTGCAGGAAGAATGGTTGTATCCACTCAAGGGAATGGTCACGCCCAAAAGCGTCTACTCCACTGCCCTCGAAGACTATGAGGCCATACGGCTTTTTCTGTATCATGCCCGACGAATCCAGCCCAATTTTGTCCTGACCAGCAATCTGGAGGCCGTCGTTCGTATTTGTAATGCAGCAGAGGGATTCCCACTAGCGATAGAACTGGCAGCTTCCTGGCTCAAAGCCTTGTCTGCCACCCAAATCGCCACTGAAATGCAGCGCAGCCTTGATTTTCTGGCAACCAATACGCGCAACATTGAAGAACGGCATCGTAGTATGCGCGCCGTATTCGACCAATCCTGGAGATTATTGTCGGATAAAGACCGGTTAATCTTCGCTAGGCTTTCCGTTTTTCTGGGTGGCTTTGATAGTGACGCAGCCAAAGAGGTAGCGGACGCCTCAGTTTCCTGTCTGGCGACTCTCGTCGAGAAATCACTGGTTCAAGTCGAATCGTCTGATCGTTTCAGCATCCATGAGTTGTTGTGTCAGTATGGCACAGAAAAATTGGCGGACTACAGAGAAACCGAAACCACTTACGAACGGCATAGCCAGCACTATGCCCAACGGATGCTGCGCTTCGACACAGCGCTTAAGCAGCCTGAACAGCTCGAAATCTTGCAAGCGATTGAACGCGATTTTGAAAATATTCGTCAGGCGTGGAACTGGTCAGCCCAGAATCAGCACGCAGCGAATCTCCATGCCATGCTCAACACGCTCTATCTCTTTGGATTTTTACGCAGCCGCTATCGTGAGATCATCGCGATTTTCCAACAGAGCCTCGACCAGTCGATAACGGATGTAGCGCTGCTCGGTCGCCTGCTGGCGCGGCGTTGGGGCTATCTCCATTGGCTCTATCAGGCTGACACAACGGAGCCACTCTCAAGTATCGAGCGAGCGCTGGATATTGCTCTATCGGAAAATGACTTTTTCGAGATTGCGTTTTGCCATCTCGTCACCGGGTTCGCGCTCATTGGTATGCGCAGCTACACCGAAGCTATACCCCATTTGGAAACCAGTAAAATAGGTTTTGAGGACGTCAGCGACTCCTATTACGTGTGCTGGGTTCTGCATCGCCTCGGCTATATTTACTACAATCTGAACGACCCTGACCAGGCCAACCAATACACCGAACAGAGTCTAGCTCTGGCAAGAATCACCCATAATCGGGCATCGCTGGTAACTTGCCTGCTGAATCTGGGTTCAAATGAACTTCTGAACAGCGGCTATAGCAAGGGAAAGACTCACTGCGAGGAAGCGTTACAGGTTTCCACCGAAGCTGGTCATCAGGGTCAGATTGCTCACGCCTTAAGTTTACTGGCACTCTGTACTTTCTTTCAGAGCGATTACACAGCCTGCCGCGACTATGCGCAGCACTCGCAAGCGATTAACGAAGCTATTAGGCCGCAGGTCTTCCAACCTTATAATCAATCGCTGCTGATCCTTTTAGCCTGTCTTGACGAAAATTATGAAGAAGGTGTTCGAATCAGCGAATTGGGGAAACGTCAGACCATCGACAAGATGGGGCTGCAACTCCTCTATTGGTCACTGGCGGCACTATCCTGTGGTCTGGGCGATCCCGCTGAAGTCCGTCTTTATATTGAGAAATTGCTACAGGTGTCCGCTCCTGAGGTGAATTCTGTCATCACCATTTGGCTTGTTCCCGCTGTGGCCTATCTGCTTGTCGAGACTGACCCAGAAAAAGCGGTTGAACTGCTCGCCTGGGTCTTCACATATTCGGATTTGGCTTTGAAGTGGGCATGTCACTGGCCGTTGTTGGACCAGCTTCAAAATCAACTTCAAGCAGAAATCGGGCCTCATTCATATGACCTGCACTGGGAACAAGGGGCAGACCTTACCCCAGAGGCCATCAAGAGTTGTCTCGTTTATGAATTTGGCACTTTATCCGGTGCTGTTGCTGAGACAGCGCACGAGCAGCTCCTGACTGCCCGTGAAAGCGAAATTCTGCTCCTTCTCGCAACTGGACTCACCAACCCGCAGATCGCCGAACAGTTGGTGATTGGCGTTGGAACGGTGAAAAGCCATACCCTCAGTATCTACCGCAAACTAGATGTCGCGAACCGCTCTCAGGCAATCCTCCGCGCCCAGGAATTAGGACTGGTGTCCGTCTAGGCTTCCGTCCAGATCTACCACCGCCAAGTATGGAATCTACCATTCGGTAGATGACTTGCCCACTGCTGAACTGCTATCTTGAATCCATCAACCCAATCACTAAAGGAGTGGTTCGATGAAGAAAAGCAGTTCAGCTTTATTTGTTCTTGCGGCGGCAGTTCTCATGCTGCTGCCCTTCGTGGCGCACGCTCAGGATATGACTGAGATGCCCATGCCCACGGATACGCCGGCGGAACTCTCACCCGAAGTCCGTCAACTGGTTGCCGATGTTCGCCATGCCACCGCCGATTTCCGCAATTTCGACGGCGTGGAAAAAGCTGGCTACGGCAAATTTCTGGAGTGCTTCACCAATAACAATGTAGGTGGCATGGGCCAGCATTACGTCAATGGTGACCTTGCCGGGGATGATGTCGCCGACCCAATGAAGCCAGAAGCCCTCGTTTACGAGCCGGATGGCAATGGCAACATGAATCTGGTTGCCTTCGAGTACCTGATTTTCGCTGACAAATGGGATCCAAATAATACGGGTCGCCCCGCGCCCATGCTGTTTGATCGCCCGATGCATCTCAATACACGCATCCCGAATACGCCGCCCGTCTGGACGATGCACCTCTGGCTGTGGACGGACAATCCCAATGGGCTGTTTGCCGACTACAACCCCATCGTCTTCTGCCCTGCCGGACAGCCCATTACCGACATGACACCGCAGTAACCCATGCGCTTGTTCATGGCTCAGCCTTCGTGAAAGAGACTCTGATGACAGTACAACACATTCTGGAAACCGGACTGGCCTTCATAGCCGCCTTGTCCACCCGTGATTTCAAACAGTTGCAACAATCCTTTCACGAAGATGTCCAGTTTCGCGCACTGATGCCAGCAGGCGTCCGGGGAAGTATCGGTATCGAAGAGACGATGGACTGGCTTTACCTGATGTTTGGCGACGCTGACGAGTTTCAACTTCTAAACTCGTCGGTGGGTCTAGTCGCAGATCGCCTCCACATCGCCTATCGCCTTCGGCTTCTCCGGAACGAGGAGTGGCAAATCATTGAGCAGCACGCCTACTGCGTCGTTAGTGAGGGGCAAATCACCGTAATGAACATGGTGGGTTCGGGTTTCCGCCCTGATCCCCAGACGCAGGCAGCGTTTCACGCGCCAGAAATCAGCATTGCAAGTGAGTAACACGTTCTAAGTTCAGCACATAGCCAAATGCACTCAGCACACACTCGATTTGCACTTCACCTAGAAAGGAACAGGAATCATGCCGTTGTACATGGATATTCATTATCACGTTGATGGGCTGACAGCCGACGCAATCGCTCAGGCTCATGAAGCAGATCTCAATACCCAGGAGAAGTACGGCGCGAAGTATCTCCGCTACTGGTTTGATGAAGGCACGGGCAAGGTTTTCTGCCTCATCGAAGCCCCTAACAAGGAAGCTGCCAACGCAGTTCATCGTGACGCGCACGGCCTGGTTGCCGACGAGCTGATCGAGGTTAAAGAAGGTTCGTAAGCATCCCGGTTTGATCCGAGCTGGCTTCATCCTCGTGACTTCACCTCGTTTTGCTTCAATCAAGTCAGTCGATGTCTCCCCACATTGCCCCCTTTAGAGGGGGCAATGTAGCGGAAGGTTACCACCCAATTCGTCAATGGAATGATCACTTAACAGAATGGGCATTGCAACACAGTGTTCGCGGTGAGGTTTCGCCGTCTACTGCCCACTGCACCTCACTGCCAAAGTGCTCCACCACATAGAAAGTCTGGTCATGGATATATACAGCATCAATCGGATGGCAAGCATGGAACACGAACAGCGGGCACAAGCAACCCCGATCGTTCCAGAATTTGCCCCGCCTAATATCGACTATCAACCGGGATGGCTGCTCATGCTCATACAGCATTTCATTCGCCTGCTGAGACAGTTTCGCTATTCCGGAAAACATCTGGGAACGGAACAGGTCAAATCCTACGCTGCACCTTGTAACCGAATAATTACAGACATTGAACGCGGTTAGCTGCTACCGTTTCAATCAGGAACAGTGAGCGAACACCATGAATGAATACGATATTCTCGTCAATCAGCGCAATGACCAGGAACGCGCGGAACGAAATTGGCGCAGGAATGAGCAGTTCGTAGAAGAACTTAAGGAAAATGCACCGATCCAACCGCACAGTCGACATTTCAGGCTCCGAAGCTTTCAACTACAGAGCTTACGGGTCCGCTTTCGCCGTCCGCTTCGTCTGTGTGGTCACGTCCGGTCGGAGGCTTAATTCCTGCGCAAGTGCCTGACTGACGGCTCCGGTAACAGTGTAAAACGAGGAAATTTCGCCGTGAATCGAATGACATGAGGTATGCTTCAGAAAATTAGCCACCTCTAACCTGCGAGCCGAATTGAAATGAAGGCAATGCGCGCCAATGTCACCTCGTCATCACCGGGTTCCATGCCTGTCGCCGCTCGCTTCTTAGAGCAGACGTTGCTCATCACGATTCTGGCGCACGCTGCCGCGATGGCTTCGATGGCATTGATACTCCTGCCGGGGATGCCCGGCGGGAGCAATCCGCTCAGCGCTCGTGTCGCCTATATTGCGACAAATTCCTGGTTATGGCGGCTCGGCTGGCTGCCCTGGCAGATCACGGCGCTTTCAGATCTGCTCATTGCGATTGCGCTCGTGCGCACCAGTTGGATTCCGCGCCGTGCCGCGCTTTTGATCGTCTTCACGACGATGTTCGCCATTTTGATCGAGCAGCCCGGCGAGCTGTCATGGATCACGCAGGGCGTCACGCTCGCCCAAGCGACGCTTCAGTCGGGCAACCCAACTACTTATCTTCAATACGAGTCCCAGGTTTATCTTCAAATCGCCGGATGGGCGGCCTTAGTATATACGATTACGGCCTGCATCTGGAGTTGGTGCTTTGCCCAGGCAAAGGTTTGGAATCGGAGTTTGACAGGACTTTCGTACATTACTTGGGGGGTGCTTCTGGCGGTCAGCATCAGCCCACTTCTGCCCGACCCTTATCGGCCCGCCGCTGGCATCATTGCTGCTGGAAATGCCCTCGGCTTCCTGCTGATGCTGTTCTGGTTCTGCACCGTCACCGAACTGGTGCTGCGTCGTTCGCGACCGACTAGCACAATGGGTCGGATGGCCTTGTGGATTTATCCACGTCGCAATCTTGTAAGTCCGCTTGTTGAACGGATCGCTAACAGCCGACTTGCTCGTGCCTACGGCGAATGGGTTCCAGCGATTGCCTTTATCAGCAACATCACCAACGTCATCTATGTGAACTATCTGGTTGAAGCGAGGCGTTTGCAGCCACTGGTTCCAGCGGGCATGGAATTGCAAACACTGGGCACGGACGGAAAATGGGCACTCTTCACCCATCTGAGCTATCAGCATGGTCATTTTGGACCGCAGATACTCGGCCCGTTACGCCGCTTCATGCCCTCCCCCGTCCAGAGCAACTGGCGCATCTATGTTCGTGATTCGCAGACCCAGCGCAGCGGTATCTATTTCGTTACGACTGCCATCAACAAGACGCTCCCAGCACTGCTGGCACGCCTCTTTTCCGAAGGAATTCCCATGCATCTCCTGCAAACAGGGATCGTCAGCGCAAAACCGGATGGCTCTTTTGAAGTTTGCCTCGACCCCGGTGCAGGCAGTGCACCTGATCTCGCCATGACGCTGATACCCTCCGCTGTGCCAGAGTTTGCCGCTGGCTGGAGCGCCTGCTTCGCCAGCTTCCACGAATTACTCGCTTACTGTGTCCCGCAGGATCGCGCGATGTCTACACAGTCCTGGTATCGTCGTGTTACCCGTCAGGAAATCGAACTCGGTATCCCCTTAGAAATATGCGAGCCTCTAAGTGCCACGACGCTCACTTCAAACGCTGCGCAGGCTCTCATCGGTGATGCACAGCCAATCTGTTTTCGCGTCCCTCAGGTCACCCTACGCTTCTGGCAGGAAGCACACGATCCAAAGTGACCTAAAACGAAGTTGTGACCCTTTCTAAACCATAGAAACCCTGATATGATCGTCAAATCACAGGATAATAACGCAAGAAAGACAAATCGTTACCTTACTCTGTTTCGCCAGTTTCAGGAGCAATTTATGAATTCACGGGTCAAGAAATTTTTGTCATATTACAAACCCTATCGAGGGTTGTTTATCGCGGATATGGTCTGCGCGTTTATTGTCTCGGCAACGACACTGCTGCTCCCGCTTTGCGTCAGCTACATCACCAAGAACATATTGTCAGAAAATCCCCCCAATATTCTCAGCCAAATCTACACACTCGGCGCGCTCATGCTGCTGTTGGTAATCATCCATACGGCGTGTAACACCTTCGTTGACTATCAGGGTCACATGATGGGATCGCTGATGGAAAGCGACATGCGCAGTGAATTATTTGAACATTATCAAAAACTCTCTTTTGGTTTTTATGACGAGCAGCGAACCGGTCAGTTGATGAGCCGCATCACCAACGACCTAATGGCGATCTCCGAATTCTATCATCACGGGCCAGAAGACATCACCATTGCTATCCTGAAGCTGGTAGGCGTGCTGATCATTTTGATTGCCATCAATTTTCAGCTCAGCCTGATCGTACTGGCCTTTTTGCCAATCATGTTGGTCTACGCTTTCTATTTCAACCGCCTGATGAATAAAGCGCTGCAAGTGAGCCGGGAACGCATCGGAGATATTAATGCTCAGGTAGAAGATACCCTGTCAGGCATTCGCGTCGTCAAGGCGTTTAGCAACGAAGCCATTGAGCAAAAGAAGTTTGCATACGAAAACCGCCGATTTGTAGACAGTCGTCGCGATGGGTATCGCAGTGAAGCCTATTTTTATGGCGGAATGAATGCCTTCACGCAGTTGATCACCATCGCCATTATTGTCTTTGGCGGCGTGGCGATTGCCAATGCGTCCCTGGACTTAGCCGATCTACTGACCTATTTGCTTTGCGTCGGCATCCTGATTGAACCAATTCAACGGCTGGTCAATTTCGCCAGAGTCTTTCAGGAAGGCATTACGGGCTTTAACCGCTTTATGGAAATTCTGGAAATCGCACCAGACATTCAGGATAAAGCAGACGCCATTGATCTGACATGCGTTCAGGGCACCGTGAAGTTCAACGCAGTGAGTTTCAAGTATAAAGAAGGTTATAATTACGTTGTAAAAAATATCTCGATGGACATAAAAGCAGGCGAATATGTCGCCTTAGTTGGGGCATCAGGCGTCGGCAAAACCACCCTCTGTTCGCTCATCCCCCGCTTTTACGAAGTCAGCGAGGGGGAAATCCTGCTCGATGACCAGAATATCCAGAATATTCACTTAAGCTCGCTCCGGCAGAACATTGGGGTTGTCCAGCAGGATGTTTACCTGTTCGCTGGAACTATCGCCGACAACATCCGCTACGGCAAACTGGACGCGACACGGGAAGAAATTATCGACGCCGCCCAAAAAGCGAATGCCCACGATTTCATCATGGCCTTGCCCGACGGCTACGATACAGATATTGGTCAGCGCGGCGTGAAACTCTCTGGCGGACAAAAGCAGCGGCTGAGCATCGCGCGCGTTTTCCTAAAAGATCCGCCCGTGATCATTTTCGATGAGGCGACGAGCGCGCTCGATAATGAAAGCGAAAAGGCTGTCCAGGACTCGATGGAGCGATTAAGCAATAATCGTACAACCCTTGTCATTGCTCACCGCCTCTCGACAGTCAGAAACGCACAACGAATTGTCGTCCTGACGGATCATGGAATCGATGAACAGGGAACGCATGACGAACTCATCGCTTTAGAGGGTGTCTATGCAAACCTGTACAACATGCAGCTCAAGATATGAATCGTTCATCTTGCGACTATTGAACTGCCCATTCGACCAGCGCCGCAGCCACCCAGGTCGGCGCAGGTTTCCCATAAAGTTCGGAAGCATCGCTGTACGTGAGGTCAAGGACACGGCCTGTCATCGGCCCGCGCAAGCTGCGAAAGACCTGGCCCGCGTCACGCGCATCGCTTTTCGCACTCACGCAATGCTGGTTATAACCCCAGTAATCTCCTTGTTCGAGGATCCGAATACCATCCTCGATGATGGTTTGAGCGCGGCGCAAACCTGCTGCATCTGGTTCAAATGAGTCTTCCGGCGAATCGCCATAACCCAGGCCATGATGAAACGCATCGGCTGTCGAAACAATCACTGCATTTTCAACGAGCTTTTGCAAGTCTTCGTAACCGGGCAGTCGCTCTGGTTTCCCACCCGCCAGGTACGGATAACGCTCAATAACTTCAGGCGTTTTAGAGGCTGGCAGACCGCGTCGTTTGACTTCCGCAGCCCAGAAGTGCCGCCAGCTCATCAGGGCGTGATCCCCTTTCCAATCATCGCGTCCAGCCGTGAGACCTGTACCCTGGATACCCCAGGATTCTTCCTGAGCGGGATCGCCGCCCGCCGCGACTCGACGACGCGCCTGTTCCATTTCCTCGGTGAAAGCGTGCAAAACGCTAATGACCACCACGCTATCCGCGCCGCTGTCCAGGCAGGCGTGAACGCAGGCCGCCACCTGATGCCCACAATCCGCGACATCCGTATGAGGAAACACAAGAACACCGCCCGCGTTCAGCGTGCCGGACAAATCCCATTGACGCCCCCGTTCGAGCAAATCAAGAGTGCCGCGCTCGCCCAGTTCAGCATGTTCGCGGCTATAAAGTGCCAGAATATCGCGTTGCAATTGAGGACGATCCATAGCAATGAACCCTATCCTGAATATCTGAGTACTATGTTTGTTCTAACCGATCAAACAATTCATCGCAAGTGTCCAATCAGCGGAGGAATTGCCTATGCATTCAGGTTCTTTCTACAAATTCTCAGGTGTAATTTATAGCAATAGTTCCACAAGTAGATTTTTTGCAGTTCGTTAAAATGTAAGTATACTGACTGAAAATCTTCATGTCCTATAGTATTACTGACGAAAGGTCGGCTGATGAGAAGTTCCAAAACTCGCTTCATCGCTGTGTTTATGCTCCTCATTCTGATGCTGGGAGCACTTGGGGTTGTTTCTGCCCAGGATGACACAACCCTCAACATCCTCTACTGGCAAGCACCTTCCACTGTAAATCCATATCTCTCCGGCGGCACTAAAGATCTCCATGCAGCCTCGCTGGTAGTAGAACCGCTGGCTCGTTACGACGAAAACGGAGTCATGGTACCCTTCCTCGTTGATGAGATTCCTACCGTTGAAAACGGTGGTGTTTCCAGCGACCTGACGACAATCACCTGGAAACTCAAAAGCGATCTGGTCTGGTCGGACGGCACACCCGTGACAGCAGATGATGCTGTTTTCTCGTGGCAGTATTGCACCGACCCAGCGACAGGCTGCTCGCAGACCACAAACTATAACGACGTGGAGTCTGTCGAAGCGGTGGACGCACAGACAATCAAGATCACCTTCACAGCCCCCAAGCCATTCCCATATGCCCCTTTGTAGGTGAAGCCTCGCCGATCATCCAGAAAGCACAATTTGCGGACTGCATAGGTGAAAAGGCTCAGCAATGTACTGACCAGAACTTTGCGCCGGTCGGTACTGGCCCATACACCGTTTCGGACTTCCGCGCCAACGATACGATTACGTATGTAGCGAACCCCCACTTCCGCGAAGCTGGCAAGCCTTTCTTCAAGGAAGTCGTTCTCAAAGGCGGCGGTGATGCGGAGTCAGCAGCACGAGCGGTCTTGCAAACGGGTGAAGCCGACTATGCCTGGAATCTCCAGATAACACCACAAGTTCTCGCGCAAATCTCGGCGGGTGGCGGTGGTCAGGTCGTCAGTGCTTTTGGTACTCAGGTCGAGCGTATCATCCTCAACCAGACCAATCCTGATCCGTCTCTTGGCGACAAGCGCTCTGTCTGGGAAGCTGATGGCTCGAACGCCCATCCTTTCCTGACAAACCCAGCGGTCTACAAAGCTCTGTCAATGGCGATCGATCGCAGCGTAATTGTCGATCAGGTCTATGGGCCAGCCGCAGGAAAACCAACCTGCAATGTGCTTCCTGCTCCACCAATCTATGCTTCGACCAATAATGATGCCTGCCTACCACAGGACATTGCCGGTGCGAATAAACTGCTCGATGACGCCGGCATCATGGACACCAACGGTGACGGCGTGCGCGAACTGAACGGGGTTCCGCTGCATGTCCTGTATCAGACATCTACCAATGCCGTGCGTCAGGCGACCCAGGCACTCATCAAACAGTGGTGGTCAGAAATTGGCGTCGATGCTGAGCTTCGTAACATTGATGCGGGTGTCTTCTTCGGTGGCGACCCTGCCAGCCCGGATACCTATGGCAAGTTCTACGCCGACGTTGAAATGTTCACGAACAATTTCGACGGCACAGACCCCGAAGCGTATATGGCGCAGTTCGGCTGCAATCAGGTCTCTGGCCCCGATAATAACTGGCTAGGAAATAACGTTGGGCGATGGTGCAATGCTGATTATGATGCCCTCATCGCTAAATTCTCGCAGACAGCCAAGCTCGAAGATCGCGGTGCGGTTGCCATTCAGGAAAACGACATGATTGTCCAGAATGGCGCGGTTATCCCGCTTGTGTGGCGCGCAAGCGTGTCTGCATACAGCAATCGCGTCGAAGGCATCAAGATGAATGCCTGGGACTCGGAAGAGTGGAATATCGCGGACTGGACGCTCGCCAGTTCCTGATCGCGCACTAGTATTCACCAGCGTGGGACGAGAGACTTCTCGTCCTGCGCTGACTTGTCGCTGCCTCCGGTATTTACCAGAGTGCGTTCCGAGGATCAGGACTTGACGCGCTACTTCGTACGACGGATTTTAACAATCATACCAACCCTCTTGGCGATCAGTTTTGTGATTTTTGCACTGCTTGATCTCTCGCCAAGTGATCCGGTCGGAAACTTGCCGCTGACCATTCCTCCGGCGGTTCGGGAGCACATCAAAGAAGTAATGGGAGTGAACGACCCATTCCTTGTGAAGTACGTACGTTGGCTCCAGCAGTTTCTCATCAATGAACCCCTCAATATGTTTGAAGAAGTCACCGGCATCAAACTACCGGGATCGGCAGATCGGTTGCGTATCTACTCGTGGCAAACCCGCAGTCCGGTCATAGACCTAGTTCTTCAGAGGATTCCGCAAACTCTGTGGGTTGTCGGATCAGCTTATCTGATAGCGGTAGTGATTGCTATTCCGATTGGCGTTATTTCGGCTTACAAACAGTATTCCATTTTTGATCAAGTCGGCACGTTTTTGTCGATAGTCGGCTTCTCTGTCCCGACGTTTTTTACCGGGCTGCTCTTCATAATCATCTTCAGTGTCGAATTTCATTGGTTTCCAATGGTCTACAAAACAACTCTCAAGGTCACCGACGCGGCAAGTCTCCTGCAGCAGCTTCGGCAAATGTTCATGCCCGTCGCCGTCTTGAGCCTGTTTTTTCTAGCGCAGATCAGCCGTTTTACGCGCTCCGCTATGTTGGAGAACCTCAACCAGGATTACGTTCGCACTGCCCGAGCAAAAGGGCTAAATGAACGCGGCGTCATCCTTCGCCACGCCTTACGAAACAGCTTGATTCCGGTGGTGACGTTAGTGGCGCTGGGTATCCCGGGAGTCTTTCAAGGTGCCATCATTACCGAGCAAATCTTCCGCGTGAACGGTATGGGACAGCTTCTGATCCTAGCGATTCAGGGGGGCGATTTGCCGACGGTGCAAACGTTGACGTTTATCTTTGCCGTTCTGATCGTGGTATTTAACTTGATCGCAGACGTACTTTATGCCATGCTCGACCCTCGCATCGCTTACAGTTAAACGACAGGCGCACGATGGCGACGACAACCAAACTCGCAAGCCTCAAAGGGCACTCCGAACAGCAGATCAAATCCCAGTCTCTTTGGGGGGATACCTGGGTTCGTTTCCGCAAACACAAACTTGCGATGGTGGCACTGTTGATCCTAGGAGTCATCGTGTTGTGTACTCTGCTTGGCCCGCTGATCTGGCGTGTCGATCCAGAATATATTGACATTTTGGCCGCCAACTCATCCATGACTGCCACACATCCTTTCGGTGCGGATAACCTTGGACGTGACACCCTTGCTCGTGTGATTTTTGGGGGTCGTGTTTCACTTGCCATCGGTCTGGTTGCGATGTTGATCTCAATGATCATTGGTACGCTGGTCGGGCTGCTGGCAGGATATTATCCCGTCCTCGATAACATGCTCATGCGCTTGACGGATCTTTTTCTCTCGCTGCCACAACTACCGCTCTTGCTCGTGATCACATTGCTCTTTCGGGATGAGCTACGGACACTTATCGGACCCGAAGCAGGAATCTTTATCCTCATCGTGGTTGTTATTGGCGTCTTGGGATGGATGCCAACCGCCCGTCTTGTGCGCGGAGAGGTCTTGTCCATTAAGGAACGGGACTACGTGGCGGCCTCCACCAGTTTAGGGTCTAACGATGCGGGAATTTTGCGCCGCCATATTCTGCCGAATGTGCTGAGTCCGGTGATTGTATCGGCCACGTTTAGTGTCGCCAGCGCGATCATTACTGAATCCGCCCTCTCTTTCCTTGGCCTCGGTTTTCCGCCTGATTTCCCAACGTGGGGGCGTCTACTTTTTGACGGCACGGATTATCTGACCCTCACGCCTAGCGTAGTCCTGTGGCCCGGCTTAATGATTTCGTTGAGTGTTTTGTGCGTCAATTTCATAGGTGATGGCCTCCGTGATGCCCTCGACCCACGCCTTCGTAAGGGCTAAATCAGTTTCAGTATGCGCAGACAACTCAACTTGGAGTGTCTTGATGACAACAGTCTTCCCGATTTGCTGGTCTTGCGCCTCGTAAACACTCCCCATTGCGCCCTGCATAAGCGGTCGGAAAATTGCATACCGCGCTCGACCTGTTCGACAAGCTGGGAGCCACCTATAATGCGGAACTCGCCCGCGCAGCGCTCTTTCAGGAAATCACGTATGAGTCCACGCAAGAAGTCGGATGAATGGATTGACGAAGACGAATATCCCGACGACCGCGACATCGAGGATTTTGGCGATGAGTCGCCAACAGATTACGATCCACGCACGATGGGTTATATCGGTAATCAATCTCCGAGCATATGGACACCCCGACGCATCATCCTGCTGGTCGTTGGCCTGCTGATTGTCGCGGCGCTGGTGCTGCCGCTGATTTCAGCACTGGCACGTTAGCCGAAAGAAACCTGTTTCGCCCAGTAATTGGTTCAACGGACTGTGCCAGATAACAGGCAGAAACGTGTTCGGGTTCGAGTTCGACGAGTTCGGATTCGTTGCTGGGCAGCAGGCTGCATTAAACCGATGAATGCGTCGCGCTCGCCGTCCAATTCGGCGTCGGTCGCAAGTGGCACAAGACCTGATGCGTCGGACTCAACTGGCGCAACGGCGGAGCCTTTGTCTTGCAAATGGATTCAGCAATCGGGCAGCGCGTATGAAAACGACAACCGCTTGGCATATGGAGCGGGCTAGGAATATCGCCTTCAATCGCTGCCGTGCGCTGCCGTCGCCCTGGTTCCGGTCTTGGCAGCGCCCGCAGCAAGCCTTCGGTATAGGGATGCTGGGCATTCTCGAAGACTTCTTCAGTGGTCCCAGTCTCGACCACCTGCCCCAAATACATGACCGCGATACGCGACGAAATATGTTTAACGACTGACAGTTCGTGCGCGATGAAGAGCATCGTCAGTCCAAGTTCCTGTCGTAAATCCGCCAGCAGATTCAAAATCTGCGCCTGAATTGACACGTCGAGCGCTGAAACGGGTTCATCCGCCACAAGAAAGGTGGGCTGTACGGCCAGCGCCCGCGCCAGCCCAATCCGCTGGCGCTGACCGCCGCTGAAGGTGCGCGGATATTTGTCCGCTGCCTCTGGCGAGAGACCCACCGTTTTCAGCAGATTTTGCAGGTGGGCTTCTTCTTCCGCAGGTGCGCAAATTTTGTGAAAACGCAGCACTTCGCGGATCGACTGGCGCACCGTCATGCGAGGGTTGAGCGACGAATACGGGTCTTGAAACACAACCTGCATTTTGCTGCGAATCGCCTGTAAATCGCGACCATTCTTATGCGTGATGTCTTCATTTTCGAAGAGAATTTTGCCGGCGGTTGGCTCGTACAACCGCAGAATCGTGCGCCCCAACGTCGTTTTTCCGCAACCACTTTCGCCCACCAGGCCGAGCGTCTCGTGCCGCTCCACCTTAAGATTGACCTGATCGACGGCAACCAGCTTTTGCGCGGGGCGACCACGCACAGCATCGAAAAAGGGACGCGGAAGTGGGAATACTTTGCTTAAATTCTGGACTTCCAGCACGGTATCGGTCATGACACCCGCTCCGGGTATAGGCAGGCTGTTTGATGTCCCGGCGTGATCTCGCGCAGCGAAATGGAGGTTTCGGCACAGTCAGGACTCGCGACCGGACAGCGCTCCGCAAACGGACAGCCTTTCGGCAGCTTGAGCAGATTCGGCGGCTGACCTTCCATCGGAATCAGCCGATCCACTTTACTTTCCATGCGCGGAATCGAGTTCAAAAGGCCAACGGTATACGGGTGCTTCGGATTACTGAAAATGTTTTCCGTCTGCCCCAGTTCCATGACCTGCCCCGCGTACATGACCGCGACCCAATCAGTCGTTTCAGCGACCACACCCATATCATGCGACACCAGAATGATCGCCATGCCAGTTTGTTCTTGCAGTTGAATCATCAGCGCAAGAATTTGATCCTGAATCGTCACGTCGAGCGCCGTCGTCGGCTCGTCTGCCAGCAGTAGTTTTGGTTTGCAGGCCATCGCCATCGCAATCACAACGCGCTGGCGCATTCCACCCGATAAGCGGTGTGGATATTCGTCAAAACGCTCTAGCGGGCTGGGGATACCAACCTGGCGCAGCAGTTCGATGCCAGTGTTACGTGCATCCTTTTTGCTCATCCCTTTGTGAACGCGCAGGCTTTCGGTAATTTGATCACCAATTTTCAAGACTGGATTGAGTCCCGTCATCGGATCCTGAAAGATCATGCCAATAGCAACGCCGCGAATGGCCTGCATTTCGGCTTCAGAGAGTGACAAGAGATCGCGCTCCTCAAAGGCAATAGTGCCGCTCACCAGTCGCATCGGTGGCGACGGAATCAAGCGCAATATTGAGCGGCACAATACGGATTTACCGCTGCCCGACTCGCCGACAATGCCAAGCGTTTTCCCCTCATCCACCCACAGTGAAATATGGTAGCTGGGGAGAATCGTCCCGGCACTCGTCTGGAATTCAATCGTCAGGTTGTCGATTTTCAGGAGCGCTTGCGTCGGATTTTTGGTATTGCCAGATTGATTTATGGACTTTTGCAAAAGAGGCGACCTCATTCGCTGCGTGAAGCTAATTTTTACATGGATTGGCTAGTGCGCTGACCAAGAATCTTCGAGAGGCCATCTCCGATCAGACTCACGCCGACTCCCGTGATGATGATTGCAATCCCAGGGAGCGTCGAAATCCACCACGCCCGCAGCAGCCAGTCGCGTCCATCAGTGACAATCGCGCCCCATTCCGGCGCGGGCGGCTGAACGCCGATGCCGAAGTAGCTAAGTGACGAGGCCAGCAGAATATTCAGGACGAAATCGGACATCGAAAAGACTATCGACGACTGAATCAGGTTCGGCAAGGCATGGCGAAAGATAATGCGGAAACGTCCGTAGCCGAGCGCCCGCGCCGCCAGAATGTATTCCTGTTCACGAATCACTAGCATTTCAGCACGTGCCAGCCGCGTATAGATCGTCCAGCCTGCCGCGAAAACAGCAATATACATATTCTGGATACCGGGGCCGAGAATCGCCAGAATGACGATGATGAGAACCATAAACGGAAAGGCTATCGCAATATCAACCAGCCGCATCAGGACGGTATCAAACCAACCGCCGACATACCCGGCAATCGCGCCAAGCGCGATGCCGTAGGTAAAGGGCACATAAGTCGCAATCAGCCCAATTTGCAGGTCGATGCGCGCACCGTAAAGCACGCGCGAAAACACGTCGCGCCCCAGGTTGTCGGTTCCGAAGGGATGTACCCATCCCGGCGGCTGCAAGGCATTACGAAAATCACCGATAATCGGATCGTAGGGTGTCAGCAGCGGCGCGAAAATCCCCGCCAGCGCCATCAAGACCACGATGCTGATGCCAACCTTCAGACTCAGCGGCCATTTGGCGATACTTGTCCGCCAGCCGCGCATATCCGCTCGCTTGAGTGAAACGGGCAGATCGATAGCGCTCATGTGTAACTCACCCTGGGGTCAATCATCGCATAACTCAAATCCGCCAAAAGATTGACAAAAATCACCAGAATCCCGAATACCAGAGTCAGCCCCTGAATTGTGGGATAGTCGCGCGCCAGCACGGACTGGACGAGCAAGCGCCCGATGCCCGGAATCGAGAAGACGTTTTCAACCACAACGCTCCCACCAATCAGCCAACCGACATTGACCGCCAGCACTGTGACAGTCGGGATCAGAGCGTTGCGCAGCACGTGACGAAGCATAATTCGGTTCGGGCTGAGGCCTTTCGCGCGTGCGGCTTCGATGAACTCGGCGCGCAGCACGTCGAGCAAAGAAGCACGCAGTGATTGAATCAGGATGGGCGCGAGACCCAGCCCAATCACGAGGGCGGGCAAAAACAAGGAGTGAATGTGATCCAAGAAATCCGTACCCCACCCCGAAATCGGAAATAATTGCAGCAGCAAACCAAACAACAAAATAAAAAGCAGGCCGAGCCAGAATGGCGGCATCGAAATTGTCACCATACCCGAAATGCGGATGATGTGATCGAGCGGCTGATCCGTCCGCCGCGCCGCGATCATTGCCAGCGGAACCGCCAGCAGAATCGAAATCAAGGTGGAGTAAACCAGCAAAAACAAGGAGGGCGGGAGTCGATCTCCTATCAGGCTGGTAACTGGCGTCCGCTGGGTAATCGACATTCCGAGGTCACCCTGGATGGCATTGCGCAAAAACAGAACATAGCGCGTTGGCAGCGGATCATCCAAACCAAATTTGGCGTGTGCCGCCGCAATCACCTCAGGCGACGCTTTGCCGCCAAGCATAGTTTGAATCGGATCGCCCGGTAGCAGTTGAATGAACAGGAACGCAAACAGCGTTATGCCAACGATCACCGGGATCATTTGCAGCAGTCTGCGCAGAACGTAACCTATCAGGCGCACGGATGATCCTTAAAGGAATAAAAGAGGCGCAGGTAAACACTGCTTCGAGGGTCTTGCTGTCCTGCGCCTCGATCATATAGTGGAAACTTATCTACTTGTCGAGCCAGACCGAACGCAGCCACCACCAACCCGTCGAAAGCGTCTTCCAACCGTGCACATAGTTATAGTAGGAATTCAGAACGGGCGAGAAATTCAGCGGCACACTGTAACCATCCCAGTAGACCTGCTGCTGAACTTTGGCGTAGAGGTCGGCACGCTCTGCCGGGTCTGCGCTTTGGCGAGCCTGCGCGAGCCAGGTCGAAACATCCTCGTTCTGATACCAGCTAAAGAAGGAGTAAAAACCGGTCGTGTGATAATCAGCTTCCAGCGAAGCGAGTTCGTCGTCATCATTGATGTCGCTGGTGATATAGCCGGGAGCTACCTGATAATTGCCCTTCTCAAGTTCGCCAAACTGCGAACTGGGATCGATCTCCTGCAATTGGACATTAATACCGACAGTCGTCCAGAACTGCTGCAATATCGTGGCAATCTGCTTGGTCGGTGCGTCGCCCGCAGGGATGAGCACAGTCAGCGTTTCACCATTATAGCCTGCCGATGTGAGCAGTTCCTTCGCTTTATCGGGGTCGTAGGGGATCAGCGGAACATCCTTGCTCCAGAAGTTCATCTTGGGCATGTAGCTGTTGGGGATTTCGCCGTAACCGAAGAAGACCAGATCCAGAATGACACTGCGATCAACGGCATAATTGAGCGCCAGACGGAAATCCTTGTTGCTGACAAGCGGGTCCTGATGATTGAGATAAACATAGTCGAGGCGATAAATCGGCGCAACTTCGAGGGTCACCCCATCAAGCGCCTGAATCCCAGCGGCTTCACTGCCGGGGACAGTCGCCATCACATCAAAGTCACCATTGCGGAACCCAAGTACACGCGAGTTGCTCTCGGAAACATACGACATCGTCACCTTGTCAAGATATGGCAAAGGCTGGCAGTCTGCGCCGAGTTCCCAGTAGTAGGGGTTCGGTACGAGAACAACCTTGTCGCCCTTACTGTACTCCTGCACGACAAATGGCCCGCTGCCAATGGGTTTATTACTAAAGCCATCAGGATCGACTTCATACACATCCTGCGGCACAATCGATCCTTGAAAGAGCGCCATCACCGAAAGGAACGGGGTGAAAGGCCGCTTGAGAGTAACTTTCACTGTACTTTCGTCCACCTTTTCCACCGTATCAACCGGCTCGAAGATAAACGAATAGCTCCCTGCCTGAGCGCGTTTGAGTGAGAAAACCACGTCATCAGCCGTGACGGGATTGCCATTGCTGAACTTGGCTGCGCGTAGATGGAAGGTATAGGTCAGGAAATCGTCGGAAATATCCCAGGATGAGGCGAGGTCAGGTTCAATGCCTGTGCCGTCTGCATCTGCTCTCGTTAACGTATCAAAGACCTGCGTAATCGCATAGATTGAGCCGTTATCGCCGGGAATGGTTGGATCGAAGGTCAATGGTTCTTCGGGGCGCGCAAGACGCAGCTCGCCGCCGCGCTTCACATCACCGGATGGCGTACAGCTCGCGTCCTGCTGCGCGGGCGCAGCCAACGACGAGACAGTCATGCCTAAAATGCCAGCCGACAAGATTCCGAACAGGAGCAATTTACCGAGACGCGATCTTCGTGCCATGCCAACCCCCTTGTTCAACAGCGGACGCAATAGTAGGACGACTATAAAACATTTCGTAATATACACATTGTTGGAAACATGGAAAAAATAACCCGAAAATATGGCGGAGTCAATCTATTGACATCCCCACGTCAGCATTCATATAATCCGAACTCCTCAAACCCATTTCGACCATGTTCTGTCAGCAAAGGTGATCCCCATGTGCGATTCTTTTGTTGCCCTCCCCCCTGCCACGCTCAATGGTACGGTTATTCTGGCAAAGAGCGCCGATTGTCAGGTCAACGAGGCACACGCGCTGGTGCGCTATCCGGCGCGTAAACATATCTCCGGCGCTGCCATCAAAGCGACGCATCTGGTCGTGCCACAGGCAGCAGAAACCTATGAAGTCATTCTCGGCAAATCCTTCTGGACATGGGGCGCTGAGATTGGCATCAACGAGTACGGGGTTGCGATTGGCAATGAAGCAGTTTTCACGACGCTGCAAAAGGAAGAGTCAGCCGAAGGGCTAATCGTAATTGACATGCTTCGTCTCGGTCTGGAGCGTGGTCGCAGCGCACGCGAGGCGATTGATGCTATTACAAGCACGTTGGAAGCTATTGGTCAGGGCGGAAACTGTGAACTGGCAGGCAATTCCCATTTCGATGGCGCATACCTGATCGCTGACGCACACGAGGCGTGGGTACTGGAAACCGCTGGTCGTCAGTGGGCAGCAAAACAGGTCACCAATGGAATCGGTTCGATTTCGAATGTGCTAATGATAGGCGATGATTGGGACAGGTCATCGCTCAAACAACCTGCAAATTGGGCAAGCACCTACAGCGATGCCTCGATGGCTCCGCTGGTCGGCGCATTCGAGCGCCAGGCGTGTTCGTTCAATGGACTGGCGGCTGCACGCGGCAGTATCACCGTGCGTACCGCCTTCGATGTGCTGCGGCAGCATGGGGATGAGTATCACCCGGCGACTAGCGACGTTCATCGTAACATCTGTGTCCATGCTGGGGCGGGAACGTATCAGCAGTGGCAGGCTGTTGGCGCAATGGTTGGCGAAACGAGTTCCGCTGGAACGATTGGCTGGTTTACCGCCACATCAGGGACGTGTGTTTCTATCTTCAAACCGATCTTTACAGGAGTCGAACTCCCAGATATGGGGCAGCTCCCGACCGAGCAGAACGATCCTCGCGCGCTGTGGTGGAAACATGAACTGCTGCACCGCCGTGCGATGACTGATTTTGCCCAGTTTGTGCCGGAAATTCGCGCTGATTTTGACCAGCTTGAGGATGAATTTCTAATCGACGCGCCGACGGTACTCAAAGGCACCGCCAAAGCGAAGAAGGAATTCATGGATGACTGTTTCCAGCGCGCCGAACAGGCGACCGATCGCTGGATTCAGGCGCTTTCTTCCCGTGATGACTTAGCATTCAATGACGATGATTACGGCGCAATGTGGGATAAATACAACCGCATGGCAGAATTTGAGGGCATTCCAGCTCAAGTAGCTGCCGCCGATTGACGCAATTTGTGGTTGGAAACGCGCACATTTAAGGCGTTTCCAACCGATTTTTAAGCCGTTATAACCACTGTTCCAACCACTCGCGGCTGAAGCCGTGATGATAGGCGTGCTGTCCAGGGTGAACCGCCAGTGAGAGGCGATCTTCAGCGCCAAGCAAACGATAGGCCGCCTGAACCGTTTCAAATTGCTCGCGCGTGCTGGTAATCGGGAAAATGGGGTCGTTTTCGCCATTAATGAAACGAAGGGGTCGCGGCGCAATTAACGCCGCCAGATCGCCCATTTCGGCATATTCGAGAACGCCGGGAACGTAATTGCACTCGCAGTGTTCCATCCCCAGAATCGAACCCTTGAACGACGAAAAATAACACGAAGGGATTGAGACCGTGATCCGGTCGTCTACGGTCGAGAGCCAGAGACAGGTCGTGCCGCCGCCAGAATGTCCGGTGCAGGCAATTGCGCCTTTGACCAGATCGCTTCGGTTTTGCAGGTAGCTGAGGGCGACCATGCCGTCCCAGACGCGCTGACCAACCATCGTGCGCCCTTCGAGCAAATACTCAAAGGAGAGATGGCGACATGAATTGCCCTGATTCGACTCGCGGAGCTGATCGCTAACCCGTTCGCCAAAACCGCGCTGCTCAACAGCGCAGACCAGATAGCCTGCTTCCGCCAGCACGCGCGCCCAGTTGCCATCAACCGCAAGATTTTCCTGGGCAGTTTGCTCATCAGGATAGTTGCCGAGGATATTCTGCACGCTCGGATCATGACCGTGAAAGCCGAGCACCGCTTTGTACGGGGCTGCGGTCTTGGGGACAAGGACGTACATCGGCGCGTGAACAGTTTCGCCCACATCGAGCGCATACTTTTCCTCGATGTAGCTCCCGCGATCCACCGATTGGAGCAAATCCGCCTGCGGATTCGCCGGAGGAATGCGTCCGTCGATGCCCAGTATCTCAGCCAGTTTAGTGCGTAGTGTCTGCTTCCAGAGCGCAAATTCCGCAGGCGTCTTCGCGCGAAAAGCAAGTTGGCGCGGCTGAGTGGCATAGAGGCCATCGACGTGACCTTGCAGATTGAATGGCGATTTCTTAGGATTCACAACCATAATTTCTTGATCCTTCGCTGCAAAAATTTTTGAGTGCCGCTAGTGTAATTCAATCCGAAGCGGCTGGTTAGACCCACTGACCTGTTCGAGCCAGCGATCCGAGAGATAGAGTGGCAGATTTGGAATGAGTCGCCCGCACTGCTTGCGCCACAAGAGACGTTCCCCCTGCCAGACTTCAATCGTCGGGTAGTCGATGACACGATTCACCCGCAAGATGAAATGACCGTGTGGCACCGACGTTTCGCCCTCGTGAATCACAGCAGGCGAAATCCACGCCAATGCATCGTCTAATTGAATCAAAACAGAAGGCGACGTGATCCATTCGCTTGTGCTCAGGTAACGCGCTACGCTGCGGGCGGCATAACGCCCGCTCAAAGCAGCTACGTCCGCCGTTTCGGCAGCATGGATGACATTCCCCGCCGCGAATACCCCTTTGACCGACGTTTGCAACTGTCCATTGACGGCTGGGTTTTTCGAGTGCGCGTCAAGACTCACGCCGCCCGAAAACGCCAGTTCATAATCAGGAATCCAGTCCCCCGTGAACACTACCGTATCGCATTCAATCTGGCGCACGCTGCCGTCGCGCACATCAGCCAGTTCGACGACTTCAACACGACCCTGCCCGATGATGCGTGTAACTTTGGCATTTGTACACACTGGCACGCGATAGCGATCCGTGCTAATCAACTTGTACTGAAAGTAGGTCTGATGGCGTGGCAAATCGGTCACGAGCGCCAAAACATCCACATTCGCGTGCTTGAGCGTCAGCACCGCCGAAAAACCGACATGATCTGCGCCAACGATGACCGCGCGTTTGCCGACAGGTTGATGATGAAGATAGACGAAATTTTGCAGCATCCCGGTCGTGAAAACGCCCTGCGGACGACTCCCCGGCACCAGCCGAGCGGCACGCGGACGTTCACGGCAGCCCGTCGCCAGCAACACAGCCTTCGCGGCAATATGCAAGCGGCCTTCAGGGTTGGTCGCTGAAAGATGCGTCGGATCTTGCCAGTCGGTGATAGTCGTCTCGGTGCAAATCTCGACACCCGCCTGCTGAGCGAGCCGTACGTAGCGCGCAGCGTAAGCGGGGCCGGTCATGAAGCGGTGCATATCCGCGAGGCCGAAGCCGATATGATGTGAATGGCGCGGAATGCCTCCCGCCTGAGTCTCGCGATCTGCGACGAGGACTTTGCCTGCGCCTAAGCGTCGCAGTTCAATTGCAGCCGCCAATCCGGCTGGCCCTGCCCCAACAATCAGAATATCCGTGTTGAGCGATCTCATGCGTTTGTCGCTTCTGTTAGCAGCGCGTTGACCTCGGCAGCACAGAAAAAACCCTGACAGCGCCCCATTTGTGCGCGTGTGCGCCGCCGCAAACTATCCGCATTCCGCGCCGGGATAATCGAATGGGTCGCGTCCAGAATTTCGCCGCGCGTCACCCGTTCACAGTGACATACAATCCGACCATAGTCGGGGTTCTGCTGGATCAGCTCGTCCGATTGATACGGACGCGGAAACGCTTCGCCCAGATTTGGCATTGTGATAGTCTGGAATTCTGGTTTCCGCCTCAGATTGAGTCCAGCTTCCGCGAGCCGCTCGACGGCATATTCGGCAATCGCCAGCGACGCACTCAAGCCCGTCGAGCGAATCCCACCGAGGCACAGGTAGCGCGCTTGCTCATGTAGATAGATTTGATAGTCGTCGTGCTGAGTTGAAGCGCGCAGCCCGGCATACATCGCCGTAACTTCTTCGTTGAGCAAATCCGGCAGAATGCGTTTTCCCTTGTCAAGCAGCATAGCGATGCCGTCAGCAGTGGTCTCGGTCGCAGATTTATCGTTCAGGTTTTCGGCGGTTGGCCCCAGCATGATATTGCCAAAAACCGTCGGACTGATCAGCACACCTTTGCCCATCTTCGAGGGCACGGACAGCAGTATATGGTTGACAAGTCCGCGCGTCATTTTGTCGAAGACCAGCAGTTGACCGCGACGGGGAATCACACCGAATTCGTCGTAACCGAGCATTCGATTGATGGTATCCGCGTGCAGCCCTGCCGCATTGACGAGATAGGTACAGGTGATCGTTTCGTGCGGATTAAAGAGCAAATAGTCGCCCGATATAGTGCGTTCGATGCTCTGAATGGGCGTATTCAGGCGCAGTGTTACCCCGTTGACGACCGCCTGCGTCGCGTAGGCAATCGGCACCGTGAAAGGACAGATGATCGATTCACGCGGCACGATCAGCGCGCCAAGCGCCCCCGCACCTAATTTCGGTTCGAGTCGATAGAGTTCCTCGACCGAGATGATCTCAACATCAGTCGAACCGTTATGATGTGCCGCTTCGCGAATCGCCGGAAGTGCCTGAAGCTGATCATTTTCCCAGGCGACCAAAATCGCGCCGAGCGGTTCGACAGGAATTCCAGTTTGCGCGCTGTAATCCTTGAGCAGATGGTAACCGCGCTGGACCAGCCGCGTTTCGAGATAACCTGCTTTAGCATCGAAGCCCGTGTGCAGGATGGCGGTATTGGCTTTACTGGTGCCAGCGCCAACATCGTCGCCTGCTTCGATCAGGATGCAGCGCAAATCATACTGCGCCAGTTCACGCGCCACCGCCGCGCCAACCACGCCCGCGCCAATAATCGCCACATCAAAAGTCAAATCAGGCATGATTCTGCCATGCTTTCAAGTGAAGAATCGCCTCATTGAAGCGATTCATCTGCGTTTTGCGCTGAGCCTCGGACAGCCGCGGCTGAAAAGTTTGCCCAATCTGAACCTGATTAGTAATCATTTGATCGCTTGACCACAACCCGGTCGTGCGCGCTGCCAACGCCAAAACGCCACTGGCGGTCGCTTCCGGGTTGGCAACGACTTCGACGGGGCAATCAAGCAAATCAGCCTGTATTTGCATCAGCGTCCGGCTGGCGGTCAGGCCGCCATCGACGCGCAGCGTCTGGATCGGCAGTTGGGCATCGTCCAACATCGCCTGAACAATCTGCGTCACGTTGGCAGCAATCCCTTCAAGAACAGCGCGTACCATCTGCGCCCGGTTTGTGGATAAATCCAGACCTAGCCACGCCCCCCGAAGCGAGCGCTCCCAATAGGGCGCGCCCAACCCGACTTGCGCCGGAATCCACAATGCGCCACCCGAGTCTTCCGCTTGAGCGCAAAATTCATCGAGCGACTCAATCGACGGCAGCAGACCCAGTTTGTCTTTGAGCCAGTTAATACTCGCTGCCGCCGTAAAGACACCGCCATCGAGGCCATAGGTCGTGGTGCTGTCGCGCTGCCATGCAAGCAGAGTCAACAATCCGTGATCACTGGCAATCGGAGCCGCGCCTGTATTCAAGTTGATAAAACAGCCTGTGCCGTAGGTCGCCTTGATTTGCCCCGGCAGCAGGCAACCCTGCCCAATCATGGCAGCGGGTTGATCGACCAGACTGGTGACAATTGGCACACCTACACAGAGCACATCGGGATGAGACACAACACCGAATTCGCCCACCGATGGCTTGACCTGCGCCAGAATATCGCGCGGAATCGCGAATAAGTCCAGCAGCGCTTGATCCCATTCGAGGGTATGAATGTTGAAGAGCAGCGTCCGCGAGGCTGTTGAAACATCGGTCACGAAGGCCGCGCCCTGCGTCAGTTTCCAGATCAGCCACGTATCGAGCGTGCCGCAGAGCAGCCGCTCCTGCGTGAACAGTTCACGAGCTTCCACTACATGATCGAGCAGCCAACGGATTTTGCTCGCTGAAAAATACGAGTCGAGCTTCAAGCCTGTGCGCTGCGCAACTTCGCTTGAGAGCGCTACATCAGCGGCAAGCTGATCGATGTATGGCTGCGTCCGCGTATCCTGCCAGACCAGCACGTTGTAAATTGGCTGCCCATTCTGCCGATCCCACATTACCACGCTTTCGCCCTGATTCGCGATGCCAATTCCGGCGATCTCGGCTGGCTGCGCCTGACTCGCACGAATCACCTCGTTTATCAGTTCGACGGCGTTGCGCCACAATTCGTCGGCGTCCTGCTCAACCCAGCCTGCCTGCGGATAAATTTGCTGATGTGCCTTATACCCCTTGCTCAAGGTAACGCCGTCTTGATTCATCAGGCTGACGAACGTCCCCGTCGTCCCCTGATCGATGCCAAGCAAGTATTTCGTCATGCGTGTGAAACGTTCGTCATTTCATCCACGACCGTGCGCAACGTATCGGCGTAATCTGTCATAATGGCATCGACGCCCATTTCGACCATACGCCGCATCTCATCTGGCTGATTGACCGTCCATGCCCACAGGCTGAAACCGTGTTGATGGGCTTCGTCCAGCAGTTCCGGCGTGATTTTAGCGTAGTCATGCATCATGGCATTGATGTTGTATTTCAAGACCTGCTGACACAATTCCCAGGGCGTGAGCGACCCATCCTGCGGCGTGGGATCGAGCGAAGTGGCGATCAGCGGTTCCCAGGTCTTAATCGCCTTCAGCGCTTCCGGATTATAAGATGACAGGACAACATAGCGCATAAAGCCGCGTTTCTGCAAAATCCGGACGGTTTCCCACGCGACACGCAGGTTATCGCCCGTCGTTGCTCCTTTGATTTCGATACACAAGCGGATTCGACCATCACCCATAAAATCGAGTGCTTCATCCAGCGTCGGGATACGCGTTCCGGCAAATTCAGCCCCGCGACGTATACCCGCATCAAGCAGCTTAACTTCCTGCAACGTCTTCAGATTGAAAGCGCCATGTCCGTCCGTGCAGCGGTCAGCAGTCCAGTCGTGGCTGACAATCACAGCATTATCGGCGGTCAAATGCACGTCCAGTTCAATCCAGTCGGCTCCAGCTTCAATCGCCTTCTGAAATGAAAGCTGTGTATTTTCAGGATAGCGGCCCGAAATACCACGATGCGCAATCACATAAGGACGCATGAAGTGGAAACTCCTGATGTCAGAGTGACGGCTGAAGGCTGGAAACTGTCGAATCACTGGATTCTTCGCGCGGAATGAGGGCAACGTTACTCAGACCGCAGGTGATGGTCGTTCCGACCGCTTCCAGCAGGTCAAAGCGGCGTCCCCCGCCGACGTGAATACGAATCGTCTTGTCTTTGAGCTTACCTTCGACTATCACGAAGCCGCCCGTTAGCGATGCACGATCCACATGCACCGTGATCACATTCGCATAATCACTCGCCTCATCGGGCGGAATAATGTCGATGTCGTCGGCACGAATACAGACCCAGACAGGCGTACCTTGACTTAACCCAACCGCGTTTGCATTGGCGTGGAAGGTAATATCCATATTCTCGACTTCAGCGGTCACACCAGTGCCAACATCACGCACAACCCCCGGCAGAAAATTGTTCGTGCCGATAAAGGTTGCGCTAAAGAGCGTGCGCGGGTTGCGGTAAATATCGAGCGGCGCGCCCTCCTGCTCGATATTGCCATCATTCATCAACAGAACGTTATCGGCAATGGTCAGCGCTTCACCCTGGTCGTGGGTCACCAGCAACGTTGTACAGCCCGTTTTGCGATGAATTTCTGCAATTTCTAGAATGAGTTCGTCGCGCAGCTTGGCATCGAGCGCGCTGAGCGGTTCGTCGAGCAGCAGAATATCCGGCGCGGGAGCCAGCGCCCGCGCAATCACAACACGCTGCGCCTGCCCGCCCGAAAGCTGGCGGAAAGCACGTTTTTCCATCCCACCAAGATGTACGAGTTGCAGCATTTCGCTCACACGTCGCGATATATCATTCTTGGGCCACTTGCGAAGCTGCAAACCCCAGGCAATATTGTCGTATGTCGTCATATGCGGGAACATCGATGGACGCTGAAAAACCATACCAAGATTACGTTTGAACGGTTCGAGCTTGGTAACGTCTTTCTCACCGATGAAAATCTGCCCCTCATCAGGCATGATCAATCCAGCGATGCAGCGCAGCAGGGTCGTCTTTCCGCAGCCTGAGGGGCCGAGAATCGCTGTCAGCGACCCTTCACGAATATCGACACTGACTTGTTTGACCGCCATCACATTATCGTAACGCTTGACGAGATTCTTGATGCGAACATTTGCCATCGGCTGCTGACCTTAAGTTTCGAAATAAGCGGCTTCGCTCATCAGGCGAACGCACCCCGGAATTGTTTGCTGAACACCCGGAACAACACCTGAACGATGCCCAAAATCACGATTTGCATCACCAGCACTTGAATTGCTGTCTGAGGGGTGAAACCGAGCTTGCCCACATCCTGATAAATGAAGATGGCGACAGGCTGTTCGACCGATCCCATCAACCAGGGGACGGTGAAGTTGGTAGCGGCGCTGGTAAATGCAATCGCTCCAGCGGTGATTACTCCCGGCGCAATCAAGGGAAGCGTGATTTTGAAAAAGGTGCGGATCGGGCTGGAACCCATGACAAGTGCGGCTTCTTCATAAACAACGTCGGTGGTCGCAATCGATCCCTGGATAACACGAGTCACCAACGGGATAGTCCAGGTCGCGGTTGCCAGAATGACCAGGAAGAACGATCCCTTCAGCGAAATTGCGTAGAGGGCGAGATAGACGCCAATCGCAATACCGTAGGTGATGGTCGGGAAAATCGCCGGAACGAAGATCAGCGCGCCTAAGGCGCTGCGTCCCGGAAAACGCCGTCGCTCAATGGCATAGGCGGCGGGCAGGCACATGCCGATCACCAGCAGCGTCGCCCAGAAACCGAGACGCAAGCTGACCAGCATCGCCTTGAAATAATCCGGCCAGTGGACATTCGCCCAACCTGAGAATGAAATATAGCGCGGCGGAAAAACCACATCCGACGTTACCGAGGTCAGCATCATTTGCAGAAAGGGCCAGATCATGATCGCTGCCAGGATGAGTGCATAGATGTTGAGCGTCACGAGCAACCAGCGAGGCAGCCTCACGGATTATCTCCCGCTTCCTGAGTGCGTAAATAGATGAATAAAAATGTGAAGGAAACCAGCGTCAGGACAACGCCCAACGCGGACGCCATTGGGAAATTGCCAAAGGGCGTATATTCGCGCAGAATTTTGTTCGACAGCCAGGTATTATAAGGACCTGCCAGAATAAGCGGCAGCGTGAAAGCGCCAACCCCTGCCGAAATACTCAATACAAGTGCGCCCATGATGCCGCGTTTCGCCAACGGCATGGTGACTTTGATGAAGGTCTGCAAGGCAGTTGCCCCCATCGTTTGCGCCGCTTCCTCATAGATCACGTCCACACCCACCATCGCACTGCGAATGAGCAGCACCGAGAGCGTTGGCACGGACATCCAGATGATCACGACCAGCGGCGAACCGACGAACTGGATTGGCTCCTGAATCAAGCCAATCCCCATCAGAAACCAGTTAATTGGCCCTTTCGATGAGAACGCGAAGGCCAGCGCGAACAGTGTGAAGACATCGCCAAAAATCGGCAGCAAAAACGAAATCTCAATCAGCGACTTGCCTTTGGGGTTATAGCGCGCCAGAAAATAGGCTACTGGAAGTGCCAGCGAGATCGACAGCGCGGAAGTGAAAAAAGCAACGCCAATCGTCCAGACCAGACTGGATAAATAAGATTTCTCAGGATCAAAAATAAGAGCGAAATTATCGAGCGTAAAATCTGGAACGACTTTCCAGACAACGCCTTTGTAAAGCTCGCGTGAAAAGAAGCCAAACATCACCTGTAGCGCAATTGGCACGGCGAAAACCAATGCCATGTAAAGGAGAAGCGGCGTCAACAGCAGCAGCGTACTCCCATAACGCTGCCGCCACTGACGTGTTCGTTCAGAAAGTGGGATCGAGCGAGTGACGATACCGTCGCTCGCTCGATCCAAAGATTCTTCGCTCAAATGCACTGGAATTCCTGCCTAGATACCCTTGACGATATGATCGTAGGTCTCCGAAATCCACTGCTTCTGGGGAACGTACCAGGCCCAGTCGATGGGCAGAATCAGGCTGCCGGGGTCAGCAGGGTAGTATGGCTTCGCCCAGTCCGGCGCAACTGCTCGATTGGAAGGCATGACGCCACCCGCATAGGCCGTCAGGTAGTTGGATTGGGTCACGTTCCAGTGGTTGACGGCTTCCGCTCCCTCGGACTCTTTGTACCAGCCGACGTTCTGGAACTCATCGCTGACGAACCAGTTGATCAGGACGCGCGCGGCAACCGGATGCGGCGCACCTTTGGTCGCGCGCAGGGTTTCGCGGTCAGCCGCAATGCCGGAGGACGGATAGAACGCATAAAGTACATCGTCCTTCTGGTTCCAATCGGTGCCAAGCAGTTGGCGAACATATGATCCCCAGGTCGCGCCCCACCAGGCATCCCCAGTTTGCAGCAAAAGCTGCTTGGTCGGGTCATTGCCAATGTCTCCGTAAACCTGAATCTTGTCTTCCAGATTCTTGCCCCACCACTCGATCCCAGCTTGCCAGGCATCCTGTGACCACAGATCAGCCGTGACAATCCCCTGCTGGACAAGCGAATTAAGGATACCCATAAAAACAAAGTGACCACGATCATCATTGAAGGCGTAGTCGATACCCTTGCCCACCATTTCGTCGCGGGCGAGATCCGTCCAGTCTACATAGTTGGCAACATCAATCTTGTCTTTGCGCAGCAGCCCCTGGAGCCATTCATAGCCCTGATAGACAATGCCGTAAATATCTGCGCCATCCTGCGCCAAATCCGGCTCGTGGAACAGATAGGGGGCTTCAATGTCAGCCAGATGCGTCAGAAGCGGCGCATACTGTGGGAGGTTGATCGGTTCTGTCCAGTCGAGCGCTAGGATTGAGGCGTAGGCGTCTTCTTCTTTGTCGATGACGTCGTAGCCCAGGTCGGAGATGATCTTTCCCGCCAGCGGCAGTGTTGTGATGCCGTCGTTTATATCGCCGCTGCCGACCCAGTTCAGCGTGACCGGAACGCCATACATCTTTTCGGTGTAGGCAGCGAACTGGTCGGGTAGAATGGTGGTCGAAAGGCCACCGAAGCCCCAGCTACTCATCTTGACTTCAGCACCTTCCGCCGTGAGCGCCTTGCCCACAGCTTCCGCACTGCTCAAATCTGGCTCACCTGCTTGACGGATGAAAGCAGGAACACCAAAGGACTTGGATCCAATCAGTGCGCCCGCACCGACGCCCCCAGTCAGCTTCATAAAATCGCGGCGGCTTAAACCTTTTTTGCTCATGGATTAGCTCTCCTTAAACTGATAAGAATCATTGCGACAAACCGAAAAGCTGTCTGCGATCTTCAGTTAGGTTGGCGTATCCTTTCTGCCCTGGGCTTTCGCGTTATGCGTGGGCAAGGGTAGAGTAGGTCTTGCTCACATGGTATATAAGAGGGTTTTGGGCATCATTCTCCAGCACGTCTCCCACCTTGAGTTGAGAAACGTATTCATCTGAGAGTACATTCTGCTGCCCATTGTAAGTGCTGCCATCCGGCATATAAGCGCAGGTCATGGCTCGGCGGAAGCCGGGAGTCATATTTGCCCCAGCGCCATGCGCAGTCAGCCCATTATGAAACGAGCACGAACCCGCCTTCATCGGCGCGGCGGTCGCCGTTTGCTTGCCCCACTCCGGGTAGGTACGGAACAGGTCACCGATGTTCTGCCCAATGTCAGCATTCTTGAAGGTCGCTGTCTTGTGCGAACCAGGAATGAAGTAGAGGCAGCCGTTTTCGAGCGTCGCATCGTCGAGCGCCACCCAGATACTGATCGCATTGCGCGAGGAAAATGACCAGTAAGGATTATCGAGATGCCATCCGGTCGGGTTGCCCCAGGGCTGCTTAATCAGCGCCTGATCGTGCCAGATGCGAATGCCATCGACTCCCGCCAGGTCGGTCGCCAGTTTGCCCAGGCGGGCATCAAGCATTAGCCGCCGCATTCCTTCATGGTCTTGCCATAGATTGATTCGCTGGATGAAAACGTTGTCGTAGTACGAGTCGCCGCTGCGCCAGGTGCTGCCCGCCATCTTGAGGTCTGCGCGGCGAGCGACCGCATCATCGACCTGCTCACGCCAGGTAGATAACTCGTCCGCCGTCAGAAAGTCCGGGATGACGACAAAACCATTTTCGCGATAGTGATGAATCTGTTCCGGCGATAATTCTGTTTTCATATGAACTCTAACTTTCATCCAGTCCGATTAGCGTAACCGGACTGGATTGTATATTCTTTAATTAAGTCTAAAGAAAACGTTTACTATGCTTCACGAGACTTTAACATGGGTTTTCTATAAAAGTCAACGTCCCTCAGTTGAAGAAAATAATCACAACTTTATGAGTTCTTAACGATATTTGAAGGAGAACTTCATGCAAATCAAGGGTACTGTCACCGCCGCAGACAATCATCACTACCTATCGCACAAATTTGACGTCCCCGAAGGCGCGACCAAGATCGACATCGACTTTCACTACAGCCCAAAACGAACCGGAAGCTATGGCAATCTGCTGACACTCAGCCTGTTCGATCCTATGATCGAGCGCGGCACGGGACATCGAGGCCAGCCCGAACAGCACATCACCCTTAGCGCCAGCCATTCGACTCCCGGTTACTCCCCTGGCGCGCTTCCGGCGGGAAGCTGGAACATGATGGTGAATTGCAATCTGGTCAATCCGGGTGTGATGGTCGAGTATCAACTTGACATTGTTGTCAGTTCAGAAGAGCAGGCCGGTTCTGCCCCGCAATGGACACGAGGCTCGACGAACCCGCGCGGCGCAGGTTGGTATCGCGGCGATCTGCACGGTCACACGGTACATTCCGACGGTCAATGGGGCTGCGACGGTTTACTCAGATTTGCGCAACAGCACCAGCTTGATTTCGTCAGCCTGACCGATCACAACACCATGTCCGCCCTGGCGCAAATGGACAGTCTCTCGTCGGACAACCTCCTAACGATGGGTGGCTTTGAACTGACGACATTTTACGGTCATGCCCTCGCGCTGGGAATACGCAAGCCGATTGACTGGCGTGTTCGTCCCGGTCGCAGCATGAGCGAGATTCGCGAGGAAGTTGAAGCTGCCGGGGGACTGTTTATTATTGCGCACCCGGCCTGCCCGGGCGACCCGATTTGCACGGGCTGTCACTGGGATTACTTCGACCTGATGCCGGGAAACGCCGCGCTGGTGGAAGTCTGCAACGAGCATTGGGGCAGCGGCAGCAACAACCCCGGCGCGGTCGAACTCTGGTATCAGTGGTTGAACGCAGGGCATCACCTGTACGCAACCGTTGGCACTGATATTCACGGGCCAAATGAGCAGGAGTTCGCCTTCAATGTCGTTTATGCGCAGGCGCTCTCCGAAAAAGCCATTCTCGACGCGCTGCGTCTCGGTCATTCCTATATCAGCAGTGGACCACAGCTCGATTTCACGGGGCGTTCTGCCGCTGGCGCAACGGCGATGGTCGGCGATTCGCTGGCTGAAGATCACTGCGAACTCGCGCTGCGTTGGTCTGCATTGCGCGACGGTGATACGGTTCGCCTGATTGTTGATGGTGAGAAACAGGAAGAACTTCCCTCCGCAAGCGAAGGCGAACACGCTTGGTTAATCACAGGCAAACACTGGTGCGTCATCGAAGTCCGGGACACACTTGGCAACATGCGCGCGCTGACGAATCCTATTTTTGTTGGCTCCGCCTAATCTCTAGGTAGGAGACGGCGGCGCAGTCGAGTCGCGTACGACCAGTTTCGTCGGGAGCATTATGTACTCGATTTCGCTCGCGCCGTCTTGCAAGGAACGCATCAAAACGGCCCCCGCCGTTTCCGCCATCTGCGCAGCGGATTGATCAACCGTCGTCAGTGCAGGATAGATAAACGGTGCCAGCGGGATGTTATCGAAACCGATCACGGAGATTTCGTCGGGAACCTTTATCCCATTTCTGGCGAGGCCGTGCAGAACGCCAATCGCAAGTTCGTCAGTCATGGCAAAGATGGCGGTTGGGCGGGGTCGCCGCTTGAGAAGTTCTACAGCAAACTGGTAGCCAATCTCGAAGCGCCGCCCATCCGTTTGAATCGACACAAACTCGTCAGGGTTCAGTTCAATTCCGGCGTCACGTTTCGCGTCCAAAGCTCCCTGAATACGCTCACTGAGCGGATAGGTTTCAAAATAGGTAGCTACGAGCGCGATATTCCGGTGTCCGAGTTCAATCAGGTGACGCATTCCCAGATAACCACCTTCATAATTCTTCACCAGCACATGATGCACCGGCAGATCGGGCAGTTTGCGCTCAATCATGACGACGGGAATGTTCTGCTTCAACAGGCGTTCAACATTTTTGCGGCTGTGAGCACGAGGAAACATGATCACGCCATCGACACGCTGCTGAAGCAAACTTTCGATATAAGCGGTTTCCTTCTCCAGAGACTCTTCTGTGCTGCACAGCAGCGCCCTGTAGTGGTTGGCGAACAGAGTCTTTTCGACCATGTGACTGAACATGCCCAGGTGTGAATCGTTGACCTGCGGAATCAGGACGCCAATCGACAGCGACTGCTGTCGTCGCAAGCCGCGTGCAATCGCATTCGGTTGATAATGAAGCTTTTCCATCGCCTGCAAGACAAGATTTCGCAGTTCGTCGCTGACCGGATAATTGCCGTTCATGACCCGCGATACCGTCGCAATCGAAACCCCAGCGACGTTTGCAACATCCTTTATCGTCGAAATAAGAGATGTCTCCCTAAGACTAAGCGATACCATCCAGACTTGGTCTGTATCGAGCAAGGTTTTATGCGGTACGATTGCTCATTCAGGATAGTCAAATGCATACCATGATAGTAAACGTTTTCTGCGTCGATTTCTACTTAGAAGAATTGGAGAGATTTTATGCAAACAGCACCAACACGAATCGCAATGATTGGCTGTGGTGGGATGGCGCGCGCCCACCTGACGCGGATGTTGGAACAGCCGGAAAAGAATCAGGTGGTTGTCGTTTCAGAACCCTCGCCAGTCGCGTATACTGCCCTTGAAGTGCTGTTCAACAAAGCTGGTGTGCCGCTTCCCCCCAATCAGCCAGATTTGGTGCGCCTGCTTGAGGACTATTCTGGCAAACTCGACGTGGCCCTTATTGCAACGCCGCATATTTTCCATTATGAGCAAGCCCGTCAGTGTCTGGAAGCTGGACTCGATGTGCTGCTCGAAAAACCGATGGTGATGAACAGCCTGGAAGCTGTTGATCTGATCGCCACTCGTGACCGAAGTCAACGGCAGCTTGTCGTCGCCTTCAATGGCAGCCTGTCGCCACGAATTCGCGCGGCCTCTACACTGCTGCGTTCGGGCGAAATTGGCCCCATTCAAAGCATCGCCGCAACTGTTTGGCAAAACTGGGGATCGCAAACGCAGGGACTGTGGCGGCAGGTACCCTCGATTTCGGGTGGTGGTTTCATGTTCGACACGGGCGCGCATATGCTCAACTCAGTCTGCGATCTCGCAGGTGAAGATTTCGTTGAAGTAGCAGCCTGGCTCGATAACAAATCACGCCCGGTAGACATCATCGGCGTGGTTATGGGTCGGCTGGCTAGCGGCGCATTCGTGACACTGCACGGTTGCGGTGAAACGATTCGCACCTGGTCGTCAGACGTAAAAATTTTCTGCACGGACGCGATTATCCGCACCGACGTGTGGGGCAAATTTCTCGAAATCCAGCGTAATGGTGAAGCCGACTTCACTCCCGTTGAGTTTATCGATCTGCCATCCGTCTGGGATCAGTTTTTAGCGATACGCGCGGGCGAAATCCCGAATGCATCGCCACCCGAAGTGGGTCTGCGCATGGCAAAACTCTGGGATGCGATTCAGGAATCGGCACGCCAGAATGGTCGCTCAGTGAGCATTATATAATTCCACCTTTACGTGGGGGTTGGCGGGGCACAGCGCTGCTGTGCCCTCTTATTTACGAGATTCTAGACCTCCGGCGCTCCAACTGGGTAGACGCGCGGGAAGGTCTTCCCTTGCAGTTTTTCGCCATCCTGAACTTCGACAAACGGCTTCATGACGTGATTACCGCTCTCGACGTAGCGCGTTTTGTCGGTCATGTAGTGGAGTGCAATGGCGCGTCGTGGGCGACCGCTGGTGTTGGCGTGCGATCCATGCCATGTCAGCGCATGATGGAAATGGACTTCACCTTTCGCAACCGGACGCGACACATTTTGCAGAGGATGACCCTGAAACTCGGTCGGCATTTCGGTATACGACTTCAGGGTATGCAGGAAATCAATATTGTTGCCCCAGTGATATGAGCCGGGAACCATGCTCATACAGCCGTTGTCCACATCCACATCATCGAGCGCGACCCAGGCCGTAACCTGCTCCGTCATCGGCGTGAGGATCGGCCAGTAAGGCGAATCCTGATGCCACATATTCACGCCGCCAATGCGCGCGGGCTTATACTGAATCTGGTCGTGCCACAGCCGTACTTCAGCGGCATCGGTTAGCTGCGCGATCATGGTCACAATTTCCGGCTGCGAGATCAACTGCCGGAACGGTTCGCTCGCCCCCCAAATATTGACAATCTGCCAGACAGGCGTGTCGTCGCTGCCGCTCAGATTACGCAGCAGCAGCGGCTGCACCGCTTCCGCATTGTCGCGGTCATCGATCACGCGCATGATTTCTGCACGAAGCACTTCGACCGTCGCATCGTCGAGCACGCGACCTCCGTTCAGATAGCCGTTGACCTTAAATTCCTGGATTTGCGCATCACTTAACATCTTTTCTCCCTTAATTTGCGATTCTTCAGTCAAATTATTCAGATCAGTCTTGCAGCAGCGCCGCCGAATCATGATCGAGATACAGCTTGACCTGAGGCTGCGTTCGCAGGATCGAGGCTGGACAAACCGGCGTGACAGGACCTTCCAGCGCTGTCTGAACAGCCTTCGCCTTACGACTTTCCGGGGCTAAAACGAAAACATATTTGGGCATCAGCAAGGCCGGAATGGTCAATGAAAGCGCCTGTTTGGGCACCGCCTCGAAGTTGGGAAAATGTCCCTCACCAACCTGCTGGCGGCGGCAGGTTTCATCGAGAGTCACGGCGTGAATCAGCTTGTCCGTCTCGAAATCGGCAGGCGGATCGTTGAAGGCCAGATGCCCATTTTCACCGATGCCCATCACGCAAATCGCGGGATTATGCGCCTTGAGCAAGGCCGTGTAACGCGCGAGTTCTGCCTCAGTGTCAGTAGAATCGCCTTCAATGCCGTAGGTGATTCGGGGGTGAAATACATCCGAAATCTTCTCGTGGATGAAGCGGCGAAAGCTGGCAGAATGGTTAGCAGGAAGGCCAAGATACTCGTCCATGTGGAAGACGATGACCCGTTCCCAGGCAATGCCTGTTTCGCTGCGGAGAGCTTCCAGGAAGGAAAGCTGCGAATTTCCAGTGGCGAAAATGACGGCAACTTGGTCATGGAGGCGCAGTTCTTCCCGTAAATTGGCAGCGAAATCGGCGGCGGCGGCCCGACCTAACGCCTGATTTGACTCACAGATTGCGACCTGCATTGCACCTATTTTTCTCTCAATATTCATAGCAAAGGCTTCCTGAGCAGCTGACACCTACAGTACCGCAAAAATGACAGCGCGAAGATTATTTCATCGTTTACCGCCCCAAACGAGCAATTTTACGCCGTGACCGATGCGCAGCGGAGCCGGAAAGCGGAAGGGAGCGAGGGACAAAACACTGCGTAAATTAGTCCGTTGTTCCCGTCCGGTGCGAACCGGAGCCGACCCTGAGCGAAGGCTATCCCTTCCGCTTTGCGCAGCATTAGCTCTCTGAAACCTTCAAGACGATTATCCTGATTTTGAACGGTGGGCACAGCACGCTGTGCCCCTACAAAAAGCACTCCGAACTTCGATTGGCTTTCTACCAAGCATATCGAAGTCGGGATCGAGCGCACACACTGGAGCGCCACTACGACTCACTCACTCGATTGACCACTCCCTGGTTGCTCCACACAATGACGAACCGGCTGCAATGAGGTAAGCTCGTAACCATCAATTTTAGGAAAGGTAGAGACGAATGTCGAGTTTAACCAGTTCACCCGCCTGGGTTGCGCTCGAACAGCATTACCGGGATATGAAAGATGTTCACATGCGCGACCTGTTCGCGCAAGAGCCGCAGCGCTTCGGCCAATTTTCGCTGCATTTTGGCGACTTCCTATTTGATTATTCGAAAAACCGCATTAGTGCCAAAACGATCACCCTGCTACTCGATCTGGCGCGGCAGGCCAAGCTGAGCGAACGCATCGAGGGCATGTTCACCGGGCAGAAGATCAACGTCACTGAAAACCGCGCGGTGCTGCACGTCGCTTTGCGCAACCGTTCGAACCGCCCGATTTACGTCGATGGCGTGGACGTGATGCCGGAAGTCAACCGCGTGCTAGCCAAGATGCGCAGCTTCAGCGAAGCGGTGCGCGGTGGTGTGTGGAAAGGCTACACGGGCAAGGCAATCACAGATGTGGTCAACATTGGCATCGGCGGTTCCGATTTAGGCCCGAAAATGGTGACGCTAGCGCTGGAGCATTATCGCAAGCCGGGCTTGAACATGCACTTCGTCTCGAACGTCGATGGGACGGATATGGCGGAAACGCTCAAGCAACTTAACCCGGAGACAAGCCTGTTTCTGATTGCCTCCAAGACGTTCACGACGCAGGAAACGATGATGAACGCGCATTCGGCGCGCGACTGGTTCCTGGCGACCGCCAAAGACGAGGCCGCTGTCGCCAAGCATTTCGTCGCCCTTTCAACCAACCGCGATCAGGTGGTTAAGTTCGGTATCGACCCGGAAAATATGTTTGAGTTCTGGGACTGGGTCGGCGGGCGCTATTCGCTGTGGTCGGCGATTGGTCTGTCGATTGCGCTGGCGGTAGGCATGGACAATTTTGAGGCGCTGCTGACGGGCGCTCACAAGGTCGATGAATATTTCCGGTCAACGCCATTCGAGCAGAATATTCCGGTGATCATGGCGCTGATCGGCATCTGGTACAACAATTTTTTCGGCGCGCAAACGCTGGCAATTCTGCCGTATGACCAATACCTGTCGCGCTTCTCGGCCTATTTTCAGCAAGGCGATATGGAGAGTGACGGCAAAAGCACCACGCTCGAAGGCGCAAAAGTAGACTACTCGACCGGGCCGATTCTGTGGGGCGAGCCGGGAACCAATGGTCAGCACGCTTTCTATCAACTGATTCATCAGGGTACCAAACTGATTCCGTGCGATTTCCTCGCGCCTGCGCGCACACTCAATCCACTGGGTCATCATCATCCGGTGCTGCTGGCGAATTTCTTCGCGCAGACGGAGGCGCTGATGAAGGGTAAAACGCCGGAACAGGTGCGGGCGGAATTCGCCGCCGCTGGCAACAACTCCCCGTCTGACCTGCTGATCGCGGCGAAAACCTTCGCGGGGAATAAGCCTTCAAATTCGTTCCTGTTCCAGGAACTGAACCCTGAAACGCTTGGCTCGCTGATCGCGCTGTATGAGCACAAGATATTCACGCAGGGCGTGATCTGGAATATCAACTCCTTCGATCAATGGGGTGTAGAACTGGGCAAGCAGTTAGCAAAGGCGATTGAGCCGGAACTAAGCGGTGATGCCCCAGTGACCAGTCATGATTCATCAACCAATGGGCTGATCAACGCCTACAAGCAGATGCGATAGTTGGAAATCGGGCGGGCCTGAATTAGAATTTTTGTTCTAAACAGAATACACCCGAAATCGCTGTTGTCAAGGTACATTTGTCAGACAAATGTACACTTTTTTATAAGGTGCTGAGACCCGGCAACTCTTCACCTGCTCTGTCGCAAGGATTGTGCTGGTATAGGAGCGCACCTGTATGTGCGCCCTTAAATTAAGGGGATTATCTCTTAACAACAAGGGCACGCCATGGCGTGCCCCATAGCCACCCAAATAAGGTGTCTGCCTCGCCCCCCTCTCGCGCGAACAAATTCGCGTTACGCAAGCGGGGCGAAGGGTAAAGACAAATAAAAGCACAACGCGAAGACGCAGAGACGAAAAGACGCAAAGACGCAAAGACGCAATAAAGGGTTAACGCGCATACAGGGGCACGTCTACGAGAAGATTCGCTGCCCCCGGACTGTACTAGACAACCATCTGAATTTTGTCGGGTGGGCACAGCGGCGCTGTGCCCCTACAAAAGCAAGGGCAGACACACAGAGGCTTGTCCGAAAACTACGCGCTTGACCCCACCCCTGGCGAACCAAAAGCAGGTTCGCCTTCCCCTCCCCGATTTCAGCTGAGGAGAGGACACGTTTTACACGATGATGTGCATTCGGGGAAATTTCTCGCTCGACCCCA
>DAOUCB010000220.1:0-19200 GCA_034432495.1 Anaerolineae bacterium | reverse complement strand
GACCAGGTGCTTAAAAGGCACTTGCGCTACCGCTGCGCTACGGAGCCACACTGAAACTTATTTTAGCGAAATTGTCTGCTTTTTCAACCCCATAGATCGGCGCGAGTGTCGAAAAAAGTGAGTAGTTGTAGGGGCAGACCTGTGTGTCTGCCCAAAGCCAGGGCGCACGTGCAAACAAGTTTGCTTAGGTTCGCCCCTACAAAAGCATCCACAGAATTAGACACTCCCGCTTGGCATCAGCCCCGCCAGAAAAAGTAGGCCACCGGGATGACGATCAGGCACTCGACCGCAATAATCCTGCCGAGGCGGCGCAGCAGGCGCGGCTGACCCGCATGGTGGAAAAAATACTCGGTGCTGAAGACCATGACCACGACGGCGATGATCCCAAAGATGACAGTCCCACACTGACTCGCCACGTTGATTGTTTGTGCCGCACGCAGCCGGTTGTATTGATCCGGCTGCGGGATCGCCAGTGCCAGTGCCCAGATCAGCACGTCACGGAGTGCGAAGGGACTCAACGCCGCCAGCACGACCGAAATCAGCCACAAAACAGCCGCCCACACTCTTTGTAAACGAGCAGGACGCTCCTGAATTTCTCTGTTCGAGTTGATCAGATCGTCCTCCTGCGAGGCATAGTGGCGGGTTTCATACCTGTGGTGCTAGTACTAAATTTGAGGGAAGATATTCGTAGGGGCGACCTGCCAGGTCGCCCCTACAGACCCAATAACATCCTTTTAGACCCACAAACGAGCACCAGTCGTTTTAAACCCGCCCCTACTCATCACTCATGACTTCTTTCTTGCTCTTGCTTTGACTCAGTACTCAGCACTCGGTACTCAGCACTATCTTTTACGCATATTCCGGCAGCCAACCCTCGTGCGCCACAATCAAATCATCGACCATCGCCCAGATTTGGTCGAGGCTCAGTTCAGCCGCTGCGTGCGGGTCGAGCATGGCTGCGTGATAGATATGCTCGCGCTTGCCCGTCAGCGCCGCTTCGACGGTCAGCGACTGCACGTTGATATTGGTCTGCATCAGCGCTGCCAACTGCGGCGGCAGCGTGCCGATCTTGGTCGGCTGGATACCGTTCTTATCCACCAGGCACGGCACTTCGACGCAGCAGCCCTGCGGCAGATTGTCGATCAGCCCGCGATTGCTGACGTTGCCGTAAACCACACGGGGGACGCCCGTTTCCAGGCTGTGAATGATCAGCGAGCCGTATTCATGGCTGCGATGCACTTCGATGCCCTCGCCCGCTTCCATCGCGGCGCGTTCCTTCTCCCAGCGGGCGATCTGGTTCTCACAGCGCGTGATGTACTCGTCCAGCGGAATGTTGAATTCCTCGATCAGTTCGGGGCGGTCACGCTTGATGAACCAGGGGACGTATTCGCTGAAATGCTCGCTCGATTCGGTCACGAAGTAGCCGAGACGCTTGAACATTTCATAGCGCACGCGATTCCAGTCCGGCTGACGCCCTGCTTCCAGCACCTCGCGGATCAGCGGATAGAGGCTTTCGCCGTCGCGCTCAAAGCGCAGGTAGAAGGCCATGTGGTTGATGCCCGCGCAGACGTAGTTGATGTCTTCAATCGGCACGTTGATGTCGCGGGCAAGCTGTTCCGCCGTTCCCTGCACGCTGTGGCACAGGCCAATTGTCTTGATCTTGGTGGCGCGGTTAATCGCCCAACAGTTCATCGCCATCGGGTTGACGTATTGCAGGAAGGTCACGTCCGGGCAGAGTTCTTCCATGTCGTGACACATATCGAGCAGCACTGGAATCGTGCGCAGGCCGCGCATGATCCCGCCAATGCCCATCGTGTCGGCAATCGTCTGGCGCAAGCCGTATTTCTTGGGGATTTCAAAGTCGGTCACCGTGCCGGGTTTGTAGCCCGCGACCTGAATCATCGAAATGGCGTAATCCGCACCATCGAGCGAGGCGCGCCGGTCGAGCGTCGCTTCGATCTTGGGGTTCGCACCCAATGCCTCCGCGACGCGGTGCGCCACGATTTCCGAAGTGTGCAGGCGTTCATCGTTGATGTCGTGCAGGCTGATGGTTGCATTCGCCAGTTCAGGAAAGCTCAGAATGTCGCCCATCAAATTCTTGGCGAATACGGTACTGCCTGCGCCTAAAAAGCTGATCTTCACCATGACTCGACTTCTCCAAAGGGAAATGTGTCTAATATTGCCTTTAGTTTACCGCACCTCTTGACTGCTGTACCAACCCATGACCAGTCCACGACGCGTCCACAGCTTTTCGCAATCCGTTATAATGAAACGATAGCGCTGAAGCCAAAGCGCTGAAGCCCGCCACTGGGAGAACGCTTTATGCCGCAGGTCGAGCAGTCCATTGATATTCAGGCGTCGCCCGCCGTCGTGTTCGCGCTGATTGCCGATCAGCCAGAGCGGATCAGCGAATGGTGGCCTGCCTTCGAGCTTCAGCAGCGCGTGACGCCGCCGCCGACCGCTGTCGGCTCGGTGGCGCGTTACACCTATAACATGATGGGCATTCGCATCAAAGGCGAACATCAGGTGCTGCAAATCGAGGAGGGGCATCATCTCGTTGTGCGCACGCTCAGCGGCATCGACAGCATGTTCGACTTCAGCCTCGCCGAAATCGACGGCGCAACCCACCTGACAGTGCAGGTCGCCTATTCGCTGCCGGGGTCAATGCTGGGGCAAAGCCTCAACCGCCACAAGATCGAGCAGAAGAATGAGCGCGACCTCGACCAGAGTCTCCACAACCTGAAGCTGCTGCTCGAAACCGAAGCCCGCATCTGAATGATGAGCAGGGTCGCTGCGCTTTTTGGCTTGATGGGCAGGGAACCAACCTCGTGACCGTGCGGCTGATCTCGTGGAACGTCAACAAGCGCCGCGCCATCGATCAGCAGATTGCGGCGCTGGCAGGCCGCCAACCCGATCTTATCGCCTTACAGGAAGTTACCGCGAAAAATCTTGAGGCCGTGCGCGAACACTGTACGCAGATTGGCCTGCCGTACGTCCTCGATAGCAAAGTCGTCAAAGCCGTTTCGCATCGCGGCTACGTTGTCATCGCCAGCCGCTGGCCTGTGCGCCGAAAACGACGCCTCAACGCGCTTCACCCTCAACCCTGCGCGGAAGGGACATTGACCGCGCTCGTCAGCAGCCCCTACGGGACGATTGAGCTGCACGCTGTCCATGTGCCGACCATTGCCAACCCGGATGGCATAAAGTGGGCATTTCTGGAGGAACTCGGTTCACGACTCGCCCGTTCCTGTCGGCATCATCGCATTCTGTGTGGTGATTTCAACTTTCCGCAGCGTGAACTCGCTGATGGCGTCGTGATCACCTTTGGCGAGCGCATCCGTAACGATGGCACGTATCATGTGCGGCGCGGGCGCGAACGTCAGACAGCCGCCGAACGCGCGATTCTCGTCGGCTTGATAGATTACGATCTGCGGGATGTTTATCGCAACCTGCACGGCTTTATCCCGCAGGATCACAGTTGGGTGGCCTACAATCGCGGTCGAACCTTTGGCTTTCGGCTGGATCACGTCCTCGCGTCGCAGTCATTACAGCCGCAGGAATGTACGTATCTTCACCTGCTGCGCGAGACTGGCCTGAGTGATCATTCCCCAATCGAGGCGGTGTTTGCGCCTTCTGCGCGAAAAACCTGATCCACCTGCGCTATTCCACGCGGCAAACTATGAGGAACACTGCCCTATAGCTTGCTGGGGCTGACGCGCGTATCAGCCGCTCTTAGCTTTTGAATTAGTGCTGCCCTGGCATCCGCGACTCGAAGTCGTACAGGCCGACCCAGGTCGGTTTGACGGCGATGCGCATCATGTGCATTTTTGTTCCTTCCATCGCGCCGATGAACATATTGCCATACTGCTCACCAATGTAACGAATCGCCGTATCGCGGTAGCCGGGAACGACGCCCGCATATTCGGTGGTCGAAACCGTACCGCGAATCAGCAGGCGCGGGTAAGGCCATGCAGGGCGGTCAATATCGACCGAGACTTTGGTGCCATCCTTCAGCGATTTGAGCTTGAGCGCCACAATCACGCTGCAAAATACAATCTCACCGTATTCCCACGAGAACCAGATTGGCATGATGCGCGGGCTGCCATCCGGGGCGACATAGGCGAGGTGGGCCATCAGGGGGGAGTTCAAAAGCTCCTGGCTCAGCGGATCATCGAGCAGTGCGAGGCTTCCTTGTTTCTCAGGCATTTTGAAATCTCCTTGTATGAAATTATGTTTGCTTCAAATATTATGTCGTTAATTTGCGGTCTGGTGTGTTTCAAATCGGTGTGAATTTTTTTGTGGAGCTTACCCATCTGTGTACGTCCGCGTGCTGTAGGGGCACGATATATCGTGCCCGCTTTAGCCACATGGTTTTGGGGGCTGCGTCTAACACAGATTCGGCAGCACCTCCTAACCACGTCTGGGTTGGGCAGGCCGATGATTTCGAACATGAAGTAATCACCCCCGATTTCGACGAATTTACCGGCAGCCTCGCCCTTTCTTGGTCAGCGGCGAGCGGTGGCTTCCCTATTCCAGAAACTTTCGCAGTACGTTCTCGGTGATCCGCGACACGTTATTCTCGTAGTGGTTGTGTCCCAGGCTGCCGCACCAGGTAATCGATCCGCTCGACCAGACCGCGCCCTCGTTCGGCGTCTCGAAGTAGACCATATCGGCGCGAACGTTCGGGTCTTGCGCCTCGATCAGCCCAGTCGTCAGTTCGAGAACGTCCTCGATCACCGGCAGATATTTGCGGCTGTGACCCGTCGCGGTCGCCAGCAAAAGGGTATGCGGTGGACTGCCGAGCGCATAGTCCATCCGGTCGATCTCGTCACCCGCTGCACCGCCCAGCACTGTGCCGAAGTTGCCGATGATCTCGTCATCGCCCACGCCCTCGAAGATGAAGGCCGCGCGCGAGTCGAAGCTCCCTGGTTGGCGGACGTATCCCGGTGTCGGCGCGCCCCAGCCCATGCCGCTGAAGCCGATCCCGCCGACCGTGTTCGGCGCTTTGCCGCGATGCCGCCACAACCCGCCCATTTCTCCGGTCGCGCTGTGATACTGCTCCCCCGGCGCGGAGTTCCATGCGCGCGTGCCGCCGTTGCCGCGCCGCACCTCGACCACGTGTGGGCGCTCCGGGTCAACCGCCGTCACCCAGTAGAAGCCGTTGCCGCCGAGATACATCAGCCTGCCGCCGTTGTCGAGATAGCTTTCCAGCCCAGCCTGCATCGGCGTCGTCCAGTATTCGGGATGGGTTCCCGTCAGGATCACCTTGTAGTGCGCCAGCAGATTGACGCCCTCGTGATGTAAATCCTCGTCGGTGATCACGTCGTAGTCGATCTGCTTCGCTTCCAGCCAGTCCACCAGATTGAGTTCCGCTGCGAGGTGACGCGCCCCGCCGATCAGCCACATGCGGTAATTCGGGTGCATGTTGACAATCGGGCGCAGCCGCGTTGAATAAGCACAGCCGCTCCCGTCCGAATGCAGGTCGTAGATCGACATGGCGAATTCGGGATGCGCTTCCAGATACACGTCCAGCGGGTCTTTGACGATTTTGCGGTCAGTAAAGGCTGCTTCGTGAATCGGGAACGACTTCATACGCTCGTTGGCATAGGCGAGATACGTCATCGTCGGTACGAGGATCGCCGCTTTCGCCGTCGCCGTACCGGGCTTGGGGCGCACGAAGAACGGGATGTATTCTTCCTGATCGCCCGACTTCAGCCGCGCCGCGTAGAAGCCGCTGCGCTGGTTTTCAGGAACTGCCCACTCGAAATCCGTCTCCCAGCGCGCATCTTCCAGATCGTCGTCGTGGAAGTAGATCGCCCCATACTGCTCCGGCGCAAATTTGAAATCATAGACACTCTGATCCCAGTTGTGTCCGGTGACGGCGCGCATCGGCATGTTGATCACGCTGCCGTGCAGCCCGTTTTTCCCCACATCGCGGATTTTCGCCGAGGCCATATCGGTCGAGAAATCCCAGGCTGCCACCAGACTCTCGCCGCCAATTTCAGCGGGGTCGCTACCTTGCTGCAATCGCTCGATCTCGTCGGCGCTCAGCGCACGGCTGAAAATGCGCGGGCTGTCGATTTTGCCGTTGTACAGCCCGCGTGCTGCATCACGATTGTCGATGATGTCCAGATGACTGGCTGCTATGAGCAGCGGCGCGTCATTCCGGCTGATCGTCTCGAACTCGGTCGCTTGCTGGCGCGTCACTGCTGAGGCATCCACCGCAAAGTTTGAGAGCGGCTGTTGATAGAGCGCCACAATTCCTGTTTCTGCATCAAAGGTCGCCGCCACAAAGTACCACTGCCGTGCGCGCATCGGTGCTCCCGCATAAATACGAGCGACCGACACTTGATCGCCCTGCCTCACGGTAAGCTTGTCGCCTATCATCAAGGCTAAGCTCCCCGTTTCGCTGATCGCCAGCGTGTAGCCCGTGAAACCGGGGGCATGACTTTCCGCCGCCGACTTGCTGATCAGTCCCTGCACTTCGCCCAATTCCGGCGTCGTAGGCCAAATCCACGCCTGAAGCGTGAAACTGCCTGTCAGGTTCAGCACTGCCGAGTGTTCGACCTGCGCATACGATCCTGTGTAGGCCGTCTGCTTGCGCCCGTGCTGTGGCTTCGGCGCATCGACCGTTTCCATTTTGAACTCAGTACCGTCCACCCCGCTGTGAATCAACCGCACGACGCTGGCTTCGTAGTCCGCGCAGTCGGTACTGACCTTGAACTCGATTTTTTCGCCGGGTGCGACACTGAAGCGGTCGGCGTAGCCCATCAATTCTGCTGGCATGGTTTCTCTCAGTTCCTACAGAGTCAGTTGACCACCATCGACGACCAGCGAATGCCCGGTCACGTAAGAGGCATCATCCGAGGCCAGAAACGCGACGCAGGCCGCCACTTCCTCCGGCAGGCCGAGCCGCCCCCAGGGGATGCGCTCTTTGGTGTACCACTGAGTATTTTCTTCGCTCTCCCACACACCTTTCGTCAGCCGTGTCTTGATCAGGCCGGGGTTGACACTGTTGACGCGAATCTGGTGCTGCGCCAGGTCAATCGCCAGCGATTTGGTCAGCCCCACCACGCCGAACTTCGAGGCGTTGTAGTCCGCCAGATTTTCTTCCGCGACCAGCCCGTTGGTCGAGGCCATGAACACAATCGCGCCGTGAATCCCGGCGGCGACCATCGCCCGTGCCGCCACCTGCGCCACCAGAAACGACCCCGTCAGGTTGACGCCAATCGTGCGCTGCCATTCTTCATCGGTCACGTCGAGAAAGTGATGCACAATCGCGATTCCGGCGACGTGCGCCAGAATATGCGGCGTCCCCCAGTCCGCGACAACCGCCGCAAACACGCTTTCCACCTGTGCGCGATCCGTCACGTTGAGGGTGAACTGCATCACGTCGGTGCCGCTCTTACGAATACTCCCCGCGACAGTGCTCAACGCCTGCTCGTCGATGTCGGTCAGCACCACCCGCGCCCCATCCGCCGCCAACCGTCGCGCCGTTGCTTCGCCAATGCCATTCGCCGCGCCCGTCACCAGCGCGATTTTCCCCGCTAATGAAGCCATCCCGTTTCCATCCTCTGTTGATTTCGCGCATGTTTTTGTAGGGGCAGACCCACGTGTCTGCCCAAATGTAGGGGCGCACGGCCGTGCGCCCCTACGAGATACGATCCTTTACGTCACCACATTCAGCCAACCGCCATCGACGTAATACGACGACCCGACACAGTAACTCGCCTTCGGTGAACACAGGAACACGAAAAACTGCGCCAGTTCTTCCGCCGTCGCGAACCGTCCAATCGGCGCATATTGTTTGGCGATCTGGTTCAGCCGCTGCTCGACGGTTTCGTCTGTGCCTTCCACCCATTTGCTCACCGGGACAGTCCATCCTGGCGTCTCAATCAAGCCCGGATTGACCACGTTCACGCGAATATTGAACGGGATCAGTTCATGCGCAAGGCACTTCGACATCATCACCAGCGCCGCTTTGGTCGTGTTGTAGATCGGCTCGTTGTACATGGGCTGCGTCGCGCAAATCGAGGCGTTGTTCAAAATCACACCGCCGCCGCGTTGCTTCATCGACGGCACCAGCCCGCGCGCCAGACGAATCGCCGCCATGACATGCAGTTCCCAGTAGTACTGCCAGCGATCATCGCTTGCGTCCATGATCGTCTCGTTCGTGCCTTGCCCCGCGTTGTTGATCAGGATGTCCGCGCCGCCGAATTCCGCCCGAACCGCCTCCACGAAACCATCAATCTCTGCTGGAACGGTCACGTCGGCTTTGACGCCAATCGCCTTGACGCCGAATTCCGCCGCGATGCTGTTTGCTGCTTCGAACACGCTCGTGGCATCGCGCGCGCACAGCGCCACACCGACCCCTTCCGCCGCCAGCGCCCGCGCAACTTCATACCCGATGCCGACATTTCCGCCTGTAATCGCCGCGACCTTGCCCGTAAGCTGTAAATCCACGCTTTCCCCCTAACCATTGGTCAAATAATCGAGAATTTACACGAACGTCGGTCTGTAGGGGCGACCTGGCAGGTCGCCCCTACATTCCTGCTTGCCGATCCGCCGTTTTCTCCCTTTCTCCCCGAACTTGTTCGGCCACACGCCTTGCGTGGGAGAAAGGGAAGCTGCCCCGCTCTTGGTCAGCAGGGATAGAGGGGCTGATCCCTACTTACCCCGATTACACCAATCCACCGCCGTCAGCGCGAATATTTTCGTCAGATCAATCAAGTCCTGAATCATGACCCATTCGTCGGGCGCGTGCGCATTCGCCCCGCGTGGCCCTAAAATCACACACGGCGTCGGGCTGTGCAGGTTGAACACATACCCGTCGCAGGCGAACGGCGCGCCGCGCACCACAGGCGCTTGCGCCTTGATGTCCGTATACGAGCGGCTGACCGCCTGCACAATCGGGTGATCCGCCGGAATCTCGCTCCCCGGCAGATAGCGAATCACCTGTGTGATTTCCAGCTCACACTGCTGAATGATCGGCGTTTCGGCGGCGACTTTTTCCAGATGCCCGATCAAATCGTCGCGCAGTTCTTCAAAGCTCGTCCCCGGATAAATTTCCGCCCACACTTCCAGTTCCGCATAACTCGGCACACTGTTCCCCGTGCCAGCGACAAAATCGCCCGCCTTGACCGTACTCAGTACGACCGGCAATCCCGGCGCATCTTTGTAAATCGGCGGCGGAGTCGTCCGTTGATTGCGCGCCTTCTCCCATGCCTGAATCGCCACAATCAGATGCCCAATCCCGTAAGCGGGGTTGATCAACTCGCTCCCGCTGAATGGCATCCCCGCTGCTCCCTTGATGCGAATTTTCCAGATCACGCCGCCGCGATGCGCGGGCGAAACCATCATCCCGTTCGGTTCCGGCACGATACAGGCGTCGGCGTTGTGACCGCGCACCCGCGAGGCCAGCGTCCCGTTCGAGCCGCCCATTTCCTCATCGACCACGCTCTCGACGTACAGATCGCCGTCGAGTTTCACGCCGATCTCTTGCAAACAGCGCACCGCCATGATGCTCGCCGCCAGCCCGCCTTTCATGTCGTTCGAGCCGCGTCCGTAGAGTTTGTCGCCCTGTCGTACCGGACTGTAAGGCGGAAAGCGTCCCTCCAGCCCCATCACCACATCGACGTGGCTCGACACCATCAGCGACTTCGCCTCGCCCGATTTCTTGCCGCGCCAGATGCCGACCACGTTCGGGCGATTGCGGTAATCGCGTCCCGGCCAGTAGGCTGGATGCTCCGTCAGCCCCTCGACCTCAGTCGGCTCGAAAATATCCAGTTCAAGATTCATCCCGCGCAGCGTTTCGGCGACGAACATCTGCGCGTCTTTTTCCCAGCCTGTCGGCACGCGCTGTTCGCTCTGGAAGCGTATGAGTGCCTCGGTCAGTTGCAGCACGTCGTCGGCGTGATCATTGACCCACTGCTCGATTTTTGCCTGTAGCTCGCTGCTTGTCGTCACAATCTGTGACCTTTCTTGGGGCTAATTTGAATATTTACCTCACCCGTTTCGCTGCGCTCAACCGCCCTCTCCGTATGGAGAGGGCACGACCGAGCTTGCGAGGTCGGAGTGAGGTAAGCAGGGTCTATATTATGCCTTAATCGCGCCTTCCAGCAGACCCTTCAGATACGAGCGCTGTGCAATCGCGAACACGATGATCCCCGGCGTGATTACCATCACGTACACCGCCGCGATGCGAGGCCACGCCCATGCACCCATGCCGCCGAAGGCGCTCGCCAGCACCACCGGCATCGTCCGCACGCCCTGATCGTTCGTCAGCGTGACTGCCAGCAGATATTCGCCCCACGCCGTCACGAAGTTGACAATCACCAGCACCACGATCCCGTTTTTGACCAGCGGCAGCAATATCAGTCGCAGCGTTTGCCAGGTGTTGCAGCCGTCGATTTTTGCCGCTTCGACAATTTCGTTCGAAATCTGCTGGAACATCCCGCGCATGATCAGCACACTCGTCGCCAGATTCAGCGTCACATAGGGCAGAATCAAGCCGGGCAGCGTGTTGATCAGGCCGAGTTTGGTCTGAATCTGGAAAATCGAGATCAGCGAGATCAGGCGGCTCGGAAAGAATAGCGACCCCACCAGCAGCGAAACGACCAGCACTTTCCCCGGCATCTTCAGATGCACCAGCGCATACCCCGCCAAAATCGCGCAGATCGAGGTCAGCACCACCGTCGAAAGCGTGACGAAGATGCTGTTGCCCATGTTCTGAATCAGCGTCGGAATCGCTTCGAAGACGTAGGCGTAGTGCGAAAAGTCGAACTGCTTGGGCCAGAAATCGCCCGTGTAAGCGTCGGGGATCGACTTCACCGACAGCAGCAGTACCCACGCCAGCGGCAGAATCACAATCAGGCAGAAGAAGATCAGCGTTCCGTGAAGGAAAATATTGCGCAGGGTATGGTGTGGATGTTTCGGGTGCGCTGTCGATGTCACAGATGCACCGGAGACTTTTGTTTGACTCATCGCCATCAGTCGCTCCTAGTCTCGGTTGCGGAACAGATAGAACAGGCCGCCGACCACGATCAGCATGGCAATCGCGCCAATCCAGCCAATCGCCGCCGCGTACCCCTGATACCAGTCGCCCAGTTGGAAGGCGAGCTGCCACATATACACCGTCCAGGTATACGTCGGCAGCGCGCGGTTGAACCCGCCCATGATCAGGAATTCGTCGATCACCGCCATCGCCGTGCCGAAGCGCAGCACCACCAGCACGATCATCACTGGACGCAGGCGCGGCAGCGTTACATGCCAGAACATCTGCCACTCGTTCGCGCCGTCGATTTTGGCGGCCTCGAACAGTTCATGTGGGATATAGGCCAGCCCCGCCAGAAAGAAAATCGTGTGATAGCCCAGCCCCCACCACACTTCCATAATCGCAATCGCGGGCAGCGTCAGCGCCGAATTGCCGAGCCACTGCGGCGCGTTGCGATAATTGAAGATGTGCAGCACTTCCACCAGTAAGTGATTGATCGGGCCGATGTCGAAGCCGTACAGCCATGTCCACAGCACGAAAATCATCGGGCCGGGAATCACCGCCGGAATCAGCAGGATGATTTTGTAAATGCTGGAGACGCGCTCATTCTTGACGCGATCCACCAGAATCGCCAGAAACAGAGGAATGAAGATGCACCCCGGCAGAAACAGGATCGTGAAAGCCAGCGCGCGCCCCAACCCCTGCCACACCAGCGGATCGTTGACGGCGTTGATGTAATTCTGCAAGCCAATAAAGTTAACCGGGTCACTGCGTAAATAGTGAAAATCGGTGAAGCTCATCCACAGGACACTGAGGATCGGGTAAAGCTGGTAGCCAACGAAAAAGATCAGCGCTGGCAGCAGGTAAACCCAATGCCCGGCATTCTCCATTCGCAGCCGGAGCCGACGCCACATGCTCGCGTCGTGGGGCAGCGCGACACTCGCCATTCTTCACTCCTGCGGATCTCGTGCGAACAGTAAAGATCAAGAAACCCGTTTCCGAACTGGAAGCGGGTTTCCACGACGCCAAGGGTTGTTGACGTTAGCTGGTCTTCATAATTTCGGCGACAACCGCATCTTTCGCCGCTTGCAGCGCGACCATCGGGTCGGCTTCTTCGCCGGAGAGATATTTTTCCCACAGCGGCTGCCCAATGATGAACTGCGACAGACCGAAGGCATGGTTCGGAATCGCCTTTGCGGAGTCGAACTGCGCCCGCACCAGCGGAACCCAGGGCTGACCTGCCAGCCAGTCCGGTTTGTCCGCATCCCAGCCGTCGTAGATCGACTTGTAGGGCGGCAGTTGACCGGGGTGCGCCTGCGGCGTTCCGGCAATCGAGTCCTGCCAGATTTGCGGGTCGCGCGTCAGCTTGACCAGATAATCGGCAGCTTTTTGCTTGTTCTGCCCATACTTGAACAGCACCGCGCCCGTGTTCCAGAAGACTGTGCCGCCCGCGCCATCTTTGGCTTTCGGCAGCGCGCCCAGACGCAGCGCCGACGGATCATCCCACGTCGAGGCGAAGCGCAGCGGGGCGTTCTGATACTTGATGTAATAAGCGACCTGCTGCGCGCCAAACGCCACTTCGTCAGGCGTATTGTTGACGCCGCCGTCGGTCGAACCCGGCTGAAGCGCGTTCGCGGAAGACAGGTCGAGCATTTTCTTCATCAGTTCCAGTGCTTGCACGACTGCCGGGTTGGTGAAGTCGAACAGCATACCGGGGTTCGGGTCGCCTTCGAGCGTGTAGTACACGTCGGTGCTGATGCTGTGCGTGATCGGGCAGAGCGAGCGCCAGCCGTGCGCGTCGAAAGTGCAGCCATAACGTGCGGTGCCTTTGTCGAGAATCGCCTGCGAGTTCGCCAGATATTCATCCCAGTCCACCGGGGCGGTATCAGGCAGACCCGCATCTGTCGTCAGTTTTGAGTTGTATGCCTGAACGATCACGTCCAGCAGGAAAGGCCAGTGATAAAGTTTGCCCTCGAACGTGCTTTCTTCGCGGACGGCGGGGAGGATGTCGTCCAGCACATCTTTGGGGATATAGTCGTCCCAGGGTTCAATCGCGCCGGTCTTGACCAGCGCTGCCATATCGACAAACGGCGTTGCGCCCAGATACAAATCCCAGGTGCTCATCTCGGATTTGGCTTCCGCGACGAAGCGGCTGGTATCGAAACCCGCCACCGGAGCGATCTGCTGGTTCACGTCGCCGAAAGCGGCGTTTACATCCGGGATACCGGGATGCAGGTCGATCATCCACTGGTAGATTGTTGGCGTCAGTGGGCGATCAGAGGCGTCCTGCGCCCATGCTGGAATTGCCCCCAGCGCATTGACCCCCGCGAGTCCCAGACCCGCGACAGTCATCATTTGCATAAACTGCCGCCGTGAAATTTGACCGCTCTTGAGCTGATTCAGCAACTGACTTTTGACGCCTTGCTCCTGCTCGTTTTTCATGTCGATTCTCTTTCGTTTCACTCATGGATTCAGGGTGCGTTACGAAAATAAGGCGGAACCGATATTCAGCGTTCATTTTCTTCGGCTGGCGCTGCTGCCTCCTTCCGCTCCGACGGTTAATCGTGCGGTGTAAGATATTAAGAATGGTCGTCTCGCGTGTCATTATATTTCACACACAACCAAATGCAAAAATTCCTGAAGGGAAAACTTCGTTCCTTCGATTTTCCTTTCCTTTGCGTCTTTGCGTCTTTGCGTTAAGTTTGTGATCTTTTCCGGCAATAATCGTGACTCGCAATGAATTTTCAGTGCGCCATTAGGGCTTGAATGGTTTTTGCCGCCCGATTTTATCAGCCGAGGAACACCCTTCATGAAAATCACCGACGTTGAAGCCATCGTCCTGCGCCTGCCCGATGTCAATGTGAACGCCGCCGATGGCACGCAGGACGCCCTCATCGTCCGCATCCACACCGATGCGGGGATTGTTGGCCTCGGTGAAGTCTCGTCGTCGCCCTACGTCGTCAAGGCCGTCATCGAAACGCCGCCTTCCCACAGCGTGGCGCGCGGCCTGCGCGAACTTCTGATCGGTCAGGATCCATTCGAGATCACGGCGCTCTGGCAGCGCATGTATAAGAACTCGATCTACTACGGGCGGCGCGGTGTCGTCATCCATGCCATGAGCGGCATCGACATTGCTCTCTGGGACATTCTCGGCAAAGCCACCGAACAGCCCATCTATAAACTGTTGGGCGGCGCACAGCGACGGTCGATCCGTGCCTATGCCAGCCACCTGATGCCTGACACGCCCGCCGAAGTCGAGTCGATGCTCAAGCAGGATTTAGCCGACGGCTTTTCGGCGGTTAAGCTCGGCTGGGGGACGCTCGGTCAGGACTTGAAAGCCGACGTGACTCGCATTGGTGCAGCCCGCCACACCCTCGGCGCAGACCCGCTCCTGATGATCGATGGTGGCAACTGCTGGGATGCCCCGACTGCCTGCGAACTTGCTCGCCGCATCGAGCAGTATGATCTCTACTGGCTGGAAGAAGCGCTCGACCCCGACGATTTCGACGGCTATACCCGCCTCTCGCGCAGCACCACCATTCGCCTCGCCGAAGGCGAAATGAACACCGTCGCTGAAGAATTCAAAGACCTGATCGAGCGCGCCAACATCGATATTTTGCAGCCCGATCTCGCCCGCATTGGCGGCTTTACCGAAGCCAAACGGATCGCCACGCTCGCCGATTTGCATCATCGGTTGGTCGTGCCGCACGCCTGGAGCACCGGCATCCTCGTCGCCGCCAGCCTGCACTTTAACGTCACGCTCTCGCACCAGCCCGTCCAGGAATTCACGATGATGGGATCACCGCTGGCGACCGATTTGGTTCGCAACCGCCCCGTCCCCACCGATGGGTGGTTCACTCTCAGCGATGAACCCGGCCTCGGCGTCGAACTCAATCCGGATGTGCTGGAGAAATATGCCTATCGTCCCGCACACGAATAGTACAAATACCCTGATTGCCAGTTCCGTTTCTCTCTCTCGGTGTTAGGCTAGTTTTCTGCCCATGCCCTCTGCGGCGACTATTCAGACGAGCCTCTGTGAGCGCCCTTTAGGGTGCTTGTTTTCGTAGCCGGATGCTTTGAGCATCCGGCGTTAAAAACCCCTGTTGTTTTCTCAACGCACGGCTGTGCTGTGCGCCCTTTGATCTTTCCTTTGCACTTTTGCGTCTTTGTGTTGAATGTCTTATCGCTTATCTTTTTACAGCCCGATGCTCTTTAGATAGTCTCGGTTGTGCTGCGCGCTTTCCTTCGGCGTCCCCATCCCCGGCAGAACGTCCTGCTCCACGACAATCCAGCCCTCGTACCCAATGTCCTTGAGCGTGTCGCGCACCGCCGGGAAATCGACGTCACCCTTGCCCAGTTCGCAGAATACCCCATGCCCCACCGAGGTTGGCCCATCCCATGCCTGCTCCCGCGACTGCTGCGCCACCTTCGGCTCGTGATCCTTGAAATGGACGTGCCAGATGCGATCCTGAAATTTCTTGATGCCTTCCACCGGGTCGCCGCCTGCAAACTTCCAGTGACCCGTATCAAAGCACAGCCCAATCAGGTTGATGTTGGTCATGTCCAGCAGGCGCGCCGTTTCTGCCGGGGTTTCCACCCAGGTCCCGATGTGGTGATGAAACACAGTTCGCAGCCCCGCTTCGTCCATCACCCGCTGGGCGATGATATTCGCGCCCTTGGCGAACACCTTCCAGGTCGCGTCGTCCATCCCCATCTCCGGCGTGATCCGTCCCGCGTTCTGCGAGCGCATCGGTACGCCATACGGGTCGTTCCCCAGCACGATGAAGCTGTCTTTGCCGCCAACTTCCGCCAGCAGTTTCGCCGTTCGCACCGCCTCGTCCGCGCTTTGCTGATGCTTGCTCGCGTCGTGCAGCCACACGCTCACCCACGAAGCCAGCAGGCTCAGATCGCGTGATCCGAGTTCCTGCGCAAGCTGCGCCGGGTCGGTCGGCATGAAGCCCCAGTCACCCAGTTCCGTCCCCACGTAGCCCGTCGCCTGCATCTCGTCGATCACGCGTTTGTATCCGCTGCGGTCGCCTTCGATCCCTTCAATCACGCCCCACGAACACGGCGCGTTTGCAATCCTGAATGCCATTGTCTTTCGCTCCCAATGCCTGAAAATCTATCTGCGCGCAAATTTGCACCAATTATACCCACAGGCCCTTTTTTATCTTTCTTTGTGTCTTTGTGTCTTTGTGTCTTTGCGTTTTTGCGTTGACGCTTTTGCTCTCTTTGCCCTGTTGCGCTTTATCTTGCTCTATAGCCTATCCGGCACCTTCCGTTCGCGTGAGGCGGCTCTCCGTGTACCGTGTAGCAGCATTCTCCGGCGGTCGCTGGCATTTTTATCGGCCTGCATTACACTGATAGAAAATGTTTGGCATGATGCCATGACCACGTTCTGCCTGAAGCTGACAGGAGCCTTGCTGGTACTGCTCACGGTCTTGATCGGGACAGTTTATGGGCTGCCGCACGCCGCTTCCCCGCTGCTTCAGCTCATTGAGCCGCCTCCCGGCTGTGCGCTTCCCTGCTGGCAGGGCATCCGCCCCGACCACACGTCCTATCACGATGCCATCCACTTGCTGCAAACCGACCCCCACTTTGTCGCGCTTGATACCCGTCAGGCCGCCGCTGACGCAGCACAGCGTCGCACTATCTGGTACATCGACTGGACGTGGAACGATGACTCCGGTCAGGTTGTCTCCGGCAGTCTGGTGATCCAGAGCGGCATCGTCCGTATCGTCCGCATGAATGACCTTCTCCCGTTTGGTCTGCTCTGGTCGGCGCTGGGTCAGCCGGATCAGGGATCGTTCGTCGGGACGCTCGGCTATCAGGGCAGCCAGCCGATCAGTCTGCCGCTCTATCACGTCGCCATCTATCCCGAAAGCGGCATCACGCTGCGCACCGACTCAAGCTGCGTCCGTTTCTGGTGGCAGCCGTCGATGCTGACCGTTGGCGCATCGACTCAGGTCGGCAGCGCCTACGATCTGGGCACTTATCGCCGTTACGCCTGTCGCGGTTGGGCGGCCTGATGCTCTACAAGAGCCTCATTGATCAATGACCAGCTTGGTTATAATCTCTGGCCTATCGAACAACCAGGCTGAGAGTTTCTGATGGCAATCGACTACGTCATTGATTATTCCTGCGTTCCCAAGCAAACTCTGACCACGGAAAGCATCGTCGAGCGCCTCAAGTCGCGCGAGCGTGCCGGGGCGGTCATCAAATTGTTCCGCGAAAATGGCGATCAGCGTCCACCCAGCGAAATGGGTTTCGAATTCACACGTACCAACCGCGACGGCGAAGAAGAGACCCGCGTCATCGTCGTTCAGGAGATGCTCGATCTGGCGCAGGAACTCATCCCGCTGGAATCGTATTGTGTCGGCTGTCCTGCCAATATCACTGGCGCACCCTTCGGATGCATCGGCTCGGTGGCTTACCCAATCTCGGCGGCAGCCGAACGCTGGCTGCTCGATCAGTTACCGGGGATCGATCAGCCGCTCATCTGGCTGCTGCTCCGCCAGGGCATTCAGGAACTCGGCTACGATGGCGAACCTGTCAAACCGCTGCGTGCCAATGCCACCTATTTCGAGGAACGCCGCGTCGCCGGGCGCGATCTGGTCGAGTTCATTATCACCGCCAATCAGGTCTTCGAGATGCTTTTTCTGCTCGGCAATCTTCAGCCTGCTCATGCCGGCGCGCTGCTGCTGCTCTTTAACGCCATCCCGCGTGACGCTGAAACCGCCCAGATTGTCGAAATCACGACCAACCGCCTGAGTGCCGACCAGATCGCGCGCGATTACCCGTTCCAGATGACCGTTCAGCCGGATGACGACCGTACCATCGCCGAACTGAAGACCTTTTTCTATGCGCTGTACCGCGCCTGGTCGCTCAGGGTCGCGCTCCTGCTCGACGTATAAATACGTAGATATACGTATTTATTCTGAGTTAATACTTCTTTGTGCATAAGCCTCCTATCCCTTGTTATAATGACAATTGAGGATATGAATTTTGTAGATTATTCCTCAAGTCTTTCGCAATGAACTAAGGGGGGCTTATGCCATTTCAACTCTCGTGGTTTCAACCAAATCAGGTCTTGCTGCTGCGGATGGACGGTCTTGTGACCGTTGAGGATATTCAGGGCATCATCGTCGAAGCAACGGCGATGATGGCGGATTGCGAAACGCTCGTCCATTTTATCGTGGATACCCGAACGCTCCGAAAGATCGACAACCTTTCCGGGACGCTCAAGACGGTGCAGTCCGGTTGGCATCATCCGCTCATGGGCTGGATGATCGTCGTCGGTGCGGCGAACCCAGCCATCAAATTTGGGATGGATTTTATCGGTCTGATCATCAAATCGCGCTATAAATCGGTCTCATCCATGTCTGAAGCCGAACAATTCCTGAGCGAGGTGAATGTGCTCACTGCGCGCCGCTGACAACGGTATCCGCCTATGAACTCGGACACATCGTTCTTTACTCAAACCCTGGGTGGGGTGATGTTACAATTAAAACAAGGGAAATTTTTGTTAACCCTCGTTTATTGTGACGATTGCCGAGGTTTCATCGTATGCCATTCGAAGTTTCCTGGTATCAACCGGAACGGGTTGTTTTGCTCAAGGCCGAAGGCGTCCTGACGCCCGAAGAAGTGAAGGGCGTTGTCGCCGAAACCGGTGCGACGCTGATCGGCAGCACGGCGCTGGTGCATTTTCTGGTCGATATGCGCACCCTCCAGAAAATCGAGGATATTCCTGCCGCGCTCAAAGCGGTACAGTCCGGCCCCACCCATCCCCACATGGGCTGGATGATCGTCGTCGGCAGGATGAACCCGATGGTCAAGTTCGCGCTCGATTTTGTCGGCCTGCTCACGCAGTCTCGCTATCGCCGTTTTGATGATATGCCCGAAGCGCTTATCTTTCTCAAAGAAATCGACGGCACCCTTATTTTGCAGTGATCACTGCGCAGCGCGCAAAATAAACTGTAGAAAGTCTTTGGGGATTATCCCTTGATGGTTGGGGCACGCCATGAGGGTATTGAAAAAGTTGTGCGTAAAATGATTTTTCCCTCATCCCCTGCCCCTTCTCCCGTCGCTTCGCTTATGGCGAAGGGGAGAAAGTCCCTCTCCCTTGAGGGCTGAGGAGAGGACACCTTTGTAAAATGCCAAAAATCTTCCCGTGAACGGTTTTGTTTTTCGCCCCCTCCTTGAATTCG
>DAOUCB010000219.1:0-67166 GCA_034432495.1 Anaerolineae bacterium | reverse complement strand
ACCTTTTCGCCTGGACAAGTGGCAATATCAGCGCACGTGACCCGGAAAGTGGCCTTGTTGTCATCAAGCCGAGCGGTATCCGCTTCGGCGACCTGACACCGGATAATATGGTGATTGTTGACGTGGACGGCAAAGTGGTCGAAGGCGCACACAAGCCTTCATCCGATACCGCCTCACACTGTTACATTTATCGGCAGCGTCCCGAAATCAATGGGGTCACCCACACGCATTCGCGCTACGCGACGGCTTTCTCCGCCCTCGCCCGCCCAATCCCCTGCGTACTGACCGCAATGGCTGACGAATTCGGCGGCCCAATTCCGTGCGCAGGCTTTGCGCTGATTGGCGGTGAAGAAATAGGACGTGAAGTCGTCGGCGCTCTGGATCAATGTCCCGGCCCTAATTTCGCCGTCCTGCTACAAAATCATGGCGTATTTACGGTCGGCCCGAATGCTGAATCTGCGGTCAAGGCAGCCATCATGACTGAGGACAATGCTGCCATCGTCTGGACAGCAATGCAAATCGGCGAACCTCTGCCTATTTCGCAGGAAGACATCAATAAGTTACATCATCGCTACACCCACGTTTATGGTCAGTAGCGCTCAACAGGCCTCAAAACAATTAATCGCAGCAAGTCGTGGGGCACGACTTACTGCGATTATTCATCATTTAAATTTCGTATAAATACCTCGCAATATGAATGTATAGACTTTCGTTGAGAACTTCGGCGACAAGAGCGGTGTTAAAATACAACTAAACAATCCCTCCCAACGAGAGGTTTTAGCCGGAGAGTCTCGCCATGAGTCAGCGCGTTGAAGATGTATTTGATTACCTCCACGCGGTCTCGGCTGCCATCTTTATCGTACAAGCTCAAAACATTGTGTGGACAAACTATGCAGCAGAGGCGCTCACTGGTTACAGCAGCAGCGTACTCAAGACAATGCGCTTCAGCGATCTAGTTGCTCCGCGCTGTGCTGAATCCTGGATAAGTACGCAATCGACAGTTGAAGTTGAATTCCTTCGCGCACAGGGTGAATTCGATTGGGTCGAACTCTCTCAGAAAATCATCGAATTCAATGGCGCTTCGGCTGAGATCATCACAGCGACTGATATTCACCAACGCAAGCAGTTTGAGCAGCGGGAAGCAGCACTTCGGCAGGCTATTGAGAGTACCCTCGACAGTTTTTATCTATTGAGAAGCTTGCGTGATAAAGACGGGCAGATCATTGATTTTGTCTTCGTGGACGTGAATGAGCATGGAAGTTCATTTTTGCAGTTGAGGAAAGACGAATTCATCGGGCGACAGCTTTGCGATCTCCTTCCAAGGATTCGCACGAGCGACTTTCTGGAGAAATATCGGCAGGTAGCGAAAACCGGAGTGCCGCTTGAAGAAGAATTTCGGGCGACCATACGGGGCAAGCAGGTCTGGCTGCACCATCAAGTCACGCAGGTTGGCGATGGCATTACGATTTTTATGCGCGACATCACTGAACGTAAAGTAACTGAAAGTGCGCTGCTCGAAAGTGAAAGGCGTTATCATGCCCTGCTCAACCAGTCGAACGATTGTGTGAGCTTGCTTGATCTGAACGGCATTTACATACTCGTCAACGACAATCTGGCCTCAAAACTCGGTTATTCTACAGAAGAAATGATTGGGATGCACCTGACCGACGTGATTGAGGCGTCAGAAATTCCGCATTTCAGAAGTGTGGACTACGCGCTCAAGGATGGAGAAAATGTCCCGCTGTTTGAGCGCACTTATCGTCGGAAGGACGGTACGCAATTTCTGGGCGAAGTCAACATCAGCCTCGTCCACGCCGCCAATGGACAACCGCTCTACGTGCAGTCCATCATGCGTGATATTACCTGGCGAAAAGAAGTTGAAAATACACTCCGTGAAAACGAAGACCGTTATCGCATTATTTCCGAACTGATTTCCGACTACGCCTATGCGTTCCGCATTGAACCAGACGGAACTCTTGTCCATGAGTGGATCACCGAGTCGTTCAAACGGATAACGGGTTTCGAACAGGAGGAAATTGACGAGCAGGGCCAGTACGCCCTCTTCCACCCAGACGATGAAGCGCTTGTTCAGTCCCATCTCCAACGAGTCCTTCAAGGAGAATCAAGCAGCGAGGAATATCGAATTATCACGAAAGCGGGCGAAGTCCGCTGGGTGCATATTTTCCGTCAACCAGAGTGGGATGAAGCCCACCAGCGCGTCGTTCGCATGTATGGCGTCGCACAAGACATCACGGAACGGAAGCGCTCTGAAGAAGAACTGCGCAAAAGCGAGGAAAAATATCGCCTGATTGCGGAGAATGCCAGTGACATGATTTCTATCACTGGAACCGACGACCGGCGCATTTTTGTTTCCTCCGCCAGTCATCAATTGCTAGGCTATGCTCCGGAGGAGTTGATTGGTCAGCCCAGCCTGGAGTCGATCCATCCGGACGACATTGAATCCGCGACTGAAGTCGCACAGATGCTTCTACTCACCAGTGAACCGATAACCTTCACCTGCCGGACAAAACGCAAAGATGACACCTATATCTGGCTTGAAATCACGGGCAAAGCGATTCGTGACCCGCAAAGTCGGCTGGTCACCGAGATCATTACGGTCGCGCGTGATATCAGCCCGCGCAAACAGATGGAAGCCATTCTCCTTGAACAAGAACGTCTGCGCTTCGAGCTTCAAAAAGAACAGGAGTTAAACGAGGTCAAAAGCAATTTGATGCGAACGATTTCGCATGAGTTTCGCACCCCTCTGACCTTGATCGTAACGGCGAGTGATTTTCTCGACACCTATCTCGAACGGCTGAGTGTCGAGCGGCGCAAAGAGCGCCTGCAATCAATTCGTGTTCAGGTGAAGCACATGAGTGATATGTTGGACGACATTTCTTTTGTCGTCCAAGGAACACTGCATCACATGACCGCTCGCCCTTCCCGCATCAATCTTGAATCCTACTGCCGTACTGTCCTTGAAGAAATTCAGATGGCGGTTGGAAAAGATCATCAGTTTATCTTTTCAACTGATGGTCAATTGCAAAGTGGCATCGCAGATAAAGCTTTGATCGTGCGCATTATGGGCAACCTGCTCTCAAACGCGGTCAAATACTCGCCGGAAAACAGTGTCATTACCGTTCTCTTGTACCGCAGCGGTGACGATGCGATACTCCAGGTCAGCGATCAGGGGCTGGGTATTGGTGAGGATGAACAAAAACACATCTTTGAGCCGTTTTACCGAGGTAAAAGAGTCATAGATACTGTCGGTGGCACAGGACTAGGCTTGAGTATCGTCAAGGACTGTGTTGATTTGCATCAGGGAACGATCCGAGTAGAAAGCGCACCTGGCGAAGGAACAACCTTCATCGTCCGGTTACCGCAAAACATTGATGAGATAGAACAGAACCCTTGAAATTTGCGCTCCGTCAGTGTGCGGATTACCATCAGTTGCGCTACGAAAGGTAGGGTAAATTGTCTTCCTCTCTGCTCATCAAAAATTCCGAACTTATGACTCCAACCGCGACCATCGAACATGGTTGGCTGCTTACGCAAGATCACACGATTGCAGCCTTTGGCTGGGGCGATCCGCCCGAAAACACGGATGCACAGGTCATCGATGGTGCGGGGAAGACGCTCCTCCCAGGCTTTATTGATGTCCATGTTCACGGCGGTGCGGGAACTGAGGCAATGGACGCAACCCGCGATGCGCTTGTTACCATGGCTCAGTTCTACGCGCGTCACGGCGTCACTTCGTTTCTCGCAACCACCTGGACAGATTCGCGCTCTCGAATTCAGGCCGCCCTCGAAACAATTGCCGCAGCGCAGGGACGCCAGCCCAACGGCGCAACGATCCTCGGCGCGCATATTGAAGGGCCGTACCTCAACCCGGAGCGCTGTGGCGCACAGAGTACAACCTATATTCGCCGTGCTGAACCTGACGAAGCGCTTGCTTTCCTCGACACCGGCGTCGTCCGCCTGATGGCACTTGCGCCAGAATACCGTGAAAATCACTGGCTCATTCGTGAATGTGTCCGCCGAGGAATTACAGTTTCGGCAGCGCATACGGCCGCCACCTATGAAGACATGCGAGCCGCTGTCGCAATGGGTTTAACTCAAGGAACGCATACCGGAAATGCCATGACCGGTCTGCATCATCGTGAGCCGGGAACTCTCGGCGCGGTGCTGACGCTGCCACAAATCAAAGCTGAACTGATTGCCGATAACATCCATATTCACCCCGCCGTGATGCACCTGATTTATCGGGCCAAAGGCGCGAACGGCGTCATCCTGATTACAGATGCGATTCGTGGGGCAGGAATGCCCGATGGCGAATACCATCTCGACGACCGAACCGTCTCCATAAAGGATGGTGTGGTTACCCTGCCGAATGGAACGCTGGCGGGCAGCACGCTGACAATGGAACGCGCCTTGCGCAACATGATGGCAGCGACAGGAGAACCCCTGTCAAACATCTGGCAGACGAGCAGCCTCAATGCTGCACAGGCAATCGGGGTCTCGGCGCGAAAAGGAAGTCTGGAAGTCGGGAAAGATGCGGATCTGGTACTCGTAGACGGAGATATCAATGTGGCTCTGACAGTGACAGAAGGTCAGATTGTGTACCAGAAGTCGTCAGCATAATCTTATGAATCGAGCACAGCTTTTTGTTGTTGGGCAGTTCGTGTTGTTCGCGCTCCTCGCGCTCTCGCTTATTGTATTTCCGCTAGGTCAAACGTTCATTCTGCGCATACTCGGCCTGGCTTGTATCGTGATCGCTTTCACGATCCTCGTGTTGGCGATACGCGAGTTTCGGTTGCGTACTGCGATTTTGCCCAATATCACACCGACGCCCAATACTCGCGCGTCACTCGTCACCAGTGGAATCTATAGTCGCATCCGCCACCCAATCTATACATCAGTGTTGCTGGGTGCGGTTGGCGTCGCGCTCGCACATGGTCATTTCGTGGTCATGGGCATCGCACTCGGAATGATCGTCTTTTTCACATTCAAAGCAATCTATGAAGAAAGTCTGTTGAGCGCGGCCTATCCTGAATATCGCGCATATATCACGCATACCGGGCGCTTTCTTCCTTTCTTATAAATCCAGCATGTGCTTCGAAACGCTAGGCAGCAGCAACGGGGAGGTTATAATCTGTATAGTTCCGCACCCAAGTGACTCGGCTTATCGCGATGCTGCGAACGTTTCTGGTTGTGTTTTTGTTGATATGTGCCGCGTGCGCGACTACCAGCGTACCTGAACATGGCGCGGCAGTTACACCCTTTGCCGCGCCGGACTTCACTCTACCGACGCTGACGGGAGGTAGCTTTACCCTCGAATCGATGCGTGGTCGTTGGGTGATTCTCAATTTTTGGGCGACGTGGTGTTCACCCTGCATCGACGAAATGCCAGCGCTGCAAACGATTGCCAATGAGCGTTCTGGCGAAATCGCGCTTTTTGGCATCAATATGCGTGAAAGCACCGACGCGATTCAGAAGTTTATGGGCCAGTATCGTGTCAATTTTCCCATGCTGCTGAACCCGGATGATCAGATGGTCGCGAACTACAGCCTCGACTTGGGTATCCCGCAAACCGTCATCGTGTCGCCACTGGGGATGATTGTCTGGCATCAGTTCGGCGCAATTGATCTCAGCAGCTTTCGTGCAACGCTCGATAGCTTCATCGCGGGGAGTTCGACAAACTAGGCGAACAAGGTCGCAATCAGGGAATACATAACTCTGCCCAGCCTCATTTATTTTGAAATTGATACTCAGGAGTAAAACAACGTGGCTTTTTTTGACCTTCCGCTCGAACAATTAGAACAATACCGTCCTGCACGCGAAGAACAGCCAGATTTTGACGAATTCTGGCGCAGCACCCTGGAAAACGCCCGCAGTTTTCCCCTGAATGCCCAGTTTGAGGCCGTCGATTACGGCCTGCTCATGATGGACACCTACGACGTGACGTTCTCAGGCTATGGCGGTCAGCCAATCAAGGGCTGGTTCATTTTGCCAAAAGGAACATCGGGAGCGCTGCCCTGCGTCGTCGAATACATCGGCTACGGCGGCGGTCGTACCTTTCCGCATCAATGGCTGCTCTATCCAAGTGCGGGGTTTGCGACACTGGTGATGGACACTCGTGGTCAGGGTAGCGCATGGAGCCAGGGCGATACACCCGACCTGATCGACGGCGCAAATCCGTTCTATCCCGGCTTCATGACCCAGGGTATTCTCGACCCGAAAAGCTATTACTACCGCCGTGTTTTCACCGATGGCGTGCGGGCTGTCGAAGCGGCACGTTCTCATGCAATGGTCGATGCCTCGCGTGTTGCCGTCGCGGGCGGCAGTCAGGGTGGGGGCATCACGCTGGCGGTCGCAGGGCTACAGCCGGACGTAATTGCCGCGCTCCCCGACGTTCCGTTCCTCTGTCACTACCGCCGTGCGACGACCATTGTCGACTCGATGCCTTATGGCGAAATCACGAAATACTGCCAGACACATCGCGACAAGAGCGAAACTGTCTTTCATACGCTCAGTTATTTCGATGGAGTCAACTTCTCAGCGCGTGCGCGCGCCAAAGCTTTGTTCTCAGTGGGACTGATGGACGAAACCTGCCCGCCTTCGACTGTTTACGCAGCCTATAACAACTATGGGGGCGAAAAAGACATTCGCATCTACACCTTCAATCATCACGAGGGTGGCGGCATCTACCAAAGTGTCGAGAAGGTCAATTTCCTAGTCGATCTCCTGCGTTAGCGCCAGCAGCGCCGCGCCAATCACCGGAGAGTATTTGGGTACAGGAATCGACGGCAGACCAAGCGCGGCGCACAATCCTCGGCTGATAGGGTTTATTTCCGTCAACAGTCCGCCAGCGAAGGCGAACGCTGGCGTTTTGATCTTCAAGCGTCGGATAACTGTCTGCGCCGCCAACACCAGTTCATCAATGCTTTGAGCGATGATTAAGCGTGCGACGGGATCGTCAGTCGCTTCGAGTACGAGCGGCGCGATCCGCGCGATGTCGCGGGTACGATTCGGTGCATAGACCCACTGAATCAAATCCTGGGGGGTGCTGAGTCCGAGCATTGCCAGAACAGCATCGGTGAGACCCGTCGCCTGATCGCGTCCATCCGCCGCGCGCACGACTGCTTGCAAGGCTTTTAAACCCAGCGAGTAGCCACTGCCTTCATCACCAAGCAGATAACCCCAGCCACCGACCTGCGCCGACTGACCCGCTTCGTTGATGCCGAATGCGACGCTCCCGGTTCCAGCGAGAATCAGCACACCCAAGCGTTCACCCTGTGCGCCAATCAGGGCGATTTCGAAGTCGCTGGCAATCGCAATCGTGGCGGTCGGCAGCGCTGCGGCAACCGTCGCGCGCACCCAATCACGTGCCGTAATCGTCCCAGCGATACCAACACCCACTGCTGCAATTTCGCCAAAACCCAGTCGCGCATCTGCTAACGCCGCCCACACGGTTTCCTGAATCGCCTGAGCCGCCAGCTCACGACTGGCACTGTTCGGGTTGGCGCTGCCGCCCTGTGCGCTGCTCACGACTGTCAGGTCAGGCGTGGTAATGACTACTCGCACACTGCTACCGCCACCATCGATCCCCATGAAGTACTCCACGTTGCGCATCTCCTTCGCACAGGGCAAAATCAATCCTGAATCATCTTTATACTAGGATCATATCCATGACCAGTCTTTTACACAGTGAGATCAGCGAACAACCAGCGGCGTTGTCGCGCTTACTCAACGAAGAACGTGCCGTTGTTGAAGCAATTGCCGAAGCAATTCGTCAGCGTCAGCCACACTATGTCGTTCTCGCAGCACGCGGGAGTTCCGATAACGCTGCGCGCTACAGCCAATACCTGTTTGGTACGATCAATGCCCTACCGGCTGCTCTGGCAACGCCGTCGATCTTCACTCTTTATGATCAGGCTCCCCGTCTGGATGACGCGCTTGTCGTCGCAATTTCCCAGTCAGGGCAGTCACCAGATATTGTTGCGGTCATTGCAGAAGCGCGGCGGCAAGGCGCGTTGACAGTCGCTCTGACCAACGCGCCGGACTCACCTTTGGCGCAGGCTGCCGAACATAATATTTATCTACACGCAGGCCCGGAAAAAGCCGTCGCTGCCACCAAAACCTACAGTACCTCGCTGATGGCACTGGCAATGCTCAGTTCGGCGCTGGCACAGGATGAATCGCGTTTTGAAACGCTTGCACGTGTTCCAGACTGGATCAATCAGGTGCTGCGCAATCGCGACTGGACAAACGACTCTGCCGAACGCTACACCTATGTGGATTACTGCGTGGTCGCCAGCCGAGGCTATAACTACTCGACTGCCTACGAGGTCGCGCTTAAACTCAAGGAGCTAACCTATATTGTTGCTGAGCCATATTCTTCGGCAGACTTTCAGCATGGGCCGCTCGCATTGGTCGAACATGGCTTTCCCGTCGTCGCTATCGTCCCCGAAGGCAACCTCACGCCGGAGTTAATTACCTTTTTCCGTCAGTTGAATGAGCGCGGCGCAGACATGATTGTCATTTCAGCCAACCCTGATGCGCTCGCACTTGCCCAAACACCGCTGCCTATCCCCAGTGGCATCCCTGAATGGGTGTCGCCACTGGTGATGGTCGTGCAGGGACAACTTTTCGCGCTTGGCCTGACGCTCGCCAAACGGTTTGACCCCGACCAGCCACGCGGAATCCGCAAAGTCACCCTGACCAAATAGTCTCTCTGTTCTACATCCAGAAAACAAAAGCGGCGTCCGTACTGGGACGCCGCTTTTGTTTAACTCCCGAACTATGTTTTAGTTCGCTGACTGTTGATTAACGGTCACTTGTTTTTCATTCTCGCCAAATAGATAACAGCGCACCCAGCGCGAGTCCGAAAGCGTCGTCACCGGAGGCATCGCCTCGTGGCATTTTGCCATCACAAACGGGCAGCGAGCAGCAAATGGACAGCCCTGCCCTGGCACGCCAAACACCGGCACTTCGCCTTTGATATTCACATCCTGTGTCCGCAGACCCCGCGCAGGATCGGGAACTGCCGACAGCAGGAGTTGAGTATACGGATGCTGCGGATTTTGAATGAGTTCTTCGCTGGCACCGCTTTCAACGACATGACCAGCATACATCACCATCGCTTCGTCCGAAAAGTAACGAGCGCTGGCAAGGTCATGGGTCACGTACATGAAAGCAATATTGTCGTCATCGCGCAATTTTGCCATCAAATTCAGAATACCAATGCGAATCGACACGTCCAGCATCGAAATCGGTTCGTCAGCCAGCAGAACCTTCGGCTCGACTGCCAACGCACGCGCAATCGCGACACGCTGACGCTGGCCACCGCTCAACTGGTGCGGGTATTTGTCTGCGAAATCTTCCGGTGGATCAAGCGACACTCGGTTCAGGAGTTCAAGGACTTGCGCACGTGTTGAGCGCCCTTTCACCTTGCCATAAATTTGCAGCGGACGTTGCAAATGATAATCGACACTATGAATCGGATTCAGCGAGCTAAACGGGTCCTGAAAAATCATCTGCACACGGCTACGATACTGGAGTAGACTACGCCGATTTTTCTGATTGAGGATACTTTGTCCCTCATACAGAATATCACCAGCGGTCGGCTCATAGAGCCGTGATAACAGGCGTGAAGCTGTGCTTTTACCGCTGCCGCTTTCGCCAACAATCGCGACGACGCGACCGGGAAACAGTTTGACATTGAAATCTTCCAGCGCGCGCACCACACGCCGCGACAGCGCATTCCCGCTGATGAAGTGTTTAGTGAGGTTACGCGCCTCTAGAATGGGGGTTTGTCCGTTGTTCATCATTCTTCTTTCTTCACCAGATGGCACGCAGCTAAGTGATTAGCTTTGATCTCGATCAGGTCAGGGTGAACCTGCTGGCAAATCCCGGCAATCGCCACCGAACAGCGTGGATGAAACCGGCACCCACTCGGCGGATCAATCAGATTTGGTGGCGACCCTGGTATACCGAGCATTTCGGTACGGGGGCCAGTCACCGAAGGGAACGAGTTCATCAAACGCTGCGTGTAGGGATGCCGAGGATGTCCGAAAATTTCGCGCGATTTAGAGACTTCGATCAGCTCACCCGCGTACATAATACCGATGCGATCCGTGAACTCGACCATCAGCGATAAGTCATGTGAGATAAACAGGATCGAAAAGCCAAACTCATCTTTAAGCTGGCGAACCTGATCCATGATTTGCTTCTGCACGACGACATCCAGCGCCGTCGTCGGTTCGTCCATGACGATCAACTCTGGGTTTAGCACCAGCGCAATGGCAATGACAACACGCTGGCGCATCCCTCCGCTAAGTTGATGGGGATAGCTGTCAATGCGACTGCGCTCAATCCCGACGATGTCGAGCAGTTCTAGCGCGCGATCCCGCGCCTGCTCTTTGTTCATCACCGTATGCGCCTGAATCGCATCGACAATCTGCGTACCGACCGATAAGACTGGGTTGAGCGAATTCATCGCACTCTGGAACACAATTGACAAGTGACGCCAGCGGAAGTCCCGCAGTGTCTCATCGTCCATCTTCAGCAAATCGGTATCGCGGAAAGTCACCTGACCGCCGATAATGTGGGCAGGAGGTCGCAGCAGGCGCGTAATTGCATGGGCGATTGTCGATTTACCGCACCCTGACTCGCCTGCCAAACCAAAGACTTCATTCGGGTAAATTTCAAAGGAAACGTGATCAACCGCTTTCACGCTGCCGCGTTTACTACGATATTCGACTTCAAGATCGTTGACGCTCAGCAGCGGTTCCACGCCAGGCTTTGCAGGGGACGGGAACACATTCGCCTGAGTCATTATGCTTTCCCTTCATCGGAACGCAGACGAGGATTGGTAATTTCGTCGATTCCGTAGTTAATCAGTGTCAGGCTGAAGCCCACCAGTGCAATGCAGACGCCTGCGGGAACGAATGCCCACCAATTTCCTGTGAGAAGCGCCTGATTATTCTGCGCCCAATAGAGTATCGTCCCCCAGGTCACAGCGTTGGCATCCCCCAAGCCGATGAATTCCAATCCTGCTTCCGCCAGAATCACGTACAACACCGCGCCAATCCAGCTTGAAACCACCAGAGATGTCATGTTCGGCAGGATTTCGAAAATCACAATACGCCAGGTCGGTTCGCCAACGACACGCGCCGCCGCAACAAACTCGCTGTTACGCAGCGCTAGCGTTTGTGAACGCAGGACACGCGCTCCGTAGGCCCAGCTCGTCAGGCTCAGCACGAGCACCACCGTAAACGGGCCGGGCCGTTCGATCCAGCCCGCCACAACAATAATCAGCGGCAAACCGGGTAAGATGAGCACAACGTTTGTGAGCAGTGATAGCACTTCATCAAACCAGCCACCGACGTATCCTGCCGTGATCCCGACAATGATGGCAATGAATATGATGACAGTTCCCGTCAAAAAGCCAACCGTGAGGGAAAGTCGTCCGCCGTGAATAATCTGCGCGTAGATATCCTGCCCTTGACGCGATGTACCGAGTATAAAAGCTGCGCTTGGGGCTTTGCTGCCAGGGCCAACGATTCGAGCAGCATTTCGTGTAGGGGCAAGCTGGTTGGCGAAAATGCTGACCACTACAAAAAAGACCAGAATAATAATGCCAATTCTCGACTTGCGATTGCGCAGCAGGCCACTCAGCCAATCGGGAGCGCGCCAGCGAAACAATCTCGGTCGGGTGCGCGTGCTTACGGGAACAGCAGTTTGACCGGAAGTGGGCTTCGTTTGATCCATTTCATCAACTCCCTATATTCCAAAATCCACTTTTAGCGCGCACGTGGATCGAGCACCACATACAGCAGGTCGACCACAAAATTCGCCAGCAGCACCATCAATGTAATCATCAGGAAAATGCCCTGCAACAGCGGATAATCCCGCGAGTTGACAGCATTCAGCAGTAAGAAGCCCATCCCAGGATAGTTGAAGACAATTTCGGTCAGCAACGCACCCGTTAAAACAAAGCCCAAACTAATTGCAAATCCGGTCAGGCTAGGCAGGATAGCATTCCGCGCTGCGTAAACGAGCATTACGCGCCGGTCGCGTAAGCCTTTCGCCTGCGCCATAACGATAAAGTCCTGCGATAACACGCCAATCATGTTGTTACGCATTCCCAGCATCCAGCCGCCCACCGACGTAACAACGATGGTCGCGCCCGGTAAGATTGCATGTTGAACAACGCTCCACAGGAAAGGAACCGAACTCCAGTCTTGAGGAATATTAATATCAGAACCGTGATTGAGGGGGAACCAGCCAAGCTCAAGCGCGAAGAAATACAGCGCCAGCATTGCGATGAAGAAATAGGGAAACGCGCCCAGCAAACTCAAGAGTGGTAACAGGTAACTGTCAACAAAACGTCCACGCCGCCAGGCCGCAATAATGCCTAGCATTGTTCCTATCAAAAACGAAATGATCGTTGCCGTTCCAAACAGACGCAGCGTCCAGCCCAGCCCCGTCGCAAGTACCTGCGAGACTGGAACGGGGAACGCAGACACAGACGTTCCCAGATTGCCCTGCAGCAGATTTTCCCAGTAGGTGAGGTACTGCTGTGGCAGAGGCCCTTCGACAAAACCAAAGGTCGCTTTCAGCGAATCCATTGCGCGTGGATCGAGACGCCCCTGAAAGCGCGCGAACATCAAAGTGACCGGATCACCCACCATCAGGCGCGGGATAAAAAAATTGAGGGTGATGGCAATAAAAGCGGCAATTAAGTAGAAACCAATACGCCTTGTGAGGAAACTCATCACTTGATCCTTACGAAATGGGTTGTTCTACAAAAAGGCTGGAGTCCTTCGCGAACTCCAGCCTGATTACAAAATTAACTAGCTCTGACCGCAGCTTGTGTTGTCAACGCAGTGAATGGCGATGGCAACCAGACGAGCGGAGTTATCTTCCCAGGGGCTGCCCTGAGCATACGGATCGTCAGCCGACGGCCAACCAACGAAGCGAGCGGTGCTGTATTCGAACCATGCCGGCCACGGGGACAGCGGGCTTGAAAGCACGTTGGTGACGTAGGCATCGTCCAGCTTGCCGATGATGTCAGCACGTTCAGCAGGATCAGCGGTCGCAACGTAGTCCTTCAGCAGTTGATCAGTTTCGGGGCTGGTCCAGCCGGGCATAAACTGACCATTGCGGACGCCAGCATCCGTGATCATCGTGCTGTCGAAAATGTTGTGGAAGAAGTTCCAGGGGGTAGCGCCCCAGGTGCTCCAGGCCAGCGAGGTGTCATAGGTGCCGTTCTGGAGGTTGCTCTGCCATTGACCGAATTCAGGCGTCGAGACGCTCGCATCGAAGCCAATGTCTTGCAGACCCTGGCTGATGATTTGCGCAGCGGTAACGACGTCCGTCCAACCGTTGACAATCTGAATCTGGATCGGGCCAATCGGCGTGCCATCGGGCATGTTGCGGAAACCGTCACCGCCCTTGCTGTAACCGGCGTCGTCCAGAATCTTGTTGGCGCGGTCAATGTCGTAGGTACCCAGGCCCATTTCGGTAACCTTGTCGAGAACCGACTGCGGCACCTGATCCTTGAACAGCGGCCAAATACCAGTCGCGTTTTCGGGCGTAACCGTGGTGTAGCCATTCTCGGCGGTCTGGCTGATGGTGTTGTAGTCAATCGCCAGCGCCATCGCGTGACGAACGTTCACATCGTCAAACGGCTTCTTGGTGATGTTGGTCTGGAAAACCCAGGGCGAACCACCCATGAACCAGTAGTGATTGTGTTCCGGGTCCTTCGAAACGTAGGTCGTCTCAATATCGGGGACGAAGTTGCCGACCCAGTCGAGTTCGCCGTTGATGAGCGCCAGGTTAGCAGCGTCGTTACCATTGATAGCCGGGTATTGCAGGCAGTCAACGTAAGGCAGCGGTTTGCCATCATCGCCCATCTTCCAGAAGTAGGGGTTGCGGCAGATGGTGAATGTCTGCTCGTTGAAGTTGCTGATTTCCGTGAATGCACCGCTGGCAACTGGATTGTCGTTAGTGAAGGTCACCGGATCGGCGACGTCTTTCCAGATGTGTTCCGGCACGATGCGAACGCCACCGATCAGAATGTCGGCCAGCGTATAGACCTGGTTCAGGTCAAACTTGACGTTCAGGTCATCGACCTTCTCGACACTGGTGATGTAAGGTGTGACGCCGTTGCGGTCAAGCGAGGGCGTGCCCATCAGCAGCTTGAACGTGAACACCACGTCATCGGCGGTCAGCGGCTCACCATCACTCCATTTGACACCATCACGCAGCGTGAAGGTGACCGACTTCAGGTCGTCGGAATACTTCGAACCCGTCGCCAGCCAGTAGGTCGGCTTGCCGCCGTCAACTGGATTGTAAACCACCATCGGGTCATAAATGATGTGGGTGGTCTGGGTGAGCGCACCAGGGGCAAATGGGTTGAAATTCCGTACCCATCCCGCGCTGTTCTCCTGGTTCACCTGTACGGTTCCGCCGCGCGGAATGCTGTCCTGAGCGAACGTCACGCTGATGCCGAGCACCAGCAGTAGCGCCAGGGCTACGATACTTACGGACGTATATTTCTTGAACATCTAATTATCTCCTCATTGAAACAACTTTACTGACAACGTATCAGCTTCCGAGTGAATGAAATATGACTATTCGATAACATTATCCTCCTGTATACATAGCTTACGCGATCTGGGTAGCCCCGCAAGTACTGCGGACAATAAGGTGTGCCGTCAGAGTGATATGCTTCGACGGAAGCGGCTCACCTTCAATCAAACTAATCAAGAGATTCACGGCTTTTCGCCCTAATTGAGCAAGCGGCTGGCGCACGGTAGTCAAAGGCGGATTGGTTGTCGCCGCGAAAGGCATATCGTCAAATCCTACAAGTGCGACATCGTTCGGTACGTGTAATCCAGAGTCTAGGAGCGCTCTCAAAGCACCCAATGCCATCATATCGCTGGCACAAAACACCGCATCAACTTTGTGGTCAATCAGCGCCAGCATCGCCGCGTAACCTGATGCTTCGTCAAAATTCCCGTGCGCGATCAGGCTTTCGTCAACCGCCCTACCCGCCTGTGACAGCGCATCCTGATAACCGTCTAGTCGAGCGCGCCCTGCCCCAGTATTGAGGGGGCCAGTAATCGTCGCTACACGTTCACGACCAAGCAGGAGTAAATGACCAACCGCCTCCCGGCTCGCAGCGCGATTATCCACATCGACATTACACAGAACTTGCTGCTGCGAAGGTCCAATCAGAACATGTGGCAGTCCTGTTTGCACCAGTCGTTTGATCAAGGGATCATCATCAACCGCTGAGGCGATAATGACACCATCAAAAAAGCCATTATTCAAGATTCGGTCAGAATAACGCTCAGCTTCTTCCGCGCTGTTACCAACCCACAGCATGATGGCATAATTGCGTTCATTGGCTGCCAGTGAAATATTTTGCACCAGCGCAGGAAAATATGGGTCGGTAAACGTTGCTGAAAGCGCCGCCGGAACCACAATGCTCAGAACTCTGGTCTGGTGCGTTACAAGCGCTCTCGCGGCTTCATTCGGTCGATAGCCGCTGGCCTGAATCGCCTCAAGCACCCGCTGCCGTGTGTTTACATTCACGTTCGGCTGGTTATTGATGACGCGGGAGACAGTGGATTTCGAGACTCCCGCGATCTTGGCGATATGTTGCAGACCGTAATTCATCTTAATACCATAATTGGGAACGTTCCCATTTTATAAGCAGTGTACAGAATAACCCGGCATGTGTCAACTGATTTGTGCCATTTATCCGAATTAATCCATTACAATTGACGCAAACCCAAAAAAGACCAACTTCTCATGCGCGCACTAATCAAATTGGTAGTACTCGCCGATACGACCTTTCTTATCCTACTGATACTTACACGGAGCGTTTTCGCGACATACGCTGGCGAAATCGCCTTCGAGGGCAGCCAAAACGGGAACTGGGAAATTTATCTGCTCGATTTGCAAACGGAAACATCCTACAATCTCACGCGCAGCGCTGCCGATGATTTTGCACCTGCCTGGTCGCCTGATGGCACTCAAATCGCGTTCGTTTCCGACCGCGACGGTGATCTACAGCAGGAACTGTACACAATGGCTCTGGACGGGGGACATCTGCGCCAAATCGCGGGGGGCAACGGGCAATTCGCCAGTCCAATGTGGTCGCCGGATGGAAGTTCGCTCGTCTCAATGCATGGCTGGCAGCAAATCTACCGGGTTGATCCGATGAGTGCCGCTGAACAGTGGCTGGGAAAGGGGTTCTCGCCGCGTCTCTCCCCTGATGGAAAGTCGCTGCTCTATTACGCCGAGGGGGCGAACACCGATGTCTACTCCAACATCTACCTACTCGATCTTGCCAGCCGACATATCACCGATTTAACAGCCGGAGCGATCCATAATTGGGGTGGAAACTGGTCGCCCGACGGTCAGCAAATCGTCTTCGTGTCGATGCAAACCGGCAAATCCAGTATCTATGTGATGAATGCCGACGGCAGCGATCCTCATCCAGTTGCTGCCAGCAACAACGACGTCACGCCAGCGTGGTCGCCCAATGGGCAGCAAATCGCATATGCTTCGGGCGAAACTGGACATATGCAAATCTACGTCATGAACGCAAACGGCAGCAATCGACACGCCGTCACCCACAATCAAGGAGACAATCACGCCCCCGTCTGGCGTCCGCGATAAATATTTACGCTGCTTTCTATGAGCAAATCAGACAATATCCTCTCGCGTTTTATAGCAAAAGCCGTTAAGATCAAGCGAAGTCAGAAGTATTTCAAGAAAGCTGAACCATGAGGAACGAGATAGCCGGACTCAATACCGGTTACCTGTTGGAGCGATACGACCGCTATCAGCGCGATCCGTTATCTGTAAGCGAATCCGAGCGCCAGTTTTTTGCAAACTGGCTGCCACCCATCGAGACGAAACCCGCCCTCGTCGCACTCTCCCCAGGCGTGACCGGTTCCAATGTAGATAAAATCGTCGCTGCGGTCAATTATGCGCAGTCGATCCGCGCCTTTGGACATCTCGGCGCACAGCTTGATCCACTCGGTACGCCACCACCTGGCGATCCGTCACTCGACCCTGCGGCGCACAACATCACGGACGATGATCTGCGTCAGCTTCCCGCCAGTTTGATCGGAGGACCGCTGGTCGAATCGTCGCAAAATGCGCTCGAAGCCACCGACGCGCTGCGCCGTGTTTACGTTTCAACAACGGGCTATGACTTCGACCATATTCGGCTGCCGGAGGAACGTGAATGGCTGCGCACCGCCGCCGAATGCGGCGTGTTTTTCGCGCCGACCGATGAGCATCATCTGCTTGATCAACTCACCGAAGTCGAAGTATTCGAACGTTTCATTCACCGCATTTTCCCCGGCAAGCATCGCTTCTCGATTGAGGGGCTGGATATTCTTGTCCCCATGCTCGACACGATTGTCGGGACACTCGCAGAACAGGGTGAACGCAACATTCTGCTGGGCATGGCGCATCGAGGACGGCTGAATGTTCTCGCTCATATCCTCGATAAACCTTATAAGCAGTTGCTAGCCGAATTCAAAGACCCCGTCAAACCGCGCAAGTTCCGCGACGATCTCGGCTGGACGGGGGACGTCAAGTATCACATGGGCGGCAGCCGCGAACTGCACGAGGATGGGACGGTCGATGTCGTCGTGCGGCTCGCACCCAACCCAAGCCATCTTGAAGCCGTCAATCCGGTGGTCGAAGGAATGGCTCGCGCCGCTGGAACCGATACCTCGCACCCTGGCACGCCTGTTTTCGACCCGAAAGCAACGCAGCCCATTCTGATTCATGGGGACGCCGCTTTCCCTGGTCAGGGGATCGTTGCTGAAACCCTTAACTTATCGCTCCTGCCGGGTTATTGGACAGGCGGCACGATTCACATCATCACCAACAATCAACTCGGCTTCACGACCGAACCCAGCGACTCGCGCAGTACGCTCTATGCCAGCGATCTCGCCAAGGGCTTCAAGATGCCGATCCTGCACGTCAACGCTGATGACCCCGAAGCCTGCATCGCCGCCGCGCGCATGGCCTGTGCGTATCGCAGCAAATTTCAGAAAGACTTCGTCATCGACCTGATTGGCTACCGCCGCTACGGTCATAACGAAGGGGATGAGCCGAACTTTACTCAGCCGTTGATGTATCAGCGGATCGAACAGCACCCGACCGCGCGTAAGCTCTGGGCAAATGAACTGGTCAGGCGCGGCGTGATTTCGGATGATGCTGCAGAAGCACTCGTTGGCGATAAAATGCAGACGCTCCAGGATATTTTCGAGTCGCTTGACCCGGAGAAAGACCTCGCCAATTATCGTCCCGAATCGCCCGTGCCGGGGACAGCACGCCATACCAAAACCGCGATCCCCGTCGAGCGCCTGCGTGAACTGAATCGCGCCCTCCTCAATTTTCCGCAGGATTTCAACCTGCATCCCAAACTGGTCAAGGCGACTAGCCGACGCCGCGAGTCGCTCGATGATGCCGATGCCCGCGTGATCGAATGGGCGACGGCGGAAGACCTCGCCCTCGCCAGTATCCTTGAAGAAGGAACAGCAGTACGCCTCACCGGACAGGACTCGGAGCGCGGCACGTACAGCCAACGCCATTCCGTCTTCCACGATGTCAAAACAGGGGCAACCTTTACGCCGCTGGCCGCACTCCCGCAGGCGACAGCCGCCTATGAAGTCCACAACAGTCCGCTGTCAGAGGGGGCAGCGCTCGGTTTCGAGTACGGCTACAACGTACAGGAACCCCGTCGCCTGGTGCTCTGGGAAGCGCAGTATGGCGACTTCGACAACGGCGCGCAAACCATCATTGACGAATATATCGTCTCGGCACGCTCCAAATTCGGGCAGACCCCTTCCCTCGTCCTGCTGCTGCCGCACGGTTATGAAGGCGCTGGGCCGGATCACTCCAGCGGGCGCGTCGAACGCTTCCTGCAAATGGCTGCCAATACCAACCTGCGTATCGCCAATGCGACGAGCGCTGCGCAATATTTCCACCTGCTGCGTCGTCAAGCGTTGCTGCTGCAAACCGATCCACTCCCGCTGATTATTCTGACGCCGAAAAGCCTGCTGCGAAATCCGCTGGTTGCCTCCACTCTTAACGAACTTGCCAGTGGATCGTGGCAGCCAGTGATTGATGATGTCGCTGTTCATCGCGGTGATGTTCGGCGCGTCATCCTGTGCAATGGCAAGATTTCGCTTGACCTGATGGCAAGTAAATACCGCACGGACAATCAGAGTGTTGCGCTCGTGCGTATTGAGCAGCTTTACCCCTTCCCTGTCGAAGACCTGCGCCCCATTCTGGAACGCTATACCAATGCCGATGAAGTTGTCTGGGTACAGGAAGAGCCGGAAAATATGGGGGCATGGGAATTCGCCAGCCCACTCCTGACGGAACTCATCGATGGGCGTATCCCTCTGCGCTATCTGGGGCGTCCGCGCAGTTCCAGCCCGGCAGAAGGGTCGCTCGCCGCTCACAATTTCAACCAATCCGCGCTGATCGAGCAGGCATTTAGTCAGGAAGTCAAAGACACAGCCGGAATCATCATCAAATGAGGACAGACGCATGTCATTCAATATTGTCGTACCCGATTTAGGCGAATCAGTGGTCGAAGCGACCATCGCGCGCTGGCTCAAACATGAAGGCGATCCGGTCTCAGTGGGCGAGGCGGTACTCGTCCTCGAAACTGAAAAGGTCGATCTTGAGGTGGGCGCGGAAAAAGAGGGTGTCCTGTCGAAAATTCAGCAGCCCGATGGCGCGGACGTTAAGATTGGCGAGATTTTGGGCGTGATTGACGAGTCTGGTGAAAAATCAGCTCCGGCTGATAAGCCTGCCGCACCTGCCAAAGTCGCTGCGCCTGCTGCTGTCGAACAGGCGGTTGAAGCAGCCAAACCAGCCGCGACCCCCGTTGCCAAGCGTGTTGCCAGCGAAAAAGAGGTCGATCTCAACCAGGTCGAGCCGAGCAAACCCGGCGCGCGCGTCACCAAAAACGATGTGGAACGCTTCGCCGAATCACAGCAAGTGCCTGCCCCTGCCCGCCCGGCAGCATCATCCGCGCCGCTTGAAGTCAAACCATCACTGTCTGCTGCTTCGCAGGATGGGCGCGGCGAGGAGCGCATCAAGCTCTCGCGTCGCCGTCGCACGATTGCCCAGCGCCTGGTCGAAGCCCAGCACAACGCCGCCATGCTGACCACCTTCAACGAGATTGACATGACCGGGGTGATGGAACTGCGCGAGCGGCGAAAAGAAATCTTCAAGGAACGTTATGGCGTCAGCCTCGGCTTATCGTCGTTCTTCGTCAAGGCGACGATTGGCGCGCTCAAATTTCAGCCGCGCCTGAACGCCGAAATTCAGGGCGACGAAATGATCCTCAAGCACTATTTCGACATCGGCATCGCGGTTGGCGCTGAAGAAGGATTAGTCGTCCCCGTGCTGCGCGACGCTGACCGCATGTCATTCGCCGAAATCGAGAAAGCCATCAAGGACTACGCCAAACAGGTCAACGATAACACCCTTCCCCTTGAAGCCCTGCGAGGCGGCACATTTACAATCACCAACGGCGGCGTCTTTGGCTCGATGCTCAGTACGCCGATTCTGAATCCGCCGCAGGTTGCTATCCTCGGCCTGCATAAGATCGAGCAGCGCCCGATTGCGCTCAATGGGCAGGTCGTCATCCGCCAAATGATGTACGTCGCGCTGAGCTACGATCACCGCATTGTTGACGGACGCGAAGCGGTGCAATTCCTGGTGCGCGTCAAGGAACTGGTCGAAGACCCCGAACGCCTGCTGATTGAGGGATAATTCAGACGGGACGATCCAAGTGGGTCGTCCCGTTTTATTTCACGCAAAAATAACCGTCTTGTTGTTGTAAATCAGCACCTGACGACGCAGGTGATAGCCCACCGCCCGCGACAGCACCAGCTTTTCGACATCTTTCCCCTTACGAATCAAATCCTCAACCGAGTCTTTGTGATTGACCCGTACCGTATCCTGCTCAAGAATCGGCCCAGCGTCGAGATCTGCCGTCACGTAATGGCTGGTCGCACCGATCATTTTGACACCGCGTGCGTGCGCCGCGTGATACGGTTTCGCGCCGATGAACGCGGGCAAAAACGAGTGATGAATGTTGATGATTCGGTTCGGATAGGCGGCGACGAACTCCGCTGAGAGAATTTGCATGTAGCGCGCCAGCACGACAAACTCAATCCTGTAGTCTTGCAGCAGCTTCAATTGCGCCTGTTCCTGCTGTGGCTTGTTGTCTTTCGTGATGCTCAACAGGTGAAAGTCGATGCCGAATTTCTCGACAATCGACTGCATATCAGGGTGGTTGCTGACGATCAGCGGAATTTGCACCTGCCACTCGCCTGATTGATAGCGAGCCAGAAGATCGTATAGACAGTGTCCCTGCTTCGAGACAAACACCGCCATACGTGGGGTTTCCTCAGAAAAATGAAGTTCCCACTGCATATTAAACTGCTCGGCGATGGGCTGAAAAGCAGCGAAAATGGCCTGTTCTGAGAGAGAAAAGCCGTCCAGTTCGAATTCAATGCGCATGAAAAAGACATTGGCTTCGGCATCAACATGCTGGTCGAGATGGAGGATATTGCCGTTGTTCCGGTAAAGAAAGTCCGTGATAGTCGCCACCAAGCCGGTACGGTCAGGGCAGGATATGAGCAAAATTGCGCTGCGAGACATCGTTTCTCCGTAGATGTATTCCCGTTCAACCCCGAAGGCGCTGAAGCAGACCACTATATCGTTCGGAAACCTTGTTGTTCTGCACCGCCATATGAACCGCGCGACGGCTGCCCACCAGCACGACTGTCTGTTTGGCGCGAGTGACGGCAGTATAGAGCAGGTTCCGCTGAAGCATCATATAGTGCTGGGTCATCAGAGGCATGACCACGACCGGGTATTCTGATCCTTGGCTGCGGTGGGTGCTGATGCAGTAAGCGTGAATCAGCTCGTCCGATTCGCTGAATTCGTAATAGATGTAGCGACCATCGAAGACGATTTCGAGAGTCTGATCTTCAAAGTCGATGCCATGAATGCGCCCGATGTCGCCGTTGAAGACTTCCTTGTCGTAGTTATTGCGCGTCTGCATGACTTTATCACCCGCGCGAAAGAGCCGCCCGCTCAACTGCTTTTCAGCGGTGCGCTTATTACCGTTGAGTGCCTTCTGGAGTGCTTCGTTGAGGGCATGAACGCCGATTGGCCCGCGATACATCGGCGCGATGACCTGGACATCATCAATCGGGTCAACGCCAAATTTAGCGGGTAGGCGATTCTTGACTATATCCACGACGAGATCATTGGCGCGGACAGCATCTTCTTCGCCGAAGAAGTAGAAGTCCTTGCTGTTGTTGTCCATGAAGGGCGCATCGCCATTGTTGATGCGGTGGGCGTTGACGACAATGTGGCTGGCTTCGTCCTGACGGAAGATGACGGCAAGACGGGTGACATGGGCGACGCCGCTTGAAATCACATCGCGCAGAACATTGCCCGCCCCGACACTCGGCAGTTGATCGACGTCGCCGACGAGCATGAGATGGGTTTCGGGCTTGAGGGCTTTGAGCAGGTCAAAGAACAGGAGCAGATCAAGCATCGAGGTTTCATCGACGATCAGCATATCAATGTCAAGCGGATTGTCTTCGTCATAAACAAAGCCTTCGCCGGGAATATAACCAAGCAGGCGGTGAATAGTGCTGGCTTGATGCTCGGTGGCTTCACTGAGGCGCTTGGCGGCGCGTCCGGTTGGTGAGGCTAAAGCGAAGCTGAAATCAAGGTCTTCGAGGGCGTGAATGACCATGCGCAGCGTGGTGGTTTTACCTGTGCCGGGGCCGCCCGTGAGAATGGAAACTTTGTTTGCCAGCGCAGCGCGCACCGCGCCCTGCTGCTGGTCGGTGAGCGCAACATTGTTTTCTTCGGCAAGGTCGCTCAAAAACTGTTTCCAGTTGAGTTTTTTAACGGCGTCGGTGATCGGCGACGGCATGTCTACCAGATCACGCAGGCGATCCGCTGCACCGCGTTCGGAACCAAAGTAGAGCGGTAGATAAATTGCCTCGACTTCGCTGCCGTCGTCGCGCGCGATTTTGTCGCTGATCAGATTATTCTTGAATACTTCACTGCTCAAAACAGTTTCGATACGCTCGGCATTCTCAATCGCGAGCATCTCACCGGCTTTCGCGACCAACTCGGCGCGCGGCATGTAGACATGCCCCTCTTTCGCCAACTGATTGAGCGCGAAATGGAGTCCGGCGCGAATGCGATGCTCCGAGTCAGGGTCTAGCCCCATACTGCGCGCGATCTCATCAGCACGTTTGAAACCGATGCCGAAGACTTCATCTGCCAGCGCGAAAGGATTTTCCTTGACGGTGGTGATGGTGTTATAGCCGTACTGCTGGTAAATACGCGCCGACATTTTGGCGCTGACACCATAACCCTGTAAGAAAATCATGGTCTGGCGCACAGCCTGATTTTCCGTCCAGGCGATCATCAGGCTTTTCGCAAGTTCGCGCTTGAGGCCAGGAATCTCGTTGAGACGCTGCGGCTCATTGTCGAGAATGTGAATGGTGTCGGTGCCAAAATAATCAACAATCTTCTGAGCAGTCTTGGGGCCAATGCCTTTGACGATGCCACTGCTGAGATAATTGATAATGCCGCTTTCGGTGGTCGGCATGATCGGTGTGATCATTTCGGCGCGAAACTGCTTGCCATATTTGGCATCATCGACCCAACTTCCACCAAACTCGATGCTTTCACCCACGCCGATTTCGGGCATCGAGCCAACGACCGTGATCAGACCGTCGCGGGCCTCGGCAGTAGGGTAACGCTTGTCGGCTTTGATCTTGATGACACTGTAGCCGTTTTCTTCGTTGAAATAGGTGACGCGCTCGACCGTGCCTTGAAGTGTTTCCATTTGTCTAACGATTTTTTAAGCCTATGGATTGTTTGAAACTATATCACACAGGGTATATTTATGATATGTTGGTTGGTCGCAGTTTCGTCCTAGAAAGGACACAATATGGACTTGTTCCCTCGTTCCAGCGGCATCCTGCTCCATCCTACTTCGCTGCCGGGACGCTACGGCATGGGCGATTTAGGCGCATGGGCGTATCGCTTCATCGACTGGCTGGTTTCGGCAAAACAAACCGTCTGGCAGATACTGCCGCTTGGCCCAACCGGGTACGGCGATTCCCCGTATCAAACACATTCAGCTTTCGCCGGAAACACGGCGCTGATCAGCCTGGATCGACTGGTGGAAGATGGCTGGCTGACGGCGGACGACGTGAGCGACGCGCCCAACTTCCCCCAGCAATATGTCGATTTTGGGGCGGTGCTGCCCTATCACAACAATATGCTGAATCTGGCTTACGCCAACTTCGTTCAGAAAGCGACCGAAGATGAAGTCGAGGAGTTTCATCACTGGTGCAAGGAAAACACGCACTGGCTGGATGATTACTCGCTGTTTGTGGCTTTAAAAGACGAATACATGGGTCAGCCCTGGATCAAGTGGCCGGTGGAGGAAGCGCTGCGCGAACCCAAAGCGATTTATGAAGCGGAGGAGCGGCACAAAGAACAAATCGAGCTGTCGAAGTTTCGCCAGTGGCAGTTTGCGCGCCAGTGGACGGAACTTAAGAATTACGCCAACGAGCAAAAGATTCGGCTGGTCGGGGATATTCCGATCTTCGTCGCACACGACAGTTCGGACGTATGGGCGAATCGCGACCTGTTTCATCTGGATGAAATGGGAAATCCAACGATTGTCGCGGGCGTGCCGCCGGACTACTTCAGCGAAACCGGTCAATTGTGGGGCAACCCGCACTACAACTGGGAAGCAATGGAACGCGACGGTTATCGCTGGTGGATTCAGCGCTTCAAGGCGACCCTTAAGCAGGTGGACATCGTGCGCATCGACCATTTCCGGGGCTTCGAGGCCTACTGGGCTGTCCCGGCGGGCGAAGAAACCGCCATCAATGGCGAGTGGGTACAAGGCCCCGGTCTCTCCTTCTTCAACGTAATCAAAGCAGCACTTGGCGGCAGCCTGCCTGTGATCGCTGAAGACCTGGGCGTCATTACGCCCCCTGTCGAAGCCTTACGCGACGACCTTGATCTGCCAGGTATGCTGATTCTGCAATTCGCCTGGGGCGATCTGTCGGGTGAAGCCCGTTTCCTACCGCACAATCACTCCCACCACTCGATTGTCTACACGGGGACGCACGACAACAACACGACGAACGGCTGGTGGTTCACTGACGAAATTGACGACGTGATCCGCAATCATGTGACGGCTTACATTGATCGGCGCGTGGTCGAGCCGAACTGGGAAATGATTCGACTGGCGATGATGTCGGTCGCGCATACGGCAATCATCCCGATGCAGGACATTGCGGGATTGGGCGAAGATGCGCGCATGAATACGCCGGGGAAAGCATCCGGCAACTGGTCATGGCGCGCGACGCCCGCGAATTTCGAAGGCCCAGCAAAAGGTCGGCTGGCGGCGCTGACGACGCTCTATTCGCGCATCCCGGCAGAACATGGAAAACCGCGTCCAGTGCAGTAAACGCAGGACTGAGGACTGAGTGCTGAGGACTGAGTCAAAGGCGTTCCAAGAGAGAAATGTCGGCTTCGTGCTCAGCACCAGACGCATATATATTTCTTACGAATTCTCTGATAGTCATCTTATACACCTGCTCTATCTTAAAGACATCAACACCTGAGCTATACATAACATGTCTTTTGGAGGACATAAGATGACTACCGTAGTTCGCTGGAACCCTGTTCGTGAAATGGCTGCAATGCAAAGCGCCCTGGATCAACTGTTTGACAATTCGTGGCGCGCTTCGCGCAACAGCGCCGATGTCGGCGCGCTGGCACTCGACGTTCATGAGAGCGACCAGAACTATACTGTCAGCGCGGTCCTGCCGGGCGTGAGCGCCGACGCGGTAAATATCAGCTTCCACGATGGCGTGCTGACCATTGCGGGCGAAATTCCGCAGGCGACCGTTGAGAACAGCAAGGCGCTGATGCTTGAGCGTGGATACGGCAAGTTCCAGCGCAGCATCCGTCTGCCGCAGGCTGTCGATACCAGCGCGGTCGAGGCGAATATCGAGAACGGCGTGCTGACGCTGACGCTGCCGAAGACTCCTGAGGCTCAGCCCCGGCAGATCCCGGTCAAGACCGTGTTTCACTCCAACAATTAACGCAAGAGCGCAGCGGTTTTCGCTGTAAGTTGTAAACAGAAGCGGTGCTCCGCAAAACGGAGCACCGCTTTTTATGTTTCTCATTCTGTTTGTAAAGTGAAGGGCGAAGCGTGCTTCGCCCCGACAGGATCACGGTTCCAGGACGTCAAGAACATCCTTGCGCCAGGGAAAGGACATCTGCGTCCCCGGCTTGAGGACTGAACGGGTGGCAATCGCGGACGCCCCGCGCGCTGCATCGACAGTCGAGCGCCCTGCCGCCAGCAGATAGGCGAAGCTGCCGACAAAAGCATCCCCCGCGCCCGTAGTATCGACAGCCTGGACTTTTTCGGCGGCGATGACCTGAGGATCGTGCCCAACTTCAGAGATTAACACGCCGCGACTGCCGAGCGTGATGATGACAGTTTGGGGGCCGCGCTGCTGCAATTCGCGCGCCGCTTTGGTGGCAGTATCATTATTATCGACTTTGAAGCCGACCAGCATCTCCGCCTCAACCTCGTTAGGAATGAGGATGTCGGTCAGTGACAAAAGCTCATCCGACAAATCCGCCGCCGGAGCGGGGTTGAAGATCGTCTGGATGCTGCCCTTTTCTTTCGCAATCCTGAAGGCTTCGAGCGAAGCAGCCAACGGGATTTCGAGCTGGCAGACCAGAACCTGTGCAGACGTAATGGCGTCACTGGCAGCGCGGACATCTGCAAGTGTGATGGTGCCGTTTGCGCCGTTGGCGATAACGATGGAATTCTGCCCGCTGTTCTCCTGAACGAGAATGAGCGCGACGCCAGAGGCGACCTCATCATCGAACATCACGTAGGTCGTTTCGATGCCCTGTTCGCGATAATTGGCAAGCGTGTCCTGACCGAACGTATCGCGACCGAGCTTGGTCACCATACTGACCTGTCCGCCGAGGCGCGCCGCCATGACCGCCTGATTTGCGCCTTTGCCGCCGAAGCCGATATGAAAGCTGTGTCCGTGCAGCGTTTCACCGAAAACAGGCATTCGGGGTGTGCGCGCCACCAAATCCGTATTGGAACTGCCGACCACACAAATCTTCGGTGAAGCGGTCATAATTTGACATCGCCCGCCAGATGAACTTCAATTCCCATTGCCGCGAACATGGCGGCTTTGGCGGCGAGCGCTTTATCCGCCTCATCCGCAGAAGGCGCATAGACCACATTCAGGTGATTGGCTTTGTGGCGTGCCATCATCTGATCACGAGAGACGCCGTGCAAGACGGCGTGCATAATCGGCCACTGCGGGGTCGTCGCCTTCCAGCGACGTTCAGTTTCTTCGAGCGGCAGTTCTATCGCCGTCGCCCGTCCAAGATCGACGTGGAGTTTGTCATCCATGACGAAGACGCGGCTCCAGACGACTTCGCCCGGTTTGCTAATCCCTTTGAGCGAACCCCCGCCCAAACGGAAGTACATTGGCGGCTGGCGCTCACTGACAGCGCCGGCGTAACCGTTGGCAATGTGTGAAGCAGGAATCGCGCCGGAAATCTCAAAAACCCAGACAAATTCGTCGATGCCATTGCCCGTGTATTGTTCACCATAACGCAAATCGTGCAGAGTTGAGGCGGGGTCGAAACCCATCGCTGTCCAGATGCGATTCGTGACCAGCAAATCGACAGCCGCACATTCATCGACTTCGTTAAAGTCGGGCAGCGCCTTGCCCGCATATAATTCCTTGCCCGTTTCAGGATCGTAGACGGGCGGGCGCTCAACATTATTGAGCAAGCCTTCGACCAGATCGGAAGCTGGAACCATGTCCTTTAGCCCCTGCTGGTACTGAATTCCAACCGCGTCGCAGCCGAATTCATGACCGATGCGCACAGCAGCGACATACATCTTCATCTGTTCGAGGACTTGCCCGTCCGTCAGGTCAGTGTCGGGATTTGATCCTGTCTTGAATTTCATGCCGCGCGCGTCAAGCCAGCTCCGCGCCGCTTGCGCTTCGTCGTCGCTGACGGTACGCATCTTGGCGACCAGCCCTGACTGGCTCAGACGTTCCTTGAAAATCCCGGTTGAATTGAGCAGTTCGTCATCAATAATGGCGTTATACATGCCCATGCAGCCTTCATCGAAGATGCCGAGGATGGCCTTGTCCTGAGCCAACTGCTGCGCCAGCGCTTCACCAAGCGCGCGTTCAGCTTGGGGAATAGCCAACACATTCAGGTCGCGGACGTGGCTGGTGTCGTGCGTGATCTTGCCTTCCCTGATCCACTGGCGAATGCCGTTCAGGAAGAAATCATCCGTAAAATCGACGCTCCATAGGGTACTGTAGGGGACACCAGCTTTGGTCAGCGACCCGTTCAGGTTCAACATCCCGACCAGCCCAGGCCATTCACCGCTCCAATTGGCGACCGTCAGGATGGGGCCACGATGAGTGCGAAGCCCCGCCAAAACGTGATGGCTGTACTGCCAGACAGCTTCAGCGACAATCAGTGGAGCGTCCGGGTCGATGCCTGCGAAGACATCCATGCCCATGCGCTGATTCCAGATGAAACCGTGCTTCTGGACAGGATCGTAAGGATGACCGCGCTTCACCGCGACACCCTCACGCGCGAAGGCTGCGACCACCGCCCGTTCCATTTCAGACTGCGATGCCCAGCAGGTCTGATTGGCAGCAAGACGCAAATCGCCGCTGGCAACGAGGACGGCTTCCCCAGCTTTTACGCGTTCGGGCTGTTTGATTTCTGGTAAAGTGTACATAAATCCTCTTAAAAAGGTCATTTCTGGATACAATGTGTCTGAAATATACCGCGAAACCTCGCTTTTTTCATAATGGTATCAGGGAAAAAAGGAGTTATTAGTGTCACTAAAATTTCTGTTCATTTTGCCGATTTTATTCGTCGTCGTGATCGTGACTTCTATGAGCGTAACAGCACAGGAAGATCAACCGACAATGGTTGTGATCCCCGGAACGATTCAGAGCGCGCTCGGCTGCCCCGGCGATTGGCAACCGGATTGCGCGGTGACGGCCCTAACGTACAGCGATAAGGATCAACTGTGGGAAGCAACGTTTGATCTGCCAGCGGGTAGTTACGAATACAAAGTCGCGCTCAATGGCACGTGGGACGTGAATTACGGTCTGAACGCCGAAGCAGGCGGCAAAAACATTCCGCTGGTGCTGGACAAGGATACCTCGGTTAAGTTCATTTACAGTAACGAAACGCACTGGGTGACCGACAGCATAAATTCGCTGATCGCCAACGTTCCCGGCAGCTATCAGAGCGAAATCGGCTGCCCCGACGACTGGCAGCCCGACTGCCTGCGCAGTCTGCTGCAAGACCCGGACGGCGACGGCATCTACACCTATACGACGACAGCGATTCCAGCAGGCGATTACGAGGCGAAAGTCGCCGTCAATGGCACCTGGGACGTGAATTATGGCGAGGACGGTGCGCCCGGTGGCGCAAATATCGCCTTTAACATCCCGACGGATAAAACGCAGGCGGTCTTTAGTTTCGATTCGAGCACACACATGATGACAATCACGGCAGGCGACGCCGCGCCACAAATTGGGAACCTGAAGCAGGCACAGGCGCAGTGGGTGACGCGGAATACCATCGCCTGGAGGGTCAGCGGCGACAGCGGTACACTGTATCGCCTGTTCTACTCCTCAACCGCAGGTCTGAAGCTGACAGAAAAAGGAGTCATTGGTTACGACGGCTTCCTCAAGCTGAGTCTCGATACCAACGGTTTGAGTGCCTCTTCTGTACTGTCGAAGTTCCCACAATTGGCTGGATACAGCGCGCTGACTGTCAATCTGGCAGATATTGGCAAGCTCCCAACCATTTTGCGCGATCAAATCGCCGTCGCAGCTTTCGACAGCAAAGGCACACTGCTGGATGCGACCGCCATGCAAATCCCCGGTGTGTTGGACGATCTGTATCGTTACGAGGGCGATCTCGGCGTGACGTTCGCTGATGGCGTACCAAGGATTCGTGTGTGGGCACCGACCGCGCAGAATGTTCGCCTGCATCTGTTCGACGATTCAAGCCCCGCCACGGAGCCAACCGTCGCGGACATGAGCGAAGATGGCACGACGGGCGTGTGGAGTATTCGCGGAGCGAAGGACTGGTATGGCAAGTATTACCTGTTCGAGGTGACGGTTTACGCACCCTCGACAGGGAACATGGTTGTCAATCTCGTGACCGATCCCTATTCGGTCAGCCTTTCGACCAACAGCGAACGCAGCCAGATTATCGACCTGAACGACCCAGCGCTGATGCCGGACGCCTGGCAGACGGTTGCCAAGCCGCCGCTGGCAGCGCCAGAAGACAGTGTGATCTACGAACTGCATGTGCGCGACTTCAGCGCCTACGATGAGAGTGTTTCGCCGGAAAATCGCGGCAAGTTCACAGCCTTCACCGAGACAGCCTCGAACGGGATGCAGCACCTCCAAGCGATGGCGGAAGCGGGGCTGACACACGTTCATCTGCTGCCTGTGTTCGACATCGCCACGATTAACGAGAACGCCGACGAACGACACGAGCCGGATCGCGCGGCGCTGGAAGCCCTGCCGCGCGATTCGGATCAGCAGCAAGTACTGGTCGGGCAGACAAAAGATGTGGACAGCTATAACTGGGGCTACGATCCGCTGCACTACACTGTGCCGGAAGGCAGCTACAGCACCAACCCGGATGGCACGCAGCGCATCCTCGAATTCCGCGAGATGGTGCAGGCACTCAACCAAACCGGCCTGCGCGTGGTGATGGACGTGGTTTACAACCACACAACTGCCAGCGGCGAAGATGCGAATTCGGTGCTGGATCGAATCGTTCCCGGCTATTATCAGCGGCTGGACGACAAAGGCCGCGTCGAGAACAGTACCTGCTGCTCGAACACAGCGACCGAACATTTCATGATGGAAAAGCTGATGCTCGATTCGCTGCGGACGTGGGCAACGCAGTACAAAGTTGATGGCTTCCGCTTCGACCTGATGGGTCACCATATGCTGAGCAACATGAATGATGTCACGGCGATGCTGCACAGCCTGACACCTAACAAAGATGGTGTCGATGGTTCGGCGATCTACGTCTACGGCGAGGGCTGGGACTTCGGCGAAGTCGCCAACAACGCGCGGGGAATCAACGCGACGCAGTTGAACATCGGCGGCAGCGGAATCGGCGTGTTCAATGACCGCGTGCGCGATTCGATACGCGGCGGCAATCCGTTCGGCGATTTGCAGAAGCAGGGCTTCATCGACGGGCTGTATTACGACCCGAACGAACTCGAAACGCGCTCGGCGGATGAGCAAAAGCAGGAACTCAACCTGTTCGCAGATCGGATTCGCGTCAATCTGACCGGGAATCTGCGCGATTACACGTTCGAGAATGCCAACGGTGAGATTGTCAAAGGATCGCAGATTGACTATAACGGCAGCCCGACGGGATACACGCTCGATCCACAGGAGAACATCAGCTACGCGTCGGCGCACGACAACGAAACGCTGTTCGACGTCATTCAGGCGAAAGCGCCTGCGAGCGCAACAATTGCGGATCGGGCGCGGATGCAGCAAATGGGGTTGAGTCTCGTCATGCTATCGCAGGGCGTGCCTTTTTTCCAGGCAGGCGATGAACTGCTGCGTTCAAAATCAGGCGACAAGAACAGCTACAACTCCGGTGACTGGTTCAACGCGCTCGACTTCACCTATAAGACGGATGGGTGGGGACGCGGGTTGGCGCTGGCAGGTGATAATCAAAGCAACTGGCCGATCTGGCAACCACTCCTGGCAAATCCGGCGCTCATGCCCACGCAGCAGATCATCACGGACACGTCAGCTTACTTCGAAGATATGCTCAGGATACGCAAAAGTTCGCCGCTGTTCCGGCTGCAAACGGCGGATCAGGTCGCCCAAGTGCTGTCCTTCGCGAACACAGGCGTGGATCAGGTTCCCGGCCTGATCGTGATGGTATTGGACGATCCGGTTGCAGAAGGTTTAGACTCTGAATATTCACAGATTGTCGTGTTGTTCAACGCGAATACGCAGGCGCAGAGCTTCACGCTCGATGCAGCGAAGGGGCTGCCCTTCTATCTACATCCGATACAGGCCAATGGGAGCGATCCGACGGTCAAGCGATCTTCATTTGATGAGAGCAGCGGCGCTTTCACCGTTCCAGCGCGCACAACGGCGGTCTTCGTGCTGAATGATCCGATTGTGAATTAGTTACGGGATTAGAAACACGGGGCAAGCGCGCTTGCATCGCTTCGGCAAGTCTGGACTTGCCCCTACAGGCAGTCTCTGAAACAGAAGGAGCGTCAGTTTACTCACCATTCCCATTACGGGGGCGACGGCGATACATCGTCCCGCGCGGCAGTGAGCGATCCGAAATCCATTGGGCGTAAGGAGCCATCGTCAGCGCCGAGAGCGCCAGCAACACGCGGTCATAGTTGACTCGCCAGCCGCGAAAGTCGTTCCAGGCCTGTTCGCGATTGGCCTTGACAGGGACTCCGCCCACCGCTAATTGATCGTAAACGTAGTCAAATTCCTGCTGCGAAACGCTGATAAAATCATCTGGCTGAGGCGAAGGATCATAGTCAATATCAAAATAGTCGCTGATCCGGCGAAGGGCGACATATCCTGCGCGGATCATCAACTGCGACTGGGGATCGCTGGGTGTATCGACGGTAGAGGCCAGCAGCGCCGCTGTGTCGAGGATGACGCCCGCCGCTGTTATCCACGAAAGATCGGGCAGCGGCGAGCGAAAAAAGATCAAGGCGGCGAGCGATGTATGGCTCTCGGCGACTTCAGCGAACCAGACCTCCCACTCTTCCCAAAGTTCAGTCAGCGCGTCGATCCCCTGAATACGGTGAGCGCGTGTGAGCAAATCGATGGGCGACGGCGGGATACCAGCGCGCACTTCGAGCAGTGAAACCATCGCTTCACGCTTTGAAAACGCCGTGTACATCGTCGGCAGATAAGCAATCAGCAGCGCGATCATGGTCAGGCCGAGCGCAGCTTCCGAAAATTCCAGCAGGAGCGACATCACGCCTTCACTTTTGGTGAAGCCAAGCGTGAACAGAGACGATCCGCTCAGGCTGAGTGTCTCGTATATTGTGCGCGGCTCAATCGCCCAGAACATGAACATATAGCCAATCAGAATCGCGATCAACCAGACCGCAGGCAGCGTCAGCAGCGAGATCGGCGCGTACATCGCCATCATGCGGTCGCGATCCTCGTAGGTCGAGACTTTGCGCATCCTCAGCCGAAAGACAGCGAAAACTGCACGAAAAACCACGCCCGTTAACCGTTCGTTCGAACTGCGAGGCATGACAAAGGTGCGCACCGCCGACAAAAAGGTGTAGGCGACGATTGATACGCCGATAACGAAGGCCGCAATCTGGGCGAGAATTTGGAGCAACACGATCAGGTAATCAACTCCCGCAGCGCTGCAAGCAGTTTTTGACCATCTTCCTGCGTATTATACCCTTGCAGCGAAACACGGATCGCCTGATGCCCATCCGCTGTCGTCAGCGGCACCTCGATATGGTATTCATCGTAGAGGCGCTGTTTCAAGACCTGGGGGTCATAAGGCGGCAGCAGCGCCGTGAACATCTGGCTGAACCAGGACTCCGGCGCAATCGCAGGCAAATCGCTCCAATCCATGATTTGCTGGCGGAGTTCAACGCCGAGGCCGTGACACTGAGCGCGCACGAGATCCCAGTTATGCTCCTTCATCCACTCAATCGCAGCGGGAACTGCCAGATACGCCGACGGATCGCGCGTGCCCTGCATCTGGTTGCGGCGAACGAAGGTCGAATCGTCCGTCCAGCCCCAGCTAATGATCAGCGGCTCAATCGGAGTGTGATATTCAGGCCGCACATAGAGAAAGCCTGAGCCTTTCGGGGTAAGCATCCACTTGTGGCAGTTGCCGGTATAAAAATCCGCGCCGATTTTTTTCATGTCAAGCGGAATCTGTCCCGGCGCGTGCGCACCATCGATCACAGTAACGATGCCCGCTTCACGGGCGCGGCGACAAATTTCCTCAATCGGGAAAACCAGCGCCGATGGTGAGCTAATGTGACTCATGTAGATGACGCGTGTGCGCGGCGTGACGCCTTCCCAAAAGCGTTCGACAAAGGCATCTGGCGAGGACATGGGCAGCGGCATCGGGCGAATGATGTATTTCGCGCCAGTGCGTTCGCAGTTGTGCTGCCAACTATAACTGCACGCACCATACTCATGATCAGTCGTTAGAATTTCGTCACCCGGTTGCAGGCTCAGGGAAAGGGAGCGTGCAGCAACGTTCACGCCCGATGTCGCGTTCGGGACAAAGACGAGGTTATCGACATCGCCGTTGATGTAGGCTGCAAGGGCAGTGCGTGCCTCGTTGAGCAGACCTTCGACACGCCGCCCCAGAAAATCGACCGGCTGGCGTTCAAGTTCGCGCTGCCAGTTCTGGTAGGCTTCAAAAACGGGTTTTGGACAAGCACCAAAAGAGCCGTGATTGAGAAACACGACTCCCGGATCGAGCAGAAATTGTGAACGCAGTTCCTCGATGATCAATCTCCTTCAAAGACAGATAAGGGGGGTTGGTTATCCTCAACCAACAATTGGTTCAAACGCTTACCGATGGGAACCAGACACGACTCAGCAGGACTCTGAATAAGCTGCCATTGAATCTTAGTCAAATTCGCCAGCGCAAACAAGAGCCGCCCATGTGGATTCGTCCCCAGTGCGATGAGAATATCGCGCGGCAAAACTGATGGATTGATGATGAATCGAATCTGTTCATCCATCTGTGCGAGGCGCTGCGCGTCATAATCAGGACAAGCGTCTACCAGCGCGCGAAGCGCAGTCATATCGTTCGCGGCCTGCCCTGCCAGCGGAGTCGCCTTGGGGTACTCGGTCAGGTTCGTGATAATCTGCGGGTCGAGCGTCATCATTTGCCCAGAGCTGGATGGAATGGATGGCAGAGCGACGGTTTGCTCCGACAGTGGCGGACGCCGCGCAATCATCACCCCAACCACCACAATGAAGATCACCAGAGCGGCGATCTCCAGCCGGGTTCTCACCGACATGCGACGACTCATGACGACAGCGACATCACATATTGATAGAGATTCTGAGCGCCTTTTGCACTCAGGCGATTTGAGGCAAATTGATGGGCAACTCCCAGCTTACCGCCTGAGCGCAGGAAGGAAATGAAATCGACCTCGCTCAAGCTAAGGCCAATCAGTGTCGGGCCTTTATCGCTTACGCCCTCGCCATTCTCCCCGTGACAATCGCCGCATTTCAAAGCTACATAACGCCCTTCCCCTTGCGTAAGAGCTTCGGTATCGACGGTCGCAGCCGCAGACACCTCAGTCGCCTGCTCGGTTGCAAGGACCATCATTGTAGGCGTGACGTATCTGTAGGTCGGAATCTGCGTGGGAGTCGGCAGTGGCGTCGCCGACTGACCTCCACCACAAGCGGCGGTCAGCAGAAGGGCAAGCAGCGAAATCAACAGGTTTCTTTTCATGCAGTCAGTCCCCCTTTCAGCGAGTACGGCTGGGATCGAGCGCTTCTTGCAAACCGTCCCCAACAAACGAGAAGCCAAGCATCGTTAACGCCACCAGAATGGTGGGAAACAGCGCAAGATGGTAGTTCACACGAATTGTGCTGCCGATTGCACCGCCGACCATTTTGCCCCAACTGGCGGTCGGCTCGGTAATGCCGATACCGAGAAAACTGAACCCTGCTTCAGCAAAGATGACGTTGGGAACCGCGAAAGTAAACGATACCAGCAGCGGCGTCAGGGCATTCGGCAAAACATGACTGAGGATGATGTGGATGTCGTTGGAACCCATCCCGCGCGCCGCTGTCACAAATTCGCGTTCGCGGAAGGTCAGGAATTGCGCACGCGCAAGACGAGTGGGTTCAATCCATGAGGTGATGGCAAGGACAAAAATGACGTTGCCAATGCCTGTTCCAACCAGACTCAACAGAAATAAGCCAAACAGCAGGGGTGGAACCGCCGTGAAAATCTCGACGATACGCATAATGATGAAATCGAACTTGCCACCCTGATAGCCTGCCAGAATGCCAAGCGGAATACCGATGAGAAAGCCGATAATCGGCACGCTCAAACCGACCAACATCGATGTGCGCGCGCCGTAGATGAGGCGGGTAAGATAGTCGCGACCCACGTTATCTGCACCGAGCGGATGCGCCCAGTTGATGAAAGGATGCAGGTTGACAATCGTAAAATCGGCCTTGTCGAAAGCATAAGGCGCAATGACATCGGCAAAGACGGCGACAAACACGAGGAGCACGAGGATGATCAGACCGAACATTGACAGGCGGTTGCGCGAAAAGCGCCGTACCGCATCACCCCAGAGCGTCCGCTGCTTCGTGGGAGCGGCTAGTTTGACAGGTTCGACATAGGCGACGGAGACAGTTTCTTTAACAGGCTGCGTTTCCATTAGCTTGTCCTCGCGCCTCCTACACGGATACGGGGGTCAATGACCGAATACAACAGGTCGGTAATCAGATAGGTGACGCTCCAGAAAAACGCGACCAGCAGCACGCAGGCCATAATCATGGGGTAATCGCGGCTAAAAATACTGGTCACGAAGAATTTTCCTAATCCGGGGATACCAAAAGTTACTTCGATGAAAATAGACCCCGTCAGCAAGTTCGGAACCTGTGGCAGCAGAACTGTAATCATCGGAATCAATGCATTACGCAGGACGTGCCTGAACATAATCACGCGGTCGGTCAGCCCTTTCGAGCGAGCCGTCCGCACGAAGTCTGCACCGAGCACATCGGCAACACTTGCGCGCGTATAACGCGCAACGATTGCCAGTGGCCCTAAGGCATAGGTGATCACGGGAAGAAAGTAATCCCATGAGAGGATCGCATTCCCGTTCGAGGTAATCGGCGGGATGATCCACTTACTCGGGCTACTCCAACCAATCTGGTAGCCAAAAATCAAGAGCAGCCAGGTGGCAATGATGAAGCTAGGGACTGTGATACCGAGCGTTGAGAAAAACGTCACAACATTGTCGATCCAACTGTTGCGGTGATAGGCGGCGACAATTCCCAGGACGGTGCCAAGTCCAAATGAAACGAATAACGTGTACAGCCCAACCTGGAGTGTCACAGGCCAAACCCGAGCGATCAGGTCAACGATATTCGGGTTGCCAGCGACGGCGGTTGATTTGCCAAAATCCAAATGCAGAGCGTCGGACAGATAATTGACGTAGCGCTGGGGGATTGGCACATCAAGACCATATTTGTGCTGGACGTTCTTGAATTCCTCGGCAGTGTAGCCGCGTTCACCAAGACTAAACGGGCCGCCAGGAACAAGATTCATTAATACGAAGACGATTGCCGAGACGATCAGCAATACTAAAAATAACGAGATAATGCGCTTTATGATGTAGCCAACCATTGAAACTCCAGAGGAATAAACGAGGGGCGACCCGACGCGAAACTTGATTTCGCCAGAGTCGCCCCTACGCGGTGCATCAATTACTTACGACGAACGCGTGCGATAGGTATCGTAGTTCGCGACGTCCTTCGTGATATAGATCGAACCCCAGCACCAGTCATTGCCCCAATGCCAGGCAGAAACGCCCTGCGCATCCGGACGGAAGCAGTCACCTGCCACGTAGGGTTGGTAGAGGTCACCCTGGATACGGTGATCGAGGAAGATACCGCCGACATCTGAGACAAGAATCTTCTCAGCTTCATGGTACATCTCGGTACGTTTAGCGGGGTCAGATTCCGAAGCGGCTTCGTCGATCAGGCTGTCGAACTCCGGGTTACTCCACGACTGACGTCCGGTTGACTTCCAGAGACCGAGCATATTGTTCGGGTCGAGATAGTCCATGCCGTAGGAAACAGCACCAAACTGAATCGTCGTCGGGCGTGCCAACAGGCCCGTCATATAGGCTGCACCGTCCATATTGTTGACCGTGATTTGAACGTTCAGGCAGGCACTGATCGAAGCAGCAGAGGCGATAAAGCGGGCCGCAATCGCATCCGATTCACCGCGCAGCTCAAGTTCAACCGCCGGGAAATCCTTGCCATCAGGATAGCCTGCATCCGCCAAATGTTTCTGCGCTGCCGGGCAATCATAGGCCTGAATGTCCTTGAGCGCGCCCGCCGTATCCGATGCTGGGAAGCCTGGTGCAAGGAACGAATACGCAGGTATGGCAAGCTGCGAACCAATGACATTCTTGACAATCGATTCGCGGTCGAGTGCTTTGGCGAAGGCCAGACGCACGTCAAGGTTATTGAACGGCGGAGTGTAAGTGTCGAACAGCAGATAGTCGGTACGGAAGTCGCCCATGTTGGGGTGATAGTTCTTGGACATGACCGGATCGGCATTCATGGTCTCAAGATCTGCTGGCGACATATTGCCGTAGTTGACGGTATCGATGTCATAGTGCTGGAAAGCGAGGAAGCTGCCATTGAGGGCATTGCCGTAAACGACGCTGATCTCGCGCAGTTGGGGTTTGCGGTAGCCGGTGTAGTCGGGATTTGCTTCCTCAATGCTGTGGTCACCTGCGACAAATTCCTTGAGCTTGAACGGCCCCGATGAAACACTGGTCGCAGGGTCGAGCTGGTAACTGGCGCTGCCAGCCTTCTCCAGCGCAGCCGCTTGCAGCGGCGGCCAAAAGAAGAGCGTGCTGGGCAGGAAGCCCATCGGCGTCTGCGTTTTGACGTCCAGTGTCAGATCGTCGGCAGCAGTCATCCCGATCTGTTCCGGCGGAATTTCACCGGCGACCGCCTGATCCCAACCGTCGATCACACCGTTCCACATCCAGACAAAGTCATAGGCATGTTCCGGCTTCGCCATGTAGCGGAAGCTCGCCACCCAGTCATTCGCTGTCACGGGGGTGCCATCGCTCCAAACCAGACCGGGGTGAATATGGAAGTGCCAGGTCAGGCCGTCGCTGCTGACATCCCAGCTATCGGCTGCCGCCGGGATAAGATTCAGGTTCTCATCGAGAACGACCAGTGAATCGCTGAACAGGTCAGCTCCACCAAGTCGCTGATAGACACTCTCGACCGCAGAAAAGGTCGTCAGTTTGGCAGTTGATTCACTGAGAATCTGCCAGGTCTGCATTTCATACGGGGCAGCGTCATCCGGCAGCGGCCGACCGTAGACATCCACATTAGCGTCCTGTGCAGACAGTGCTGGCACAAGAACGAACAATGTAACCGCGAAAACCAACAGGTACACGAAACGTTTCATTCGGGTGAACCTCCCACTAGTAATTGAAGTATTTCATTTAATTACGCTTGCACAACTATACCATTCTTTTCCGATCTCGCCCCCTTAATCACGCTGAATCAATAAACGAAAGTCACGCCTCAATCTTGGTGAATCTGGACAATTTAAAGAGGCCAATGTCATGATTGGTTTGTCCCTCAAAAGCGACATCGGCCAGAATACTGCCCAGCAGCGTGCTGAACTTAAAGGCATGGCCTGAACAGCATGAGGCAATAATCACCTGCGGGTATTGTGGATGATGATCGATGATGAAGTGTTCATCCGGTGTTTTGGTGTAAAGACAAACGCGGCACGAAGCGACGCTCCCAGCAGCCTGCGGCATGAAGGTGCGCGCAAAGTCGAGCATCTTCTGGGCGAGCGCCGCATCGGGGGTGCGATCAGCCGTCGTTGGGTCAATTGGCGGGCCATCGTGCAGCCCAATCTTGACGCCGGAGCCGTCAATCGACGGGAGACCATAGAGGATATTTCCGTATTCGGCCTGGACATGCGAAATCCAGACGGGGAAGTGATCGGTCGTGAAGGGTTCAGCCTCGATGGGAGTCAGGTAATTCTCTTGCGGCGCGATAGGCTGAAGCGGCAGATTCAAGCCCAGCGGCAGCAGCATTGGCTTAAGCCATGCACCAGAAGCAATGACCACGCGCGCCGCAGAAAAGGCCTCGGTCGGCGTTCTGACTTCAACGCCATCGCTGACGGGCGTAATCGAGAGTACGGGGGTGTTATCGCGCACATCCGCGCCATACTGACGAGCGAGCCGAACATGCGCCTGCACCGAGCGCGAGGCGCGCAGGACGCCTGCATCCTTCTGATAGACCGCGATCATATCCTCCGGCGGCTGAAACTGCGGGAACAGTTCACGGATTTCAGACGCGCTGATCACTTCGTGCGAGATGCCAGTCTGAGCGAGGGTGTTGACCGTAGTCACGAACGAAGGCTCACCGGGCATGGCAAAGTCCAGGCCACCCGTGCGCACATAGAGCGTTTCGCCGCTGTCCTCCTCGAAGGCGTGCCACGCTGGATAGGCCGCTTTCGCCAATTCGACGTAAGCTGGGTGGTCATAGGCGTAGCGAATGATGCGCGAGTAGCCATATGAGCTTCCGCGCTGGTGATCGATGGCGTATTGCTCGATGAGGAGGACCCGGTGTCCCGCTTTCGCCGCATAATAGGCAGTCGCGCTGCCAATTGCACCCGCACCGATCACGATCAAATCAAACATACCAATTCCTTCGGAAGTCCCATCCAGGCAAGCTATAATGGTGACACTGACAAACTCGCTGCGTATCTATGTTTATACCGTGTTTGTTCGAGTTTAACCATTTGTCTGCACATTTTCGTGCATTGTTCGACATTGTAACGCAATCCTGCTGAATATTCAGGAGATTAAAAATGCAAACCTCACTCCTCGAAAACGCCGAGGCGCTTGAGCCGCAAATTATTGCATGGCGGCGCGATTTCCACATGCATCCCGAACTCGGCTTCAATGAATACCGAACCGCAGGGATTGTCGCGCAAACACTGCGTGACATGGGTTTAGAAGTCAGCACCGGCGTAGGCAGAACAGGAGTCGTCGCCGTTCTCGGTGAAGGCAAGCCTGTGATCGGAATCCGCGCTGATATGGACGCCCTGCCAATCATCGAAGCCAACAACGTTGATTACGTCTCGCAGAACGAAGGCATCATGCACGCCTGCGGTCACGATTCGCACACAGCCATGCTGCTCGGTGTTGCCAAAATGCTGACCAACATGCCTGACCGCCCTGCCGGAGAAATTCGCTTCTTCTTTCAGCCCTGTGAAGAAACGTCTGACGAAGACGGCATGGGCGGCGCGCAGCGAATGATTGAAGCTGGTGCGCTCGATGACCTCGATAAGGTGATTGCCCTGCACGTCGCCAGCGATCAGCCTGCTGGAAAAGTCATCATCAACGACAACTACATCACCGCCGCCGTCGATGATTTCTATGTGACGATCAAAGGGAAGGGCGCTCATGCCGCCCACCCCGATCACGGCATCGACCCGATTTTCATCGTCGCGCAGGTAATTAATGCGATTCAGGGCATCCGTTCGCGCAAGCTCGACCCGATCCATCCAGCGGTCGTAACCGTTGGCTCGATTCATGGCGGCATCGCGCCGAATGTCATCCCCAATGAGGTCAAGATCAGCGGAACAATGCGCAGCTATGACGACGCGACCCGTCAGCAGTTATGGGCGGAAATTGAGCAGGCGGTGGCAGTTTCACGTGCGTTCGGTGGCGATTACGAACTCGAACTCAAAAAGGGCTGTCCATCGGTCTACAACGCGCCAGAAGTGTCGGCTGTGATTCGGCAGGCGGCCCTTGATCTGTTTGGTGCGGACAACCTGATCGAGCAGGAACCGGGGATGGGCGGCGAAGATTTCAGCTACATGACGCGTAAAGCCCCCGGCGCAATGTTCCGTCTCGGCGCAAAGCTCGACAGCGTGAGCCGTCCACATCACAACCCAAAATTCGACCTCAACGAAAGCGCGTTCAAAGTCGGCGCGGCACTGCTGGCTGAAAGCGCTGTTCGTTTGCTGCGGGAAGGTTGAGCATGACTGATAAAACTCAGTGGATCGCCGACGAACTGACCTCGCTCAAACAGCAAGGGTTGTTCAACAACATCCGCACGATTGAAAGCCCGATGGACGCACGGATCGTCGTGGACGGCAAGCCTGTCCTCAACTTCTGCGCCAACAATTACCTCGGCCTCGCCAACGATGTTCGTCTGCGTGACGCCGCCAAGCGCGCCATCGACCAATACGGGATTGGCCCCGGCGCAGTGCGCACCATCGCCGGGACGATGACCCTGCATGTTCAGCTTGAAAAGCGGCTGGCGGAATTCAAGCACGCCGAAGCCGTAATCACGCTGGGCAGCGGCTTCACTGCCAATCTGGCGACGATTCCGGCGCTCGTCGGCAAAGGCGACGTGATCTTCTCGGATGCGCTCAACCACGCTAGCATCATCGACGGCTGCCGCCTCAGCCGCGCGACAATTGTCGGCTACGCGCACAACGACATGAACGACCTGCGCAAGAAAATCGCCGAGACGACCGAATATGGACGGCGATTGATCGTCAGCGACGGCGTCTTCAGCATGGACGGCGATATCGCGCCGCTGCCCGAACTGGTCAAAATCGCTCATGAGAACAACATTCTGCTGATGATCGACGACGCGCATGGCGAAGGCGTCCTCGGCAAAGGCGGTCGCGGGATCGTTGATCACTTCGATCTGCATGGTCAGGTCGATATTGAAGTCGGCACGATGAGCAAGGCTTTCGGCGCGGTCGGCGGCATTGTCGCAGGCAAGCAGGTCATCATTGACTGGCTGCGCCAGCGCGGACGCCCCTTCCTGTTCTCCAGCGCCATGACCGTCCCCGATGCGGCAGCTTGTCTCGCGGCGGTCGATATTCTCGAAAGCTCGGACGAACTGGTGCGCCGCCTGTGGGACAACACCGCGCTGATGAAGCGCGAAATGCAGGCGCTCGGCTTCGACATCGGTCACAGCGAAACGCCGATTATCCCGGTCATGCTCGGCGAAGCGGCGCTGGCGCAAGCCTTCAGCCGCCAGTTGTTCGAAAATGGCGTCTTTGCGATGGCAATTGGCTTCCCGACCGTCGCCAAAGGGGCAGCCCGCATCCGCGTCATGAACAGCGCTGCGCATTCGCAGGATGATCTCGAACAGGCGTTAGCGGCGTTTGAGTCGGTCGGCAAAGCGCTCGGTGTAATCCACTGATGGCAGCCAGTCGCAAAAAAGTCGTCCTGATTACGGGCGCAAATGGTGAAGTCGGTCATGGCTTGATCGAGCAGTTGAGCGCAGCAGGCGATCAGGACATTCTAGCGCTCGACGTGTTCGAGCTAGACCCTGCCCTGCGCGACAAAGTGCGCGCCAGTATGGTCGGCGACATTCTCGATCAGGATTTGATCCAGCGCATCGCCAGCCGCTACGAAGTCAGCACCGTTTTTCATCTGGCGGCACTGCTTTCGACCCGCGCCGAGTTCACGCCTGAAGCGGCGCATCGGGTCAACGTCGAAGGCACGCTCAACCTGCTCCATCTGGCGATTGAGCAGTCGCGTTCGCTCGGCTATCGCGTCAAATTCCTGTTTCCAAGTTCGATCGCCGTTTACGGCCTGCCTGATTTAACGACAAAGGAAGGCGCAGCGCCTGTCGCTGAGGATCAATTTTGCCAGCCAACAACCATGTACGGCTGCAACAAACTCTACTGCGAACATCTGGGGCGCTACTATGCAGAGTTTTATCGCCAACTAGCGGCTGCGCCAGAACCCTACACGATTGATTTTCGCGGCCTGCGCTTCCCCGGCCTGATTAGCGCGGTTACACTTCCGAGCGGCGGCACCAGTGACTACGCGCCGGAGATGATCCACGCCGCTGCGCAACACGAACCCTATCACTGCTTTGTGCGACCCGAAACGCGCATCCCGTTTATGGCGATGCCGGACGCCATCAAAGCATTACTGCAACTGGCAAACGTGTCCGTTGAAAAGCTGTCGCGCCACGTTTACAACGTGACCAGCTTCAATCCATCTGCCGCTGACATCGCTCAAATCGTCCGCAGCGCGTTCCCTGACGCTCAAATCGACTTTGCGCCAGACGAGCGTCGGCAAGGCATTGTCGATACCTGGCCGACACAGGTCGATGACAGCGCTGCCCGCCATGACTGGGGCTGGCAGCCAGACTTCACGCTCGACGCAGCCTTCAAGGATTATCTAATTCCGACAATCCGGCGGCGCTATCCATAGGGCTAAAGAAGGCGCACTTTAGCGCCGGGCTGGCGCGCTTTCGTCCAGTCCAGCGCGATCCAGTATCCACTCGACAATCATCGAGGCGATACCCATGACAATACCGCCGATAATGGCCGTCCCGAAGCCATCCACTACGAAACTGTTCCCCAGAATTGAAGAGGTCAGCAGCAGCAGGAGACCATTAATCACGAGGATGAACAGCCCCAGCGTGATGATGACGAAGGGACAGGTCAGCAGCAGCAAAATCGGCTTAACAATCGCGTTGATAATGCCGAAGACCAGCGCCACCAGCAGGAGCGTCCCTGCACCGCCATTGATGGCAATCCCTGGCAGCAGCGACGCCGTTATCGAAAGCGCGATCATATTGATGATCAAACGGATGATGAAATTGCGAGCGTTCACATTTCCCCCTTAAATGAAATTCACTCCAACGGCACGGAGTACCAGCGCCAGCGCCCAACCGACGACCAGCCAGAGGCCAAAGCGTCCATGCAGGCGGGCGGTACGGCCCATCGCCATATGCAGACGCGGAACTTCTTCGCTGGTGTTGATGATGCCGATCAACTGGTAAGCCTCCGGCAGCGTGAGCAGCACCAGCAGCGTCGTGACCGGCAGAACGCGCAGCACAATCAACACGCCAACTGCTATGTATGCCCCACCGATCAAAACGATATACTCTATACGTGCGCCGGGGCGTCCAAGTCGCACCGCGAGAGTATTTTTGTTGACGGCGCGATCTGCGTCGAGGTCGCGGACGTTGTTGGCGTGCATAATCGCCGCGACCATGAAGCCAAGTGGAAGCGCGGCGATGACTGGCAGCCAGCTAAAATCGCGCGCCATGACGTAGTACGCGCCCAGGACCATCAGCGGCCCCATGAACAGGAATACAGCAATCTCGCCGAGTCCGTTATACGCCAGCGGGAACGGCCCCGCTGTATAAGTGATCACGATCAGTACACCGCCTAAGCCGATCCAGAACAGCAGCGGCCCGGTTTGCGTAAGCAGATACAGTCCAATGATTACTGCGACGACAACCGTCGTAATCGCGCCCATTAACACATCACGCGGCGACAGCACGGCATTTTTGATGATCATGCCCTGCCCCGCTGTCTTGAGTTCGTCCGCGCCGCGCTTGAAGTCGAAATACTCATTGATCAGGTTGGCAGCAATTTGCAGCAGCAGCGCAGCGATCAGCGAAAGAACGAAGCGCACGAGGTCGAACACGCCGTCCTGAATAGCAATCACCGCCGCGAGGCCAAGCGGCGCATACGTAGCGGTCAGCGTGCGCGGTCGCGCGGCACGATACCACGCATCAAATTTACTGGGCGTGGGCGTTGGGGATGGAGTTGGTGCAGCCACGTTTATTCACCTGAGTCGACACAAGATCAAGGACTGTTATTGTGGCTTAAAGTTCTGAATTGCGCACAAAACGGGCAATGCAGCGAAAACCATCCATCCCAGGATTAAAGGCAGGCTTTCATCACATACTCAAAATAGAGGTTCTGAACTGGAACAATCTCCAGTTCAAGCTGCGTCGTGCTGGTTGTGACCATCACCAGCTTTAAATCGGGGCAGACGAAAATGAACTGCCCGCCATAGCCCAGCGCGTAGAAGCTGTGATGACCATTTCGCTCACTCGTCCACCACAAAAATCCATAGGCATCAAAGCCGGGGAAACCGCCCTCGCTTTGACGCTGAGTCGATTGCGTGAAAAAGGCCGGATCGACAAGCTGAGTCCCGTTCCAGTTGCCTTTTTGCAGCGCAAGCTGTCCAAAGATCAGCATCTCGCGTGGGGTGAGCGACAAGCCCCAGCCGCCGACTGTGTAGCTGTCCTTACTTACTTCCCAGGGAGGATTTGGGATGCCCAGCGGCGCAAACAGCGCTGAATTCGCAAATTCACTCGCAGATTGCCCCGTCTGTTCCTGAATGATCATGCTGATGAGCTGCGGCCCAACATCGCTGTAGAGATACTTCGTTCCGAGTTCCCAATCCACCGATTTCTGGATGACAGGCAAGATGCGGTAGTCACTCCCGTCCATCACATGACCGAGGGTCATATTCAAACATTGGCGAATCGTGACGGGAGCGAACAAAGGATGCGCCGCTTCCTTGAGAGCCGACAGAACTTCAACGACTTTCGCATCAAGCTTAGGAAAATTTCCCTGTTTGACGAGGACGCCAACCAACATCGACAGGACGCTTTTGGTGCAACTGTAGATACTTGACCGTACTTTGGCAGACGTATCGGCAAAATAGCGTTCAAAGACAACCGCACCATCCACTGCCACGACAACACTTCGCAGCATCGGCAAATCAGCGGCAATATGCCTTTCTAGGCTTTCCAATAGGTCGGTGCGCGGAAGCGGTGTCATCGTTTAAGCGAACTGTTCCCACAAATCCGTGCTGAGGTATTTCAACCCGGAGTCGCACAGGAGGATGGCAATCGTTTTGCCGCGCTGCGAGGTTTCGAGCAGGCGCAGCGCCACCGCCGCGTTCGCACCGGAAGAAAATCCCGCAAAAATGCCTTCTTCACGCGCCAGCCGCCGCGTAACCTGTATCGCTTCGTCATCGCTCACCTGTACGTAGCCATCAATGTGTTCGGGCTTGAGCAGCGGCAGATCCATCGCGTAGCCGCCGCCCTGAATGCGATGATTCGGATGCGTTACCGCTTCACCTGCCAGCACTGCCGCGCCCACTGGCTCGATGAGGAAACATTGAATCGCCGGGTTGTATTCCTTGAAGGCGGCAGCGCATCCAGCAAATGATCCGCCTGTGCCCGCGAAATCACAGAAGGCATCGATTTTACCGCTCGACTGGTGGATGATTTCAGGCGCAGTGTGTAAATAGTGCGCCCGGACGTTGCCTTCGAGGTGGAACTGATCGGCACGAAAGGCGGCGCGTTCGATGACGATCTTCTGAGCGGCCTGCTCGACCAGCGCCAGATCGCCGCCTGACACCTGCCCCGGCTGCGAATCGGGAAGCTGCGGCACAAGTACGACCTCCGCGCCGAGTGCCGACATCATGCGCGCGCGTTCCATCGAATTCCCTTGCGACATCACGGCAACAAACGGATAGCCTTTGACCGCACAGACAATCGCCAACCCCGTCCCCGTATTGCCGCTAGTCAGTTCAACGACGGTTTGACCGGGGTGCAGCCTGCCATCTGCCTCAGCTTCTTCAATCATCTGGCGAGCAATACGATCTTTCTTGGAGAAACCAGGGTTGAGATATTCGAGCTTCGCCAGAATTCGCCCATCAAGATTGCGCGTCAAACGAGATAGCTCAACCAATGGGGTGCTGCCGATCACGTCGATGACTGACGTAAAGGGATGATCTGAGAGGGTCACTGAGCGTCCTTAATCGAGGGATTTCGCCATATACGCCAGTGGCAGCACTTCGCCGTCCGGGGTCGGCGATTCGCCGCGCTGCTTGACCTGATAGCCCATTGCTGCGTAGAGCGGTTCGCCCGGCAGCGTAGCGGCGAGTTCCATCCGGCGAAACCCCTCACGGCGGGCAGCATCTTCGCACATTTGAATGATACGCCGTCCGATGCCTTGCCGCGCCCAGTTGGGATGCACAAAGAAGGCGCGAATCCGTGCCGCATCCTGGGCGGGATCAAGCTGATCATCTTCATCGGTTTTCATCTGATCGCCACCGAAAAGCGTTTTGCGTTTACTCCAGCCGCCGCAGCCAACATAGGTGTCGCAGTCCAGCGCCGCGTAATATGTCTGATCCTGCACCAGTTGGCTATCGATGCCAAAAATATAGCGGATTCCACTCTCGATTTGCTGTGGCGTGTAGTAGCCAACACCTAAGCCGCGCACCGATTCGGGAATCAAAAGCTTCAAGGCCGGAATATCTTCGACGGTCGCTAAGCGAATTTCAACCGCCATGCTTATTTCACATCCTGCCACGCCGTGTACACTTCAGTTTGTCCATCGTGCATGGCACGATAGAGCGCATCCTGATCAACTGGGAGCGTGAAAATGCGCACGCCAACCGCGTTGAAAATCGCATTCGCAATCGCAGGCGACGTATTGATCGACGGTAGTTCGCCGACACCCTTCGCGCCATACGGCCCGTCAGCGGTCTTGTGTTCAACCAGATGGCTGATGATTTCCGGCGTGTGCTTGATGCTTGGCATCTTGTAGCGCGCCAGCAGGGTTGACCAGGGAACGCCATCCTCAACAATGAAGGCTTCGGTCAGGCAGTTGCCCATCGCCATAACGATACCGCCCTCGATTTGCCCCTGCGTTTGCAGCGGATTAATCGCACGACCCACATCTGCCGCTGAAAGAATTTTGTGGACTTTGACCTCACCCGTCGTCGTATCGACCGAGACAAGCGCCATCTGCGTGGCATAGGAAAAGGCGAAATGCATATCGCCGCCCGTGCCGAGCGGCTGGGTTTTCGGGCCGTAATATTCTTGCAGGATTTTGGTATCCATCCCCTGCTTGTGGGCCAGCTTGATCACATCGCCGAACTTGACTGCCATTTCCTTTTGCTCGTGCCGCGCCAGCCCTTCCTCGAAGCGAACGCGCTCCGGCGGACAGTCGAGTTCCTCGGCGACGACCTTCGTCAGCATCTCACGCAAGTTGGCGGACGCAACGCGAACAGCGTTGCCGCTCATGTAGGTTTGACGGCTCGCTGTCGTTGGGCCACCGTTGGGCGTCAAATCGGTGTCGGAGAGCAAAACGCGCACCTGACCAAACGGCAAGCCAAGTTCTTCGGCGGCACATTGAGCGAGAACTGTACTCAAGCCCTGCCCCATGTCGGCGGACGAGGTGCGCACTTCAATCGTGCCGTCCTCAAAGGCTTCGACTTCCGCGTCGGAGCGATCAGGCGCGCCACCGCCCAGCCCCGTATTCTTATAGGCGCAGGCCACACCCCAGGCATAGGCGAGGTCCCCCTCGCGCCAGGCATAGCGAAAGTTGCCGTTGAGGCTACCGTGCATGTCACGCTCAGTGAGATCGAGGGTGTCGAGTAGGCCGACACTTTCGCGCAGAAGTTGTCCGGTAGCTGTCGTTACACCCACTTTTTGCGCATTGATGCGGCGAAATTCAACCGGATCAAACCCCAATTCTAACGCAACCATATCCATATTCTGCTCGACGGCGAAAGCGCTCTGGGTCACACCGAAGCCGCGAAACGCACCCGATGGTGGGTTATTGGTGTACATGGCAAAGCAGTCGATCTTGGCGTTAGGGACGTTATACGGCCCGGTCGCATGGGTCGTGGCGCGAGTCATGACTTTATCGCTGAGGCTAGCGTAAGCACCGCCGTCACCGTAAAGCTCGGCCTCCACTGCTGTCAATTTACCGTTCCGCTTTGCCCCCGTCTTGATGCGGATCACGGTCGCGTGGCGCTTGGGGTGAAAGAGCAGCGATTCCTGCCGAGTGTAGAGCATTTTGACGGGACGCCCGGTCACTGTCGCCAGCATCGAGACGTGAATCTGCCCGGCGATGTCTTCCTTGCCGCCAAAACCACCACCGATCAGCACGCCGCGCACGCGAACGGCTTCTTCAGCTATATCCATCGCCGTCGCGATCTGGCTGCGATCCTGATAGGGAATCTGCGAGCCAACGTAGATTGTCAGCTTCTCGTGATCGGCGTCATACCCCGCCGGTACGCCGATGGCACATTCGGGTTCAAGGAAGGCGTGTTCGGTGGTAGCAGTGTGGTAGGTTTTCTCGACAATGACGTCGGCAGCAGCAAAGCCCTGTTCCATATCGCCGTGCCGCACCTTAATGTGCTTGAGTAAGTTGCCGCCTTCCCAATCCTCGTGCAGGATGGGTGCTTCGGGCGTGTGGGCGTAGACAGGGTCAGCGACGACACCGAGCGGCTCGTACTCGACTTCGATCAGGTCGAGGGCTTCGGTGGCGATGGCTTCGGTATCGGCGGCAACAATGGCAACTGGATCACCCATGTAGCGCACCTTGTCGTCGGCAAGAACGGGCCAATCGAGATGGACGAGGCCGTGCCGATTGTGACCGGGAACGTCCTTGCAGGTGAGGACTGCATGGACACCAGGGAGTGCTTTGGCGGCGTCGGTGTTGATGCTCAAGACTTTCGCGTGCGGATAACGCGAACGGAGCGTGCGTGCAAAGAGCATCCCCGCGAACGCATAATCGTCGGTGTACTTGGCGCGTCCGGTGACACGCTCAATGCTGTCCTGAATTTTTTCGTTGTGACCGACCGAGTTGAGCGGTTCGATCACTTCTGGCTCATTGACAGGAAGTGTCGCTTCGCCGCGCTTTTTGGCTGCCGCCGACTTGATAGCCGAAATGACAGCCGTATAGCCCGTGCAGCGGCAGTAGGTGTCCTTGAGGGCGATTTTGATGTCCTGATCATCGGGATTGGGGCATTGGTCGATCAATGCCGCCGCGTTCATAATCAATCCGGCGGTGCAAAAGCCGCACTGCACCGCGCCATGATCGATGAAGGCTTCCTGCAATGGGTGAAGCTGATCACCCTGGGCGAGTCCTTCAATCGTGAGGATGCTGCATCCCTGCGCTTTGAAGGCGGGATAGATGCACGAATCGACGGGCGTGCCAGCGACGTGAACCGTGCAGATACCACACTCGGCTTCGTTGCAACCAATTTTTGTCCCGGTCAGGCCGAGGTCGTAGCGCAGGACTTCCGCCAGCGTTCGCGACTGGGGCACATCCAATTTATGCGACTGTCCATTCACCGTTAGTTTTAACGTCGTCATCTCAACCTCACCCTAACCCTACCCCTTCGGCGTGCGCGACTCCAGTGCGGGCGCGTTCGACTGCCAGCGGCAGCGTCCGACGCAAGAGCGTGCCGATCATGTGCTGCCGATATTCCCCGGTGGCGCGATATTTGCTGGTTCGCGGTTTCAGCGACTCGTGCGCTGCTTCGACCGCCTTCTCGACCGATTCTTCGGTGGTCGGCTGACCACGCAGCGCGGCGGCAGCATCCTCAGCAAGAATTGGCGTCGGAGCAACCGGCGCGATGCTGATGCGGGCATCTTCATAATACGCCCGATCTTCACTGAGGCGTACCCAAACAGCGCAGCCAAGTATGGGCAAAGCGACACCCTGTGGGCGCATGATGCGGTTGAAGGCAGTGCCTTCCCGCTCATTCGACAAGGGAAAGCGGAAAGCAACGAGAATATCGCGGCGCGAATCGAGCGCAGAGATGCCCGGCCCTTTGAATATTTGGGCTAAAGGAAGCCACTCGCGACGACCATTGCCCCAGGCCACATCGACCTCAGCATTGAGCGCCATGAGTGAGGTCGTGCCGTCACCCGCCGGGAGCGCGTGGGCGACGTTGCCGCCAAGGGTCGCGACGTTGCGCACCTGCGGTCCACCGACGACGCCGCAGCTTTCGACCAGACAGGTCGCGCGGGCTTCGAGCAAACTGGACAGGGTAACGGCGGTGTGCGTGACTGCACCACCCACATGACAAATGTCATCCATTACTGCGATAGATGTCATCTCCGGCACACGGGTCACATCCACAAGCGCGTCGAGCTGATGCTTTTCGCCATCGAACTGCAAATCGATCAATAAATCGGTTCCGCCCGCAATCAGGCGTGCATTACCCGCATATTCAGCGAGAAGGTTGAGCGCCTCGTCCACAGTAGATGGCGTGTAGTAATGTTTCCAGATTTCCATGATGAACTCACAAAATAACCGCTGTCCAAAGTCTAGCGTAACATGACTGTTGGAACAAGCGATTCAGCAGGTTATAGTTATTACACAAAGATCTAGAAAAGCGGCGCTGGTGTTTGGTGAAAATAACCAAATAAAACGAGATGTTCATCTTGTAGATTTAAAGATTGTATGCAGGTACAAATCACTTCGATGAAACTCCGACTCTCTCCCAGCGACTTGATTGTCGCACTCGCTCCCATTATCGCCGTACTGCTGGCTTTCGTCGCCGGAGCGGTTCTACTCCTGATTCTCGGCGCAGACCCGATTAAGGCCTACGCCACCATGATCGACGGCGCATTTGGCAATCAGGCGAGTATCTTTCGCACGCTGACTCGCGCGACCCCACTGCTGATTATCGCGGTTGGGATTTGCATCGCATTTCGCGGCGGTGTGATCAATATTGGCGCAGAGGGGCAGGTTTTCGTCGGTGCGATTGCAGCGGCGGCCTTTTCACTGGGCGCAGGAAGCGCGTTACCGGGTTGGCTGCTTGCGCCGCTGACACTGATGACGGGGTTTCTCGCCGGAGCAGTCTGGGGGGCGATTCCGGGGTTTCTCAAAGCGCGCTTCGAGGTGAACGAGATTCTCAGCACGGTGATGATGAACGAAATCGCCGGACAACTGGTGTTGTTTCTCCTGGCAGGGCCACTGCTCGACCCGGCACAAATCGCTGCCGGGACGCGTGTCCCACAGACTGACCAGATTCCCGACGGCGCGTTTTTAGCACGACTCGCGCCGCCTTCACAATTGAACATTGGTCTGTTCATCGGGCTGGCGATGGCAATTCTGGTCTACGTGCTGCTATGGCGCACCACGATTGGCTATCGGATACGCGCGGTTGGCCTGAACAAAGATGCGTCACGCTACGCCGGGATTTCGGTGCCGCGCTACGTGATGCTATCGCTCGTCTTGAGCGGTGGATTGGCAGGCTTAGCTGGCTCAATCGAACTCATGGGGATCAATCATCGCGTGGTTGAAGGTTTTGCCGTCGGCTATGGGTTCTCTGGTATCGTCGTGGCGCTGTTCGGGCGGCTGCACCCCATCGGCGCAATTCCGTCGGCATTCCTGTTCGGCGCGCTGCTCGTAGGTGCAGATAAGATGCAGCGCACGATGCAAATCCCTTCAGCAACTGTAACCGCCCTGCAAGGTTTGATTGTAATTTTCGTCGTCAGCAGCGACTTTTTCGTTCGACGCTACACCACACGGCGCAAGGCGCGTGAAGTGGCGGCGATTGTGCCGGATATTGCGCCAGTCGCGCCCGAGGCCACTATATGAATTTTGGCGAGGTGCTGACGCAAGCCCTACCCCTGACGTTCCTGTTCGCGACGCCGTTTCTGCTGGCGGCACTGGGCGAAGTGTTCGTGCAGCGTTCGGGCGTACTCAATCTCGGCGTCGAGGGCATGATGCTGATGGGTGCGTTCTGCGCGATTTATGTCGTCGCGCCGAAAGGACTCAATCAGAGTCCGCTGCTGGGGCTGCTGGCAGCAGCGCTGATCGGCGGGGTGATGGGGCTAGCGATGGCATTTGTCAGCGTGACACTGCAAGCCGAACAAGGCATCAGCGGGATCGGCTTCACGCTGTTTGGGCTGGGGCTGTCGAGTCTGCTGTTCAGGCTGCTGTCGAACGGCGTGCTGACGGCGCAGGGCGCAGGATTGCAGCCGCTTAACATCCCGATCTTAGGCGATCTGCCGGTAGTTGGGAAAATTTTCTTTCAGCAGAATATTCTGGTGTATATCGCATTCGCGCTGGTGCCGATTCTGACGTGGCTGCTCAACCGGACGAAATGGGGCTTACAAATCCGCGCGGTCGGGCAAAATCCCGCTGCCGCCGATTCTATGGGCGTGAATGTGATCGCCGTTCGGTATGCGACCGTCATTTTCGGCGGGGTGATGGCGGGTATCGCCGGCGCGTCGCTTTCAATTGCGGCAACATCGGTGTTTCAGGAAGACATGACGCAGGGTGCAGGATTCATCGCCGTTGCGCTGGTCTACTTTGGGGCATGGTCGCCTTTCCGGGTGATGTTGGGCGCGCTGCTGTTCAGTATCGCTAAAAATCTGCAAATCTGGGCGCAGATTCTCAATCTGCAAATCGGCGGTGCGGACATCTCATCCAACCTGCTGATCATGGTGCCGTATATTCTGACGATTGCGGTGCTGGTGTTCGCCAAGCAGCGCAAACGCGTTGAACCCGCCGCACTCACGAAGCCCTTCCGACGCGGCGAAAACTAAGGTCACGGTCGTTGTCCATGCAAACTGGACACCGTTACATAATCTGGCTTAAACGGAGGAGACAGGAATGAAGAAATTTTTGCTGGTTGCTTTGCTTGTCGCGCTCTTGAGCGTCGGCGTGGTCAGCGCACAGGACGCCCCTTTTAAAGTGGCAATCGTGCTGCCAAGCACCATCACCGATTTGAGCTGGAGCCAGTCGATGTATGAGGGTCTCCAAGCGGTGCAAACCGCGATGGGTGGCGAGAGCAAGATGGAAATCGCCTATACCGAGAATATGTTCGACGTAACAGCAGCGGCGCAGGCCATGCGAGACTACGCGGATGAAGGCTACAACCTGATCATCGCGCACGGCACACAGTATGGCACGTCGATGTTCGAAATCGCGCCGGACTACCCGGATACCTCATTCGCGTGGGGCACGGCGACGGACACGGGTGAAGCAGAAGGACTTACGAACGTGTTCGCTTATCAGGCAGACGCAGAACAGGGCGCTTACGTCGAGGGTGTGATCGCCGCCATGCTGACCAAGACCGGCACCATTGGCATTGTCGCGCCGATCCCGGCTGGTGATGCGCTGCTCTACAACAACGGCTTCGAGCAAGGTGTGCTGGCGACCAAGCCGGATGCGAACATTCTGCTGGCTTATACGGGCGGGTTCGGCATGACGACCGAAGCGACCCAAATCGCGCAGACGCAAATCGCCGCTGGCGCTGATGTGCTGACAGGTTCATCGCAGCAGGTCGTAGGCGCAATTGACGCGATTCAGACGGCGAAGGGTTACTGGTTCGGCACGCAGTATGACCAGAGCGAGCAGTGGCCGGACACGGTCGTCGTTTCGGAAGCCTACGACTGGGTTCCAACTCTGACTGACATGATCACAAGCATTCAGGCAGGTACGCTGGGCGGCACGGTCTATACCCTGACGCTGGAGAACAAAGGTCTGACCTTCGTTTACGGCAAGGTCGAACTGTCGGACGAGATCAAGGCTGCGGCTGAGCAGGCAACCGCCGATATTATCGCCGGCAAAATCGTCGTCAAGCAGGATTTGAGCGAAGCGACTCCTGAAGCAACAATGGACATGACCGCAGAAGCCACACCCGCGTCGTAAATCATAGACACACGTAAGGGCGCAGCGTGCTGCGCCCTTACGCTAAATTAGGCACGAGAAAAATTATGAGTGTCATGCTGCCTTCAGGCCACAAACGTATCGACCACGCGGAAATGCGCGGGATCACGATTCGCTTTCCCGGCGTGCTTGCCAATGACCGGGTCGATTTCGACGTGAAAGCAGGCGAGATTCACGCGCTGCTGGGCGAAAACGGCGCGGGCAAATCGACACTAATGAAGATTCTGTACGGCATGTACAAGCCGAACGCGGGTGAAATCCTGCTCGATGGACAAGCGGTGACGTTTCATTCCCCTTCTGACGCACTGATGCACAACATCGGCATGATTCATCAGCATTTCATGCTGGTGCCAACGCTAACGGTCGCCGAGAACATCGCGCTTGGTCTGAAAGCACGCGGACTGATGATTGAACTGGGGGCGGTGCGCGAACGACTGGCGAAACTGGCGCAAACCTATGGCCTGAAGGTCAACCCGGACGCCTATATCTGGCAGCTATCAGTAGGCGAGCAGCAGCGCGTCGAAATCATCAAGGCGCTGTATCACGGCGGTGCGCTGGTCATCCTCGACGAGCCAACGGCAGTTTTGACGCCGCAGGAATGCAGCGAACTGTTCGTCACGCTCAAGGAGATGCGAACGCAGGGGCACGCGCTGATTTTCATCTCGCACAAACTCCACGAGGTGCAGGAACTGAGCGACCGTGTGACCGTGATGCGCGACGGACGGGTGATCGAGACTGCGCCGAATATAGACATGGATCGACGCAAGCTGGCACGAATGATGGTCGGGCGCGATGTGGTCTTTCAGCCGGAACGCCCCCCCGTACAGGTCGGCGATGTCAAGCTGTCGATCCGCGATGTGAAAGCAAAAAACGATCAGGATTTGCCGAGCCTGGAAGGTGTGTCGCTTGAAGTGCGCGCAGGGGAAATCGTTGGCCTGGCAGGCGTATCTGGAAACGGTCAGCGAGAACTCGCGGAAGCGATTGCGGGCCTGCGCCCGACGACAAGCGGTGAGATTTTCATCAACGGGCAACCGGTAGCAAGCGCCTCGGTGGCGAAGCGCTTGCAAGCGGGGTTAGCCTACGTCCCGGAAGAACGCAACCGCGACGGTATTATCGGCTCGTTTTCGGTCGCAGAGAACGCGATTCTGCAAAACAACGCTGATTACACGCGGGGTGGGCTGTTCTTCAACTTCGGGGCCATCAACCGCCATGCCAGCAATCTGGTGCGCAATTTCAATATCAAGACACCGAACACTAAAACACCCACGAAAAATCTCTCTGGCGGAAACGTGCAAAAGCTGATTTTAGCGCGAGAACTCGCTCGCAAACCCGCCGTGATGATCGCGGCACAGCCGACGCGCGGGGTAGATATTAGTGCTACAGAATATATTCACAAGGTGCTGATTGAGCAGCGGAGCGAGGGGGTAGCAATCCTGCTGATTTCCGAGGATTTGGATGAAATTCTGGCGCTAAGCGACCGAATCGCCGTGATTTACGAGGGAAAAATCGTCGGCATCCTCGACCGGGAGAAGGCCGACGTGGAAATGCTAGGCTTGATGATGGCAGGAGTCGCATCAAATTCGGCGTGATCGCCTTCCCTACCGGATAAAATCCGGTGTTCCCTTCCGGTATTCGCTGAAAAACCCCCGTTGTCCCCTTCCGGCAACATCCGGTCGCGTGGCCTCGCTCACCGCTCACATCCGGTTACGACCGATTGACGATTTCCATGACCTGATCATATAAAACGCCATTGGTCGCAATCGACTCGCCACCATAGATGGTGGACTTTCCTTTCCAATCGGTAAAAGTGCCGCCCGCTTCTTCAAGGATGACCGGAAACGGCCCGCAATCCCAAACAGCCATCTTTGAGTCGAGCATGATTTCGGCGCGCCCAGTGGCGACGAGCAAATAGCCGTAAGAATCGCCCCATGTGCGCTGAATGTAGGTCGAACTGACCAATTTCTCCCAGGCGGCGGTTTTGTCGCCATAGTTACTCACATCGCTCATGAGCAGGAGCGAATCGCTGAGGCTGCTGCGAGTCGAGACGCGGGCGCGACGACCGTTCCAGAACGCGCCTAAGCCGCGTGCCGCGTAAACTGTCTCGTTGAGGGCGGGGAAATGGGCAACGCCGACGAGCACTTCATCGCCATCGACCAGCGCCATCAGGCAGCCGTAAAGCGGGACGCCGCTCATAAACGACTTCGTGCCGTCGATGGGATCGACAATCCACTTGAGGCCGCTGGTATCGCCCTGCTCGCCGAATTCTTCACCGATAATGGCGTGATCCGGGTAAGTCTGAGTGATCAACTGGCGCAGCCGCTGCTCAGCGGATTTGTCCGCAATGGTGACAGGGCTGTTGTCGCTCTTGCGCTCGACGGCGACGCCAGTCTGAAAATAACCGAGGGAGATGCGTCCAGCCTGCCAGGTGGCATCGAGGGCAAAGTCGAGTAATGGTTGAAGGTTCATAGGATGTTGCTCCTGTGGGAACAAAGTGACAGCTTTCAGCGGTCAGCTTCCAGCATTCAGGAAAAGCGGGAATTGCCCAAATTCGTCCCGTGATTTTAACGGATATTCGTTTAAAAAGGGCAGGTCTGAGACCTGCCCCTACAACGGGTGGGATATGGCATGTCACCTTCGGAAACGGTGCATACACCGGTGCGCTCCTACAAAGTGCGCGGGAGGCAACTAGTCCGCGTAAGGCGGCAGCGGCTCCAGCGGGACTTTGGCGTTGACAATCGGGATTTGCGGCCCGCGCGTGGGCGCAGCCCAGTTGACGGCGTTGGCAAGGACTTTGCGTACATCCTCATTATAATAAATCGGGAAGGTTTCGTGACCGGGACGGAAATAGAAGACCTTACCCTGCCCGCGATAATAGCAGCAGCCACTGCGGAAAATTTCGCCGCCCGCAAACCAACTGACGAAAACCAGCGAGTCGGGTTCAGGGATACCGAATGGTTCGCCGTACATCTCGGTGTGCTCGATTTCAAAGTGATCACCGAGGCCATCGGCAATCGGGTGCGCAGGATTGACAACCCAGAGGCGTTCTTTTTCGCCCGCTTCGCGCCACTTGAGGTTACAGGTAGTTCCCATGAGGCGCTTGAAGATTTTCGAGAAATGACCGGAATGCAAGACGATGAGGCCCATGCCTTCGAGGACACGCTGATGGACTTTATCGACCACCGCGTCGCTGACATCGCCGTGCGCCATGTGTCCCCACCAGAGCATGACATCGGTTTTGGCGAGAACCTCGTCGGTGAGACCATTTTCCGGCTCATCGAGCGTGGCAGTGCCAACATCGGTCAAGCCGTGCGCGCGCAGCCCTTCGGCGATAGCGGTGTGGATGCCGTTGGGATAAAGTGCAGTGACTTTAGGGTTTTTCTTCTCGTGGCGAAATTCGTTCCAAACCGTGATATGCATGATTTATCCTATTTGTGAACTATGCGAAACTTTTCAGTCACCAATACATCGTTCTGCGGATGACATTTTAGAGAGACGTTACAGACTTTGCTGCAAGCAGACGAATAATGAGATAAAGTGGGTTGGAAATCGGGCGAGACGCGCCCCCTACCCCCTCTATCCCGGCTGACCGTGCGAACGTGCAACCCAGTGCAGGTTGCATTGTTCGATTGCAGGTCAGCTTCCCTTTCGCGCGAACAAGTTCGCGTTACGCAAGCGGTGAGAAAGGGAGAAAAACTTCGCTTGCCATTGATGCAATTTTCCCTCATTTGAAAAACTATCCCCTGAAACCCACTTCAGGGAAGGGAGTAAATGGGTTGTTGGAGAGCTACAAACTCAGATCCAATCTGGAAAAGTTAATCATTCCAGCAAAAGACAAATTCTAGTGAGCGAAGGCCGTTTCCGATAACGGCTCAGGGCGTTCCATCGTGCTGGCGAGTTCGACAGTTCGATTCTGATCGGACGCATCGTGGACAGCGTGCATAATATCAAGCACGTGATAGGTGACCGAACCGTCAGCACGCGCTGCGCCACCTTCACGAATGGCGCGCGCCATATCGGCGACCCCGATGCCGCGACTGTTATCGGCGAATGGCCGCGTCAGGGGGATGTCTTCCCACTCGTCGTGCCCTGGTTTGGCGACACGCACCTTGCCACCGAACCCATTCGGGTCGGGGACGCTGAGTGTGCCTTCCGTGCCGTAAATCTCAAGATTGGGCAGGTTAGCACGCCAGACATCAAAGGTCATGATAAGCGTGCCAATCGCACCGTTGGCGAACTGAAGCAGGCCAGCAACATGGGTCGGAACTTCGACCTTGACGAGCGTGCCATACTTCTTCTGGCTGGTAATGGTGCGGGTTGGGAACGTGATACGGGTCGCGCCACTGACGGCAGCAACCGGGCCGATGAGGGTGGTGAGCGCCGTCAGATAATACGGCCCCATATCGAACATCGGGCCGCCACCGACCTGATAATAAAATTCAGGGTCGGGATGCCAGCTTTCGTGTCCATGACTCATCATGAAAGCGGTAGCGGCAATGGGTTCGCCAATCGCGCCAGAGTCAATCACCTGACGGCAGGTCTGCAACCCTGCGCCGAGGAAGGTATCGGGCGCGCCGCCGACGCGCAAGCCTTTTTGCTGTGCCAACGCGAGCAGTTTCTGACCGTCTTCGCGGGTGATGGTGATGGGCTTTTCGTTGTAGACGCTTTTGCCCGCGTTGAGCGCCGCGAAGGCAATACTGGCGTGGGCATTGGGAATGGTCAGGTTGAGAACAATTTCAATGTCCGGGGCGGCAAGCAGTTCATCGGGGCTGCAAATCTTCGGGACGTTATATTTGGCTGCTTTTTCCTGCGCCCGCTCCATCACCAGATCGGCAACTGCTGCAATTTCGATATTGCCAAAGCGCGGCGCGTTTTCCAGATAGATGCCGCTGATCGCGCCACAGCCGATAATGCCGACTTTGACCTTGTCATTTGCTGCCATGTATCGCTCCTTAGCGCGTCAGCGCGTCGCCCAGATCAGTCCACGCCGGATTATCTCGCGAACTTCAGGGATGTCGAAATCCGCAAGTTGGTGCCCAACCGAACAATAGGAGACCTTGCCAGCGCCATAGTGACGCTTCCAGACGACAGGCATGATCGTTCCATCGATCCAGGGGTCGGTGTCGCCAGTGAAGGTGGTGGTTGCCAGCACTTCGTTGCTGGGATCGGTGTGCATGTAGTACTGCTCGGAATGGACGGCGAAATCGCTCAAGCCCGCTGTAATGGGGTCGGTGTGGTTGATGATGTTGACACGATAGTCGATGGCATTCCCAGGATGCTGCACCCACTGCCCACCGACCGCATACTGGTAGTCGGTGTTATTGCGGAAGGTATCGCCCATGCCACCGTGCCAACCACCAAGACCAACGCCGCGCTTGATCGCCGCCAGCAGCGCCTTTTCCTGATCGCCCGTAATGGTAGCCATGCTCATATCGGGTACGATCAGGTCAAGCGACTCCATTTTGGCGGTGTCGAGCAGGCTGTCGAGAGTGGCACTGACTTCAACGGCATACCCTTCATTTTTGAGGATTCCGGCAAAAAGTTCGGCGGTTTTCTGAGGTTGGTGCCCTTCCCAACCGCCCCATATAAATAGTGCTGACTTCATTTGAGTTTCATCCAGTGTTTGTAAGAAATCAGGGATGGGGTCAAGTTTAACACTTCGACAAAAATCCGGCACTAGAGCCGCGAAGAATTTCCGCAAACCCCTCACCCGGACGCAAAGCGTCCTGCCCTCTCCCACGCAAGCGGAGAGAGGGCAAAATAAGTTCTTAAATTCAAGGCAGTTTAACGGTTTATTCGGGTACAGCGGCACGTCGGCGCGGCAGGGTGAAGGTGAAGGTCACGCCCTGAGCGGGGTCGCTTTCAGCCCAGATTTTGCCGCCGTGCGCCTCGACAAAACCGCGCGTGATCGCCAGCCCCAGCCCTGCCCCGCGATGCCCATCCTTCGACTGGGCGCGGGATTTTTCTTCACGATAGAAGCGTGTGAAGACCTGTGAGAGATCGAGGTTTGCCATGCCTTTGCCGCTGTTGTGGACGACGACTTTGACGTCTTTGGGTTCGAGGGTGGCTTTCAACGAGACCTGACCGCCGGGTGGTGTGTAGCGGAGCGCGTTGTCGAGCAGATTGCTGAGAATGCGCTGGACTTTGTCGGGGGCGATGTAAAGCATATCGACACGGGGATCGACTTCGCCGGTGAGTTCGATGCCCTGCTGGTGGGCGCGCACGCTCATACTGCCGAGGGTATCGGAGATCAGATCGCGGAGGGAGGCCATCTGATAATCGAGCTTGAGGTGACCTGCATCCAACTGCGCCAATTCAAACAGGTTGTCGATCAGCCGGGTGAGATGGGCGATTTCCAATTCCATGTTGTGGAGATAGCGGTCGGTAGTCTGCTCGTCAGTGACGACACCATCGATCATGGCCTCAATCATGGCGCGGATGGAGGTGACGGGGGTGCGCAGGTCGTGAGAGGCGTAGGCGATCAAATCGCGCCGCTCCTGATCGAGCCGACGCTTCTGCTCATCAACTTCCTGAAGATTGGTCGCCATCCAGTTGAAGGTGCGGGCAAACTCCGCCAGTTCATCGTTACCACGCACTTCGAGACGGGTTTCGAGCTTGCCCTGCGCGACCTGCTCGGCGGCTTTGCCCATTTCGCGGATGCTTTCGGTAATGGCGCTCGATACGAAGAAGCCGAAAACGAGCGCAATCGCTCCGGCGAAGATGAGGAGCAAGCCAGTCACGCCGAGATCGTATTCGCTAATGAACATCAAATGGGCGGTGACCCAGACATTCAGGAAAATGAGCGCAACCGTCAGGATCATGATGACAAGGAGCGCCCAGCGCAGACTGCGCAACCAGCGGATCAAGCGGAGGCGATAGGCAATATAGGCTCCGCTAATCGAGGCGGTGGCGATAGCGGTCATGAAAAACAAGAGCGTGCTGAGGTCTTCGGAAACGCCGAGGCGCGGGAAGGCGTACATGAGTGCCACGATGAGCACGACGAACAGGCCGATGGCGATCAGAAGCATCAGATCGCTCGTACGCAATGTAAATTTCGAGCGGGCAGAGGAACTAGTTCGGCTCAAATTTGTAGCCTACCCCCCAGACAGTCTGAATGTAGGTCGGTTCGCTGGGATTCGACTCGATCTTCTCACGAAGGCGGCGGATATGCACCGTGACTGTGCTTTCATCGCCATAGAACTCATAGCCCCAAATCTGGTTGAGCAACTGCGAACGCGAAAAGACCTGGTGTGGGTGGCGTGCCATCCACCAGAGCAAATCAAATTCCTTAACGGTGAGGACAACGATGCTGCCTCGAATTTTGACCTCGCGGCTGCGCGGATCAATCGACAGTTCGGGCAAAAGCAGCGGTTTCTCCTCGGCTTCGGCAAGACCGCTGGCGCTGCGGCGAAGCACGGCTTTGACTCGTGCAACCAGTTCGCGAGGGCTGAAGGGCTTGACGACATAATCGTCCGCGCCGAGTTCAAAGCCCGCGATGCGGTCAAGTTCGCTGGTGCGAGCGGTGAGGATGATGATGGGTATATCGTTATCGACGTTGAGCGGCGCATATTCGTTGGCGTTGCGTACGGAGCGCGTGATGGCGAAGCCGTCCATGCCAGGAAGCATAAGATCGAGGACGACCAGGTCGGGGCGCTGTTCACGCAGATAGGCGAGCGCTTCCGGCCCGGTTTCGGCCTCCGCGACCCGGTAGCCTTCGTGTTCGAGATATTTGCGGACGACTTCGCGCACTGTGGCTTCGTCGTCCACGACGAGGATGTTTGCCTGTTTTGCCATATGATTGATTATAGCGCGAGTGCTTGCGAAAAGATTACGTGGGGATAGGAAAAGAGAAGCAGAAAGATTTAACGCAAAGACGCAAAGAAAAAAGAAAGGCGCGAAGAAAATATACAGAAAAAAGGGCGTTCCGTTGAACGCCCCTACAAAAAGCCATGCGGTTTGCAGACAGACGGACTGCCACTAGTTTTCGCCGAGGTAGACCTTGCGCACCATGTCGTTCTTCATGAGGACTTTGGCGTCGTCCTGAAGCACAACTTCGCCTGTTTGAAGGACATAGCCGCGATGGGCGACTTCGAGCGCCATGAGCGCGTTCTGCTCGACCAGCAGGACAGTTTTGCCTTCGGCGTTGATGCGTGAAATGATGTCGAAGATGGCTTCGACCAGCACGGGGGCAAGTCCCATCGAAGGCTCGTCAAGCAGCAACACATCCGGGTCTGCCATAAGCGCACGGGCAATAGCCAACATCTGCTGCTCACCGCCGGAAAGTGTGCCGCCCTTCTGAGCGACCCGTTCCTTCAGGCGCGGGAACAATTCGAACGAACGCTGCAAACGGGCGTTGATGTCACCCTTGTTCTGGACGTTCCATGCGCCGATTTCGAGATTCTCGTAGACTGTTAAGAGTGGAAAAATGCGGCGGCCTTCGGGGACGTGACCGATGCCAAGCGCCTGAATGTCGTGCGCTTTCATGGCGGTGATGTCCTGCCCCTTGAAGCGCACCGCGCCGCGCTTGGCGCGGACAATGCCGCTGATGGTGCGCAGAGTCGTACTTTTGCCTGCGCCGTTCGCGCCGACCAGCGTAACAACTTCGCCTTGATTGACCGTCAGATTCAAGCCTTTGAGCGCGTGAATCTGACCATAGTAGGTATGCAGGGTTTCCAGTTCAAGCAAGGCGGTCATGAGGCGGGCTGTTCTCCTTCGAGCGCGCGGCGACCGAGGTAAGCTTCAACCACGCGCGTGTTCGTTCGAATCGCTTCGGGACTGCCTTCGGCGATTTTTTCACCATAGTCGAGGACGCTGATGTGTTCGCTGATGCCCATGACGACACGCATATCATGTTCAATGAGGACGACGGTCGTACCGCGCTCGTCACGGATGCGGCGGAACAAGGCCATTGCGTCGGCGCTCTCGTTAGGGTTCATCCCTGCCGTCGGTTCATCCAGCAGAATTAGTTTCGGATCGCTGGCAAGGGCGCGGGCGATTTCGACGCGGCGCTGGTCGCCATACGGCAAATTGCGGCTGACTTCATTGCCTTTGTCCAACATGCCGACAAAACGAAGCAGTTCGAAGCCTTTTTCGCGGACATGCTCTTCCTGCTGATAGAAGCTCGGCGGACGGAAGAGCGTTTGCAGGAGCGAAACGTTCAGGCGAGCGTGCATTCCGACCATGATATTTTCGAGCACGGTCATGTTGGAGAACATACGGATGCTCTGGAATGTACGCGCGACGCCAGCAGCATTGACCTGATCAGGTCGAAGGCCGATGAGCGATTTGCCATTGAAGTTAATCTCACCGGTGTCTGGCTTGTAAATGCCAGTCATCAGGTTGAAAAAGGTGGTCTTTCCCGCACCGTTCGGCCCGATGATTGAACTGATGCTGTTTGCTTCAATGCCAATGCTGATGTCGCGAACAGCTTTGATACCGCCGAAGGACTTGCTGAGGCTTTTGACTTCAAGGAGCATCGCGCCCTACCCTTCGTTGCTGTGCGCTGGATCGACTTCGGAGGCGACCACCGGCTCTTCGAGGCGGGCGAGTTCTTCTGGTTCGGCAGCATGGCTGCGCATTTCCATTTTACGGCGTGCCTCCGGCAGCAGACCTTCCGGACGAAAAATCATCATGACGATGAGCAGGAAGCCAAAGACCAGCCGTTGATATTTAGCGGGTTCAAGCTGCGGAGGCCAATCGCGCACATGAAAATTGATAATCGGCACGACGTAGTCGATATTGCGCAGGGCATTGACCTGAAGCGAGAAATTGGTCAGGATTTGCAGATTGAGCAACGTGACGATGATCGCGCCGAGGATAACCCCTTGAATACCGCCGAGTCCGCCGACGATAACCATCGCCAGAATACTGATCGACTGGATGAGGCTGAAACTTTCGGGGCTGACGAAGGTTTGTTTGGCGGCGTAGAGAACACCAATCGCGCCAGCGAAGGCCGCGCCCGACGCGAAAGCTAGCAGCTTCATCTTCACGAGCGGCACGCCCATCGCAATGGCGGCGACTTCGTCTTCACGGATAGCCGTCCAGGCACGCCCTATCGGCGAGTCATCCAGGCGGCGGGCAACGAGAATGATGATTCCAAGAATCACAATAGCGATGAAATAGAATAACAACTGCTGGGCAACCGGCTCGACATTGGGCAAGACAATGCCGAGTGTATTGGCGATGGAACCGGTGAAGCTGATACCGAAGCCAGGGAACGGTGGTCGCAGGACGCCAGACAAGCCCTGCGATCCATTGGTGAGGTTATAGGGCTGGTCAAGGTTGCGCGCCAATACACGGATCATCTCGCCGAAGCCGAGGGTGACAATCGCCAGATAGTCACCACGCAGACGGAGCACGGGCAGACCGAGCAGCACACCAACGCCCGCCGCGATGAGAATACCGACCAGAATAAAGACGTAGAACATCCAGGCGGGCGCAGTGATGCCAGCAACAACGAAGACGGTTTGAGCACCGGTCGCGCTGAACATCGCCCAGATATACGCGCCGACGGCGAAGAAAGCGATATAGCCGAGGTCAAGCAGACCAGCGAAACCGACGACAATATTGAGGCCGAGTGCGAGCGAGGCGTAAATGGCGATCTGAATCGAGAGTTCAAGGTAGCCGCCGTCGTAAATGCCAAGCAAGGGCATGACGATAATAATCAGCAGCAGAATGAGCGAGAATTTGAGACGGCGCGGCAGCGGCGAGGCGAAAAGTACAAAGGGCGACAGAATAAAAGGCGGAAACGCCAGCGAACTCCAGAGCGGAAAGAGGAGATTGCCGCGATCCAGCGAGACCAGAATCGCTACTGCCAGGACGATGTAACCGATAATCAAGACGGCGGCGACGCGCGGCTGACGAATCCAGTCACGAAAAGAGGCAGGAGAAGGTGTTGGGTTGGATGCCGGAAGGGTTGTACTCATCGCCTACACTTTCTCGTCCACACGCTCGCCGAGCAGACCGCCGGGGCGGAAAATCAGGATAACGATCAGGATAGCAAAGACGAAAATATCCGTCCAGCGCTGCCCGAAGGCCGGGAAATAAACCAGCACGCCGTTGAGGAACGCTTCGAGGATGCCGATGGTCAAACCGCCGAGAAGTGCGCCAGTCACGTTGCCGATGCCGCCCAAAACCGCCGCCGTGAACGCCTTCACGCCGGGGATAAAGCCGACATAGGGCGTAATTGTGCCGACGTTGAGGCCGAAAAGCGCACCCGCCGCACCGCCGAAAGCACCGCCGATGAAAAATGTCAGCGAAATCATCAGGTTGACGTTGATGCCCATCAAGCCAGCGGTCATTTGGTCCTGGGAGACGGCACGAATGCCGCGCCCCAACTTTGTGCCATTGACGAACCAATTGAGCAGCACTAACGAAATGACCGCACCGCCGACCATGATGAGCGACGTTGGCTTTACGTTGACGGTTGTCGAACCAAAGGTAAAAGGAATATTTGTGGTGAGCCAGGGAAGATCATTCTTGGGATAAGTCAGGTTGAAGTCGTTACGAGTGATGGCTTCGATAGCGCGAATGACGTCGATCAGGAAAAATGAGACGCCAATCGCCGAAATCAAGGGGACGAGACGCGGTGCGTTACGCAGAGGTCGATAGGCAACCCGCTCGACAACAACCGCCAGCAAACCACTCGCTACCATGCCGGAAAGGACGATGACCGCGATCAACAAGACAGGATTCCAGTCAGGGAGGACACCAGCATCGTCGATGCGGCGGATAATCTCGAAACCAATGACCGAACCGAACATGAAAATTTCGCTGTGGGCGAAGTTGATAAACTTCAAGACACCATAAACGAGGGTGTAGCCGAGCGCGACCATCGCATAGACAAAGCCAATGCTGATGCCGCTGATAATCATGCCGGGGAGCTGCTTGGAGATTTGATCGGCTAATAA
>DAOUCB010000218.1:0-6232 GCA_034432495.1 Anaerolineae bacterium | reverse complement strand
TTCGCCCAAATCCGAGAACAGCGCAACGAAAAGCGTCGTTTTTCTCCCCTCGCCCCGCTTGCGTGGGAGAGGGGAAGGCGAACCCGTTTTTGGTTCGCCGGGGGTGAGGGGTGTAACAAAATTTTAAACGGTAATGCATTCAGTCCTCAGTCCTCAGTCCTATCTTTTAGGAGACGACCATGTACTATCGCATTGTTCGCCAAACCATCGAACAGGGATTCGCCCGTTTCAATCAGGGCGACCCCGACGGCATTCTCAGCAAATTCGCCCCGACCGCCCATTTCCGTTTCTTCGGCAGTCACGCGATGGGCGCGAATTTGTCCAATCCGCAGGCGATTCGCCAGTGGTTCGAGCGGATTTTACGCCTGTTCCCCGGCATCCAGATCACCCCGACCGATATTCGCGTCAGCGGGATGCCCTGGGATACGCTGGTCGTCGCCCAATTGGCGATCCGCGCCACACTCAGCGATGGCAGACCCTACGAAAACACCGCCATGCAGATGCTGCGCCTGCGTTGGGGCAAAGTCGTCGAGGATTTGGTCTACGAAGACACCTTTGTCCTCGTCAGCGAACTCGACCATATGGCGCGGCATGGTATTCCCGAAGCCGCCGCTCAGCCCATCGCCGACCCTGCTTAGCGCTTTGCTTCACACAATCGGGTCGATCAGCCGCGTATCGCTCATCGGAATCGGTGAGTGCAGTGCGACCGTAACGGATGTGGTCGGCATCCAGGCGGGATTTTCCAGTATCTGGCTGATTGGGCTGCGTGGATCGTAATTGCAAACCAGGCTGCTGCCGCGCTCGCGCCATTCCCAGCGAATCGCCTGCCAGAGCTGGCGCGCCGCCTGAAGCTGTCCGGGCGCGAACCACAATTTTTCGACCTGTAAATTGCGCATTTCGCCGCCCTGCGGGATGACTTTAAGGAAGCGGTTTGCCAGCCGAATCAGCGCAGGTGCGTGTTCGACACGCAGCGAGAGCAGGCGGCCTTCTTCGCGTAGTCCGAGACCTGCCAGCAGCCGACCGCTGCTGTCGGTGGCGACCAGATAGGTGTTGATCGGCGTGGGCAGCGGCGTTTGCTTCAGCCACTGGCTCAGGCTTTCCGCAGTTTGCGGACGGTAGAAATTGTAGTCGCGGTAAAAGGCGTTCAGGCCGTCCGCAGCCGCTTCGAGATCGGTCGCGCTGGCCTCGCGCACTTGAATCCCATTCGCCACCCGAAACGGATTTGTGCGCAGGGTGACCGAGGCGATGATCAACTGTCCGCTGATTTGGGTCGCCCACTTTTTCGCGTTGGCGGTCGAGCCGACGTTGCTCTTCTCAATGTCCGCCAGCAGGATCGTATCGCTGCCATGCCGCTTGATTGCCCACTCGATCCGGCACTTCGCCAGCGCCGTCGCCACCCCCTGGCGGCGGTAGCTGGGATGCACCATCAGCGCGCTCAGCAGCGCGTAAGGGTGGATGCTCCCTTCAAACTGGCACTGCCCAAAGCTGACATGCGCCGCTCCGATGATCCCCGCCCGGTTTTCGACTTCGGCGACCACGCCCACCATATCCGGGTGGCGCGCCGCGAAAACCTCGTGCGCGGGAATGTGATAGCGCGGGCTGAAGGTGATTCGGCCTCCATCCGGGCTTTGGGCGGTCAGAGTCGCAATCGCCGGGCTGTCCTCAGGCGTCATTTCGCGCAGTTTAAAAGCAGTTGACACGCTTTAATTCCTCATTCACGAAGCGAACGCGGAAAATATACCATGCGCTGGAGTCGCGCTCCAAAGCCGACTACAATCATGGTTATGAACCTTTCTTCAGCGGATGTCAAAGCGCACGCGCTCGAACTCGGCTTCAACCTTGTGGGGCTGACGCGCGCCGAACCTTCACCCCAGTTGGATGCCTATTTCCGCTGGATCGATGCCGGGATGCACGGCTCGATGGGTTACATGGCACGCCCGGATCGGCAGGCGCGGCGGCGTGACCTCAATGTGATTCTGCCAGGAGTGCGTTCGCTTGTTGTTGTCGGGCTGGATTACGGCGCGCACCTCCCCGACGAAATTCTGCATGATCCGTCGCGGGGACGCATCGCCTCCTATGCCTGGGGACTTGACTATCACGATGTCATCACGCCGCGCCTCGAAACATTAGCCGCCTGGTTGCAGGATGCCAGCGGGCAAAAACGTTCGCAGCGCGTCTACGTCGATACCGGCGCGATCCTCGAACGCAGCCACGCCCACGAAGCCGGACTCGGCTTCACCGGCAAGAACACCATGCTCATCCATCCACGCCGGGGCAGCACGTTTTTCATTGGCGAAATCCTGACCGACCTCGAATTCGATGACTACGATTCGCCGGGGCGCTCAACGATGTGCGGGTCGTGTACGCGCTGCCTGATGGCCTGCCCAACCCATGCTTTTCCGCGCCCGCATGTTCTTGATGCGCGCCGCTGCATCAGTTACCTGACGATTGAGCACAAGGGTTGGATCGACCGCGATTTGCGCCCATTGATGGGGAACTGGCTTTATGGCTGCGATATCTGCCAGGACGTGTGTCCGTTCCAGCGTTTCGCGCCCTCTGCTAGCCACCAGATAGCTGTCGATCTGGCACGTATTGAACACAGTTCACCTTATATTATCGACTTATTAGCACTGGGTGTTGTCACGTTTACTGAACAGTTTCGTCACTCACCGATTGCCCGCATTGGCCGGGATCGCCTCGTGCGCAACGCCTGTATTGCTGGTGGCAATTGGGGCGATCCGCAGGCCATTTCTCCCCTCAAAACGCTCCTGAATGATGCCAATCCTCTCGTGCGCGGTCATGCGGTATGGGCGCTTGGGCGCATCGGTGAGCGGCCTTCTCTCGCAGCCCTCTACAATCGTGAAAACGACATGAATGTGCGCGCAGAAATTGAAAATTGGATATAAGATCAGGGCTAGACGGTGCGTCTAAATATCAAAGATCGAGCGCTGCCAGGATAGAAGCGGAGAGGATTTCTCGTGGAGCAAAAAACGTTTACAGTACCGAATATCGGCTGCGATAACTGTGTCAGCACGATTGTCAATGAGCTGAGCCAGAAAGAGGGCGTTCTGCGGGTCGCGGGCGACGTGGATACCAAGCGCGTCAGCGTGGAATGGGAAGAACCCATGACCTGGGACGTAATTGTCGAGACTCTAGAAGAAATTGATTATTCACCCGCAGCCACCCTGATGCCCTGAGTCACGGTTTCGCTTCAAAAATGCCCCTGTCACGCTCTCGAATGACAGGGGCATTTTTGATCCTAACGCTGCATCAGCCGTCGACTTTAAAGGTGTACGACCAATTCCCCGAAAGCGTTTCGCCCGTGTCCAGGTTGTGGAAATCGTGAATGGTGAGTGTCCATGTGCCAACCTGATCGAGCAGCGATTGCGAGAGCGTCAGGGCGCGGCAGGGCGCATCCGCTTCCCGAAAACCCTCAATTCCGGCAGGCTGCTGATCGAGCACCTGTTTGCCTGCCACTTCGAGCGAGACGGCTGCCTGCCAACTGAGCCAGGCGTCACCGGAAAGATGGGTTGGATCGTAGCAGACATCGAAGCGAGTCAGCGACGGGGCAATCACCATTTGCTTGACCTGAATGGCGAGATTGGCGGAGGTTGCCGTCTGATCAATCACGACGGTTTTGCCGGGGTTGAAAGGCACGGTGAAGCTGAAGCTGGTTGTGCCAGCCATGCTCATGGCATCTGGCATACTGGTGCGCATTTCTGCCGTCGTGTAGGCGATGTCGATTTGCAGCTTCAGTTCGAGTGACCTGGCTGTGTCAGTCATGGTGGAGGCGTCGAAGCTCATGATGCCGCTGAGCGCCGAATGATCGCTATCGCGTGCCTGCTGGCCGCTGCTGGTCAGCCAAAGATACTGGGTTCCGGCGCTGTCCGTCAGCGTAGGATTGGCATAGAGATCGAGCGCCTGATCTGCCGCATCTGGCGCAGCGGCGCTGAAGGCAACCGTAATGCGGTTCGCATCGGCGTAGGCGTAATCGAGCGTTACACTGATGGGGCTGATTTTCGGTGTGACTCCTTCCGGAGGTGTGACTGCCTGGGTCTGATCGAGGTGGACAATCAGGTCGTCTTTTTGGACTGCCTGAATGCCCGGATCAGGCTGGATGACGGTCTGATAGAGCGCATAAGCGACCGTTGCGGTCATGAGCAGCAGCACGACCACCAGAAGCGCACGGCGCAGACGCAATCCTGAGCGCGACATGCTGCCTGATCGAATTTGCTGGTGAAGACTATCTCGTAAGTCCATTGTTTCTGGAATCTCCTGTTCGGCGCGTTGGGTGAGAAATTGCTTCAGGCGCTCGTCGTCCATGATTAATCCTCCCTCATCTGAGCTTCGAGCAGGTCGCGAAGCTGCTTTTTGGCGGCATGAAGGCGCGATTTCACCGTTCCGACCGGGATGTTCAACTGGGCTGCCATTTGGGTTTCATTCAAATCAAGGTAGAAGCGCAGGACGATTACGGCGCGTCGTTCTGGTGAAAGCAGAGCGAGCGCATCCCAGACGGCATCCTCTATTTGCGAACTTTCGACCAGATCTTCCAGCGTTGCGTCAGAAGCTGTGGGCGGCTCTATGAGCATGTCGTCATCAGTGAAGTCGCTTAGGGAAGTGTAGCGAGTGCTGCGCTGCGCGGCTTTGATCGCGCCATTGACGACCGTGCGCATGAACCAGGGTGCGAACGGTCGGCGCAGATCAAAGCCGCCGATGGCACGGTAACTACTGAGGAAAGCATCCTGCACGACATCGCTTGCCAACGCAGCGTCCTGCGTGATGAGGTAAGCCGTGCGGACGGCACGCACCTGATAGCGTTCGACGAGGGCGTCTAAACCGCTGATGTCGCCCCATTTGAGGCGCAGTATCGCTTGCAGATCGTTCACGCACCCTCCCGACGATATGAGTACTCACACTCTTTATATCTGCGGAGCGCGCGAATCGTTCGCGAAAACCGACCTAACTGACGAGCGCCGCGATGCTTTCGCGGAAAACGTCGGTATGGTAGTCGATGTCGGCGCTACTGGTGCTGGGTGCGATCAAGGCCATGTTGTGAAAGGGGGTCAGCAATATGCCGCGATTAAGCGCCGCCAGATGCATGTAGCGATCCAGATCGCCATCGACCGAAGCAGCGGCTTCGCCCCCGTTACGCGGCGGTGTGGGGCAGAACCAGTATTCAGCGCGGCAGCCTAATTGAGTGACATGCCAGGGAAGTTGATAGTCGTCGATGACGGACTGCACGCCGTCCGTGAAACGCATCGCCAGGGGGATGGTGTGATCGTAGGCATTCTGGGTCAAAACGTGTTCGAGGGTGGCGCGCATCGCCGCGAGGGAGAGCGCGTTGCCTGCCAGTGTTCCGCCAATGCCGCCTGTATCCGATTCATCTGCGGAGAGGCTGGACTGCACGCGCTCGGCGATTTCAGCCGAGAGGCCGTAGACTGCCGCCGGAACGCCGCCTGCAATCGGCTTGCCGAGAGTAAGAATGTCGGGTTGGAGGCTGTGCGCGCGTGTATACCCGCCGACTCCGGCACAAATCGTATGGGTCTCGTCGATAATTAGCAGTGTGCCAGTGCGTCGCGTGATTTCACGCAACGCGTCGTGAAAGCCCGGCTGCGGATGGACGATGCCGATGTTGGTCATGACGGGTTCGGCAAGGACACAGGCGATGTCACCGGGAGCGAGCGCTGCTTCCAGCGCGGCGATGTCATTGAACTCGATCACGCGGGTCGTTTCGGCGGGATTGACGGCTGGTCCGGTGTTGCCTTTGCGCGGGATGACCTGTCCATCCTTTAAGGTGGCGAAGGTTTCATCGACGGTGCCGTGATAGCACCAGTTGAAGACCAGAATCTTCTTGCGTCCGGTCACGTGACGGGCGAGGCGCAGCGCGAAGCGATTGGCGTCGGTGGCGGTGAGCGTGGTCTGCCAGAAGGGGAGGCCGAAGCGCCGCGCCAGTTCCTCACCAACGTAAATGGCATCCTCAGTTGGGAGCATGAAGGTCGTGCCGCGCTGTACGCGTTCGGTGATGGCTGCAACACTGGCTTCGGGCGCGTGACCCGTCATCGCGCCTGTGTCGCCGAGGCAGAGATCGAGATAGCTGCGACCATCGACATCGGTGAAGTGCGCGCCGCTGGCCTCGTCCACGAAAATCGGGAACGCGCCCGCCCAGCGCACCATCCAGTTCATGGGGACACCACCGAGCAGACTGTTTTTGGCGCGCTCGAACAATGCTTTT
>DAOUCB010000217.1:0-39623 GCA_034432495.1 Anaerolineae bacterium | reverse complement strand
AGCCAAGCGGTCGCTCAAGGCTGCGCCCAACCGCTTGTCCGTCGTCCCAACGGCACTTTCCGTCGGTTGTGGAGTCTGTTTCGGGAAGGATTGCGCTATTTCGTTCAGTTTGTTCAGCGACACACCGTCTGTCTGGGTCTCGTCTTTATCCCGGACAGACGGCTCATTTAAACCTGTCCTCTCCTCAGCCCTCAAGGGAGAGGGGAAGGCGAACCTGCTTTTGGTTCGCCAGGGGTGGGGTCAAGCGCGTAGTTTTCGGATAAGCCTCCGTGTGTGCGCCCTTGCTTTTCTCCCCTCGCCTATGGAGATGGGTTGGGGTTGAGTCCGCTGTAGGGGCGCACCTGTGTGTGCGCCCTCGCCTTTCTCCGCTTCTCTCCGACTTGCTCCGAAGGACGGGTGCACGGCGACACGCGATGTAAGGGCGAGGCACGCCTCGCCCGCTTCGTTTGAGCCTTGTTCATCCGTAGGAGAGGGGGCGGGGGTGAGGTAAATCACCCTCCTCCAAAAATGTGTACATTTGTAGGACAAATGTTCTTGACTTTGCCGATTTCCATCATATAATGAATAAGCATCAATCCACGTATTCACTCGTTTTTACTCAGTCCTCAGTCCTCAGCCCTCAGTCCTTCTTTTTTTCTCCCATTCCGGAAGGGGAAACCTTCCCTCAGCAGGCAACCGGAACCCACCGGAAGGGAACACCGGAGTATTTTTCGACCCTAACCGGAAGGGAGCAGCGGGCCATCTATTCAATCCACCCCTTCGCCCGCTCGACTGCCCGCTGCCAGCCCGCATACAGGCTGTCGCGCTGCTCCGCGCTCATCTTCGGCTCAAATGTTCGCTCAACCCGCCACTGCCGCGCGATTTCCTCCTGCGAATGCCAGAAATTGGTCGCCAGCCCCGCCAGATACGCCGCACCGAGGGCGGTTGTCTCGGTCACGGCAGGGCGCTCCACGGGAACACCCAGCACGTCCGCCTGAAACTGCATCAGGAAGTCGTTGCGCACCATCCCGCCGTCCACCCGCAGCGCTTTCAGCCGCAGCCCGGAGTCAGCCCGCATGGCATCGACCACATCACGCGTCTGGTAGGCGACGCTTTCCAGCGTCGCCCGCACGATTTGCGCCCGTCCGCTGCCCCGTGTCAGCCCGACAATCGTCCCGCGTGCGAAGGCATCCCAGTAGGGTGCGCCCAGCCCCACAAACGCCGGGACGACGTAAACACCGCTGGTGTCGGGGATGCTGGTGGCGACAGTTTCGCTCTCGGCGGCAGACTGAATCAGACCGAGTTCATCACGCAGCCACTGGATCGCTGCTCCTGCGATAAAAACGCTGCCTTCGAGAGCGTACTGGGTGTCTTTCCCCTCAATCTGCCAGCCAATGGTTGTCAGCAGGTTGTGTTTTGACGCGACAGCAGCCTCACCTGTGTTCATCAGCATGAAACAGCCCGTGCCATACGTCTGCTTGGCGAGTCCCGGTTGATAACACGCCTGCCCAAACGTCGCCGCCTGCTGATCGCCCGCCATCCCCGCGATGGCAATCGATCCGCCGAGCAGGTGCGTTTCCCCGTAGATTTCGCTGCTCGGCTTGACAGTTGGCAGAATCGAGCGAGGAATGTTGAGACGCTGCAAAATTTCGTCACTCCACTCACCGCGATGAATGTCGTAGAGCATCGTCCGGCTGGCATTGCTCACGTCGGTGATATGCAGCTTGCCGCCCGTCAGCCGCCAGATCAGGAACGAATCGACGGTGCCGAAGGCCAGTTCGCCGCGTTCAGCCCGTTCCCGTGCGCCAGGGACATTATCGAGCAGCCACGCGACTTTCGTGCCGCTGAAATAGGCGTCCGTTACCAATCCCGTGATGGCCTTGATGCGCGCATCGAAGCCTTCGCGCTTGAGTTCCTCGCATAAGGCAGCGCTACGGCGGCACTGCCACACAATCGCGTTGGCAATTGGCTGTCCCGTCGCCCGATCCCAGATCAGGGTGGTTTCGCGCTGGTTGGTGAGGCCAATCGCCGCGATCTGTGCTGGATCGATGCCCTGCATCGCCTGCTGCGCGACACTCAACTGCGAATTCCAGATCGCTTCTGGGTTGTGCTCGACCCAGCCGGGCTGCGGGTAAATTTGCGGGAATTCCTGCTGCGCCGACTGAACAATCTGTCCGGCGCGGTCAAACAGAATGGCGCGCGAGGAAGTCGTGCCTTGATCAAGCGCGAGAATGAAATTTGCCATGAAAAGTGTCCTTAATAAGCGATAAGCGTGCATTTTGTAGGGGATTATAGCGTAGCGCTGCTCACTTGAACGCTTCGTCTTTGATCGCTTATTTAACCGAAGCGTGATTGGGGTCGAAAACATTGGTAAGTTTGTGCTAAACACCAGTTGCAGATTAACTTCACTTCGGTTAAAATTGATGTTATTAACAACGGAAAACGATGTGCAGGGTTTGTAAACATGACGACCTTTATTGATACGCGCGAACAGGCTCAGGACGGCGAAACGCAGCCGCGCTGGCTGAGCAAAGCCTGGTTAGAACCCCGTTTCGTCGGTGTGACACTGGCGGCAATTCTGCTGAGTATCGTAGCAGAGCGTGCGGGCGTGTCCGATATCGTGATTGCGGCGTTGGGCGTGATTGCCTTCGTTGCAGGTGGAACCTTCGGCTTGCTTGGCGCGCTCGAAAGCCTGCGCGAGCGTAAACTCGATGTCGATTTGCTCATGGTGCTGGCGGCGCTGGGTGCAGTGCTGGTCGGCGAATGGCGCGACGGCGCACTGCTGCTCTTCCTGTTCTCGCTCAGTAATGTGCTTCAGGATTACGCCATTGGGCGCAGTCGTCAAGCCATTCGCAGCCTGTTCAAGCTCTATCCGTCCGAGGCGAAAGTCCGGCGCGGAGAGAGTATCCAGACGATTAAGATCGGTGCGATTCGCGTCGGCGACATTGTCCTGATCGGGCCGGGGGAACGCATCCCGGTTGACGGTACGGTGCGCGAAGGTCGCTCCGCCGTCGATCAATCTCCGATTACGGGCGAGTCGATGCCCGTCGAAAAGAATCCCGGCGACAAAGTGTTCGCGGGGACGCTCAACGCCCAGGGCGCGCTTGACGTCGAAGCTGCGCAGGCCGCCTCGGATACCGTGCTGGCGCGGATTATCAAGATGGTCGAAGAAGCGCAGGATAGCAAAGCGCCGACCGAGCGTTTTCTCGAAACCTTCGAGCAGTATTATGCCACGCTGATTATTGTGGCGGTGCTGCTGTTCATCGTCATTCCGCCCGCACTTTTTGGCGTGGATTTCGCGGCAAATTTCTACCGGGCGATGGTGCTCATGACCGTCGCTTCGCCCTGCGCGCTGGTCATCAGCACGCCTGCCGCCTTCATCTCGGCGATTGCCTCGGCGGCGCGCAGCGGCGTGTTGTTCAAGGGTGGCGCGTACCTCGAAGCGCTGGCGGGCATCAAGGCCATCACCTTCGATAAGACAGGCACGCTAACGCAGGGCAAGCCGGAAGTCACCGACGTGGTGACAGGCTGCGAACTCTGCGAGGACGATCTGCTGGCGGTAGCGGCTGCTGTTGAGAGCCGTTCTGAGCATCCGCTGGCGAGTGCCATCATCGCGGCGGCACAGGCGCGCAAACTGGCGCTGCCGAATGTGACCGAGTTCGCGGCGGTCGCCGGACGCGGCATCGAAGCGCAGATTGATCATCAGGATGTGCATGTCGGCAGCATTCCCTATCTGAAGCAGCAAAGTCCGCTGCCGGATTCGCTGGCAAAGGATTACGAGCGGCTGGAAGCCGAAGGCAAGACGGTTGTCGGCGTGATGCGCGCAGGTCAGTGTGTCAACTGCGGCGCGTGCGAAGGCCGTGACACGGGCGAAGGCGACTGGATGGGGCTGATCGCGGTTGCCGACGCCATTCGACCGGAAGCGAAAGCCGTGATCGCGCAGTTGCACGAGATGAGTATTCAGGTGGCGATGTTGACCGGAGATAACGAGCGTGTCGCTCAGAATATCGCTGGACAATTAGGCATCGACCGGATCCACGCCAATCTGATGCCGGAAGACAAAGTGACCGCGATTAAGCAGATTGAGGCGGAAGTTGGCGCGGTGGCGATGGTTGGCGACGGTGTTAATGACGCGCCTGCGCTGGCGACGGCGGCGGTTGGCATTGCGATGGGCGCGGCTGGAACTGATGTGGCGATGGAAACGGCGGATCTTGTGCTGATGGGCGATAAGCTCGAACTCATTCCCTTTGCCATCCAACTGAGCAAAAAGGCGCGTCGCGTCGTCTGGCAGAACCTGACCTTCGCGATTGCAGTGATCGTCACGCTGATCATCAGCGCGTTCGTGATCAATCTGCCGCTGCCATTTGGCGTGCTTGGTCACGAAGGCAGCACGGTTATCGTCGTCATGAACGGACTGATTACCTTGCTGATCATCCCCGAAATTCAGCGGCGTCGGCTGATGCAGGTGTAACGACGATTAAATCGTCTGGCAGCTTCTAAAACGGCTGAGCGACATCCTTTTCGCTCAGCCGTTTTCGATGTCCTAGCGCGAGTTCTTCTGCCACTCCTGCTTGCCAGCGGCATCGAGCGCTTGAAAATCTTCGTCGCTCAGTTGAATGCCTGCCGCCGCGACGTTCTCCTCCAGATGCTTGACCTTGCTCGTGCCGGGGATAGGCAGCATGACCGGGCTGCGCTTCAACACCCACGCCAGCGCGATCTGCGCCGTCGTCGCGCCGAGGCGTTTTGCCATCGCATCCAGCACGTTGCCTTCGTGAGCGAGACTGCCTCCCGCCAGAGGAAACCAGGGAATAAAAGCGATATTTTCGCGCTCGCAAAAGTCGAGCACGTCTTCGCTGTGCCGGTAGACCAGGTTATAAAGATTCTGTACGCTCACAACCTTGAAATATTTCTGCGCCTCTTTGATCTCTTCAACGCTGACTTCGCTCAGTCCTACATGGCGGATTAGCCCCTCGCGCTGCATATCCGCGATCACCTGGAACTGTGGCTCGTGCGGCATGGTTTGGTCGATGCGGTGCAATTGCCACAGGTCGATCCGTTCGACGCCCAGCCGTCGGATGCTCATCAGCACACACTGGCGCAGATAAGCCGGGTTGCCCACCGGAACCCAAATGTCCGGGCCGTGACGGGTGTGTGCGCCTTTGGTTGCCACAATCACATCCCCGTAAGTCGGGAAGGCTTCGCGGATCAGGTCTTCGCTGACAAACGGGCCGTAGGCGTCAGCAGTATCGATAAAATTCACGTCCAAATCGGGCAGGCGGCGCAGAACCCGGAGCGCTTCCGCACGGTCGGCGGGTTCGCCCCAGATGCCTTTGCCTGTGATGCGCATCGCGCCAAAGCCGAGACGATTGATCGAAATGTCGCCGCCAAGTTTGAATGTGCCGCTGGCTTGCGCCGTTGCTTCAGGCATTTTATTTTCCTCGCTGGCTGGAATAAAAAGGTAATTGTACCGTGATTGCGAGTTCCGTTTTCTTCCCTTACCTATAGAGCGGTTTTCTCCCCTCGCCCCGCTTGCGTGGGAGAGGGGTCGGGGGTGAGGGGGTGTGACTAGCAATCAGGGTAATTGTACCTTATCGACGTTGAAAGGCTGCCGCGCCTTACCTTCATGGTATGGATGCAGTGTCCTGGTCAGCGTATCCATAAATTTGAATTTCGCTCAAAATAATAAACGCTGCGGTCGCCCCTGCGGCGCTTTTAATCCTGGCTCACCTGAGCGACTATGCAACGCTTCGTAATCTCTCATGTAATGAAGCTGATTTGTACGTTACGATCGCTATAACCAACGCTCCGGCTTCAAACGTTCTCCCCCTGCTTATCCCTTGTGCGAAACGTTGGCTTGCAATCTTGTTGACCCAATTTCATATCGTATTTTGAGGAGGAAGCATGATGCGTTCGTTCAATCCGGTTCGGGCTGTCTGTTGTATGGGTCTGGCGCTGGCGCTGTTCGCGGGTGTGGCGGTGACGTTCGCCCAGGACATGACACCGGAACCCACTGAAGATATGATGATGACTCAGATGATGTCGATGCAGGGCGCTTGCCCTCAGGGCGAAGCCGCGACGATGCTCGCCAGCATGTCTGGTATGAGCGTGATGACGACGGAAGAGCCGATGATGGGCGCGACCGAAGACATGAGCATGATGAGTACCGCGACCCCCATGATGAGCATGACGGAAGACATGGGCATGATGGGGACGGAAGAAGCAATGGGCGGCGTGAAGTGTCTCTACGGCACGTTTAGCGGCGCGGCGGAAGTCCCCGGCCCTGGCGATACAAAGGGGACGGGCGTCGTGTTTGTTTCGGTCGATCCCATCAGCGGCGAAATTTGCTATGAAGAAGCTGTGTCGGGCATTACCCTTCCGGCAGCCGCGACCCACATTCACGTCAATTCGGCGGGTCTCAGCGGTGACGTTGTGGTTCCCTTCCCGGTTGCGCCGGGTGCTGATGGTATGGCTTCGGGCTGCACAACCGTGACCACCGAAGGTCTGGCAGGTGCGATTGCCAGCAACCCCGCTCAGTATTATGTCAATGTTCACACCTCAGACTTCCCCGGCGGCGCGGTGCGCGCTCAGCTTTCGGCCTGGGACAGTTCGATGATGGACATGGGAACGGGCATGATGGTGACCCCAGATACCAGCATGGGCGCTACCGGGACAGATATGAGTACACCTGTGGCGACTGAGGCTGCTTCAGGCTAATCCGCTGCTGAAAGTGCGGCTACCGACAAATTCTGACGGGCTGGAGAGCGCAAAGAAGTATGGAGCGCTTTCCAGCTTTTTTATGCAGATTTCCGACACAGTAAAGGAGCGGCGGAACAGGCGCGAGAAAATCCTGTTTCAGGTTTCTTCCCACGAGAGCAGACGCAGAGAAAGGCCAGGGGTCGTGTTCGCGGTGGCGTTGACACACAGGCCGACCTCATCCTCAGCCGTAAAATCGCTGGCGCTGTCGTCTGCGAAAGCCTTGAAAAAGATGCGCCCATCGAACGACCAGCTATAGTCTCGCTCGTGCGCATCGTTCTGGATGCGCAACCACAGGCGATAGGGAATTTGCGACGGAAGGCTGACAGGCGAGTAGTCATCGACATAAGTCGTCGGGTTGTCATATTTCATGGCGCACAGACGCAAGGTAGGCTGATTGCTGACACCGAAGGTGATTAGTTTGCCGCTGGACTGGTTACGCAGCAGCAGTCCGGCGAATAAATCGGTTTCGGTAGGCATGACGATTTCGAGCAGCGCGACCAGCGTGTAGGGCAGCAGCGGCGCGGCATGGGTGACCAGATGGAGCTGGTCGCCTATACTGTAGGGCGCTGTCAGTAGGAGCGTTCCGGCATCGTCGCTTACGGTGGCGCGACCGAGATTAACTTTCGTCCATGAGGCAGCTTCAGGCGGGCGCGTGAGCTGAAATCCATCCAGATATGGATGCCAGCGCCCATCATGGTAAATCTCGCGAAACCAGCCGTCAGTGGCGAGATATTCATCGCCGGAGTGGGGCTGCTCAGGACGGGGATCGGCAAAGCGACCGACTGAGCGCAGCGAACCGCCGACCTGCGCCGATTCGGGTGGCGGTTGTCCGACGTAATACAGGATCAGATAGGAAACATCAACGTCGGAGTCGGACTCCTCAAAATCCCAGCTTAGATTGATGCTTTCGCTGAACTTGATGCCGCCAAAAAGTGCCAGAAAATCGACCCCCGCAGACACCTTGAGTTCTTTTTTGTTGATATGACTGACGAAGGCGTAGTCGCGTGAACGCCTGCCGCCCTGAAAATACCAGCCGGACAGGAACCAGTCCTCAACACCGGTATTCTGAATCGTCAGTTCACCATCAACTGTGACATTGAAATCGGTTTCGAGGAAGGCGATTTTCGTTCGGCCTTCCTGAATGAGCGAGTGCCAGACAAGGGTGCCGCTCCCCTGAAAATCAAGAAACTCATACGCGCTGTTGGCGAGGACGGTGGCTTTGTTCGCCCAGGTACGCGAGGCAGATTTCAGGCGGCGCGGGTCGGTAATTTCGTCTGTGTAGAAGATTTGCGCGAAGACCGACCCATCGATAGCGGTCGGATTGGTGATGTCGATGCGGATGCCGTTCCCGTAGGGAATCGGAAAGGTGATGGCAAAACTGTGCCCGTCTTCGACGGCGACATGGCGGCAGGAGACCGTTGAGAAGCCGTCGATATTGCGCAGGCCGAGGCTGCCTGCGTCAAAGGTGATCGACGGTTCGGTTTCGCCATCGACATAAATGCTGATGACATCGTCGTCGCGCGGCACTGGCTCACCGAGCGCCATCCAGACCGTCGTGACGATGCCGCTGCCGGGAATATCAGCGAGCGTGAGGGTTGACCCGGCGATCAGATTGATCGAAGTCGCCTCGGTGCGAATCATTTTGATTTTGTGGCGGGTTGTGCCGATGAAATCGTCAGCGGGCAGCAGGCTGGGCGCGACGGAAGGCGTCCCGGTGTCCTGTGCGTCGTTCATGAACTGCGCAACCAGACGGCTCACCTGTTCTTGAGTCAAAGCGATGTTGGGGTCAGCGCCCTGACTCAGCGATCCGGCAGGTATTCCATAGGCACCGCTCAACAGCATTTTCAGCATGTCGCGGCGAGTGGGCATCAGGCTGGTATTTCTCCATTTGGCAGACAGCAGGCGCATTTTAAACCATTCCGAGGCGTGCCTGTTAATACCACCGGATAGAACCAGCCGTCGAGCGGATGAAATGCGATCTGCTTAAGCCAGTAGCAGACGCCAGACGAGCGCGGTCAGCAGTTGGAAGACGATTGCGCCTGACGAACCGAAAACTGACCAGTTGTGTGACAGATCGACACCGAAAGCGCGCGTGATGGTCCACGCAATCACCCAGCCAATACCCATGACTGGTATCCACCAGCCGCCCAACGGCACGAACTCGCGCAGGACGACCCACTGTGCCAGCCCGATCACCAGCCCGGTGATGGCGGCGCGCACCAGCAGCGGATTCCCGGCAGTTTCGGTGCCGAACAGCGCCACACTGATCGCGAGGCCGAGCGCCATGCCCAGCGCTGTCACCAGTATCCAGCGCAGATCGAGCGGCAGAACGCGGCTGAGGACAAAGAACTGCGCGAGGCCGATCACAGCACCTGTGATCAGGCCAGCGAGCAGGGCGCGCAGCGGATTGTCAACTGCGCCGACCACAATCTGCGAAAGTCCGCCGCCAATCGGAAAGCCAAGAAACGCAAGCATCCACAAGACGTAGAATGAGGACGGAATGGTCATGATTTGGCTGCCTTCGGGTGTGCACGGAACCAGTCGAGCGTGGCGGGAATGCCTATGCTGAGAGGGGTAGCGGTCATGGCGAAGGTGCGCGTGAATTTGCTGCTGTCCATCACGAACGGTTTTTCGAACTCGTACATCATTTCGACGACTTCGTGCGCGCCGGGAGCGAATAATCCGACGAGGCGCAGCATTAGCTTGTTGATCGCGCCGATTTTTGCGGGCTGTCCCGCTGCCTGAAACACCTGCGTAATCAGGTCGCGCTGGGTGACGGGCGGCGCGCTGGGGACGTGCCAGACCTGACCGAGCGCTTCGTCCCGTTCGCCGAGGATCGCCATCGCTTCGCCAACGTCGAGCGTGTAAGTGAAGGTGTGCGGCGCGTCGAGGCTGCCCAGGCCGCGTCCCGTTTTGCCTGCCAGCGCCGGGTAGAAAATCTCATTCCCGTTGAGGGTATAGCCGGGGCCGTAGAAATCGGAAGCGCGGGCGGCGGCAGCGCGAATTTTGCCGCTTTGATGTGCCGCTATCAGCGTTTCATTCATCGCGAGGCGAACACGCCCCTTACCACTGTTTGGCGTGAGCGGTGACGACTCGCTCAACGATTTGCCCGCCGGGTCGCCATACATATACAGATTTTCCAGCACGATCAGCTTCGCATCCGTCCCGGCGACACCTTCAATAATCGCGGCTTGCAGCGCTGGGAACTTCGTCGCCCACTCGTGATATGCCGGCTGTGAACACTGGTAGACAGCGGCGGCATCACGGGTGAGATCACGCACCTGCGCCGCGTCGTAAGCGTCGCCGGAGCGGATTTCGACATTGGTTGGCAGATCGCCCGTCGCAGGCGACGGTTTGCCGCTGCGGTTGATCATGCGGACGGTTTTGCCCCGTTTGACCAGTGCCTGCATGACCGCTGCCCCTGCTGCGCCTGTTCCAAAAATGACGTGTGTTTCCATGATTTGCTCTCCTGTTGTCGGCGCAGCGCTGGAGCGCAGGCGCACTGAAGACGACCTGCCGGGATTGGAAGGCCGATTCGAATCTGGGTTGAAGCTGAAGTGAGTCTCGCTAAGCGATCAGGACTTGGGTATCAGGTTCATACTTTTACAGAACTCGGTGATTTCGTGACGATAGAATGCCTCGGTGTCGCCAATCACAGGCTGCGTATTGTCGAACAGTTCCAGCATAATCATCCCGTGAATCCGCGACCAGCCTACGACGGTGATGTACAGGATGAAGCTGGGTTGCTGGTAGCCATCCTGCTCGCTCAGCCCGTTGAGATGTGCCTCAATCGATGCGGGTAAATCGAGTGCTTCGGGCGCGGGCTGCAAAATACCATCGGCGTGCGCCGCCGCGACAATCTCGATCACCTGGTAAAAGGGGCGGCTGGCGGCGGCAACTGTGACCTCGCGCGGCGCATTGTAGCCGGGGATTGGGTTGCCATAGATCAACTTGAAATCGGTCGGGTGGTCGATGGCCCACTGACGATAGGCCATCAGCACGGTGATCAGGCGCGCGCCGTAATCCTCACGCGCCTGTGTTGCATCGGCAGCGACCAGCGCGTCCGCAAGGGCGTTGAACGCGTCGACAATCAGGTCGGTGATCAGGTCGTCACGGTTGGTGAAGTAGCGATACAAGGCTGGCGCGGTAATGTCGAGAATACGGGCAATCGCGCGTAACGAGATCGACGCCGTGCCTTCATCAGTCATCTGCTGGCGGGCAGCGCTCTTGATTGCTTCGGTCATATCGTCGCGCTGCTGCTGTCGTGCGTTCGGCTTCGCCACTGCTGTTTCCTGAAAGTAAACATCTGTATACTGAATAGTTTACAGGCGTTTACTATTTTGTCAAGCACGAAAAGCAAGACTGCGATATGCTTGCTGGTGCGGAGTAGAGGTCAAGTAAACTCATGCGCAAACTTGTGCTTTGGCTGGCAGTGACAGCGTTTTTTCTGTGCGGGATTGCGACGGTACAGGCGCAGGATACATCGCGCCAACTGAAATCGGGTCAGCCCGTCAGCGGGGTCATCGACACGCAGCATCTCACGCAGATTTACAGCTTTGCCAGCAAGCTGCCTTTTGCCAACGGGCTGCACCTTCAGAACAGCGGCGCACTGCCCCTGAAAATCGTCATCATCGACGCGGCGGGAACACCGCTCACGACCGTAGATAATATCGCACCGGGAACTGTAGGCCGTCTCAGCAGTTGGCTGCCTCCGACCGATGGAATCTATTACGTCGTGATCTACCCGACCGAAACGCTCAACGACCGCGAAGGTTCATTTACGCTGACGCTCGATGATGTACCGCTGATGGCTTCGGCAATCACGGAAGCGACTTTAGAAGCGACAACCGAAGCGACAGAAGTTGTCACGACCGAAGCAACGGAGATTCCGACCGAGGCTGTCACAGCCGAACCCACGCAGATTTCGACTTCCGTCACGACGGCGGAACTAACGACAGAACCGACACAAGTCGCGACGGAAGCGCCGACACAAATTCCAACGGTGGAGCCGACGGAAATTCCGACCCTGGAATCGACCGCAACACCCACGCCAACTTTGACCCTAGAATCGACTGCAACACCCACGCCAACTCCGACCCTGGAATCGACCGCAACACCCACGCCGACTTTGACCCTGGAAGCGACCGCAACACCAACCTCAACTCCGACCCTGGAACCGACGGCGTTCCCAACGCTGGCGCTCCCGACGCTGGTTGTGAACGCGACCGGGGTTCAATTCGAACTCGACTGGCAAATAGGGGCGCGCCTCAGCCTCGAAGTCCGCGATCCGCAGGGGCAGTCGGTTCACTGGAAGAATCTCATGTCAGCGGATGGGGGTAGCTTCACAGGGGATACCGATCCAATTGACTGCGCGGCTTTCAGCCCGCATCGGCTGACGCAAACAGTGGTGTGGACAACGGCGGTGCAGGGAAGTTACGAAATTCTGGTGCATTACATTGACGGCTGCGCAACGGCTGCGCCATTCACGATCAGCGTGGCGCTGAACGGTCGCCGGTTTCCGGCGCTGAGCGCTATCGCGCAAGAAAACCAGACTTTCGTCGGTAGTATTGTCGTCAATGCCGATGGGACGGGCGGCTTGAACAGCCGCAATGGGCTGGTCAGCGTGAATCCCACGCTGGCGATTCCGACGAGCGATCTGGTGGCAAAAGGCGAGGCACTCCCAGCGGATGGAATCGTGGAAGCACAAATCGCCAATGATCAGCCGTATCACGCCTATCAGTTTGAGGGGCAGCTAGGCGATGTTGTGTCAGCAGTGGTGACCCACACCTCCGGCAGCCTCGACACCATGATCGCGCTGCTCGACACCAACGGCAATCTGCTGGCGATCAACGACGACAGCGCTGGCGACACGACTGACTCGGCGCTCAACAAGGTGCGCCTGCGCCACAACGGAACCTATCTGATTGTGGTTACGCGCTACGCTCAGTTGCTTGGCGCGACGACGGGCGACTTTGAGTTGACAGTAACGGGAGTAAGAGGGGCAGCAGGAAGTTGAAAATCTCGTTTCTTTTCACCGACAAACCTGACATCTCTCAAGTTCCGGCTGATGATCGCTACTACAGTCGTTTTGAAGTGCCAGACACCGCGAAATCCTTGTGTGACATTCAGGAGCAGCTTATCGCTATCGGTGAGCTTGTCGGGCAGGTCTCAAATGCGAATTTGCATATCAATTGCGCCGATATAGGGTTGAAGAATTACTCAGTTAAACAGGTTGACGAGCCATCTAAGCCCAATGACCGCCTCTTTTACAAAACTCACTCTGCGTGTTTATATTTTGAGGGGAGCTTTCCTGGTAAATATGGTGCCACATATATGGGTAGGCGTGTTTTGAAGATTTATTCACCTCCACTGGTTTCCTTTCCGTCATCCGGTATTTATGACAAGGGGTATCGTGACTTTATCCATATTTCGCAAGACCCGATGTTGGCTGCATATACACAACGTCTTAAAGCACTCTCAGATCAATTACTTACGCTGCTGAATACGGATGGCAATTGGCGTTCAGGAGGTTTTCATCCCTATCTATACGATAAGAGTCTTGCAACCCTGCATAATAACCGCTCGAAGAAATGGCGCGCAGAGGATCGCAAGCGTCAGCGCGAGGAAGAAAAGCGCAAAGCGCGCGAAGCGAAACTCGCGGAAAAACGCGCGGCTGATCCACATCCTGTGCCGCCATTGACACACGGATCAGGGCGAACCGTCGGGGCACGACCGGGGATTTATGGCGGTGTACAGATGCGATCCCAGCTTGAAATTCGCTTTGCCGCCGAATTGGATGAGCGCGCTATCAAGTGGGTCTATGAGGGCGAAGCGCTCGGCGGGGCAGGGTATCTGGTCGATTTTTATTTGCCCGATCTAGGCGTGTGGGTCGAGGTCAAGGGCCGTTTCGAGGCGCGGGATCGACAGGTGCTGCCGGAAGTCGCTAAATTTCTGAAAAGTGAGCGCAAACATCGTCTGCTGGTCTACACAGGATCAGGCAAGTGCTTTGTGGTCAATCCGAGCGGGTTCCGAGAAGTGGAACGCAGAAATTTCTGGGGGGAACTGCTGCGCTGATAGCAGGAGCAGGGGGCCAGGCTCGCGAGCCTGGCCCCTGAAATAATGCTTAGGCGGTCTGGACGACCCGCAGCGAGTCGAGCACCTGCTGGAAAATCGGCACGAGATCGTTGCCTTCCGCATACGACGCGTAGGTTTCGACTACCGCCAGATAGTTCCCCCGATCCATGTAGAAAATATCGTTCTGCCCAGGCGGGAAATCCGAACCTTCCATCCCCAGCCAGCGATAGCTGCGCCGTACCGAACCATCTTCGGCGGTGGCTTCATCGATGAAGTCCAGCCCGCCCTGCTTGCGAATCACCTGGGTATCAAAGGTGTTCATCAGCGTCAGAAAATCGGTGTCCTTGGGCAGCAGCTTGCCTTTTTCGACCAGCCATAGTGCGATGTAGGCGCTGTTATCCAACTGCCACACGTGCGCCGTGCCCAAATCGCCCGAAAGATCGCTGAACGACCAGTTATTCGGGATCGACATTGTGTACTGGCTGCGTTGGACGGCGTAGGCTTGCGCGAACGGCGTCGCCATCGGTGGGGGGGTAACGATGGGGGTGTTATTGCGTGTGGCGAACAGGGCGATCCCGCCAACCACGACCACAATCAGCACCAGCGCGGCGACCAGCACAATTGGCGAGAGTCGTCGCGTTCGCGGCGCAGCTTCGACAGCCTCGTAGACTTCAGCACCGCCGCTTTCCGGGGTTGCGTGGGTCGCGGCGGCGCGGGTTCCGGCGGATCGTGTGCCTGTGACGGGTGCGGTGATGGGGCGCGGCGTCAGTTTGTTTGCCGGATTCGTTGGCGGGTTCGTCGGCGTGCGCTTGAGCAGCGATTCCGGGTCGAACAGCGTCGGCTGATCCATATCTTCTTCAGGCGCGGCGCTGTGTCCGTGCGCGCCCAGTGCCGCCGCGAACGCATCCGCCAGATCGCTCGCCGACGGATAGCGATCTTCTGGCCGTTTGGCGGTCGCTTTCGCGATCACCCGTTCGGCGCTCATCGGAAGATCGGCGCGGAGCGCGCGCGCCGAGGGCATCGGCTCGTTGATGTGCTTGAGCAGCAGCGCGACCGGGGTCTCCGCCTCGAACGGTTCCTGCCCCGTGACCAGTTCGTACAGCACCACTCCCAGCGAGTAGATGTCCGAGCGGGCATCCAGTGGCAGACCATTGGCCTGTTCGGGACTCATATAGGCGGGTGTGCCAATGATGGCGCTGCCCGTCAGGTTGCTGTCGAGGACGCGCGCGATGCCGAAGTCGCTCAGATAGGCGTTGCCGTTCTCGTCGAGCAGAATGTTCCCCGGCTTCAGGTCGCGGTGGATCACACCTTCCTGATGCGCGTAATCGAGCGCTGCCGACACCTGCTCGACGGGCTTCGCCAGCTTGTCCAGCGGTGGTAGGCCGCGCCGAATCCACTGTGCCATGCTTCCGCCTGCCAGATAGCGCATCGCAATATACGGCGTGCCATCGACTTCGCCATAGTCGTAAATCGGCAGAATATGCGGGTGTTCAAGGTGAGCGACCAGATCGACTTCGCGGGTGAAGCGCTCGTAGAAGCTGGGGTCGTGCAGCAGCGAACGCGGCAGCACCTTCACCGCCACAATCCGGTTGATCGATGCCTGACGGGCGCGGTAGACCGAGGCCATCCCGCCGCGCCCGACTTCTTCGATGATTTCAAACTGACCCAGCGTTTTGCCGATCAGGTAATCATTCATAGCGGCTTGCTCCGATGGTGTTGAACCCTTCGTTTATACGTCAGACTGGGGCGGGAAGCAAGCCGATCTCATAAAAATCCTGTGCTGATTCTGCGTCTGCCGCATCAGTCGGAAGTGTTGACGCGCAGCGGCTCGATTTTGTAGGTGACGCGCGTTTCTTTCCCGCGTCGCTCCGGGTATGGGGCGAAGAAGTCAGGGTTGCCATCGTACTTCAGACTGAGTGCGTTAGCATGTTCGAGCGCGCCTTCTTCGGTGACGACGGCGACCCGCCCCCGGACTTCCAGCCAGCGCGAAGTGTCGTTCGGGTCAATCGACAAAACGGTCACCTTTGCGCCGACCGTCATGTTTTTGTCTTTCTGTCGACCGCGCTTGCTGTTGACGCCGATATATGTCCCGTCGAAGTCAACCCAGACAGGGGTCGCCTGTGGCTGACCGTCCGGCATGACGGTCACCAGCGCGACCACAATTGGTCGATCCAGCAGGTCTCTGAAATCATCGGGAATCGGAACTGCCATGACACACTCCTGTTGATCTGCTCAGTGGGCGGACGACGTAATTTTCGTCGGCTCAATCTTGTAGGTAACCCGCTGCTCGTGACCGCGCCGGTCAGGATTACGGGCATAATAATCGGCGTTGCCGCGATATTTGAGGCTCAACGCGTTGATGTGTTCGAGCGCGCCTTCTTCGGTTTCCTCGGCAATTTGTCCGCGAATCTCGATCCAGCGGTACGGGTTGGCGGGATCAAAAGCCATCACCGTCACCTTCGGGTTACGCTGCATATTCTTGTCTTTTTGCCGACCGCGTGCTGTGTTGACGCGCACGTATGTGCCGTCATAATCCGCCCAGACGGGCGTGGCCTGCGGTTGACCGTTGGGCATCACGGTGACGAGGGTGACGAACACCGGTTTTTCGAACAGGTCTTTGAACGCATCAGGAATGGGAAGCGCCATAACAAACTCCAGTAAGCCAATTAAGGGAACACAATAAGAAGATTTTTCGCAAGAGTGAGCCTCAGTTCAGATACAGTTTTTGCCTGCACAGCCCTGATGCGCAGCTAATTAATTGTTATCGAACAGCGGCTGCCCTACCTGCCGCGAACGATAGCCACGCACCATCAGGCCGGGACGCCCGCAGCTTTGCCCAAAAACCTGCGTATTTTGCGGGTCACGGTAGCCAACCCGAACCAGACGGCGCGGCTGGCGCGTCGTATTGATGTATGAGCCGTGAATCGTGTAGATGCTGAACAGCACCACGTCACCGCGCTTCGCCGGGACAGGCACCGTATCTTCGAGCGCGTACTGATTGGTCGGCAGATGCGGCGAACAAGGCGTTCCATCCGGCATTTTCGTGACGTGTTCGAGCGCACCCAGTTTGTTTGACCCGGCCAGAAAGCGAATTTCGCCATTCTCGTGAAAGGTGTCGTCGAGGTGAACCAGCACATCGACGTACTGCCCATTGGTGTGTCCGTAGAACGGATTGTCCTGATGCATCGGGAAGGGATGCCCGGACTGCGGCGGCTTGATGTGCAGCGTTGAATGATGCAGTTCGACGTTCGGCCCCAGAATGTCGCCAATCGCTTCGGCTAAGCGCGGATTTGTGACGGCGTGCATCCAGGGCGCGGAATAAAACTGAAGATCGTGCATGGCGGTCAGCTTCGATTTCTTCTCGGTTTCCGCGTCCATGTAGACCTGCCGCCAGGGGCCTGTCCAGCCTTCGCTCGTGAACGCCCACTCCTGTACCAGCCGATCCAGTTCATCCGAGAGTTCGTTTGTTTCTTCCGGCGTGAACATCTGCGGGATGTGGAGATAGCCGTTCTCGTTGTAAAAATCAACCTGTGCCTGTGTCAGCATCATCAAAATCTCCTTCTGAAAAACAGCAATTTTTAGGACTAAGTTGAGTCACGCTGCCGAGTGTACTCGATCTGGAGGCCACCATTTAGTACCGTTCGTACCGCCTGCGCTTCTCGTGTTTTGTTTCCCCTCACACGTATGCGTGAGGGGAAAGAGGCGAGGATTTAGCTTTTCTTCCGCAAAATCACACCTTCGTGCGGGCGTAATTCGACCGTATCGACCGCACTTTCGCGATCCAGTGCCGTCGAGATCACGATCTCGCCGCCGAAATCCAGCCGCCGCACTTCGCCCGTGAAGTTGAGCGCGATGGTGTATCTGCCGCCGCGCTCGTAGGCGAACACACCTTCCGGCGCGTCAATGGACTGATAAGCGCCGAGGATCAGGGCGTCGTCGCTCCGCCGCAGATCAATCAGCCGCTTATACAGTGTCAGCATCGAACGCGGATCGGCTTTCTCAGCCTCGACATTGCTGGTCTGGTAATCCGGCGCGAGCGGCAGCCACGTTGCAGCGCTGCCCTCCGAAAATCCCGCGTGCGGTGAAGAGTCCCACTGCATCGGCGTGCGCTCCGGGTCGCGGCTGATGCCGAGGTTGATCCCCTGTGGGTCTTGATACAGTTCCGGCGGGATCGCCACGTCGCGCATTCCCAGTTCATCACCGTAATAGATGAAAGGTGTTCCACGCAGCGTCAGCAGCAGCATCGCGGCAGCCCGTGCCTGTTCGCTGCCAATCCGCGTCGCCACCCGCGTCTGGTCGTGGTTGCCGAGCACGTAATTAGGCCAGCCATGCGCTGGCGTCGAAGCCTCGTAACCATCGACAAATTCGCGTACCGCCTCCGCCTGCCATTGCAGCATAATCAGCGCGAAATTGAACGGCAGATGCAGTTCCGTGCCAAATTCATGCGTTCCCGCGCCGTAGAAGCCCGTGATCAGCGTTGGATCGAGCGAGTAAGCGATCTCGCCAATCGAGACGCGGTTCTCATATTCGTCGAACACCTCGCGGAATTCGCTGATCAGTTCGTGGATGCCGGGTCGATTCTCGCTGTACAGCCGCTGGAAACGGTGCGCGGGATTATGGCCTTCGATCCAATTCGGATCGAGCGGATTGTCTCGTAGCTGTTCATCTTTAATCATCCGGTCGATCACGTCGATGCGGAAGCCATCAACCCCCCGTTCCAGCCAGAACAGAATCGCGTCGAACATGGCGCGCTTAACCTCAGGATTGCGCCAGTTCAGGTCGGGCTGTTCTGGCAAAAAGCTGTGCAGATAATACTGCTGGGTCGTCTCGTCCCACGTCCATGACGGGCCGCCGAAATACGCCAGCCAGTTATTCGGCGGGCTGCCGTCCGGCTTGGCATCGCGCCAGATGTACCAGTCGCGCTTGGGATTGTCCCGCGACGAGCGCGATTCGAGAAACCAGGGATGCAGGTTCGAGGTGTGGTTCGGCACAAAATCCAGCACCATCTTGATGCCCTGTGCGTGCGCTTTCGCCAGCAGATCGTCAAAGTCTGCCAGCGTGCCGAAGATCGGCTCGACGTTGCTGTAATCGGAGATGTCGTAGCCAAAATCCGCCATCGGCGACGGGAAGATTGGCGACAGCCATACTGCATCGACCCCCAGCCACCTCAGGTAATCGAGGCGGTCAGCGATCCCGCGCAAATCGCCGATGCCGTCGCCGTTGCTGTCCATAAAACTGTGCGGGTAAATCTGATAGACAATGCCCGCTTTCCACCAGGGAGCGCCGGAAACCGCTGATCCTGCTTGTGTCATGCCTGAACCTTTGCGAGACGATAACGGTAAATGCTTGCTGACTTACTTTACTGTCGCACGAAGCGTACCTGTTTCCCCGACTGATTCGACGCAGCGATTTTCCACCCGGCAGACAGCCAGGCTTTGGCCTGCGGGCGTTTCACATCGTTGGTGTTGCGCCACCATGTCCCGCTGGGATTGTAGGCGTCGGGCGGCAGGTTTGCGCCAATGATTTGCTCGATTTGCGCGAACGACAGCACCACTTCGGCCTCGTTCGAGGAAACCTGCGCTAAATAGCTCTCCAGCGGATCATATTTCTTTGCCACAGTTTCCTGCTCCTTCAGCGTTGTCGGCGAAAGCGCACCCAGCCCTCGCGCCAACTGACAATATCCTGTTTCCAGCCCACCGCCAGCCACGATTGCGCCTGCGGGCGGCCTTTGCTGTTACGCCACCACGTCCCATCAGGATTATAAGCGTTGGGGGGCAGGTGGGTGCCGATAATTTGCTCAATCTGGTTGAACGAAAAAAGAACATTTTTGAGATGAGCGGGTGTTTCGTCTAAAAATTTTGCGAGTGGATCGTATTTGCCCATCGTAACGATCTCCCACTAATGCATCAATTTTTGCCTCAACATCAGGGTTCAGAATTATTTTGTGACAGCTTTTGCCAGATCAATTCCAAATCACCGAACGTTCCCGCAGCGCCGATACCCGCCGCGATGATTACCCCCACGCCAATCCCAGCCTGACCCGGCGTCTGCGCATTGATCAGCGCCAGCACCCCAATCGCCATGCAGGTGAAAAAAACAATCGCGGGCAGGGCGGCGACAAACACGTATTGCGCCGTTGTCAGGTCGCTGGGGACAATCACATGATCCTGTGCGAACTTGACCGCTCGCCTGCCGATCAGGATCAGCGCCAGCAGGTGCAGCAGTTCGTGTGGCGCGCCGTAAATTTTTTGCAACTGCTCCATGAGCGAAATTATCCTGCTTTGGGATAGCCGAGCGCGTCAATCGCTTCGGCGGCGTCGAAATCTTTGTTCGTCAGTTGGCTTCCGACATCGTGTGTCGTGAAGCTGACCGTCACCTTGCGCCAGCCGATCATCATATCGGGGTGATGGTCGCGTGCCTCACAGACCGTGCCAATCGCTGAAGCGAAGGCCAGTCCCGCCATATAGGTGTCGAGCTTGAACGTCTTGCTGATCGTGCCGCCCTCGCGCGCCCAGCCGGAAAGCCTGCTCACGCGCTCGGTGATCTGCTGCTCGTTTAACGCTTCACTTGCCATGAAGGGTGTATCCTCGATTTACCTTTGTTCTGAAGGCCGATTATAACCTACTGGCCTCAAGCGCCAAGTTTAGCGCCGCGTCGAAAGTCTGCGGTAACATTAAGTTGCCACATTCTATTAGCTCCCTCTGAGGATTCATCATGGATTTTAACCCCCCGGCGCTTCTGCCGGTCGCTTCACAGGTGCGTCAGCGTGCTTGATCTCGTCAACATTTTTGTCAGTAACATTGCTCCCATCCTGATTATCGCCGGGTTGGGTTATCTTGCGGGGCGCACGCTTCAGGTGGAATCGCGCTCGCTTGCCAAGCTGATCTTCAATTTGTTCTCGCCCGCGCTCGTGTTCTACTCCCTCTACGTCAGTACCATTGACGGTCGCGCCTTCGGGACGTTGATTCTGCTCATCGTCCTCTACCAGTTTCTCATGGCGGGCTTGTCGTATCTGATCCTGCGCTTTCAGCACCCTGACAATACCGAGCGGGCAGCCGTCATGCTTGGCACGTTTACGCTCAATTCCGGCAGTTACGGGCTTTCCGTTGTCAATTTCGCCTTTGGCGAGATCGTGCTTGCACGGGCGGTTGCTCTCTACATTGGCAACACTATCCTCAACTACACCTTTGGCGTTTTTGTCGCGTCGAGCGGATCGCTGCCTGTCATACAGGCGCTGCGCAACATTGTGAAAGTTCCTGCCTTCTACGCGACGATTGTCGCGCTGCTGCTGCGTGCCTTCAATATCACCCTGCCGGATGGCCTCATCCGTCCTGTGACGGTGCTCAAGGATGCGGCGATTCCCTGTATGCTCGTGCTGCTCGGCCTCCAGTTGAGCCAGCCGCTTGTCCTGTCGCGCCGAAAAATGGTCGGCACGGGCGTGCTGATCAAGTTTCTGCTCAGCCCGTTGATCGGCGTGGGGCTGGCGCTCCTCTTTCACCTTGATGATCTGTCTGCCGTCGCTTTTATCATGCAAACGAGTATGCCCACCGCCGTCATGACCCTCATTCTGGCGAAGGAGTATCGCCTCGACGAAACCCTGATGGTCAATATGATCATGGTGACGACGCTCATCAGCCCCATCACACTCTCGGTAGTGATTCTGCTGCTGAAGAAGGCTTATTTTGGGGCGTGAACGGGGACGGAGATTGCAAATCGTCCCCAGAACCACTATCATTGTAGGAAAGTTGAACGTTGAAAGAGGCTAAAATGGTCGATGCAGCAGCAGAAAAGAAAACCGGCGCGGAAGACATCCTCTGGGATTTGTCGATCTTCTATCCCAGCACCGATGCCCCCGCGATTCAGGCCGATTTAGACAAAGTACAGGCGATGGCGGACGAATTCGCCGCCAAATATCGCGGCAAGGTCGCCACACTCGACGCCGAGGAAATGGTCGATGCGCTGATCGAGCAGGAAGCCATCGCCGATGCTTCCGGTCGTATCGGCTCATTCGCCTTTCTGAATTACGCCACCGATACCGCCGATCCCAAACTCGGCGCGCTCGTGCAGAAGATCACCGAAGCAGGCGCGCAGTTGAGCCAGAAACTGCTCTTCTTTGACCTCGAATGGAAGGATGTTCCCGACGAGCAGGCGCAAAAACTTCTCGCCGATCCTACCCTCGGCAAGTACAAGCACCCGCTCGAAGCTGAGCGCCGCTACAAGCCCTACATGCTCAGCGAAGCCGAGGAAAAGATTCTCGTCGAGAAGTCGGTCACGGGCAGCAACGCCTGGGTGCGCCTCTTTACCCAGATTACCAGCGCAATGCGTTACACCTACGACGGCGAACAGCTTACCCAGTCGCAGATTCTCGCCAAGCTCCACGACACCGACCGCGAAGTCCGCGAGAAAGCCGCCGATTCGTTGACGGAAGGGCTGCGCAGCCGCAGCATGGAACTGACCTTCATTTTCAACGTGCTGGCGGCAGACAAAGCCTCCGATGACAAGCGGCGCGGCTATGAGTCGTGGATTTCCTCGCGCAATCTGTCCAACAAAGCCCCCGACGAAGTCGTCGAGGCGTTGATCAAGGCCGTCACATCGCGTTACGAACTGGTCGCGCGTCATTACAACCTCAAGCGGATTTTGCTCGGCTATGACGAACTTTACGACTACGACCGCTACGCACCCATTCCGGTCAAAGGCGAGGAAGCCGAATATAGCTGGGATGAAGCTCGCGCTGTCGTCGAGAGCGCCTACAACGCCTTCAGCCCGCGTCTCGGCGGCATCGTCCGCGAATTCTTCGACAAAAACTGGATTCACGCAGCCCTGATGCCCAACAAGCGTGGTGGCGCGTTCGCTTCGCCGACCGTACCCTCGGCCCATCCCTTCGTCTTTCTCAACTTCACCGGGCAAACCCGCGACGTCATGACGCTTGCGCACGAACTCGGTCACGGGATGCATATGTATCTCTCCGCCGAAGCGCAGGGCATCACCGGGCTGTATACGCCGCTCACCACCGCCGAAATGGCCTCGACCTTCGGCGAAATGCTCACCTTCACCGACCTGACCGCCAAAGAACCCGATCCCGCCGTGCGCTTGCAGATGCTCGCTGGCAAAATCGAGGACAGCTTCGCCACCATCTTCCGCCAGATTTCGATGAACCGTTTTGAGAACGGCCTGCACACCGCCCGCCGCAGTGAAGGCGAACTTTCGACCGAACGCATCAGCGAAATCTGGATGGACTCGCAAAAGGATATGTTCCAGGGCAGCGTCAACCTGCGCGATCAGTACGCGCTCTGGTGGAGCTACGTGCCGCATTTCCTCGGCAGCCCCGGTTATGTCTACGCTTACTCCTTCGGCGAACTGCTGGTGCTGGCGCTCTTCAACCTCTATCAGAAGCGCGGCGCGGAGTTCGTGCCGGATTATCTCGATGTGCTGGCGGCAGGCGACTCCGATTACCCGGACAAAATTCTGGCGAAGGCAGGCGTCAACCTGAGTGATCCCGCATTCTGGGACGAAGGGCTGGACGCGCTACAAAACTTGGTCGATCAGGAAGAAGCGCTCGCCCGCGAGGTCTACCCGGATAAGTTCGCCAAATAACGCCTATGACCAATCCGTAGAGGCGCACACACGGGTGCGCCTTTGTTCTTGTAGGGGCGACCAAACGTGTCGCCCTTTTTGTTTCCTGCTTCAATTGACGGATGATACAAATGTTCTATAATGGAGAGTATTCTTCGTGAATTCTCTCACTGGTGGAGCCGCTTCATGCGCAAACTGATTGTCTCCAACTTTCAAACCTTGGACGGCTATTACGAGCAGGCGAATAAAAACTTCGACAAATTCTTCGAGTATTTCCTGCCGGAGTATGGCGCGAACGAAGCCTTCGACTACTACAACGCCGAACTCCTGCGTGCATCCGACACGCTGATCCTGAGCGGGCGCACCTCGTTCCTCGGCAACAAATCCTATTGGACAGGCGTCCCCAACGACCCGAACAGCACCGCCATTCGCCGCGAATTTTCCGCGCTGATGGACAAGACCGATAAGCTCGTCGTCTCGAACACCATCCAGCCGGAAGATTTAGCGCCCTGGGACAAGAACACTCGTATCGTTCGGGGCGATACGCTGATCGCGGACATCACCGCCCTCAAGCAGACGGAGGGGCGCGACATCCTCATGCTGATGAGCCGTCAGGTCTGGAACGAACTGCTGCTCCACAATTTGATTGACGAACTCCACCTGACAATATTCCCGCTGATCGGCGGCGAGGGGATTCCGTTGTTCACTGGGAAACCGCCTGTCTCGCTCAAGCTGCTGAGCACGCGAACCTTCTACGGCTCCGGCAACATCCTCGCTGTCTACCAGCCGATTCTCAAAAAGTAACTGGCAATCAAAGGGGCGATCCCGTCTGAGATCGCCCCTGTTTATTTCTTTTCTCAATGTCGTCAGTCAAATTAGGTGTGTTTTGTAGGGGCGTACAGCCGTGCGCCCCTACGGACTCCGCTTATTTCATGAGTTACTGACCCGCGATTACTTCTGTGCCCTCTGTGGTTCAGGTTCTTTTGCTTTTACTCAGCACTCAGCACTCGGTACTCAGCACTTCTTTTCCTACAGCTCGTAAATCTCGCTGTACTTGTCGCGCAGATACTGAATATAGTAGCTGCTGTCGATGCTCTCGCCCGTGATCCGCTGCGTCAGTTCCTCAGCCGTGAACTTGCGACCGTGCTGATGGATGTTCTCGCGCAGCCAGCCGAGCAGCGTATCGAACTTGCCAGTGGCGATCTCGTCGGGGATGTTCGGGTGCGCTTCGAGCGCCTTGCCGAAATACTGCGCCGCCAGCAGATTACCGAGCGCGTAGGTCGGGAAGTAGCCGAGCAGCCCGCTCGACCAGTGAACGTCTTGCAGCACGCCCAGTCGATTATTCGGCGGCTGCACGCCCAGGAAAGCCTCGAAGCGTTCACTCCATTCCTCCGGCAAATCGTTGACATTGATTTTCCCGGCGATCATGTCCATTTCCAGTTCGAAGCGCAGCATGATGTGCAGGTTGTAGGTCGCTTCGTCGGCTTCCACGCGGATGAACGACGGCTGCACCTTGTTGACCGCCCGGTAGAACTGGTTCATCGTCACATTGTCGAACTGGCCGGGGAAGGTCGCCTGCAATTTAGGGAACGCCCACTGCCAGAAGCCCTTGCTTCGCCCGACGAAGTTCTCCCACATCCGCGACTGCGACTCGTGGACGCCCAGCGATGTCCCGCGCGAGAGCGGCGTCCCTTCCAGCGACGGCGCGACACCCTGCTCGTACATCGCATGACCCGACTCGTGCATCGTCCCAAACAGCCCCGGATTGAGGAAATCAGGCGTGAAGCGCGTCGTGATGCGCACATCACCCTGGTTGAACGTCGTGCAGAAGGGATGTACCACTTCGTCCTGCCGCCCGCGATTGAAGTCGTAACCATATGCCTTGACCACCATTTCGCCAAAGGCGCGCTGCTTCGCTTTCTCGAACGGCTGGTGCAGCATCGAGTCGTCCACCGCCGCGCCGCGCTCGCGAATGGCGGCAATCAGCGCCACCAGATCGGGCTTGTGCGCGTCGAACACTTGCTTGACGCGGGCAGCAGTCATGCCGCGCTCGTATTCGTTGAGCAGGGCATCATACGGATGCTCCGTATAGCCCATGTGCTCGACGGCTTCGCGCTTCAGTTCGAGCATCTGTTCCAGTATCGGCGCGAACGAAGGGAAATCGTCGTTGGCACGCGCCGCCGCCCATACCTGATGCCCCTCGACTTCCAGTTCCGCCATTTTCGTGACCAGATCGCTCGGCAGTACGGTCTGCTCCTTGATGTCCTGCGACACCACGCGAATCAGACTGGCCTCATCCGAGTCATACGGCGCACCCTCGATCTCTTTCGCGGCGTCTTCGAGCAGCCGAGCAGTTTCGTCGCTGATCATCATGTCGTGCTCAATCCGCGTCAAGGTGCCGATTTGCGCGCCGCGTCCTGCTGCCCCTCCCGGCGGCATGTTCACCTGCTGATCCCAGCTCAGCACCGCCAGCGCGCGGTTGATGTTGCGAATTTCGCTCAGTCGGCTGACCAGCGCGTCATATTTCTCACCCATTGTATTTATTCCCTGTCTCCGATGAACCATTCAACAAATTTTAACAGGCGGATCGCTGCAAAACGAGTACCGCTTTAACCAGTGACAGCGCGGGCGAAGTGGACGTGTTCGAAAGCATGGAGGCGGTCGCTCTGCCCCTGAAAATAGCGCGCCTCGATCTCCGCTGGACTCAGGTTCTCGACCAGTTTCAGCCGAATTTGTGCCAGTTCTTCCCTCAATTCTGCCGGGTCGAAGCCCGTTTGCATCGGCTCTCCGACCATGCGCGCGCTCGCCTGCATCAACTGGACGCGCCGCGCTGCCTTTTCTCCCTCAAATGCGTCCCGATCCATGTAGTCAAACACGATCTGGCTTCCCTCAGGGGCAACCCGCCGAAGCGTTTCCAACGTCGATAAAACGACCTCACGCGGCAGATAGTAGGTCACGCCGAGCCAGCTAACGAAGGTCGGCTTATGGGGATCATAGGCAGACTGAAGCAGGGCTGCGGCGAGGCTTTCCTTGCTGAAATCTACGGGAACAAAGTGAAGCTGAGGGGGGATTTCCCAGTTGGCGATGCGTTCGCGCTTCATCGCCTGCGTCACGGGGTGATCGACCTCGAACACGTTCAGCTTTGCCAGCAAATCCGGGCGGCGAAAGGCGAAGGTGTCGAAGCCCGCGCCGAGGATGACGTACTGTTCAATACCTGACGCAACGACAGCTAACAGACACTCCTCTGTATAGCGAGAGCGACTGATGGTGACGGGTGTGTGCATCAACTGCATCACTGCTGACAACGCCGCCGTTTCGTCGGGGTTTGCTGCCGCCAGTTCGGGATCGATGGTCGGGAGCATCTGCGCGAGATTGTGATTGAAGCTGGTATGTTCTTCGGCGCTGAAAAGGCGGTCGGCGGCGAAGTCGTCGAAGATGATCGGGTTGGCATGGCTGGCATGATAGGCGCGGGCGTAAGCCGTCACCAGCGCCGTGATCCAGGGGCGAGATTCCTGCATGAGTCATTCCTCCGTAGCGAGATACAGAGGATCTATAGCAGAAAGTTTCAGGCGAAGATGTGACCGTTGTTACAGACAAAAACGGCGTTTTCTGCTAGGCTAGAGAGACAATCCCCAGACTCTTATTAGGAAACCTTCATCATGCCCGATGCAGCGGCGTTCGGACTTTTTCTGGCGGCGGCAGTCGTGTTAGCGATCACCCCCGGCCCCGGTATTTTTTACGTGCTGGCGCGCAGCATCAAGGGCGGGCGGCGCGAAGGCTATGCCTCGGCGGCGGGAACGGCGGTCGGCGGGCTATTTCACGTTGCGGCGGCGGCGCTCGGCGTGTCGGCGCTGCTGGCGACCTCGGCAGTGGCCTTCAGCGTGGTCAAGTATATTGGCGCGGCCTATTTGATTTACCTCGGCATTCGCGCGCTGCTGAGCAAAGACGCGCCTGTTGAACTCGACGACTCGGAGCGCCGCGCCAGCAAACGCGCCTTTTATCAAGGAATTACGACCGAAGTTCTCAACCCCAAAACGGCGCTGTTTTTTCTGGCCTTCATCCCGCAGTTCATCAATCCGCGTGGTGTGGTCGTGCTGGAATTTCTGCTGCTTGGCAGCATCAGCGTCCTGCTCAACAGCAGCGTCGATATGGTGGTCGCGACGCTGGCAGGGCCGATTGGCGTTCAGTTGAAGCGGCGCGCTCGGCTGCGGCAGGCGCAGCGCATGTTTTCCGGTTTCAGCCTGATCGCGCTGGGTGCGTATGTGGCGCTGTCGGGGGAGAAGAATAGCTAGAAACAAGGCACAGCAGCGCTGTGCCCCTACGAAAGCAAGGGCAGACACGTGGGTCTGCCCCTACAAAATCCAATGTTTGCGACAGAGCAGTTTAATCCCTCGGCGGCGGCTGTTCGGACGAGCCTAAGCCGGTCTACCGTGTTTGTTTGCTGAGAGTTAGCCGCCAATTCCGGTGAGTTTCGCGCAGATGTCCCAGAGGCGTTGGGCGTCGGCCTCGTCCTTCGCGCCCTGCGACGCCGATGAAGGACGTTTATTCGAGAAGGTTTTGCCTGTTACGCCCTCAAGTTCTGGCGCGGAAGCGACATAAACTGGAGTCTCTGCGCCTTTTTCCGGGCTGCTCATGCCAGCGCCGGAGTCGAGAAACGCCTTGAACGATCCGCGTGCATCGCGCCCCAGATTGGTGCGGACAAAGCCGGGATCGGCTCCGTTGACGGTGACGCCTGTCCCGGCGAGCCGTTTTGCCAGTTCGACGGTGAACAGGCGATTCGCCGTTTTCGACTGCGGGTAGGCTTTCATCATGTCGTAGTGCTTCTCGCCCATGATGTCGTCAAAGTTGATCGGGGCAGAGTTGCCCATCAGGTTGACGACGCGGGCGGGGGCGCTGGCTTTGAGCGTGTCGAGCAGCAGACGGGTTAGCAGGAAGGGCGCAAGCTGGTTGACGGCGAAGGTCATTTCGTAGCCATCGACTGTTTTGGTGAAATCGTTGCGCATCACTCCGGCGTTGTTGATCAGGACGTCCAGCCGTTGATGATCGCGCAGGAAATCGGCGGCAAACTGGCGAATCGACGCCTGCGACGAGAGATCGACCAGCCGCACTTCGGCGCTGCCGCCCGCCTGCGCGACCTCATCCTGAACCGCTTTCGTCTGCGCCGGATCGCGCGCGACGAGGATCACTGCTGCGCCCATTGCCGCCAGCGCTTTAGCGGTTGCTTTGCCAATGCCGGAGCTTGCTCCGGTGACCATCACGATTTTTCCGTGCATGGGAAATTCTCCTCTACCTGTTGGGGAAATGTGTAGGGGCACGCCATGAGGGTATTTAAGAAGCCCCTCTATCCCGGCTGACCGTGCGAACAAAAGAAGTTCGCAATAGGTCAGCTTCCCTTTCCCCCACGCAAGCGTGCGCCCGAACAAGTTCGGGGAGAAAGGGAGAAAAACAGCATACGCTATCCTGTACGGGCAGGTCTAAAACCTGCCCGCATAGACGATTCGATGCGCGGGAGTGGCACTATTTCAACACGGATGTTACGCCCCTACAGATACCTACTCTTGATTATGTGACGACCGTCCTAGCGCACGTTGAAGGTGCAGCTTCCCGTTTCTTCAGGGTCGCCTGTGCCGGGGCCGTAGTTCTTCACGCCGTCGAAGATCGCGCGCGACCAGGTGACGCGGTAGGTGATGGTATGCTGACCGGACTGGAGCGGCTGCGAGCGCACGTACCAGTAAACCGCCCACTGTCCCTTTTCCTCGTGAATGCTGCCCTGATACTGACGATAGTCGAGCGGATTGCCGTCGAGGCGCACGTCGTAGGTCACCGCATCGAGGTGATCCTGAATCTGGGCTTTGGTCGCAGCCAGCCAGCTCCAGAAAACGTCAATGGTCGAGCCAGCGGCGATATTGGTGGGCGGCGGCGAGCCGAAGCTGCGATCATCGCAGTAGGCCAGCACGTCAACGCCCTGCTGGGTGCTGACGCTGCCGGGAACGGGCGAAAGCGTCGGGCTGGGCGAGGTCAGCGGCCCGCCGGTTGGCCCGCCGAGCGGCGCGCTGTTGGTCACGTTCACTTCGGGAATCAGACCGCCGCCTGCCAGCGCCGTCGCGGTCTGGTTGATGGCTTCGAGATTGGGTAGTTGCAGCCCGGTGATGGTCGCTGGGTTGGCGTTCTCCAGAATGGGCGTCGGCGAGGCCGCGTTCGAGATCGAGAGCGGCGGGGTCGGCGTGATCGTGCCGCCGCCGAAGAGCGAGGTCGGCAAGCTGGTTCCGCCCGCCAGTTCGGTCAGGTTGGGCGATGGCGTGATGCTGGGGAAGGGGGTTCCGGTCGGTTGCAGGCGAATCAACTCGGACGAGACCCAGCCTTCGCTGCCATCTTCCATGCGAATATTGAGCCACGTCCCGTCGTTGTTGCGCCCCAGAATTTGCACCTTGGTCGCGGGGCGCAGCGCTGACAGCGCCGAGAAACCGACACCGGGGCCAGAGCGCATGTTGATCGACTGAAGCGAGACGACGCTGCCGAGGATCGGCGGGGTAGCGGACGGCGTGGGCGAGTCGGACGGCGTGGGCGGAATGGTCGTCTCAGAGGGCGTAAAGGTGAGAGTCGGCAGCGGCGTGCGCGTCGGGATCGGCGTGGCGGTGAAGCGCGGCGTTCGGCTGACGTTGGGCGCAAGCGTCAGGGTGGCGACCACTTCAGTCGCCGCATCGCTGCCATTGCAGCCGCTGAGGATGAGCAGGCCGAGAAGGATGGCGTAAAAAAAGTGTCCCTTTTTCATAGGCATCTTTAGTGAACCAGACAGGCTAATGTGATTGCCTGCCAGCATAGCAATAAATGGCGCAACGCGCAAAGTGCATTCGCCAGCGTAGGCAAAACACCCGTCAGATGAACAGGGGATTGGAACTTGCTTTTCTGTTTGGAAATTAGCTCTTTTGTTCTAAATAAGCTATAATAAGCGAACTTACGCAGCGCAGGAGGGAATGGCGATGTGGCAGCGCTATATGGATGGACAGTACCGCCAGCCGAGCGGTTTGGTCGGGCGTTGGGTCGGCAGGAAGATGGCACGTCAGCATCAACCGGAGAACCTGTGGACGGTCAACCTGCTGGACGTTCAGCCTGACGATCACCTGCTGGAGATTGGTTTTGGCCCCGGTATCGCCGTTGAAGCGGTGGCGCAGCGCGCGCCGACGGGTCTGGTCGCGGGGGTGGATTTTTCAGCGACGATGGTCGCGCTGGCACGTCAGCGCAACGCTGCCGCGATTCGCGCAGGGCGGGTCGATTTGCGCCAGGGAGATGCGGCGCATCTGCCCTTCGCCGACGCCGCCTTCGATCAGGCGTACAGCATCCACAGCATTTATTTCTGGTCAAATCCTGCGCTGGCGCTGCGCGAAATCCATCGCGTGCTCAAGCGCGGCGGTCGGCTGATTCTGACGGTGCTGCCGAAGGAAAAGTGGAATCCGGAGAACCCCGACGCGGCGGGGACGCCTGACTGTATCCCCTATACAGGCAGCGATCTGAAGCGGCTGCTGCTGAGCACAGGCTTCAGCGACATCACGATTGCGTCGGATCTCGGCGACAAATTCCCTTCGAATTACTCGGTGATCGGCTGCAAGCCCTCGCTAATCGAAACCGCACCGTAGAAAATGGGCGAGGCACGCCTCGCCCCTACATCTCCTTTCTCTCGTTCCCTCTCGCGCGAACAAATTCGCGTTACGCACGCGGGAGAAAGGGAGAAAAGCCGTGTTTTTCCCTCGCCCCGCGTGCGAGAAGGCAGCGCAGCGGGTGCGGTTACTGTGCTTTGGTCTGCTCGCTGAGCGTGAGCGAGACTTCCAGCGTTTTGCCGCCGCGAACCACACTCAACGTGACTTGATCGCCGGGTTTGTGGTTGTTTTCGAGATAGCTTTGCAAATCGCTGCGCGAGGCTACCGGATGTCCATCGACCGCCGTGATGACATCGCCGCCCTGAACCATCAGCCGACCAAACTGACGTGTGACGTTCGCCGCCTTCAACCCGGCTTTTTCGCCAGCGCCGCCGGTCACGAGCTGCGCGACCAGCAGGCCGCTGTTCGGTTCGCCCTGCGCGGGCTGAAGCTCAGTTCCCAGTTCGACCAGAGTCGCGTCGAGCGAGGCGTGCGGGAAATGCCCCGTGCTGATGAGGACAGGCACGACCCGCGCGATCACCTCTGAGGGGACGGCGAAACCGATGCCGACCGACCCGCCGCTGGGGCTGTTGATGGCGGTATTGATGCCGACGACGCGCCCGCGCATGTCGAGCAGCGGGCCGCCAGAATTACCGGGGTTGATGGCGGCGTCGGTCTGGATGGCCTGACCAATCGTGCCGCCGGAATCGGTTTGAATCTGGCGACCAAGCGCGCTGACGATGCCGGTCGTGAGCGTGCCTTCCAAGCCAAACGGATTGCCGATGGCGGCGACCGACTGCCCAACCTGAAGCTGCGTCGAATCGCCCAACTGAAGCGGCGTCAGCGTGTTAGCAGGCGCATCGACGCGCAGCACCGCCAGATCGTAATAGCTGTCATAGCCGATGACGGTCGCGGGCAGTGATGTGCCGCCTGCCAGCAGCACATTGACCTGATCCGCGCCTTGAATGACGTGATCGTTGGTGACGATGTGACCGTCATGATCATAGACGAAGCCCGATCCTGTGCCTTCCTGCGGAACCGTGCCATAGAAGAAATCCACCGTCTGCGTCTGGGTGGTCACGTGAACCACCGACGGGCTGATGCGCTGGTAAAGGTTTGACACCGCCTGATTCATGGCGTCGATTTCGGTATAGACGCTGTCGGCGAGCGGGGTTGGCGTTGGGGCTGCCGTTGGAACGGCGTCCTGGAGCACAGGCTGCGAGAGCGCCGCTGACGCGATGGCGACGCTGCCGATGAAGAGCGCGACCAGCAAAAAAAGAGCAATTTTTGAGCGCATGAGAGACGATCTCCTGTCTGAGTGATGCTCTGTTTCGTCATGCGTTATTGTAGAGCGCCGTGCCTGTGTGGGGGCGGCGCTCTAAACGATTGTTCATTTTGGCAGGGCGGTTTCAGGGAGTCGTTTTAAGCGTTAGCTTATATGCGCCGCCATCGGCGAAGGCACTGACGCGGATGGTGTAGGTTCCGGCGCTGGGCAGGGTGATGTCGATGCGCGCATTGCGATTATTCGAGCCATCAATGTCGTCGTTGTCGGCGATCAGCAGGCCATTGGGATCGTACAGGTAGAGGTGCGGGTCGAGTTTGGCATCGACCGCATCGACTTCGACGACGATGTGCTCGTTGGCGGCGGCGCTGTACGTCCAGCCATCATCCTTGTAAGGCACGACGCTGTTCTGCGTGACCTGTCCGGGTTGGATGCTGCCCTGAATCTGGAGATCGGCGGGCACGGTTTGAGGCGTGGCGGTGAGCGCAGGCGCGGCAGGCGTCGCCAGACTAGGAACCTCAATGACGAAGGGTTCGACGGTGATAGTCAGTACGACGCTCTGGACGACCGTCGAGAGCGAAGGGAGGCTGACAGCGGTAATCACAATGCAGATGCCGCAGCTTATGACCGTCAGCAGGCCGATGAGCGCGAGGATGAAGGTCAGTGGGCTGCGGCGGGATCGGCGCACCTTGACGCGCCCGCTCGGAATCGCGTCTATATCTGTGAATTCTTCGTCGCCTGCCGGAACGGGGATCGGAGCCGGGCTTCGCTTCGCTTTGGCAGGCGGCGCGCCGCCGAGCCGAGTCAGCATTTTCTGAGCGGCTTCGTCGTTCGGGCGGAGCTTGAGGACGCGCTCTAATGCCTGCCGCTTCTGTTCCTGGTTCTCGACCGCGTTTGCCAGCAGCCACCAGGCATCCGGGTTGAGCGGGTCGGCGCGCACCAGCGGCACGAGGATGCGGACGGCCTCCTGCGTGCTGCCTTCACGGATCAGGCGGTAGGCTTCTTGCAGCGGTTCGCTCGACATAGCGCTCCCCTTCCAACGAATGGTGCTCGTTTGTGAGTCTAAAAGAATTTTATTGGGTCTGTAGGGGCGACCTGCCAGGTCGCCCCTACGAATACCTTCCCTCAAATTTGGGACTCGCCCCACAGGTTTCCAGGTCGCCCCTACGAATACCTTCCCTCAAATTTGGGACTTGTCCCACAGGTTTCCAGTAGACCTCTTAAGTATATGCAATTCTGTGGCGGCGCGTTGCCAAATTGGGCTGACTGGGGCAAAATGCCAGCGCGAAATCGCCTGTTTGCGATGAGGTGGTGTTGATGGCGCAATCTGAGCGCGTGCTGTTCGGCCTGCTGATGGCGGCTTATCTGGTCGTCGGCGCGCTGTTTGCCATTCGCACGCCCGACTGGCAGGCTCCCGACGAACCTGCTCATTACAACTACGTCGCGCAGGTGGCGAGCAACGGCTGCTGCCCCGTGCTCGAAGCGGGCGACTGGAACAGCACCTATCTCGATACCCTGAAGGGCGCGCGCTTTCGCCCCGATACGCTCGGCGAACTGGCGACGATACAGTACGAGGATCATCAGCCGCCGCTGTATTACCTGCTGGAGTCGCTGATTTTCAAGCTGACGAATGGCAGCCTGACGGCGCTGCGCCTGTTTTCGGTGCTGCTGGGCGCGGGGGTGGTCGCCGGAACCTATGCCGTCGGCAAAGCGTTGCTGCCTGACCATCCGCAAATCGCGCTCGGCGCGGCGGTCTTTGTGGCGTTTCTGCCGCAGCATATCGCCATGCTTGCCGCCGTCGAAAATGACGCGCTGGCAGAGTTGATTGTCGCGCTGACGCTCTGGGGGATGGTTGTTCACCTCAAAACGGGTCGCGTCAAAGCGTGGCAGTTGGGCATTCTGGTCGGCATTGGCCTGCTCACCAAAGTCTCGACGCTGTTTCTGGCGGGACTCGTGCCATTGGCGATTCTGCTGCGCTGGTGGATCACACGCGACCCGAATGCGCCGGTCAACCGCCCGGTGCAAACGGCGCTGGGTTTGGCCTACGTCAAACGCGAAGGCACGGTCATGCCGTTTGAGCCGCTGCGCCGCCTGATCGCTTTTGGCCTGCCGGCGCTGGTTCTCGGCGGCATCTGGTGGCTGCGCGACCTCGACGTCTACGGCTTCCCCGATATTTTCGGGCTGGGACGGCATAATCAGGTGGTTGTGGGTCAACTGCGGACAGCGGATTACATTGCGCAATTGGGTGTAGGGGAATATCTGCGGCGCGCTCTCGAAACGACCTTCGACAGCTTCTGGGGGCAGTTCGGCTGGATGGCGCTGCCGCTGAATAACGGCATCTACACCATCATCCTGATCTTTCTGGGCGTCACGGCGCTGGGCTGGATCATCGGTCTGCGGCGACCCCTTGCACCCGAAGCAGATCGTCCGGCACAGCGGGCGGCCTGGTTCATTCTGAGCTTGACGGCGCTGCTGGCAGTCCTGCAATATCTCTACTACAACACCGAGTTCGTCCAGTTTCAGGGGCGCTATATGTATCCCGGCCTGATCCCGCTGGGGCTGTGGATCGCGCTGGGGCTGGACGGCTGGCGGCGGCTGATTTTCGCGGATCGGCGCGGCGCTGCGTTATGGATCGCGCCCGCCGTGATTGCGCTGCTGATTCCGCTGGATGTTTATCTCATCTGGCGCGTGATTCCGGCATTAGCACCGTAACGCGGGAAAGGCTATCTCGCCTTAACTGCCGCCGACTGCTTCTTCAGCGCGACGAAAGCGCGCGCCAGAGCTTGACCAGTCCGCCGCCGAATGTGCCGAGGACTGCCGCGATGAACGGCAGGAGGAGCATGTGAAAGAAGCCTGCGCCGAAATAATCACTCATCACGAAAGCATCGTAGTCCGTCATGCCGCTGCGCCGGAAATCATCAGCCATTTCGAGCGTCTGGACATTGGTTTCGCCGGACGAGTTTCTGAACAGATACAATAAGGCAAAGGTGATCAAAAACCAGAATAAGCCGCCAATGACGGCACTCCATAATGCAGCAGCGATTCCGTCACGCAGTTGACCCTTTGGGCGCGTGCCGAGTGCTCCGGCGAGCACGAAGAGGAGCAGGACGATCCCGTAGGTGATCAGTCCCGTCATTTGATTGGCGGAAATGTCCAGAGCGACGACATACTCAAACATCGAACTGGCGATAAACCAGAAGCCAATCATCAGGCCGATGCGAACGCCGATGCGCAGCGATTCCGTTGAGGAGACACTCGCCTGCGAAATCCCCATTGCGACGTAGATGACTAAGATCGCGATTGGGGCGAGGGGGGCTAAAATTCCGGCGGCGCTGACGGTCGTCGGATAGATCACCAGACCGGTCAGGATGAGCGCAATTCCGCTCACGACTGCCGCCGCAATCCCGAATCGCAGCGGCCTTAATGCGGGTGAAGTTATTGAAGGCATCACATTCCTCCACACCTCGATGACCTGAATGTAACCCGGCAAGGTTAAGGCGTGTTCAAAGATTTGTTGCAAACGTGAAGGATGAGAACGATGGAATTTCTGCTGATTGGCACGTCGAACCCCGGTAAGCTGCGCGAGTACGGCGTTCTGCTGGCGGAGGTACCTGCCCGTCTGCTCAGCCTGCGCGATGTGGGGCTGGAATCGCTGGACGTTGAAGAACCCTTCGAGACCTTCGAGGAGAATGCCGCTCACAAGGTGAAGGTCTACGCCCAGGCCAGCGGCCTGCTGACTTTCGCTGACGACAGCGGCCTGTCGGTGGATGCGCTCGGCGGGCGACCGGGAGTCTATTCAGCGCGCTACGGCGGCCCCACCGACCGCGACCGCTACATGAAGCTGCTCGGCGAACTGGAAACCGTGCCGGATGAGGCGCGAACAGCGCGTTTCGTCTGCATCGCGGCGGCCTTTGATCCGCAGCAGGAGCGGCTGGAAACGGCTGAAGGCGTGGTCGAGGGACGGATCGCGCGCGCGCCCGGCGATCCCAGCGGTGGCTTCGGCTATGACGCGGTGTTCATCCCGGAAGGCCACGACGTGGTGTTTAGCGAACTCCCCGCTGGAGAAAAACACGAAATCAGCCATCGCGGACGGGCGGCGCGAGCGCTGCTTCCGGCGCTGCGCCGCCTGCTGGGTAGCTGACTTAAAATCTTCGCCGGAAACACCTGAGTGCTTTCCCGCAGAACCTTCTATCCTGTAGATTATTGATAAGATGGCGATGGGCAGCAGGGAGGCTGGGCGATGCGCACAAATCATGTCTTGAATCGCAGCGTTGCCCTGCTGATGCTCGTGCCGCTCGTTGTTTACGGGGTCAGACATCTGCTCAGCAAAGCTCTCGAAGCGACACGCGGCCCGTTTGGAACGGGCTGGTGGATGCTATTGCCACTGGGCGCGTTGTTCGCGCTGGGCTGGACAGCTTTCACCGTGATTCTGGCGATTGTCGCGTCACGCCGCGCCCGACACCCTGCGCCTGCGCTTGTCCTGCTGGTGGGAAGCGTTCTCGCACTCATCCTGCCCCTGCTGCCGCTGCCACTGCCGATTTTCCCGGAACAGGAATTTTTCGCCGCGCATCAGGCAGACTTTGAACAGGTCGTCACGCTGGCGCGGCAAGACCAACTGGAATGTGCGCCTGATGGAAGTGATTGCACGACAGCGGGACGCAAGCTGCCTGCTGAGTACCAATCGCTCTCCCGCTTCGGTTATGTCGAGGTCGATCACGATGTCTACGCGGGCTTGACCGTCCGCTTTCAGCCGCTCGATTCTACCTATCCCGTGATCTACTTCGAGACGGCGGACAGCCGCAATCGCTGGCTCAGTTCGATCTGCGCGCCAACAGCCCGCTGGACGCGCCAGCTCGAATATCACTGGTTTCTCTGCGCCGAAGATTGGGATTAAATGGTGAGCCAGCGATTGAACTTCTTTCAGAAAACGAGAAAAATTACGCTGCTGACGATTACTATGTTGGCGATGGCTTATATCCTCAAAGTAATTCTCGCTCTTTGGTGGAGTGATATTCGAGGAAGCAGCGCATCGACGTGGGAATTTATTTGCCCACTTGCTTGTTTGATGGGGATAGGTTTAGTTGCGTTTACGCTCTGGCTCACGATAGTTTTTATCCGCCGTGACCAAAATGGTTTGCCCACACTCGCCCTATGGTGTGGATTAATCATTTCCGTAATTGCACCGCTGCCACCGCTGCCACCGCCTGCTTTTCCCGAAGAAGCGTTCTTTGCTACGCATCGAGCGGATTTTGAGCAGATCGTCACATTGGCAAGACAAGATCAACTGAAATGCCAGCCGAACCTTGGCTGCGACGTGATGGCGCGTGATTTGCCACCGGAATATCGCTCGCTTTCTCTCGATGAATACGTGCAAGTCGCTCACGATTCGAGATCAGGTCTGACGGTGATTTTTCGACCAATCTCCTTTGATTATTCGGTGATCTATTTTGACAACCCAGAGGGGCGAAATTCATTGACGAGTTCGATTTGTCCGGTGGAGTCCAGATTTACACGTATACTCGAAACACATTGGTATGTCTGCGGGAACGAAGGGGATTAGAGCAGAATCAAAAAGGGCGAACACATCGGTTCGCCCCTACAAAACGTAAGTATGCGGTTATTACGGTTGCTGGTTGAGCAGGCGCGCGCGGATGTCCTTGACGATGGTGCGCACCTGCGGATCGTGTTCCATATCCTCGGCGATCTTGTTGCAGCTATGCAGCACGGTGCTGTGCGTCCGTCCACCGAAGGCATCGCCGATTTGCGGCAGCGACGCATTTGTGAATTCGCGGGCGAGGTACATGGCGATCTGCCGCGCCTGATTGATGTCGCTGGTGCGGCGCTTGCCGACCAGTTCCTCGACGGTCAGGCCGTGATGCCGCGCCGTCAGGTCGAGCACCTGCGCCAGCGTGATGTGTTCGCGCGGGCGGCGGTAGCCGTCGAGAATTTCTTCGGTGCTGCCCACGTTGAGCGGCTGGCGCTTGATCTGCGCGGCAGCGACCACCTGATTGAAGATGCCTTCCAGTTCGCGGACGTTGAGTTTGGCGCGTCCGGCGATCATTTCGGCGACGTGGCGCGGCAGCACAATCTGGCGCTCGCTCGCCCAGTTGTTCAAAATCGCCATGCGCGTTTCAAAAGACGGCGGCTGAATGTCCATCACCAGACCACCCTCAAAGCGCGAGCGCAGGCGTGCTTCGAGCGTTTCCAGATCACGCGGCGGACGATCCGAGGCCAGCACAATTTGCTTGTTAAAGGTATAAAGCGCGTTAAAGGTATGGAAAAATTCTTCCTGCGTGCTCTCTTTGCCGGAGATGAACTGAATGTCATCGACCAGCAGCACGTCCGCCGAGCGATATTTGTCGCGGAACATGGCCTGCGTCCGGTTGCGAATCGAATCGACCAGATCGTTGGTGAAGACTTCCGACGGGATGTAAATCACGCGCAGGTTGCGCGCTTTGCAGGCATGGGCAATCGCTTGCAGTAAATGGGTTTTGCCCAGACCGACGCCACCGTAAATAAAAAAAGGATTGTAGGCTTGGCGTTCAGCGACGGCCTGCGCCGCCGCGAAGATGGTCGCATTTTCGTTGGCGGCGACATAGCGATCAAAGGTCAGGCGCGGGTTGAGTTCGGATTCGGGCAGTTCAGGGCGCTGCGGGCGGGCGACCAGTTCATGCAGCGCGGGCGCACTCGCCTGCACAGGGTCTTGCTGCGCCAGCAGGCGAAACAGCGGCATCTCTTCTTCGGGTGTAGAGGCGGGGGCTTCAGGCGTGGGTTTATTGACTTCAAAACGAAGTTCGACAGTGGTGCCATACACGTCGCCGAGCACGCGGCGGACGTTGCGGTAGAGCCGATGCTGAAGCATATCGCGGGCATAGGTGTTGCGCACGCCCACAACAAAGACCCCGTTTCCAGACTCGGAGGTTTTGCCGTTGGCGTCGTCACCGTTGCTATCGGTTTCGACGCCGAGCAGCACTGCGCCGCGCAGCCAGGTTTCGAAGCTGGCGCGGTCAAGCTGCATCTCTAGTTGGTGAAAAGCGGCATTCCAGGCGTCTTGCGGGTTCACGAAGGCATTATCCAATGGTTTATCGAGCGCACGGCGCGCTCAATCCGATGATGAAAAGAGAACATTAAGCATACCCGGTCAAAAAGGCCGGATTCGCTCCCTATACGGTTGCTGACAGTTGGTTTTGTCCCCACCAGGCAGGACTTCCGTGCGGTGGGGCAATCGGGTGAGTATAACCTCACCATATTCCCAGTATAGACGATTGCGAGTGGGATCACAACGGATCAACCTTAAAAACCCGAATATTTTAAGGTTGGGATAT
>DAOUCB010000216.1:0-6889 GCA_034432495.1 Anaerolineae bacterium | reverse complement strand
TGATGCGCTTCCGCAATCGCCTTGACGACAGACAGCCCCAACCCAGAACCGTGATCGCTTTGCGATTCAGGTTCAAGGCGCACAAATGGCATGAAAATACTCATCTGCTTGTCCGGGTTAATCCCCCGCCCACGATCTGCAATGCTGATGCGCAGGGGATCGCCCTCGTTTTCCTGCTGTATCCATATTTCAATCATGCTCCCCACCGGGCTGTACTTACTGGCATTCGAGAGCAAATTGACAATCATCTGGATCGTCCGCGTCGGATCGACTCGCAGCATCGGCAAAACAAGCGGTTCTTCCAGCGTCAGCCGCTGATCCCGTCGCGCAATCATCGGTTCAATTAAGCGAATTGCCGCTCCCAGCAGCGGCTCTACTTCCGAGGCACGACGATTGAGCGTAAAGTGATTCGCTTCGAGTTTGCTGCTCTCCAGCAGATTATCAATCAATTGGTGCAGCATCGACAGGCTCAGATGAATCGAATTGAGCAGTTGCTGCGTCTCCTCGACCGAGAACTGACGCAAATTTTCTTGCAGCAGTTCAATCGACGCTTGCATTCCCGCCAGCGGCGTCCGAAATTCATGCGACATACTCGCCAGAAAGTAGGTTTGTGCTTTCCGACGCCGGGTCTCCTCGGAGATGTCATGAATCACAATCGTCGTCTGCCCTTCGACGATCTGTTTCGCCCGGGTCACCGCCAGCGTGATCGTGCCGCCGCTCCGATGTCGCGCTACAACCGTGCGCCGACCGCTGTCCATCGGCAGATAATCCGCGAAATGCCCGCCTTCATCATTGCTGAGTGGAAGCACCTCGTCGAGCGCTTTACCCGAAGCATCCGCGCTCGTCCAGCCGCTGATTCGCGACGCCCCTGCGCTGAAAAACACAATTCGCCAATTCACATCGCAGGTGATGATCCCCTCAACCACCGACTGAATCAGCGTCTCAGACAACAGCCGTGCCTCCGAGACAGCCTCGACATTTTGCAGTAGTTGAGCGCGAGTCTTGTCCAGCACCTGAGCCAGGCTGGCAACCTCGGCGCTTCCCGTCTGCAAATCAATTGGCGTATGCAAGTCGCCCTGCCCCATTGAGCGCGCATAGGTCGTCAACTGGTTCAGCGGTTTCATCCGCATATGCATGAACCAGCCTGCCAGCGCCGCCATGCCCAGCGTCGCCAGTACGGCCATTACCGCCAAAGGCAGTCCTGCTGCCTCATACAGGCGGCTGATTGCCTCATCATTGCTGGTGTTCAACGCTACCCCAAAAACCCCAAGTGTCGTTAATCCAACAGTGATCAGCACCAGCAGCCCCACGAGCAGCGTGAACTGCCGCGTCAGGCTCAGCGACTTCATGCTATTCACCTATGCTTCGTGCTTCCCCACTCCGTCGAAAACTGTAATTCGTTCGGCAGCGGGCTTGCGTACACCCGCCCGTTCTTCTTCAGCCGAGTAGCCAACATGAATAATCCCAACCACTCGCTCCTGATCGTCAAGCTTCAGATAGTCACGCAGCCGCAAATCGTTCTTAAACGTCTTCCAAATCGTCCCTAGTCTGTGCTCAGAAGCCAGCAGCAGAAAGTTCTGAATCACACAGCAGCAGGCCGCGTAATCTTCCTCATCGAGTTCAGCGTTCGCCTGTTTGCGCATCACCACCAGCAAATAGAGCGGCACGTTCATAAATTTGCGATACGTTCCAGCGACAGCCTGTTGACGTTCCACCTCCGGCTTATCCTTCATGAAATCCAGCACCATCTCGCAGCGAATTTCAGCGTAACGTTCGCGCCCCGCGCCGGTGAGCACGATAAAGCGCCACGGTTCGGTCAAGCGATGATTCGGCGCGTATACTGCGCTCTCCAGCAGTTCGTGTACCAATTCCAGAGAGACCGGGGCATCGTTAAACAGGCCAATCGACCGTCGTGACCGGATCAGTTCAGCTATTTCCACATGATTTCCTTTGATGTTCTTTCCGCCTTTGCGCCGCAGGCGTGATCTTCGTTTATCGTTCCACCCGCGAGTATAGCAAAGACTTACCCCGCTTGGCTGTGACTTGTATCACACCCAGCGCACGCAGACAGTAGGCCATCTTCTGCGCCAGTGGTCGCTGCTGTTTGATCGCCTTCGCCAGCTCGCCGCTGTCAAATGACTCCGGCAGTTCAGCAGGCAGGAGCGCCGCGAAGTCGTCAATTGTATTCAAGATCACACTGTGCTCGATCCCCAGCAGCCGCCGATCCTGAATACTCCAGTGTTTGCGCCGCCAGCTTCCCTTCCCATCATCGACCCACACTTCTTCGTCTCGGATCAGCAGCGCTTCGAGTGACAGATTCGGATGCGCGATCAATTTCGGCAGGCTGACGAGTTCTGGAAACAGGTGATAAACCGTCCCGCGCTTCGGGGATTTCCGACGGCTGACGATCACGCCGTCCGCATCGATGCGAATGACATGCCGCTCCTGCGCAATCGGGTGGACGACCCGCACCGGATAGTGATCCAGCAGCGCGGTCAGTTTGGGTTTCATTTTTGCGAGGTTGCGCGTCTGAATTTCAATACAGTGATCGCCGCCGCGCAAAATATCGATGACATAGCCATCAAGATCGCACTCAAGCTGGTCATCCGGCTGTGCAAAGTGAACTTTGAGCGCTGCGTGCAGCGATTTTTCTGCCAGCATTCCGATCTGTCGAGGCATTTCGTTCCGTTCTTCCCGGTGCTTCTGGCATCTTGGAGGTTAGTTTCGTTTGTTCGCAGCAGCCGCAAACTTCAACCTGGATGCCATTGGCGCGCGCCCCATTTTTTCTGATTTTCCGTAACCTTCGCTTCTGCGCGCCAGCGAATCGGCGGGTTGGTACGGTCGTTTCCAGGCGTAATCGAGATCATCGTCTCGCTGGCGATCTGCAAGGCTTCATCCCATTCGTCGTGCGAAATTTCCAGAATGAGCGCGTCGTGCATGTCCAAAGCGACCCGCGAACGCATCCCCCGCGCCCGATACGTCTCTGAAACCAGCACAATCGCCCGTTTGAGGACTTCGCTCACCCCGCCCTGGCAGAGAAAATTCCAGGCCACAAAAGCGGTTGGCACCGCCACTTTGCGCCCTGTCCAGAGATTGAGAATGCCGCCGCTGCGCGTTTTCCGTTTCGCCTCTTCACGCGCCCGTGTCACGCTGGCGAAGGCCGCGTCTTTAGCGCGCATCAGCCGCAGCGCCTCCTCGGTGGTCACGCCAATACTCTGACCGAGCCGCTCCGCACCCATGCCATAGGCTGTCCCATAGGTGATTTTCTTGGCGAAGTTGCGCAGGCGCTTGCGTTCCGCCCCGTCCGCGATTTCCCAATCCGAGCCAAAATAGCGCGATGCCATCACCGAATGAAAATCTTCGGCGATACAGGCTGCCGCCAGATTGTTATCGCTGGCAATATAGGCCGCCATCACATTTTCAGCGTTATTGTAGTCAATTTCAACCAGCGTAAAGCCTTCGTCGCCAATCGCAACGCCTGCCATCGCGGGCATTTTCCAGTTCTGCATGTGCGGATAACTCGATGCGCGCCTGCCGCTTTCGGTCGCTGTCGTGACTAAACTGTGCAGCCGACCGTCCAGCGCTGCATGGTCGAGCAGCCCCTTGAGCGCCGACATCAGCCAATCAATTTCCATATAGGCCGCAATGTCCTTCAGCCGTTCCGCGTACGGGCTGCCATCCTCCATGTACGACTCGATCACCGACGAGCGGGTGCTCAAATCCGACAGTTGGACCGGCGAGCCGGGATTTTCCTTGAGGCGCTTGCGTCCCGCCCAGGTGAAATAGCTCGAATCGCCCTCCCAGCGCGGGATCGGGATGCCTTTTTGCTCATGCAGATACTTCGCCCGCGCCTGCGAACTTCCCGGCGTCAGCAGGCCATCATCCCGCAGCCGAGCCGCGAGGATGTCGCGCTGTTCGCCCAAATCGCGCAGTCGCTCCTCAACAAAGGGTGTATTCAAGCGCATCCCTTCGGCAGCCATGCGGCAATATTCATGGGAAGCGCGACACTCCCAATCTACCAGATCGCTGTCACTGGGAATCTCGCGCTGCTTCTGGCAGATTTGCAATGCCAGCCGCGCATCGTCCTGCGCATACTCCAGCGCTAGTTCCATCGGGAGCGTGTGTAATTTCCCGCGCTGCGACTTCATCGCCTGCTGCCGCTCCGGGTAAGCGATTCCGAGCGTTCGAGCTACTGCCAGCAGACTGTAACTCACGTCCACCGCCGGATGCAGCAGCCGTGCCATTGACTGCGTATCCCAAATCCGATCAGGCACACGCCCCTGCACTAGTTTGCTCAGCTGCCGAAAGTCGAACACGGCGTTGTGTGCAATCAGCAGCGCACTCCCGGAGACCAGTTGATCGAGAAACGTCAGGGTTGCCTGCTCAAACGGCGCTGCCAACGCCGTTGTTCGTATATGCCCAGTTGCTTCCAGCCACGCCAGCGCGATCACCGTCACGTCCGCCGAATAGCTCAGCCCATAATCGATCTTTGGGCCTTCTCCCGGCCAGCGCGTCTGCGTCTCCAGGTCAATCGCGACGACCTGCGCCTTCAGGCACGACGCCAGCGCTTCACTGTCCGGTTCAAATATTTCCTGAAAGAGGGATAACTGCATCTCTCGATTACTCGCGTGAATACGATCCCTTCCATTATAGATCGTCGCTCACTTGTTCGAAAGCAGGGTCCGCGTCGTAGGGGCAGATATAGCCTCTGCCCCTCTGCTTCACGTTTTTTGAGGCGTTCTTGGTGGACTTGGTGGTGAAACTATTTTTACGCCGTGACTGCCGCGATCCGGTCAATAGCCGCCATGTCCTGCGGCGTCAGCTTCCAACTCGCTGCCGCTGCATTGGCATTGATCTGCTCGACTTTGGTCGCCCCGGCGATCACCGACGCCACGACAGGACGTGCCAGGAGCCACGCGAAGGCCAGTTCCAGAATAGTGTGTCCCTGCGCTTCGGCGTAATCAATCAGGTGATCGACGACTTCCAGATTGTGCTCGCCCGCAAAACGGCTCTGTGTTCCGGCGTCTGCGAGTCGGCTTCCAGCGGGGGCAACGTGTCCCCGGCTAATTTTCCCGGTCAGCACGCCACTTGCAAGCGGAAAATAGGGCAGGAACGCCAATCCCAGCCGCTCACATTCGGACAGAACGTCCGGTTCCGGTTCGCGATGCAGCAGGCTGTAATGATTCTGCACACTCATGAAACGTGCCAGCCCTTTTTGGGCAGAAGTCTCGTCTGCTTCACGTATTTGCGCTGCCGAGAAGTTCGACGAGCCGATTTCGCGGATTTTGCCCGCCTTCACCAGATCATCCAGCGCGCCGAGGGTATCTTCAATCGGCACTTCGGGAATCGGTATATGCTGCTGATACAGGTCAATGCAGTCTATGTTCAGGCGGCGCAGGCTCGCCTCGACCGCCGTCCGAATGTATTCCGGGCTGGCACCCTTCCCCTGCCCTTCCATGTGGTTCGCGTACTTGGTCGCAATCACCGCTTCGCTGCGCCGATTTTTCAGCGCCGCGCCCAGATATTCCTCACTCTGGCCGGCGCCGTAAACGTCAGCCGTGTCGAAAAAATTGATCCCCGCGTCCAGCGCTGCGTGAACCACCGTCGCCGTCTGTTCAGCATTGAGCCGTCTGCCAAAGTTGTTACAGCCCAACCCCACTACCGACACCGTGAGTGAACCGATTGATCGTGTATCCATCTGATCTCTACTCCCTATCTCCGAGGTCAAGCCGTGCTGCGATTATAAAGTCGAGGTTCAGCCTGTCAACCGAACCACCCTTTGCAGCCTAATGCCAATCCCGACTGAACAGGAAAAATCAGCGTGAACTTTAAGTGGTTATTCTCGCGGCGGAGCAGTGCTGACTCGCAGGATCACTTCCGGGTAAATCACCTGCTGCTGGATCGGCATCTCTGGGTTGGCGATGCGTTCAATCAGGGTCTCGATGCCCCGTTTCCCCAGCGCTGCGAAATCCTGTCTGATCGTCGTCAGCGGCGGTTCAAAAAACAGGGATTCGGCAATGTCGTCAAAGCCCACCACCGAAACATCATCGGGGATGCGTAGTCCTGCTTCATGCAGTGCTCGCATCGCGCCCAGCGCCATCTGATCATTGCCCACCACCAGCGCAGTAAAATCTGTTTGTCTCAGGAGAAGCTGCTGCGCCGCCTGATACCCGCTCAGCGCTGTCCAGTCGCCTTCGATGCTCACGCCCGCTTTTAATCCTGCCGCATTGAGCGTCGCCTGCCAGCTTTCGTGCCGCTCCAGCGCATCGAACCACGTCAGCGGCCCGCAGATTTCCGCAATCTTGCGATGACCCAGATCGATCAGATGCTGTGTGATGAGGCGGCTGCCCGCGCGCTGCTCGACCACCACCGAGGGCGTTTGCGCCCCCAGCGGCCCGTTAATCTGTACAATCGGGACGTTGTCGCCGCCACTCTGCTTGGCAATCGTGTCGTAGCTCATTTCGAGAATCGGCGTGATCATCAGGATTCCATCAACCTGCCAGCGCCGAATGCTGTTGACCGCCGCCTGCACGCTCTTGACCGAAGCGCTTATCGACGTGTTTGCGGACAAAACATTCGAAGCCACGTTCGAAAAGATCAGGTCGTACCCTGCTTTTCGAGCCGCGCGCTCAATATGGACGACCATCTGTGCCGGGCCGTAAAAATCTAGCCCAAACGTAATCAGTGCCAGCGTCTGCGAATGGCGCGCCGCCAGGCTGCGTGCCGCTTTGTTGGGGTGATAATCGAGTTCGGCAATCGTCTCTAAAATGCGCTGGCGTGTTTCCTGCGCAACACTGGCATGGTTGTTGATGACGCGCGACACCGTCTGGTATGACACACCCGCACGCAGCGCAACGTCTCTCAAGGTAGCATTGGGCATAGACAACTC
>DAOUCB010000215.1:0-54098 GCA_034432495.1 Anaerolineae bacterium | reverse complement strand
CACAACATACTCGATCACACGATCTGTCGGCACCACATTCAGGAAGGTCACACCTTTGGAGCCGCCGCCCCAGACGACAGCGCGTTTGCCTTCCCTTGCCATGTTTTGAATCGCTTCTGTCCAGTAATCAACCTTCTGGCAGTATTTCTCGTTAAAGGCTGTCACGAGCTGCGCCAGCGCTGTCGTATCGAACGACGTTGCTTCCACAGGCTCGCCGTCTGGCACGGCGACGGCCTCAATCGTCAGAAACTGTCCGTCGTAAGTTTCAGCCACGCGCAGCACCCTAAAGCCGCAGCGTTCAAATAAGCGCGCAATCGAACTTTCGGTGAAGTAGGAGACATGCTCGTAAATAATGTCCCAGATACCCAGGTCGCGCAGCGTGTGAGCGGCATTCGGGACTTCGAAAAAGACGACAGTCCGCGCCGGGTCTTTAATCGAACGGCGGATCGAGTGCATAAAGGTTTCCGGCTCGTCGATATGTTCCAGAACGTGACGACAGGTGATCAGGTCGGCGCTGTAGTCACTGTACTTCTCGGAATAGAAATCCAGTACAAAGGTGAGGCTGTCCGGCTCCTTAGCATCAGGCACATAGCTTGGGTCGAAACCAATCCCGCGATTATTTCCCTCCGCAGCGATCATACGCAGGAAATCGCCTTTGCCGCAGCCCACATCAATGACGACCTTATTGTGCAGGTCGTAACGCTGAGTTAAATCCGTGACCAGTTCTTGTGCATAGCGCTGGAAGCGCGGCGAAAAGTGCAGCGAATTCTCGTAGCGCTGCGTGTAATGCATGAGTTCGGGATCAAACGCGCTGTTGAAGATATGCCCGCCTTCCCGACAAAAGCCAAGCTGAATGTTGCCGCGTTGCGCGGCAATCGCTTCAGCACGACTTGGGTAAAGCACATTACAGTGAGTAGGAACTTGATTCAAGTCAAAAAAGACTATCACATCGGAGGAGTGACAGATTGGGCAAAGGATAGTTTGTTCGTTCGGCATTATGATCCTGTCGTCTATGTTCTAGACAGGAACGAGTCGTGCATTGACGCCCATTCCGTCTAATGTGGCGCGAATTTCGTCGCAGTAGATCGGGTTCATGACGATGATTGTATCTGGACGATAGGTTTTGAGAAACTCCGGTGCAACGATTTCCTGTCCCAGCCCTGCCATGAACATCCCACGCTTACGCGGATTGATGTCGACGACGTAGGGAATTTCATCACGAATGCCCAGGGTGGTCAGGAAAGCAACGCCTTTCGAGCCTCCTCCCCAGATGGCGATCCGTTCGCCGCGCTCGATCATTTCACTAAGCGTGGTACGCCATTCCTCAAATTTAGGCGGCAGACACTTACTAAAGCGCGCCACCTCATTGCGAATATCATCGAGTTCAATCGGGTCGGCGACGGGTTCGATGCTTTCAAGGCGCGGTTTCGCTTCGATCATCAAATACTGTGAATTATAGCCCGTGTAGACGCGCAGCACTTCGAAACCGGAACGCTCGAACAGATAGGTAAGCGAGCCGCGTGTGAAGTATGAGCAGTGTTCGTAGTAGACATCCCAGAAAGCAAGGTCTCGTATAACATACGCGCCATTGGGAATCTGGAAAAAGACGACTGTATCGAGATGATCGCCGATGGAGCGGCGCACAGTTGAGATGAATTCGTAGGGTTCTTTGATGTGCTCCAGAGTCATCTTGCAGCAGACGAAATCGCCCTGATAATCGCTGTACTTCTCTGAATAAAAGTCTGAGATGAACTCTACACGGTCGCGCGCTTCGCTTTCAGGCGCATCCCCACGATAGGCCGGGTCGAAGCCTACACCGCGATTCCCGCCCAGTTCGCAAAGCTGAAGCAGAAATTCGCCCTGGCCGCAGCCAATTTCGATGATGTCCTTTTCATGCAGGTCATAGCGCTCAATCAGGTTCGTCGCCAGATTGTAAGCGAAGTTGTTGAAGGTGGACGAGAAGCTCTGAGTCGCTTCGTAGCGGACGCCGTATTCTTGATGGGTTGGATCATACTCGGTGTTGGCAATAAAGCCACAGTTGGAACACAGCCCCAATTTAATCTGCCCGACAGGATAGCTCGTCGCTTCCTCATGCGTTGGCAGGAGCAGAACGCTGTGAATAGGCGCACGCTCAACGCTGTAAAAGAGTCCCATGTGGGCTGAACCACAGTTCGGGCAGATATAGTTGGAAATCATCAGCTCACTATCCTATACAACAGTGGGTTTAGGCAAAGGAATAATAAACTTCCCACCACGCTCACGGTATGATGCCTGCTGCCGCAGAATTTCTTCCGAAAAATTCCAGGCCAGCAGCAAGACATAGTCAGGCTCGTCGTTGAGCAGTCTGGAGGTCGGATAAATCGGAAGCTGGGTTCCCGGCATAAAACGTCCCTGCTTAAAAGTGTTGAGATCGACGACGTAATCAAGATAACGCTTGTCGATACCCGTGTAGCTGAGCATGGTGGTGGCTTTCGCCGCCGCGCCATAACCGACAATCGTTTTATCTTCCTGCTTTAACTGGTCGAGCAAGTCAACGAGTGTGCGTTTGATGTTCTGAACGTGTTCGGCGAATTTGCCAAAAAAGACAAACTCATCGACCTGGTTGGCTTTTTCTTCCTGAAGCAGCGATTGGACGATGGCGCTGACATTCTCGTGGCTTTCGACAAACAGGCGCAGCGAACCGCCGTGAATGCTCAGGCGCTGCACATCATTGAGGAACAGGCCGTGCCGCCGGAACAGACGATCAAGAGCGGTGACGGAAAAGTAGCACAGATGCTGATGATAGATGGTGTCGAATTCGCTGTGGTTAATCAGGTCAACGACGTAGGGACATTCAATCACGGCGACACCATCATCGGCGAGCACTGTGCGAATACCGTCCACAAAACCGTTCAGATCAGGGACATGGGCGAGGACATTGTTAGCGAGGAATACGTCCGCCTTGCCGTGCTCTTCTGCAATCTGACGTGCTAGATCGAGCGTAAAGAAGGTATTCAGCGTTGGGATACCTGCTTCCTGTGCAGCCCGCGCCGGAGGCCCAGCCGGATCGATACCCAGGACCGGGATATGCTGCTCGGCGAACGCCTTAAGCATATAACCGTCATTGCTGGCGGCTTCTACGACAAGACTGCTGACGTCAAGCTTGCGTTTCGTGATGATGTCCTGCGCGCTGCTGCGAAAGTGCTGGAGTAGCACAGGCGAAACTGACGAGAAGTATGGGTAGTCTTCGCCGAAGAGAATATTCGGCGAAACGCTCTCGGTAATCTGGACGAGAGCACAGTCTTCGCAGAAAACGAGTTCGAGCGGCGCGACCATCTCTGGCTGATCGAGTTGCTCAGCCGTCAGAAGACGATCCGCCAACGGAGTATCACCGAAGGACAGGATAGGGAGGAGATTTTCGGAACCGCAGGAGCGGCAGCTAATCGTCATAATGATACGATTCCTTAGTCTTGACCAACTTCGTTTGCTACTGCCATCTGCGTTTGCCAACGCAGGTCTTCATTCAGTTTGCCATCGCTGATCAGATGCTTGATGTGCGCAATACGCTTGTAACGTTCGCCTTCAAATTCATCGACAGTTAAACCAACGCGGCTGTAAGCTTCGTACAGTTCTTCCGCGCCCTTCCGTGCTGTCCAAACGGGCTTGAAAGCAGGCAGCATTTGTTCGATCTTGCTGCAATCGACTCGGTAGCAGCGCTTGTCCGGGCCGCCGTCTGCCGCGTATTCGATGTGGCAGTTGGGTACAACGTCGCGAACAATTTCCGCCAGTTCAGAAACACGGTAGTTTTCACTTGTCTGCCCGACGTTAATAATCTGATTAAAGACAACGTCCGTTGGAGCGTCGAGTACGGCGATGAAAGCGCGAGAAATGTCGGCGATGTGGACAATCGGACGCCAGGGTGAGCCGTCACTCTTGATATAGACCTGCCCAGTGGTAACTGCCCAGGCGACCAGGTTATTCAGCACCAGGTCGAAACGCAGGCGCGGCGAGAGACCGTAGGCGGTCGCATTGCGCAGAAAGGTCGGGCAGAAGTTGGCATCGGCTAATGGAGCGATCCCTTGCTCCGTAAAGACCTTCGATTCGCCGTAGGGCGTGACCGGATTGAGTTCGGATAACTCATTGACAGGTGTATCGCCGGCCGCACCGTAGTTGCTGCATGACGAGGAGAAGATGAAGCGTTTGACTCCGGCCTGCTTGGCTTTTTCAGCCAAACGCAATGACGCCTTGTAATTGATCTCATAGGTCAGCCCAGGGCGGAAGTCGCCAAGCGGATCATTGGATAACCCAGCCAGGTGAATGACGGCATCAAAACCTTCGAGGTCTTCCGTCTCAACATCGCGTACATCCTTGCGGATCGACTGGATGTCTGGCATACCTTCGCCAAACGTGCAGGCGCTGAAAATATCGCTGTCCAGCCCAGTGACTGTGTGCCCTGCCTCAAGCAGCATCGGCACCATCACCGTTCCGATATAGCCCTTATCGCCCGTTACTAATATATTCATGCTGATCCTCCCAAATTTTCCAGGGGGCCTTCCCTGTCTGCCAGAGTTCTTCTAAGAGTTTTTTGTCGCGCAGCGTATCCATGCACTGCCAGAAATCATAATGACGGTACGCCATCAGTTGATGATCGGCGGCAAGACGTTCAAGCGGCTCCTTTTCAAATTGGGTAGTGTCTCCGTCGATATAGTCGAAGATTTCCGGCTCCAGGACGAAGAATGCGCCGTTAATCCAGCCTTCCGCCGTCTGCGGCTTTTCGGTGAAATTGATGATCTCATCACCATCAAATTTCATGTGTCCAAAGCGCGCCGGAGGACGAACGGCGGTCATGGTTGCCAGCCGCCCATGTGAACGATGAAAAGCCAGCAAATCGTCGAGATTGACGTTTGAAACGCCATCGCCCCAGGTGAGCATAAATGTCCCATTGCCCATATAAGGCTCCAGGCGCTTGATCCGCCCCCCCGTCAGCGTGGACATGCCCGTATCGACCAGATCGACCGTCCAATCCGGGCCATCGTTCTCATTCATAATGACATTGCCGGTTTTCATATGAACGGTCAGGTTGCTGCTCAGAGCAGCGTAATCGACCATGTACTTCTTGATATATTCGCCCTTGTAGCCTAAGGCGATCACAAACTCGTTGAAGTCGTAGTAAGCATAGTGCTTCATGATGTGCCACAGTATCGGAATCCCGCCGATTTCGACCATCGGCTTGGGCTTGAGTTGAGTTTCTTCGGAAAGACGAGAGCCAACACCCCCCGCGAGAATGGCGACTTTCATGATTTTTCTCCCTTATCCAATCGATGTACGTTGAATGGTAGCTTCCTGAGCAAGGCGGCGGCGGCGCAGCCCCGTAATGTCTTCGAGCATGTCATGCCAGCGATTAAAGCGGAAGTAGTAGTTGGTCACGATCTTCAGGCAGCCAAGACGCTCGCTGTAGCTCATCTCACCACCAAAAGCCGCACTGACGAAGCCTTTCATACGCTGCAAGCGACTGATATAAGGCGCGGTCTTCTTGAGCACGAGCGCCCATGCTTCTTTCGTGACGAACGTTCTCACGCGCTGAATACGATTGATATAGGGTTGAGTTTTCGCGCGCAGGATCGCCGGAGTATCTTCCATGATGAAGGTTTTCGCCCGCTGAACATGCGCTTCTGACTTTGTACGCAAGCTGACCCAGGTTTCCTTTTTGGCGAACGTTTTTATCCTCTGGGTCAATGTTCGCTGTGGCGCTGGCTTCGCGAGAGCAGTCGCGTTCTCTGCATTGGCGACTAAAGTCACTACCGGCGGCGGCGCTGCCTCCGGCACCACAGTGGATTGCAACACGTTCATCGTTGTGCTCGAACTCACCCATGCTTCCCTGCCTTCCGCAGTTTGGCTCATGGATTGTTCTGGATGGCGACGATTGAGGAACAGTTTCTCAGGGATAATCGTGATTCGTCCCATCGTCGCAATTTGAGCAAGGAGGAGTTTGTCTCCGCCGTAAAATGCCTTCATCAATCCGGTTCGCTTGAGCGCACTAATACGAAAGACGCCGAAAATTTCGTAGACCCAGTTGGTTTGTAGAATGACAGCTTTGAAGCGCTCATCGGCTCTGTCCGAACCGAGCTTGCGAGTAGGCGAATCTGTCCCTAAATAGATAATTTTTCCAGCTTCATCGAAGTAGTACATCCGGCCATCATCGAAGGCTTGAAGCGGCTGACCGGCGTTGTCGATCAGCCCAGTTTCGCTGTGGCAAAGCACTACGGATGGATCTTTGTCCAGCACTTCTACACAACGTTCTAGAAAAGTCGGCGCGCACAGATCGTCATGCGCCGCCCACTTGAAGTATTCACCTTTAGCATGTGCGACAATCGAATTGAAGTTAGCGACTGCACCGTTATTCCGCGGCAAACGGATATAGCGGATACGCGCATCTTTTTCCACATATTCACTGCAAATCGCTTCGGTTTTATCTGTCGAGCAGTTGTCCGAAATGATCAGCTCGAAATCGCCCCACGTTTGTGCCAGGAGCGACTCTAGTGTTTCTCGCAGATAACGCTCACCGTTATAGACTGGTAAGCCGATACTGAGGCGGGGGGGGCGACCATTTGGTGATTGGAATTTGTAATTCATTCTGGCAACCTTAAGGCAATGAGGTAAAAATTATGCTATTCTGCAAGATACAAACCAGGAATGGATCAACATTCATATGGACACGATTATCAAACTTCTGGTTATCTGGTTTTTGGTGTCGATCCCTGCGAGTTTGCTGATTGGTCGTTTCTTATCGATGACAAACCGCCGACGTAAGCCTTTGAAACCCGCCATCGCTCGCCGCCAACTCATACTTACTCGCAGAAAATCCCATCGTCTCGCCAGAACTGCATCTGCACAAACTCAGCCTTTAGACGCCAAATCTGGAGAGCCACTAAATCACACCCGCCTCAGTCCCTGAAACTTCGTAATGTCGCAACCCTAGCTCTTGCATTATGATCAGGGCGATAAAGCTGGGATTATTCAGAAAATACCGTTTCCATAAACGACGCGGCTCGGTTACGAGCCGAAACAACCATTCCAGCCCTCTTTGCTGTATCCAGGGTGGCGCTTGTCGTTTTAGCCCCGCATGAAAGTCGAAAGCAGCACCCACGCCGATCATCACAGGCGCGTTCAGCCGCCCCAGATGGCTGCTCATCCACAGCTCTTGCTTCGGAGTACTCAGGCCAACCCAAACGATGTCTGGTTTGGCCTGGTTGATCTGATCGACAATCGCCTGATCTTCCTCTGCCGTCAGTGGCCGGAAAGGCGGTGAATAAGTTCCCACGACCTGGAGTTTCGGATAGCGTGCGCGTAGGCGTTCCGCCAGAAGATCGCCAACGCCATCACCACCGCCGTAAAAGAAGTGCCGGTAACCGTGTGTTGCCGAAACGTCGCACAGCGCCAACATCAAATCTGGGCCATAGACTCGCTTAACCTGCTTAAACCCTCGCAGATGGCTGACCCATACCAGCGGCATTCCGTCGGGTGTGACCAGACCCGCCCGGTTATGAATTTGGCGGATTGCCGGGTTGCGCTGGGATTCCATTACCCCGTGGACACCCGTAATTGTGACGTAATTCTGCTCGCCCGCTTGCACCCAGTTGTTAATGATGTTGAGGCCAGTGGGAATGTCAATCGCGCTGACTTTGACGCCGAGTACGTTGACAAAACTGGTTGCGGTTGTTGCGGTTGCGGTCATCTTGCACTTCCTTTTCAGCAATGGCTGCTAATCACCAGCCATCGCCAGCGGGCGAGGGGTAACCTTCTCGTTTTCCAGTTTTTCACGCACCTGCTGCTCAATCCAGCGATAGGTACGGGTCAAGCCTTCTTCCAGCGAAATTTCCGGTTCCCAGTTGAGGACAGCGCGGAGTTGGGTGTTGTCGGAATTGCGTCCGCGAACCCCCTGAGGGCCAGGGATGTGCTTGTGTTCGATCTCAGTTCCGGCGATCTTGGCGACAATGTCCGCGAGTTGATTAATCGTGACCATACGATCCTGACCGAGATTGAGCGGTTCGTGATAGTCTGAGCGCATCAGTTTGTAGATGCCTTCCACACAATCGTCGATGTAGCAGAAGGAGCGCGTCTGCTCACCATCGCCCCAGATTTCGATAACCGAGTTTCCGGTCAGCTTGGCGTGGGCAACCTTACGGCACATCGCAGCAGGCGCTTTTTCGCGCCCACCTTCCCAGGTGCCTTCGTCGCCGAAAATGTTGTGGAAGCGGACGATGCGCGTCTCGAAACCGTAATCCTTGCGATAGTGCTGCGCCAGATTTTCGGTGATGAGTTTTTCCCAGCCATAAGCGTCCTGCGGCTGGGCCGGGTAGGCATCAGATTCCTTCAATGGCTTCACTTCGGCGTCGGTCTGAAGATACTCAGGATAAACGCAAGCTGACGAGGTGTAGAGATAGCGCGTGACACCGTTCTGGCGCGCTGCTTCCATTGTGTGGAAGTTGATCAGCGCGTTGTTGTAGAGGATCAGCGCGTTGTTGGCGGAGATGAAGCCCATGCCCCCCATGTCGGCTGCGAGAGCGTAGACTTCGTCAATACCGCCACGTGTTGCCTGAAGGCAGTTGTCCCAGCGACGCAGATCCAGAATTTCGAACTCGTCTGCATCGATGTCTGTGTATTCAGGGTACTTGATATCGACTCCTCGAACCCAGTAACCCTTGCTTTTCAGGTAGGTGACCAAATGATGTCCAATAAAGCCGCCTGCTCCCGTGACCAGTACTTTTTGCTGCTGATTTTCCATGATTGCATAACCTTTCATCACTTTGGGATAACTCACGTAGTTAGAACGATCCCTTACCCGTCAGGACAACTGGGATTGTTAGCACCAGAATCCTGAGATCCAGTAAGAATGAGTAGTTTTCGATGTAGTACAGGTCGTCTTCGGTACCCATGTACATGGGTTGTTCATGACTACGACCATTGATTTGCCACCAGCCAGTCAGCCCCGGAGGGACAAGAAAGCGCTGGAACTGCCAGGGTTTATAGTCGATGACTACCCAGGGCATCTCTGGACGCGGGCCGACGAGGCTCATATCGCCCAGGAGAATATTGAGCAATTGCGGAAGCTCATCCAGGCTCGTCTTACGGATGATCTTTCCAATGCGCGTCACACGGGGATCGTCACGTCGTTTGTGGATGACGTTGCCGTTGGCATCAACAATGTTTACTTCCTGCTGCATCTTTTCGGCGTTTGGCTTCATGGAGCGGAATTTATACATATGGAAGCGACGCTGATATTCACCCACGCGAAGCTGCTTGAAAAAGATCGGGCCGGGCGAGTCGAGCTTGATAGCGATCGCGACACAGACCATAACTGGGAGCACAAGGATCAACGCGATTGTCGCGACGATGATGTCGAACAAGCGCTTCAGTGTCCGTTCACGCATCCCAATACCCATACGCGGCAGGCTCGTCATCAACAGTTGATCCATCGCTTCAGCCGACGGCCGATACAACTGAAGATCAGAATACTCGGGTATGACGTGCAGTCTCACCGGCAGCACTTGCAGGTTCTCCAGCAGTGACGCGAAGGCCGCATTACGCTCCTTGGGGACCACAATGACAACGCTGTCGATCCGGTTTTGCTCGATGATCGTTCGCAGGTCATCCCGCGACGTACCGAGAACGGGGAAGCCTGATACTCGCTCGTCAGGCGTATCTTGCAGGAAACCACAGATTTTAATCTGGGATTTTGGTTGCTTGGCTACCAATTCCGCGAACGCTAGACTGCGCTCGTTAATGCCAATCACCAGTGTGCGCTGTTCGAATCGATTAAAGGCGGGAATTTGGAATAAAGCGTGTGTGATGAGCCGCCATGCGATCACAAATACAATGTTCATGAGGATGAAAATCACGAAAAATTCACGGGGGATACTCGGCCCGGTCACGCTCAGCACCGTCAGCAAAATACAAACGCTGTTTAGAACAGAAGCCACCGAACGAAATACTTCTTCGCCCAGGCTGTGGAGATGCTCACCAGGATAAACAGACATTATCAGGAACATCGCCAACCAAAGTAGAATGACGAATGCGGTAATAGCCAACCCCGTTGGTAGGCGGTCTCCTACGAAGAAATGCGTATCGACCGATTTGTTTGCTACCAGAAGCGCGGCGATGGTCACAATCAGATCCAGCGACAGCGCTGTGAGAGCATAGTTAATGATCTCTTGTGGACGAGGTCGAAAATACACCGAAGACTCTTTAGTGAGCCAGCTATTTGGTGAGCTTAAAAACCGGGGTAGTAGTGATATCATGTCTTTCCTCACCCATTAAAACATTCGCGAAAATGGGATGCGTTGTTGGGCTGTTTGTCTAAACGTAACGGGTCGTCCTTAAACTCTGCTAAACTCGCTTTCCAGATAATCGGTATAAGATTGGTTTGTTTTGTTAGTAATGAAACATGAAATACTCACCGAATTTAACAAATTACCAACCTTATCTTGGTATTTTTTAACTTTCCAAGTAGAGACCCGGATAACATATAAAAATAGTAAAATCTTCCGACTAAACAAGGACTAAACCCCGGCTGTTTAGGAGAATGTTAGGCGGATATGCAGGTTATGTCTGACCGTAAACGCGTGCCGAGCTAGCCATCAATATAGAGTTCTACGCAAGAGCGCACATGATCGTATTGCCAGATCAAACGCAAGGAAGTTAGATACTCATCTACAGTATTAGTTATAGAAATGTTTTGACACCGCAATTAAGTAGAATCACGTACATTTCTTGTGCGAGCGGCCCAGTGTCCATCTTGAGGAGGATGAATCAGCAGACGAAACCAGCTATAAAAAGCAGTAGGGAAGCAGATTCACAGAAGAAATTTGGAAGCGGATTTCAGCTACTTCACCCCGTCCTATGCAGCAGGACGGGGTGAGCGTTAAACAGACTTCGTGGCTTTAGTTCAGGTAATACTTTGAATTGGAGTAGGAATAGGTGTGCTCACGAACGCGATTGCGGTTCATGACGATGCCTTCAATCTCAGCGCCGATCTGCGCAAACTGCTCTTTCGCTTTGCGGGCAGCTACCTGGCGAGTCCGTCCACTTTGGACGATGAATACAATTGGGGCGGAGATTGCTAGCGCCAGCGCCGAAGTATCCGATACTGCCAGGCAGGGCGGAGTATCAAAGAGAATCACATCAAACTCGTACTTCATCTGAAGCACGTCCACCAGCTTCGCCATCCCCTCAGAGCCGAGAAGCTCGGTCGGATGCTCAGGCGACGGCCCAGAAGGAAGCACCCAGAGACCGGGAATTTGCGTGAGTTGGACGATGCTGTCGAGATGTTCCATGACGTGGGAAGCGTCGAATTGCTCCTCGTTCAGCAGTGAGGTCAGTCCTGCGATATTGGGCAGCTTGAAAATTTCGTCGATTACAGGACGACGCAAATCGGCATCTATAATGAGGACACGCATCCCTGAAGACGCTATCGACACGCCAAGATTGACCGTAGTGAAGCTCTTCCCTTCCCTGGGATGTGGACTGGTGACGATATAGACCTGCCGCTGACGATTTCTTCCCTGGGAACGTAGGTTAATCCACAGATTGCGATATTCCTCGGCGATGCGCGATTTGGGAAATTTATCGACCACAAGATAAGTAGGTTTGGTTCGCTTGACCTTGTTCGTGCTGGACACTTTGCCAAGCACCGGCAGCGAGAACCCTTCGCCGATGTCCTCGCTTGTACGCAGGGTGGTATTCGAGTATTCCAGGTAAATTAAACCCGATATGCTCAGAATGGCGCCAACCACTGCTCCAGCAAGTCCGACGATGATTGGGCTTAGTCCAACGGGTCGCGGCTGAGGGCGTGCCTGCTCAACAATGTCAAGCTTGTTGGTTCGATCAGAGAGTAACAAGACTGAACTCGACAACTGCGCAAGAATGGCACGCGCCGAATTTAGTTGATCAACAAGGCGATTGTATTCAGCCGAATTGTTCGCGACAACCTGTGCATTGGCAGCCGCGACTGCTGGATCGTTTGGAACGCCCTGCGCATTACTGGCAGCCACAGCCGCATTGAGCTTCGCCAGCGCAGTGTCTGCCTGAGCGTGCGTGGTTGCAATCTGGTTCTCAATATCATCGATTTGTGTTTGTAACGAAGTCAAGCGAGACTGCTGCTCGTCGGTCAGGCTGGTTGGGCTGCTTTTCACGAGCGATTGAGCAATATAATTCGCAATCGTCGCTGCCATCACCGGGTCACGGTAGGTAACCTGCACGACCAGAATTGGTGTATTCGGTACAACATCCGTCGAAACTGCGCTTTTTAACTCATCTGGTGTTATCGGCAGGTTGAGCGTATTAACCGTTTGGCTCAGCATATCATAGGTAAGTAATTGAGCATAGGTTTCCGCTAAACGCGCCCCGGTATCGAGCTGCTGAATGCTGGGGTCAGGTGAGCTGATAGTACTTCCGATAAAAATGCGCGCTGACGATTGATAAAATAGCTGCTGACGCGAACGCAATAGATACGTAGCGCCCCCTGCAATGACCGCCGCCAGAATAACCAGCCACAGGTATTTGAGCACAACTTTTACGTATTTCCCCTGGATCGCTTCCACGTCTCCACCTCTCGCTTATCATTCCCATGACATACAAAAATCATGTTGAGGAATGTCACCCCTGCCTATAAGGGACTACACACATATGACACACTTTCTATAAACACATTTAACGATAGTCTCCTAAACGCCGACATAATTCGCCGCCACAAAAAAATATACATATTTGGGAAATGCGGACACTTAGGCCGAACGGCGTTTAGCATAAAGTTAGGCGCGATTCATATCCTAGAGATGTTTCTTTAAACGCAGAGAAGTATTTCTGCCCAAATCAGTGGAAAGCCTAAAACATGCGTTTTTCCATAAACGCTTTCCGTAGTCGTTTGGAGGGTCAGATATTGAACCGCAAACCAGCATTCATGCGGTTTTTCGCTACTCGAATACCCTGGGCAGGGAAAATCGGCGGTGCGGTGACTGAGCAAGGTCTTTTTGCTGGCACCAACTTCATTATCGATATCTTCCTTGCTCGTCTGATGCCCCCCGAAGCATTTGGTGCCTATGTCGTAGTCGATACTTGGTTTTTGCTATGCCAAAATCTTCACGAGGCTTTTCTTACAGAGCCTGTTGCGATTTTAGGCAGTGGCAAATATGATCATGTCTTCAAAAAATACTTGGCATACACCTATCTTTGGCACCTGGTCATCAGCCTCATCCTCGCATTCGTTCTAGGGATAGCGGCTTTGGCGACGCATCTGTTTGACTCAGCGCTGGTTGCCAACACGATGCTCGGTGTGGCAATCGCCTCTCCACTTTTATTGACACGCTGGTTTGTGCGGCAGCCCTTTTATGTGCTTGGAAAGCCGTATCTATCTGCACCTGGCAATATCCTCTATTTGGGACTCAGCTTGGTTGGCATCTTCGTGCTCGCGCACTTCGATGTTCTGACTCCGTTTAGCGCATTCTTATTGATGGGGGTTTCAAGTCTTTGCTACAGTGCAGTACTTACCTTCTTCGTGCTTAAACCAGAGTGGAGAAAACAAGAGGCTGGGATCACAGCCAGGCAAATTCTGCACGACCACTTGAACTATGGCAAGTGGGCGAGTGGATCGAAACTGGCGAACTGGATTCCGAGCAACATCTACTATGTTGTTCTCCCTACCCTCGTCGGCCTGAGCGCGAGTGCTGCTCTGCGCGCTTTAAATTACATGGTAATGCCCCTAAACATGGGGATGGCTGCCACCGTGAGTATCCTGATTCCGATGTTTTCTAGAACCTATACACGTTCAGGGAAAGACGGCATCAAGCATCAAATTCGACCACTGCTTGCGATTTTTGTCGGTATCGCCGGCGTTTACTGTCTGTTCGTCACGGTGTTTGGACAAAGTCTTGTTAGCCTGCTTTACGGCGGTCGCTTCGATAGTTTTGTGACCGTGCCGATTTTGCTGACAATGGGACTTGCGCCGATGATCGTCAGCGCCAACGTTATATTGGATGCTTCCCTCCGTGCAATGGGGAATGTGAAACAATCCTTTTATTCGACCTTGGTACCCGCTGTCCTGATCCTTACACTGGGTATATGGCTTTTATCCAGATTCGGATTGCTCGGTGCTAATCTGGGCGCTCTGGTCATTGGGCTGGTCGCTACCTTGAGTCTTGTACGCTTTTTTAGGCTGTCAGGGAAAGCAACTGAAAAGGAAGAGACCAAAGCCGTTCCCGCCACGAGCGTTGCGCAGCAGCGCATTATCTCGAACATCGATGCGCTCCGCGCACTCTTATCGACGCTCTCAATCAAATACTTCATCGGCATTGGCCTGTGTCTCATCGCCTTTATGGTTGCACCCGTCTATCTATTGGTACGCTCAGGTGACCCAAACATACAGCTACTCGCGCTGCTGGGCGCCGGTATTATCGCCCTGCTGGTAGCGCTCACCCTGATCGTCACGAAGCTTTCGGTGCCGCCCATCAGGCGTCTGAGCCACGCCGTAGAAGCCATTTCCAGCGGCAATTATGCGGTAGAAATCCCTGATACCAAACGGGGTGACGAAATTGGGCTGCTGGCAAACTCGTTAGCCGGTATTCAGGATCAAATGCGCAAGCTGTCCGAAAATCGTGGCGAAGCCAGAGAAAACAGCCAGGGGAGCGTACAGTCAGCGATGAACGTGACGAGCGTGCAGCTTCTCAAACGCAATCAATGGTTCGGCTACCGCCGCGTGCCACATTGGAATCGCAGCAGAATAGCGGCGAGCGCGGAAATCAAGGAAGATGTTATTCCACTGGTCAGTGTTGTCATGCCAGCCTACAACACAGAGAAATTTATCGCCCAGGCCATCGAAAGCATTCTCAACCAGACACTCAAGGAATTTGAGTTCATCATCGTGGACGACGGCTCGACTGATAATACCGTGGAAATTGCCGAAAAATACGCGCGGCGTGATCGCCGTATTCGGATTTTACGTGCGAATCACGGTGGTGTCGGAGCTGCGCTCAATCTCGGTTTGACCACCGCCCGCTGTGCGTGGGTCGCGATCATGCACGCAGATGACGTCGCCCTACCGAAACGGCTTGCCGTCCAGTGGGAAATGGCTCAGACGGACCCTGAAGTCGTGATTTGGGGGACGGACGGTTTTCACATCAGCGCAAACGGACGTCTCATCAGTCGTTTTCGGGTTGGGCCGACCACCAAACAGGAATGTCAAGATCAGCGTGCCCGGGGCATCATCGTACAGGCAATCCACCCAACGGTGATGCTCAATCGTGAGGTCGCTCTGCGTGTGGGCGGGTACGATCCGAAGCTTGAAGTTTGCGAAGACATCGAACTGTTCGACCGCATGATGATTCACGGCGCACTAGTAACCATCCCTGAACAGCTTATGGAATACCGTGTTCACGGAAGCAGCTTGAGCATGAAGAAATATTTGTCTCAAGGATTGGTCGCGCGTTACGTAAGCGCGCGACAAAAGCAGCGTCTGAAAACGGGTACCGATCTGAGCTATGACGCCTTCATAACCGCCTACACGCGCGAATCAAATTTCATACATCTGCGAAATCGTTGGGGTGACATCACCGGAATGTATTATCGCCGCGCAGGTCTGGCCTTCAGCAACAAGCAGTATACGCAGTTACTCGTCTATTTTGCGATATCCTCGCTGCTCAGCCCATCGTATGCGGTTCGACGCGTCTGGATACAAATGCTTTCGCCGCAATCACGGGACACGCTCCGCGCAACAACGAACTGGAAAACGGGGAGGCAGTTAAATGAAAACGTTGGTGTCAGCAGCACCTACAAATAACACAAACGATCTTCTGACGGCATCTGAAGGCGATCAGCTCGTTCACAGCGCTCCTGCGTCATCGCCAGCACCGCTCAAGGTTCTGCTGTCTGCTTATTGCTGTGAACCTAATCTCGGCTCCGAAGAAGGCGTTGGGTGGAACACAGTTTGCCAGGTTGCTCGTCGGCATCAGGTCTGGGTATTGATCGGAACAGACGAGCGTGAAGCAGTTGAACACTACCTCGAACACGACCCGATGCCGAATGTCCATTGGGTTTTCGTCGATGTGCCACAGTGGTTGACACGCTCATGGAAAAAGGGGGAGCGTGGACGCCGCCTTCATTATATGCTATGGCAGTACTGGGCGTATCTTGAAGGGAAACGTCTGCAACAGGAAATTGGATTTGACATTGTCCATCACGTCACTTATGCCTCGTACTGGACGCCGAGCTACCTGGCGCTGCTGAATGTCCCTTTTGTCTGGGGGCCGGTGGGCGGCGGGGATAACACCCCTCTGAATTTCTACTCAACCCTAAGCTGGCGCGATAAATGCTACGAGCTGGTGCGTGATACAATCCGCTGGACTTCGCATCATCTCGATCCCTATGTTCGATTGACTGCGAAGCGTGCTGCGATTGCAATTTCATCGAACGAGGGAACTGCGGCTCAAATGCGTCACTTGGGCGCTCACAATATTCTGATTCAGAATGAAAGCGCCCTTCCGCGCGAAGACGTTGAACGATTGAATACGCTGCCAATGGCTCGTGACGCTGAAACATTCCGGGTGATTAGCATCGGGCGTTTTCTCGGATGGAAAGGCTATCATCTCGGCATTCAGGCTTTTGCCAAACTCCTAGAAAGTGCGCCTTCCAGTGAATACTGGATTATCGGCACAGGCCCTGAAAATGAGCATTTGAAAGCGCTCGCTCAAACGCTCGGCATCAGTGACAAAGTTTGCTTTTTAGGCAAACTTCCGCGTCCGGAAGTCATGCAGCGTTTGGGAGATGCGAACATTTTTCTTCACCCCAGCCTGCACGATACCGGCAGCTGGGCAGTGCTTGAAGCGATGTCAGCCGGGCTTCCGGTTGTCTGTCTGCGTCGGGGCGGGCCGGCCATACTCGTCTCAGACGAAACAGGGCTTCGTGTCTCTGTGAACACACCGGAACAAACTATCAACGATCTTTCACTGGCCTTGCTTCAACTGGCGAAAGACCCGGAACTTTGTCAGCAAATGGGATTGGCGGGGCGCGCCCGCGTCCATGAACATTTCATCTGGGATGGTAAAAGCGCACAGTTTGATCGGATTTATAGAGAACTGGTAAAACAATAGTGCTCAATTTGCGTTTCCTTCCCGCCTCTCTGAAAGAGTATGTTTCCGACTCTGCATTCGACTTTCGTGAGGTGCAGAAGGTTCTGGCTATCCTCGCGCTGGCGCTTCTGGGAGGACTCGCAACTGCGCAGCTCGGCGTCTTTGGCCTTCCATTGGCGGGCGCAGTCCTGCTGATGGTCATTATCCTGCTCAAAGGCCACAAAATCTGGTTGAAAGTGCTGACTTTCCTGCTGCTGGGATATGCTTTTGGCAGCAAAGGTTTCGCCACCATTGGCTTCTCCCCCATATTCATTGGGGAGGCCATGCTCAGTATCGGTATTCTCACGTTCCTGACGATCCCTTTCAGCCGCAGGATCAAAATCAATATCAAGCCTTTTCTCCATTGGGAGATCGGCGTCCTGTTTATTTTCATTATCTGGCAAGTGGCACAAACGATTCCCTATATCAAGCTGTATCAGTTTGATACTCTGCGCGATGCTACCGAATACGGGTATGCTGCCTTTGCTATATTGATCATGCTGCTCATTCCGAAAAAAGAAGTGCAAGGCTTCTTCAACATCTTCAGTCGCCTTATCCCGTTCATGCTCTTGTGGTATCCGATTCTGTATTTTTTTGCGCGTACAGCGAGTTTTCCAATCCACTTTCCCGGTGCTGGCACGCCGCTGGTCGATACGAAGGGGAGCGATGTTGGCGCACACCTCGCCGGGATGGGCGCACTGATGCTTTTGCAATTAGGCTCTCAGCGACAGTATCGCGCTCGCTGGGTGAGCTGGTTGATCTGGCTATTATGGGGCTTGTGTGTCGTCTTAATCGGCTCAATTCAACGTGGGGTTCTCGTTGCAGTTGCGGCGAGTGTCGGTATTGTTGTCTTGTTTCAACCAGTACATACTCGATGGGATCGACCATTACTGGTCGTAGTCATCGTTACTTGTTTGCTGCTTATTACCGGTTTGTATTCGGCCAAAATCAATGTCGGACAGTACCGCGAGATTTCTGCGGAACAGCTCGTTGCGAATGTCGCCAGCATCTTCGGCCAGGGCGATGATACGTCTGGTGGCTTGGAAAACACAAAAGAGTGGAGACTTCGCTGGTGGAACACGATTATTGACTATACCTTTCATGGCCCTTATTTCTGGACGGGCAAAGGCTATGGCATTAATCTCGCCGATTCGGACGGTTTTCAGGTGAATTCCGATGGCTCCTTGCGCAGTCCCCACAATGGGCATATGACCATTCTTGCTCGCTCCGGCGTACCGGGATTCGTCCTTTGGGTAATTTTCTTAGCTGGGGTAGCGCTTCGCCTTTTGCGCAATATTCTGAACTCCAAGCGAGACCCACTGAAGGCACGCTATGCATTGTGGATGTTCGCGTATTTAGTCGCATTTGGTATCGTGGCTTCAACGGATGTCTTTTTGGAAGGCCCAATGGGTGGAATCTGGTTCTGGTCGTTGATCGGATTCGTTTATGTCTATCTCAGTTCAGATACGAGTGAAACCTCGAACCCTGCCCTTGCGCTCATTAAAGGAGATAATTGATCCTGATCTTCCAATTCGATCATCGCGTTAAAATCATCGTCACAGGTTTGCTCAATTCTCGCTCAGATTTCTCACGTCTGGCGTTTGTTAACAGCGGTTGTTAAAACACGCCGCCCCCAAAAATCGTTCAGCCGGGCGATATTGACGATTCCCTGGTTTACACCAGAATCGCTCTCTGTGGCTTACCCAGATTACATATTCAGTCAAAGCATTTACCTCCGCATATCGACTTATATTGTATTTTTTATCATTCGACTGACGAAACGAGGTCAGCACCCTTTGTCACGATCTAACCTTACGAGGTTAATACATTGCTGATTAAAAAAGCGCTATCGAGGAATAAGTAAATTTTCCAGCAGCAGCATTGTCAGCAATAGCGTTAGGCGGGTTTACTGCTATCATGTGTCTCGTGCGAATAAGACGACTTACCGCACTCGGAAGCCGAAGTGGAGTAAGTACCTAAATGAATAGAAATCTGAATAGAAGACGTATCGTCTTTATCGTTCTTGCCCTGATCGTCGGCCTGATCCTGATTATTCGGATAGCAAGGGTACCAGAAGTACCGGAAGTAACAGCAACACCAGAGGTAACAGCAACTGCAGAGGTAACAGCAACTGCAGAAGTCGTAGCAACGCCAGAGGTAACGGCGACAGCGGAAGTGCTGCCAGTAATTACCTGGTGGGTATCGCCAGCCGGAAGTGATTTCAATTCTGGTACCGAAACACAGCCCCTGCGGACAATCCAACGAGCAGCCACGAAAGCGCAGGCTGGCGATACCGTGATGATTATGCCCGGATTCTACAATGAGCATGTGGTCGTTTATCACAGCGGAACAGCGACAGCCCCAATTACCTTCCAGGCGACACAGCGTCGCGGCGTTGTCATCTCATTCGATGCCTCGTGGCTGTTCCAACCCGTAAAAGACGATAACGGCTGGGCTGCGAATTACATCACCCTTCGCGGGCTTGTCTTTCAAAACACCGGTGAATCAGACAATCAGGCCACCGTTATCCCGGCAAAAGGCTGGCGAATCGAGGATTGTCTTTTTCAAAATGTCGGCAACGGCATCTTTATTCGCGGTGAGGAAGGCAACGTGGACGACATCACCATCGAGCGCACCGTCTTTGAAGATACCAGAGGCAACGCAATTTGGGCCAGCGGACGTGCCGGTGACGACAACAACGAGGAGTATCTGATGCAAAACCTGCTCCTTCGAGACGTAATCATTCGCCGCAGCAATCGCGCAGGTTACGATCCGTCCGACACAACCGGCGCACAGAAGATATTCCTCTCAAACAACACCCGCATCGAAAACCTGACAAGCTATGACAACGTGGGCAGCGGCGTCTGGCTGGATTACCAGAATAGCAACTATAGCGTGGTCGATTCAACGGTGTTTGGAAATCATGGCCTGACGGAGGATTGGCAAGGGCCTGGAATCTGGACGGAAATCAATCCCGGCCCAGGAGTCGTTGCCGATAACTTAATCTTCAGCAATACCGGGCCGGGTATCGGCGTGTTCGAGTCAGAGCATGTGACGATAAAAAACAATCTCATCGTTGACGTACCCAGCGGCATTGAATTTCGCAATCTTTCCGACCGTCCCTACTCGCTGCTGGACAATTTCGTTCAAGAGAACGAGCTTGCGCCCCAGAGCGGCGGTGGCGGAATTGTAGCGGCGACTGGCGATTTCAGCGGTATCCTCCAGACACAGCAGTTGAAAACCAATATTTATGACACATCAACTTCCCCCTGGATCCATTGGGATGGTACCGAATGTACTGGTGCTGATGACTGCCAGACTGCGGCATTAGAATTAGGCGGTACCTCTCAAACAGTCGATCTGCCGCTTGGATTCAATCGCCTGCCAGTCTTCGTGACCGATAAACCAGCGCAATTTCGCCAGGTCGATAGCGCATCGGAAGGGCTAACGATTGACAACGCCATTGCAAATCATGACATTGGCAGTTCGGTGCTGATCCCGGTCTTCCGGCGAGGTGAAATCCAGGGAGATGGGCCTTGGACAGTGAATGTTTTTGATTTGCAGGATCGCCTGCTTACGTTGTCAGTCGCCAATAAAGCAATGAAGGATTTGATTCAGACGCAGCTTTCCATTTATATGCGACTGGTACCGACTTACCTGAACGTCACGCTTGAGCGGGCTGATCCTTACGATTACGAGGCGAACTTTGTCAGCATGATGCCTTGATGTGGTAGCGCGGAGCAACGACCGAACGATCAATGAGGATGCAGATCAGACCTATATCTGTGGATCATAAAGAGTCCGCCGCGAGAAAGCAGAAGTCTGGTGCAAGGATAACAACCCGGGCGATCCGACCGGATCGTCCAGGTTGTTATCGGTGTGTCAGGTACTGGCTCGTGCCAACTACTCTACATCTGTCGTCGGCAGCGGCTGACCGTTCCAGGGGAGTTGGAAGCTCGGTTGCATCGAGTCAACTGGCACCCATAGGTACTGACATGCCAGCAATATCTTATAGTACTGCCCGCTGGAGTCCGTACCAAGCACCCAGTAGGTGCCAGCATTGATGACGACGTCGGGCGAGATTTTGCCGGGTGCCCAGTACGCCTGTGTAGCAGACGCCATCTGGCCGACGACGGCATTTGCCGTCAATTGGAGGCAGGTGTCAGGCGAAACGAACGTCGGCAAACCATCGCAGCTTCCCGTTTGAACGGTCAGAACTTGCTCTGGAAAACCATTTCCCGCCAGACTCACTTGGATGATAGTCAACGGATTATACTGAGGAGCCGTTGTATAAGGCGTCAATGAAGACGGTTCAAAATAAGAACCCAGAGGAACCGTGTTTCCTGCGTCTTGCCAGTGAATGGTTCCGGCACCGTCGGTGACCTGTTGCAGATAAGCCTCTTCACCCGTACCGGTATTATCACGGTCGAAGATAACCGTATCTGGCACACCATCCCCCGCCCACCCGATGCAGTTCAGTGTGAATACTGCCGTTGAGCTGCTGGCGTGAATAGCTATAACAACAACTACGGACGAAATCGCGAGAATAAAGCTAATGATTAATAATTTGCGAAGCATAACAGTTACTCCTTAAAGCAGTTAAAGTTAACAATCTACTTTTAACCAATTGTAATTCTGTTTCATGTTAATGGATACACATCGTTAATTTAGGGAACTCACAACCCACATTCATGGTTTCCGGCCTCGCTTCGCCGCGAGGTCAAGCCGCCTGATCACAACATTTATGGCTGTTTGACTTCATGTTGAGCAGAGCCTATGAGAGGCAGAGCACGCATAGCAGATTCGCTGGAATGCGATTACACTCGCGCTTGTGCCTCGTTTTGAAGGGTTCCCATAAGCTGCCAATTTTCGATATAACATTCGCGTCAGAGGTATTTTGAATGGTCAAACTGAAAGTGCAGCTTCGGCCTGTCAATCTTCTCAGCATCCTGGCGACCGGTTATGCGCTGTGCCTGGATTTGTTTATTCTGCTGCATTATACCGTTGGGGAACGCTGGAATTTAATCGCTGCTCTGAACAACGCCGGGCAGTGGCTCATGATAAGTGTTATTCCCTGTGCGCTGCTTATTCTCCTGCTGCCTGTATCGCGCCTTAGGCGTTTCGGTGCTGCGCTGCCTCCGCTCCTGCTCCTGCTGATCCTCTATGGCGGTGAGTTTCTGCCCAAATCATCCCTTTCCGTGTCCATGACGTTTACGGCTGCCACATTCAACATGACTGGTGAATTGAGGGATCCCGAAATTATTCCAGAGCGGGCGCAGGCTGTCGAGGACATCCACGCCGATATTGTCGGCATACAGGAATTCGACTTTCCAGATCGCTATATCCCACTGCTCAGTTCGACTTACCCATATTATTTTACCCCGGCGGATTTTATTGGAACTCCGTACGACATGCCCTACGCGCTGTTCAGCCGCTATCCCATCAACAAGGGGGAGACGCGCTTAATTGGCTATCTCCCCAGCCGCTCACGCGCTGTGGCTGCGCGCTTCATTGTGACCGTCAACGGAGAGCCTGTCAGTATCTATGTCATGCATTCGGTGCGCCCTATAGCCAACCTAAGCTCGCTAACCTATGATGGAGAAGAACGACATGCAGGGACGCTAGATGTCATCGAGGCAGTGCGTCAGGAGCATAATCCGGTGATCGTTCTTTGTGACTGTAATATGTCAGATCAAACTGAAGATTACGCAGCAATGGCAGCAGTTTTAAGTGACAGTTGGCGGGAGCGTGGCTTTGGGTTTGGATTTACGGATCCAGCAACCCAGGATCGTTTTCCATTTCCTTTGCTGCGTGGAGATTACATTTGGCACTCTGCTGGCTTACAAGCGGTGACCATACAGCTATTGCCGAATAATGGAGGCTCAGATCATTATCCACTCTTCGCGCAGTTTGCCCTGCCATCGTAGAATGTATTGTCCGTGCTCCGAACAAAGCCGTCCGGACTGCTGCTTGCGATACTCTGATTGATCCCGAAATCGTAATCACCGCCCTAGAATCAAACATGCTTGGCGGACGTCACTGCGGTACTATCGCATTTTCTCTGGCGCTGTTCGTTTATGGAGCAGCACCGTAACTACTTGCTCCTAATCGCGGTCACTTAAATCGGTAGCGGATGCTTTCGCTTGTTCATGCCCCCATTCCACACGGTATCTGCTATGCAAACGGAGCAGTCATGGCACACCTACTTCATAGCGGCGCTGGCACAAACAGCGACAGTCCGTCGCACAATACAAACTGGTTAAGCAAGCATAAAAAGCCTAAAGCACCAATATGGCATCAATCCCAAAACCATCATTAAATGGAAGAAGCATCCTGACGCCCGTCGGACTCAATCCCAATTGCCGTATAGCTCCTTGAAAACACAGTAAACGCTTACTACAGTGTGAAATTTTCGGACACCATGATCGACTGGAGTGGCACAGATGAAAAATCGTTTCCTTGCTGTGCGGGACCGACTCAGCTCAAGCTACTGGTTTGTCCCTGCCGTAATGATGGTGCTAGCGCTTGTGCTGTCCATCATGACCATTCAAGCTGACCAGGCGATTGGATCTGATTTAGGCTGGCTGACTGGACTGATTTATGTGGACAGTTCGGAGGTAGCCCGTGCTGTGCTGTCCACAGTTGCCAGTTCGATGATTACCGGCGCAGGGGTAGTCTTCTCGCTCACAATGGTGGTGCTGTCCCTGACCTCCCAGCAATATGGCCCCCTTGTTTTGACACATTTCATGCGCGACCGGGGCAATCAGTTCGTCTTGGGTATCTTTACTGCTACTTTTATCTATTGCCTGCTCATTTTGCGGACGATTAGTGGTGTCGAAAACAGCATTTTCGTCTCGCATATTTCCGTACTGATTGGAATGGACTTATCCATCCTCAGCCTCGCAGTCCTGATCTATTTTATTCATCATGTTTCAGAGTCGATTCAAGCGCCAAACATCATTGCTCGTATCAGCGACGACCTGATGCAGACCATTGACGACTTGTTTCCTACCAAATTGGGCAAAGAACGATCGCCACCTGATCAAGAAAGCTCACAACAGACCCTCTTGCAGCAGTTTGATGAGGAAGCACTTGTCATTAACACGCGGGAAAGTGGCTACTTGCAAGTGGTCGATGATGCAGCCCTGCTCAAAACCGCCAGTGCTCACCAGCTCGTCGTGCAGAACGATGTTTTGCCCGGCAGTTTTTTCTTCAAAGGACAGGCTTTGGTACGGGTAGTTTCAAAAAGTCAACTCGCTGACTTGTATCTTAGCCGAACGGGCTATCAGTCTCAGCAGACTGACGAAGCCCGCGACCCCAATTCGCCCAGCAACTTATGGGAGCCAGTTCCTGGTGATCCGGGTGCTTATGGTCGCTTCGATGACCGGGCATAACCCACTAGCACTGCCCCGCAACTCAGGCTGAATTGGAATTTTGTAGCAGCGCTCAGTGTTGGGTTGATCGGTATAATTGCTGGGGCTGTCCTCACCGCAGCCCGCTCTATGAGCAGCGACCGCTAAACGACGTTGATCTCGAAATTCACGCCTTCCCAACGGTTGGCTTGCAACCAGTAGAAGGTAAAGGCAATCTTTGCGCCGACCCTTAAGGACTCGGTTGGCAAATCTGCGAAGTGATTACCGAGTCCGGTCGCGTGGGTCTCAATATCATACGTTGTAGTCCAGTCGTCTGCGCTCCAATGAATTCGCGCCGCTGCCGTGATTTCGATGCGTAACTGCTTGCCTTGCGACAACCAGCACACCTGATGGTTGAAACGCCAGAGGAAGTAGGGCGAATGCTTGTGGTCTTCGAGATAGCGCTGGACAGGATGCGGCGGCATATCGAAGACGCGCCTTTCGCGTAATGAACGGAGCAGCTTAATATGCTCTGCGTGCACCCAAACCAACGGCATTGCCGACCCACTGGGGCGACCGCAGTACAAATTCCGCTCAGGAATATCGTCCGTATCCCAGACCTGCTCCGGGATCATGCCGCTATCTCCGGAGAAGGATTCCATCGTTTTCAGCAAGCGCTGAGCCTCTTGCAGTTTTCCCGCCGCGATTTCATAGTGCGCACGTTCCCCCGTCAGCAGCGGCCACGCTCGTCCGATGCCCGTTCCGTCATAGGGACTGCCATCTTCGTGTTCACCATAGCCATCATTATTGTAGCGATGCCATACCGGGCCAAAAGGCGTTTCGACCTTGAGCGTCTGGTCAATTACCTTGATCGTGTTGAGGATGCGCGTGTCGTCGGCGGCACGCAGCCCAAAGCGCACCAGCGCCAAGGCGTCCGGGCTGACGATGCTGGCGGCAAGGAGTTGGCTCTGATGGGAAAGTTGGTTGTGCAGCGCGAGAGTACTGGTCTCGACTGGCAGCGAGTCCGCTGTGCCGGGAGGCGCGATGTAGACGTAATAACCCTCCACGCCACACTGATGAGCCAATTCGGTGTCGGTCACATACGTCCAGCGCTCAATACCATCGTTCCAGAGATCGGCGGTTTCGCGCAAATATCCGGCGAGATCGGCTTCACCGACCTGTTCGGCAAGCTGTGCTGCGCCGAGCAGCGCGGTAATCTCGGAAGCGAGGGTAAAGGGTGAGTACCCTGCGTTGTCCTCCCAGCGATCCTGCTCTGTAACGGGGCCATTGCAGACGATAAAGCCAATGGCTTTGCGCACCATCGGCCACAACTCCTCGACCTTCTTCGCGTCGATCAGACCTTCGCGCCATGCTTGCTCTGTCAGCAGCACCGGAAAGCTCACCTCGTCAATCTGAATGCCCGTCATATACGGCAGGCCATCGAGCCACATATTTTGTGCCCAGTGACCATCCGCTTCCTGGGTCACATGAAGATAACTCAGGACACCGCGTACCTCGTGCGCGGCTCCGGCAGCCATCAAACCACCAACTCCTTCCACAAGATCCCGCGTCCAGACGATATGGTAGCCACCGCGATTGTCATCACCTTTCGATGCACCCCAGGGAGTCGAAAGGCTGGCAATCAACCCGCCCTGAAAATCTTTGGCTTCGTGAACTTTGAGGACAGCCGTGCTGACTCGATATGGACTGGCGTGATTATCATCCGGGCTTTCCAAATGCAGCAGCGAGTTTTGCCATGCCTGCCAGGAATCAGCGTAATGTTTCAAAGCCACATCGAATCCTAAGAGGATACTTGCCCAGGCTGCATATCCGGCGGAAAGCCCTTGTGGCTCGAAGCCAATTGCGATCACGAAGCACCCCTGAGTCGCCTCCAAGTCGATCTCTCCCACCAGAGCGACATTGCCCGCTTCAGCACTCGTATATTCCCAGGTCATCCGTTTATGCTGCGACAGGTCTTGCCAGCCGTCGGACGTACCGACATAGCCAACCGAGCGTCGCAGCCAGGGCTGTGAGCAGGCCATCGCCAGCGCTTCATCCTCCCGCTTGGCAAAAAGCATCGGCACACCCTTGTAATCCCCAACCCAAGCCGTGTTGTCTGCGCCCTGGTTGTCCAGATGAGGCGCTAAAAGCGCGTACAAATGATAGTCTGCCAGCGAGCCATGCAGCGGAACAAACTGCACACGCTGGAGCACGACGTTCCGCATCGGATCAGCAATCACATCCTTTTCGATGCGAAAACGCCCCTGTTTGCAGGTGTTGACGAGGTGGTAAGCGGGAACCCCTTCTTCAAGATATGTCACGACGGAATCTGTGTCGCGCTTTTCTTCCGAAAAGAAGTCCTGACCATCGGTTACAATAAAGCCCATATCGCGCGTGCTGGCGCGGTCAACTCTGGGATGATAGATTTCGTCGAGAATACCATATCCCATCGTGAACCAGACCCGGCTCACCGAGTCAAACGCAGTACCGACGCCACTTTTGGCGCTCGAAATCCAGCGCGGTTCAATCCCGGGTGCGCCCGGTGCGGGGCGCGATTTATCAAGAGTGTCCATAGGGCAGTCCAATACCTGTCAATTTATCGTTTTTTTGTCAATCAAGGCTGCGCTGTCGCGGTTTCTTCAGGCTGCGCTGTGATGATCAGCGCCATTGCACGATCAATCGGAATTCGAGCGATCCTGGCATCCTGATCGACCCAGCCATAACCTTGCAGCACAGCTTCCTGAGTAGACGCTAACACCTGAACATCGGCATTCGGCGTCGTCTGTTCCAGATTAAAAGCAGGGTTGCGTGCATGAATAGCGGCAGTCTGCTGTTCCGTTGTCGGCTGAGCGGTGATGAGGAACACCAGGCCAAAAACCAGCGCGCAGGCGAGCAGCAGAATTACAACCGACGCGACCGTTAGCCCGGAAATCCGCTGTGGCTCGGGAGCAGACTTCATCCATTTACCTCCATCATCGCGCGCGAACGAGACGTAAATGCGACGATCCAAATAGCGGTGATGCCCAACGGCAGGATGATCGCCAACCCATCGACCGTCGCGCCGTTCGGGTTGAAGGCAGGCAGGATCAGCCAATAGATGTAAATATATTGGGCGACCAGCATCAGGAGCGCGACCAGTGCGAGGCTGCGAATACGGCTTTTAATCCGGCGTGAGAGCAGCAGTAAGAACGGGATAACGATGTTCGCCACAATCAACAGCAGCGCTACCCATGACCAACCGCCCACTGTTCGTTCCAGATACCACGAAGTCTCATCGGGTAAATCACCGGCCCAAATGACCAAAAACTGCATAAATTCCAGATAGCTGGCTGTGATCAGAATTGTCATGAGCACGTTGCCGAGGTCTTGCCGCGTTTGTTGATCGGACGCTTCCGGCGACGGCGTAGGCAGGAACAGGAGCAGGACGATCACGAAGGCATACGCGCTCAGCGCCTGGCTTGCCAGAAACAAAACCCCATAAATAGTCGAGTACCAGTGCGGTTCGAGCGACATAAACCAGTCGATTGCCGCCAGCGTCGCCAGCGGAAAATAGACGATCAACCCAATGATTGCCGTTGTATGCTTGGGCGTACCAGGTCGCGTCATGCGCCAGGCGAGCGTAATCCAGACGGCGAAGTAAATGACAGCGCGGATCACGAAAAAAGTGGGGTTGAGGAACGCGCTCTGGTGCTGAAGCAGCGGGTCGGCGCTGACCGTTTTCGGCTGCGCCCAGGGATAGAGCAGCGGCAGCCCGAACACAATCGGAATGAACAGGATCGCCGTGACCACAACCGACTGTGCGCCAACTTCGAGGAAACTGCGCAGTGGAATGCTCCAGTGACCGCCGGTAATGTGATTAATCATAAGGAGAAACAGGCAGCCGAGGCTGACTACCGCGACAAACGCGAAGCCGATCAGGTAGGCGTGGAAGAAGGCGGTACGGTCCGTCAGCAGGCCAATAACTGCCACAACGACAGCTATCAGCGCAGTAACGGCAGCGATATTGCGTATATGAAGCAGGCTTTGCGCGCGTGTATGCGACCTCATTGGCATCATTTGGGAAGCTGCTCCTGATCACTTTGCGGCAGTGTCTCTAATGGCGCGTGCTGACTGAGCTGCAGCGCCTGAATATAGGCGACAATCGCCCAACGATCTGGCACGGCAAGCTGTGAAGCATAGGGATACATGCGCCCAAAACCATTGGTGATGGCATCGAAGAAAAAGCCGGGCGGCTGGCTGCGAATCGCATCGAGGTGGAACGAGAGCGGCGCAGGAAAGCCGTAATGCGTCGTAATACCATCGCCGTAACCCGCCGCACCGTGACAAGGCTGACAGAACACGTTAAAGCGATCCTGCCCGCGTTCCAGCACCGCATCGGTGAGCATTATGGGGATAGTGGTCACGAACTGATTGTTGACCTTGCCTGTCGTCAGCGCGTCATTCCCGACAAGGACATCGCGCGCGATGACATCCTCTGGCAGCGATTGAGCGCACGCGCCATCCTTGAAATTCTGAATTGCCCCCAGCGGCTGACATTTGGCCTGGACTGCCATATCGTCATTACAGGCGGCAGCCAGCAGCAGAATCAACAGCAGGATCAGGCTACGCTTCCACATCGGACACCTTCAGTGGACTTAGTTCTTGCAGAAATTGACGGGTCGCATCCAGTTCAAACTGAGGATCGCGGCCTTCAATGCACAGAAAGAATCGTCCGCTCGTCATCTCCCTGAACTCCGGCACATTGAAAACCGGATGATAGGGCATCGGCAGGCCGTTCATGACCAGCATGGAAATCAAGCCGCTGAACGCGCCGAACAGGACAGCCATTTCGAACATGATCGGAATAAAGGCCGGAAGGCTGTCCAGCGGACGCCCGCCGACGTTGACGGGATAGTTGATCACGGCGGCGAAATACTCCATCCCAAAACCAGCGATCATGCCGACGAACGCGCCGCCGAGCACGAAGTAACTGATCTTGGAGGAATGCAAGCGGAGCGCATCGTCCATGCCCTCGATGGCGAAGGGGCTGAAGGCATCCATGTGTCGATAGCCTGCATCGCGTGATTTTTGCGCCGCGTGGAGCAGATCAGCAGCGTCAGCGAATTCTGCCATCAGGCCATAAAGCGGCATCAGACACCCTCCTCCTTCTGCGCGATTTCTTCCTGCACTTCCGAGATCGAGATCACCGGCAGGAAGCGGATGAACAGGAAGATCAACGCTGCAAAGAGGCCAATCGAGCCGACCAGCGTCACAATGTCCCAGATGGTCGGGATGTAGATGCCCCATGACGAGGGCAGGAAATCGGCGCTCAGGCTGACGACCACAATCACGAAGCGCTCCGTCCACATGCCCACATTGACCAGCAGCGCGATCACGAATAACAAAAGGGTATTCTTACGCACACGGCGGAACAGCAGCGCCAGCGGGATGATCACGTTGCAAGCGATCATCAGCCAGTAGAGCGGCGCATAGGGGCCGAGGACGCGGTTATGCACCAGAAATTCCTCGAAGGTATTGCCGCTGTACCAGGCCGTGAAAATCTCGGTCGCGTAGCTGTAAGTGATGAGCAGGCTCATGCCCAGCAGAAATTTGGCGATGTTGTCGAGGTGACGGTCGGTGATCAGGTCTTCGAGGTGGTAGAACCTGCGCAGCGGGATAGCAATCGTCAGCACCATCGCCAGCCCGGAAAGCAGCGCGCCGATGACGAAATAAGGCGGCATGATTGTGCCGTGCCAGCCGGGGATGATCCCGTAAGCGAAATCAAGCGCGACGATGCTGTGAACCGAAATCACGAGCGGGGTCGCCAGCGCTGCCAGCCAGAAATAAACCTGATGATAACGCTGCCAGTGACGGGCTGAGCCGCGCCAGCCCATCGCCAGAAAGCCGAAGGCGATTTGCGCGAAACGGCTTTTCGCCCGGTCGCGCACGGCTGCCAGATCAGGAATCAGGCCGACAAACCAGAAGATCAGGGAAACGAGCGCGTAGGTCAACACCGCGAACAAATCCCAGACGAGCGGGCTGCGGAACTGAGGCCACATCGCTTCGGTGTTCGGGTAAGGCATCAGCCAATAGAAATACTGCGGGCGTCCAAGATGCAGAATTGGGAACAAGCCCGCCATTGCCACCGCGAACAGCGTCATGGCTTCAGCGAAACGGTTGATCGAGGTGCGCCAGTGCTGGCGAAAGAGCAGCAAAATGGCTGAGATCAGCGTCCCGGCGTGACCAATGCCGACCCACCAGACGAAATTGGTGATGGCAAAGCCCCAGCCGACCGGAATCTGGATACCCCAGATGCCCACGCCGTCGATGAACAGATAGCTGACCGCGATCAGCAGCCCCATCGACAGCAGAAAAGTAATCGCAAAACCGATGAGCCAACCACGCGGCGTCGAGCGGCGCAGGACAATCTGGCTGATGCGTTCGCTGACTCGGTCATATTGCTGGGCAGGTTGATCGGCAGCCATCTTATGCACTCGTCTCGTCTTTCAGTGCCGGGTTCGGGTTGGTCAGCTTCGCCAGATAGGTCGTGCGCGGACGCGTGTTGAGTTCGCCCAGCAGCGCGTAATCCCTCGGCTGGGTTTTCAACTGCGCGACCAGGCTTCCTTGATTTGAAATGTCGCCAAAGACAATCGCATTGGCGGGACAGGCCGTCTGGCAGGCCGTTTTGACCTCACCATCCGCGATGCGCCGCCCTTCGCGGTCGGCGACGCTGTGCGCCTTCGTGATGCGCTGGACGCAGTAGGTACATTTTTCCATCACGCCCCGGCTGCGCACGGTCACCTCCGGGTTGTTCAGAATTTTCAAATCGGGGTCGCTGTAGTCGAAAAAGTTGAAGCGTCGCACCTTGTAGGGGCAGTTGTTCGAACAGTAGCGCGTGCCGACGCAGCGGTTATAGACCATCTGGTTGATACCCTCGTCGTCGTGAACGGTCGCACCGACAGGACAAACGGGTTCGCAGGGGGCTTGCTCGCAGTGCATACACGGCACCGGCTCATGGCGGAAGGTCGGCGCGTCCATGTCGCCACCGAAGTAGCCATCGACGCGGAGCCAGTGCATTTCGCGCCCGGCCTGCACCTGTTCCTTGCCGACCGTCGGAATATTATTTTCGCTCTGGCAGGCGACAATACAGGCGTTGCAGCCAACGCAGGCATTCAGGTCGATGCTCATGCCCCAAGCGTATTTTCCTTCTTGTGCTTCGGGGTACAGGGATGGCTGTTCTTCATTCGAGTAGCCCAACGTTGGGTCTTGAACATAATCTGCCAGCGTCGCCTCGTGGATCAGGTCGCGCCCTTCCATCGAAAAATGATTCTGGGTGGTCGCCAGCCGATACGTTTCGCCTGTCTTCTCGACCTGCAAGCCGCTTGCAAACCAGGTCGGCAGTACCAGCAGCGGGTAAGCGTTAAAGCCTGTCCCGCTGCCAACCTTTCCGGTCGCGGTTCGCCCGTAGCCGAGCGTGATTGTGATGCAGTCATCGGCCTGCCCCGGCAGAATCATCACAGGTGTCCGGGTGCTTCCATTCCCGGTGCGCAGGGTGATAAGGTCGTTTGTGTTCAGGCCAAGTTTTTGCGCCGTCGCTGGACTGACGAGCGCGGCGTTGTCCCAGGTCAGCTTGGTGAAGGGCTTCGGCAGTTCTTGCAGCCAGCCATTGTTGTTGAATGTGCCATCCCACAGCGAATGATCCGGGGCAATGATCAATTCCAGCCCCGAAACGGACGGGGGCATGGTCGGCAGTGTGAAGTCGCTCAGCGCGACATCCATAGGCGCGGCGGCGCTATCCGACACCAGGCCATCGCGCAGCGTTTTGCTCCAGAAACCCTCAAAATCCTCGGTGGAGGCCGTACTTTGCCAATACTGCTGCACGATGTCGTGGGCAGCGCGCGGCTTGTTCGACAGCGCATTTTCCAGCACATCGAGGGAAGAACGGGTCGCATACAGCGGCAGAATCAGCGGTTGAAGGATGGCTGCTGTGCCGTCGTAGGCGCGGGCATCGCCCCAGGTTTCGAGATCGTGCGTCATGGGCAGGTGCCAGCCACAAGCCACCGAGGTTTCGTCCTCGTACAGGCTCAGGTGAGCGCTGAACGGGACTTTCGCCAGCGCTTCGGCGAAGGGAATATCTGCCGGCGCGGAATATGCTGGATTGCCGCCGAGAATCAGCAGCGCGGAGACGCTGCCGCTGTTCATGGCGTCGGTCAGGTCGTGGAGAGAATCGCGCTGCGATTCGGCGGTCGGCGGTGCGATATAGGTGACCGTTTTGCCTGTATTGCCGAGCGTGGCGTTGATCCAGTGAGCGAGCGCGTGGACAATCGGCGGCTGCCCCATGCCCGCCGTCACCAAACTTGCGCCGGAGTGCGCTTTGAGATCATTGGCTAAGGCATCAAGCCAACGCGACCAATTTGAGGGGAGATCGCCGGGTGCAGCGTCGGCGAAACCGAGCCGTGCAGCGAGCGCACGGGTGAAACGTTCCACGTCGCTGGAGCGAATGGCAAGGCGGTGATCCGCCATTGATCCGGTGATTGAGGGAGAACTCTCGACTGCATAGAGACGATTCATGCTTGGCTGCGTGTCAGTCACGCGGCGGCGGTCGCTGAAGGCGCGGATGTAGGCGAGATGACCCGGAGCGCTAAAGAGGAAATCGTCTTCCAATGAGAGAAGAACGTCGGCATTTTCGAGGTGATAGACGGGAAGAAGCGCCTGCCCGAAAACAAGCTCTGTTCCGGCATAAACGTTGTCCAGATTGATGGGATCGTACTGATGCCATTGAAGGGTCGGAAACTGGCGGATTAACAGGCGGAAAAGGTCATTCAGAGAGGCGGATGTCATGCTTGATGTCAGAATGTGGATACCTGATCCCGTCGGTGATGCGGTCATGACTGAATGCAGGGCTGCATCGAACTGATCCCAAGTGCTGGCCTGTCCATTATGGCGCACGGTTTGCGAGCGCTCAGGGTCGTAAAGCGAGAGGATCGAGGCTTCGGCGAAGCTATCGGCTGCGCCGAGGCTGGCAGGATGATCGGGATTGCCTTCAATGCGGGTCGGTCGTCCGGTGTGACTCTCAACCAGAATGCCGCTGGCAAAACCGTTGAGGACATGGGCGCTGGCGTAGAACTGCGGCGCAGCAGGGTCAAGATTCGGCGGCTGTTTGACATAGGGGACAAGGCGTTCCGGCGGCTGCGGTGCGCAGGCAGCGAGACCCGCCATCGCCAGCGAGGCGGCGGCAAGCTGCAAGAAGCGGCGGCGGCTCAACTGCGGGGCGCGCAGCCCAGCCGGGAACTCGCGCTCGACAAAGGTGTGAAATTCGGGACTGTCTGCCAGTTCTTCAAGGCTGCGCCAGTAGTCTTTGCCGGACCTCGTATTCAGCCGCTCGCGGAGCTTTTCCAGTTCAATCGGCTCAGACAAAACTTACTCCTTACGTACATCCACTTTAGTTTGTGGGCGAGGCGTGCCTCGCCCCTACCTTGTGGGCGCACGCGCGAACGAAGTTCACGTAGGTGCGCTCCTACCTTTGAGGGTGCACGCGCGAACAAAGTTCACGTAGGTGTGCCCCTACAAATACCGCTGTTTCTAATTCATCGGCGGGCGAGGCGTGCCTCGCCCCTACAAAATAGCGCTGTATTGCATCATCGGCGGGCGCGCTCACAGCGGGCGAGGCGTGCCTCGCCCTTACAAGGACAGCAGCCAGTTCTGTATATTGATCAGCGATGACAGACATCGCAGTCCGTCAAGTGCTGGGTCTCAATCGCGCTGTAGATGCGCGCCGCCTTCTGATCGGCAGCAGTTGGCTGCCAGCCCATCGTAAAGACAGCCGCCTGCGGACGAACGTTCGGTGTGGGGTTGCGGTGGCAGTTAAGACACCAATCCATCGTGAGCGGTGTGGCTTTGTAGACGACTGACATCTGATCGACACGCCCATGACAGGTTTCGCAGGCAATCCCTCCCCCAACATGCGCGCTGTGATCGAAATAGACGTAATCCGGCAGGGTATAGACAGGATTCCAATGAATGGGCGTGCCGGTGTTCAGGCTGGCGGCAAGCGCTTCAATGTCCGGTAAACCCTGAACAATCTGCGAATGACAGGTCATGCACTGCTGGGTCGAAGGCATTCCGGCGAACGACGAGGTTTCCGACGACGTATGGCAATAGCGACAGTCCAGGCCAAGCCTGCCAGCGTGAATGACATGACTGAAGGCAATCGGCTGCTCGACGACGGTTCCAACATCGGTATGAACGGGTGATTGAAGGGTAAACGCCCAAAGAGCAACGAAGAGTGGAAGCGCCAGAGCAAGCCCAATCAGCGTCAAACGCGCAATTGTGTTTGCGCTTCGCGGAAAGATTTGCGACATGGATTTCGACACAGCTTCTATCGGATGAGATTAATTTCGTATTTAATTCTATCCCCGTTTCCACGCGACTGAGGCTGAATCAGCGAATTTTGTGAGAATTCACAAAATTATTACGAAATTGTTGTCGCCTTCGGGTTTTCTCGGTAGGATCTCCAAGAGATATTTAATTACAGTGGTAATTGTATGGCAAAGCTCCTTCCAACAACCCGTGAGCATCGGCGGCATTTGATTGGCTGGCTGCTGTTTGTGTGCGCAGCCAACCTGAGCGGCTGCGCCGGATCGCCCTCAGTGCTCAGCCCACAATCGCCGAATGCGGATCGTGTGGCGCAGCTTTCGTGGGTGCTGTTTATCATCGCAGGGTTGGTGTTCGCGGTCGTGATGGTGCTGCTGATGCTGGGCATCCTCCGAGCGCGCCGTTCCGAGCCACACGCCGGAGAACTGGTGCGTGTGACCGACGACCGGCGCGTGATCAGCATTGTGCTGCTGGCAGGAGCGCTGTTTCCAGCGGTGGTATTGTTCGGCGTGATGTTCTGGAGTATTTCGATCACCAATGCTTCGGAAGCGGCGGACAGCCCACTGGTGATCGAAGTGACGGGGCATCAGTGGTGGTGGCAGCTTCACTACGTGCATGAGAACATCGTCAGCGCCAACGAAATCCACATCCCGGTTGGGCAGCCCGTGACACTCAAACTGATGTCGGCGGACGTGAACCACAGCTTCTGGGTTCCCGAACTTTCGCCCAAACTCGATTTGATTCCCGGACAAACCAATACGCTCACCATCGAAGCCGATCAAGCAGGAACCTATCGCGGTCAGTGTGCGGAATACTGCGGCATTCAGCACGCGCACATGGCTTTTCTGGTGATCGCTGACCCACCGGATACCTATGCACGCTGGGTCGCACAGGAGCAGCAGCCCGCGCCCGTACCAAGCGACGAACAAGTACAGACAGGGCAGCGGGTGTTCCTGAGTTCGGCCTGCGTCTACTGCCACACGATTCGCGGGACGAGCGCGGTCGGCACACTAGGGCCGGACCTGACACACCTCGCCAGCCGCCAGACGATTGCAGCGGGAATGCTGCCGAATACGCCGGGGAATCTGGCGGGCTGGATCGTCAATTCGCAGGCGATCAAGCCGGGGAACCTGATGCCGCCGATGGAACTCGACGCAGGTCAGGTACAGGCGCTGCTGGCCTATCTACAAAGTCTGGAATAAGAGGAGCATATGGCAACGGTTGCGGATGACAAGCGCCTGATCGACGTTTGGGAAGATACGAGCGGATTGTGGCGCAGCCTGACGACGGTTGACCATAAAATTATCGGCATTCGCTATATGGTGACGGCATTCCTGTTCTTTGTGCTGGCAGGGATCGAAGCGCTGCTGCTGCGGATTCAACTGGGAAGCGCTGAAAGCACCTTCCTCAGCCCCGATGTCTACAATCAACTGTTCACGATGCACGGCACGACGATGATCTTCTTCTTCGCGACGCCGATGCTGTTTGGCTTTGGCAACTTTCTCGTGCCGCTGATGTGCGGATCACGCGATATGGCCTTTCCGCGCCTGAATGCCTTCGGCTACTGGGTGTTTCTATTCTCCGGCCTGTTCATGTACGCCAGCTTTCTGGTCGGCGCAGCGCCGAACGGGGGCTGGTTCGCTTACGTGCCGCTGACAAGTTTGCAGTATTCGCCGGGGCCAAATCTCGACTTCTGGGGGCTGGGGCTGATCTTCCTGAGCATCGCCTCGATTGGCGGCGCGGCAAACTTCATCGTCTCGATCCTGAAAATGCGCGCGCCGGGGATGTCGATCAACCGGATGCCGCTGTTCATCTGGGCGATTCTGGTGACGTCGTTCGCGGTGATTTTCGCCGTACCGCCGCTGAGCGTCGCCAATATATTTCTTGTTTTAGAGCGCAGTTTCGGCTTCCACTTCTTCGAATCACAGTGGGGAGGCAATCCGCTGCTGTGGCAGCATCTGTTCTGGATTTTCGGGCATCCTGACGTGTACATTATTTTCCTGCCTGCTGTCGGCATCGTCTCGGAGATTGTGCAGGTGTTTTCGCGGCGGGTGGTGGTCGGCTATACGCTGCTGGCAACGGCGGCAGTCGTGACCGTGATTATCGCCTTCGGCGTGTGGGTGCATCATATGTTCGCGGTCGGGCTTTCGCCGATGGCGACCGACCTGTTCAGCCTCGCCAGCGTGGTGATCGGCATCCCGGCAGGCGTGCAGATTTTCGCGTGGCTGGCGACAATTCTGACGGGCAGGCCGCGCTTTCAACTGCCTCTGATGTGGATAGCGGGGTTCATCTTCGTGTTCGTGATTGGCGGGCTGAGCGGGGTGATGTTCCCGGCGGCCTCGTTCGATCAGCAGGTGACGGACAGTTATTTTGTGGTGGCGCATTTCCATTACGTGCTGTTCGGCGGCGCAGTCTTCCCGATTTTCGGCGGGCTGTACTACTGGTTTCCAAAGTTTACCGGGAAATTCCTCAACAAAGTGATCGGCGCATGGAATTTCTGGCTGGTATTCATCGGCTTCAACCTGACCTTCTTCCCGATGCACATCGTGGGGCTGCTGGGGATGCCGCGCCGCGTCTACACCTATCAAGGCGGGCTGGGCTGGGACACGATCAACCTGATTTCGACGATTGGCTCGTTCGTGCTGGCGGTCGGGATTCTGCTGTTCATCATCAACCTGATTTACAGCCTGAATAAAGGCGAAAAGGCCGGCGATAATCCCTGGGACGCGGCGACGCTCGAATGGGCGACGACTTCACCACCGGAAGCCTACAACTTCAAGACGATCCCGACGGTTCAGAGCCGTGTGCCGCTGTGGGATCAGGAATCGCAGCCGCACGACGAAAGCGCTAATTCTGATCCATCGGATGCGTATGCGCGGCAAACGCTGGTGACCAGCCTGCTCGACGCCCAACCGGAATCGCTGCTGATCATGCCGGAAAGCTCGATCATCCCGCTGGTGCTGGCGCTGACACTGGTGATGGTGTTCGCGGGGCTGCTGATTCACACGCTGTGGATGAGCGCGATTGGTCTGGTGCTGAGCCTGATGGTCGTCGGCTGGTGGCTGTGGCCTACGCGGGCGGAAATGGAGGCAGCAGCATGACCACTTCGACAACCACCCTGCCGACACAGGTCAGCGGCAGCCGTTCGGTCGGCTGGTGGGGGCTGATCTGCCTGCTGCTGAACGAGGTCGTGTTGTTCGCCTCGCTGATCGCCAGCTACTTTTACCTGCGCTTCAACTCCCCGACCTGGCCTCCCGCCGGAGTCAAGCGGCCTGAACTGATCCTTCCGGCGGTCATGACCGTGATTTTGCTGTCGAGCAGTGTGTTTATGCATCTCGCGCAGCAGGGAATCGAGCGGGACAAGCAGGAGCGTCTGCAAACGGGTTTGCGGATCGCGTTTGGGCTGGGGATCGTCTTTCTGGCGCTGCAAGCCTGGGAATATACCCACTCCGATGTGCTGCCAACCGACAACGCCTATGGTTCGCTGTTCTTCGCCATCACCGGGATTCACGGTATTCACGTGCTGATGGCGGTGATCATGAACGGCTATCTGCAACTACGAGCGCGGCTGGGGCATTTCAGCGCGCGGCGCTTACAGGGGGTGGAAAACGTCGTCCTCTACTGGCACTTTGTCGATGCCGTCTGGATTTTTATCGTCGTGGCGCTCTATGTTTCACCGTACTTTTGAAGGATGCGACAATGACGAGTCATGAGCAAAAACGGTATGGTCGGGCGCGGTTGATGTTTATGTACTTTGCGCCGCCGGTGGCGTGGGGACTACAACTGCTGATCGGTTACGGATTGGTCGCGCTGGCCTGCTCAACCGGAACGAAGATCGCCTTTTTCACTTTGAGCGGACTCGCGGGCGCGCTGACGCTGGCGGCAGGTGTGACTTCGTTTGCGTCGTGGCATGAGCGCGGTATCGCCGAACTGGGAACGACGCCTAACTCAGATGAATTTGTGGCAGCGGCGGGTGTGATACTTGCGATTGTCTTTCTGGTTTTGATTGTGGCAACGGGGCTGTATGGCGCGGCGCTTAATCCGTGTGCGCCGCTCTCGATGGCGCTGCCATGATGCCTTTGGTGTGGGTCTGGGACGGGCGGACACTGCTGGGACTAGAGCTGCTCACGGGGATTTACGTGCTCGGCGTGTTTCGGCTCTGGCTGCACGCCGGGCGCGGGCGCGGGATTCCGGTCTGGCGAGCAGCGGCCTTTGCGGGCTGCATCGCCGCGCTGGTCGCTGCGCTGGTGTCGCCGCTGGATAGGCTGGCGGCAGACTCATTCGCGGCACACATGACCCAGCACATGATACTGATCCTGATCGCCGCGCCGCTGTTTGTGTTGAGCGCCTATCCGGTCGCACTGTTTTGGGCATTTCCGCGTCATTGGGCAAATGCAAGCGCACAGCACCTACGCCGTTTCAGCGGTTTGTGGCAGTTCATCACGCAGCCGCTCGTCGCCTGGGTGATCTTTACAGCGACGCTCTGGCTGTGGCATGTTCCGCGCCTGTACAATGCGGCGCTACAGAATGATACGCTTCATTTTTTCGAGCATGGATGCTTTTTCGCAGCAGCGGCGCTGTTCTGGTGGGTCTTAGTCCGCTCCGCTGGACGTAAACAGGTGCAGTACGGGGTGAACGTGCTTTACCTGTTCACAACGGCGCTGCAAAGCGGCGCGCTCGGTGCGCTGATGACTTTTGCCTCGCAGCCCTGGTACAGCACTTATACCCAGAACAGTAACGTTTTCGGACTGACAGCGTTGGGCGATCAGCAGCTTGCCGGGCTGATTATGTGGCTGCCGGGTGGGGTTTTGTTTATGCTGCTGGCGGCGGCTTACTTCATCGCTTGGCTGAACGCGGTCGAGCGCATGATGCAAAATCGGCTCGTTCGCAGTTCGTAGGAGAGGCTTATGCGCAAGGAATATTATGGCTTATACGTGCTGCTGATTCCCTTTACGATTGCATTGATCGCCATTTTCGCGTTGGTGATGCGCAAACCATCAGCGGTGCAGGCGGTCAGTGGGTCTGACCCGGCACGCGGCGTTCAGCGCATTATGGACTATGGCTGCGGTGCGTGCCATGTTATTGGTGGAGTCGCCGGAGCAAACGGCGCGGTCGGCCCTTCTCTAAACGGGCTAGCACAGCAGGTTTATATCGCCGGAAAGCTGCAAAATACGCCGGACAATCTGGTGCAGTGGATTCGCTACCCACAGGAAGTTTCCCCTGGTGTGGATATGCCCGATCTGGGCGTCACGGAAGCGGCAGCACGCGACATCGTGGCATATCTGTATACCTTGAGATGAGCAAAAGAACGCCCCTATCAGTACAACAATCTCACTCAAAATTCATCGGAGCAAACGGTGCGGAAAAAGCCCGCTGGCTCTCAATGTCACTCGAATCGCTGCGTGAGCAGGCGCTACACTCGTCGCAAAAATCTGTCCTGAACAATGACCTATTTTTAAGGGGATTATCCCTTGATGGTCGGGGCACGCTATGAGGGTGTTGAAAAAGCCCTCACCCTAAATCCCTCTCCCTCAAGGGAGAGGAACTTTCTCCCCTTCGCCATAAGCGAAGCGACGGGAGAAGGGGCAGGGGATGAGGGAAAAATCATTTTACGCTCAACTTTTTAGACACCCTCATGGTGTGCCCCTACGATACCTACTCTGAGGGTATACTCGCCATTTTTAATTTGAAGCATTCCGGAGAAACCATGAAGCAGACAAAGCTGCACATGATCGGCGACGCCCACATTGACCCGGTGTGGCTCTGGCCCTGGCAGGAAGGCTTTCACGAAGTCAAGGCGACCTTCCGCTCTGCCCTGGATCGCATGAAGGAGTACGACGATTTCATCTTCGTCGCCAGTTCCGCCGCCTTTTACGCGTGGGTCGAAACGTCTGATCCCGCCATGTTTGCCGAAATTCAGCAGCGCGTCAGCGAAGGCCGCTGGCAGGTGGTCGGCGGCTGGTGGATCGAGCCAGATTGCAACATCCCCGGCGGCGAAGCCTTCGTCCGGCAGGGACTCTACGGACAGCGCTACTTCAAATCAAAATTCGGCGTGCTGGCGCGCGTCGGCTTCAACGTCGACAGCTTCGGTCACGCCGCCACGCTGCCGCAAATTCTCAGCAAGAGCGGCATTCCTTACTACACCTTCCTGCGCCCGATGCCCCACGAGAAACACCTGCCGGAACGGCTTTTCTGGTGGGAAGCCGACGATGGTTCGCGCGTGCTGACTTTCCGCATCCCCTTCGAATATCTGTCGTGGGGCAACGAAGTCGATGCTCACGTCGCCCGCTGCGCCGCCGAAATTCGCGCCCCCTTTGATGAGGGCATGTGTTTTTACGGCGTCGGCAATCATGGCGGCGGTCCCACAAAACAGAATATTGAGAGCATTCACCGCCTCAACGGCGACCCCAATCTGCCCGAAATCGTCATGAGTTCACCCGAAGCGTTCTTCGATTCGATGGCGCACAAAAATTTGCCGATCCCCATCGTCCACGACGAATTGCAGCGCCACGCCCCCGGCTGCTACGCCGCCCATTCCGGCATCAAGCAGTGGAATCGCCGCGCCGAGCATCACCTCGTCACCGCCGAAAAATGGTCGCTGCTGGCGAATTGGGTCAACCAGCAGCCTTACCCCGACGATTTTGACCGCGCCTGGAAAAGCCTGCTGTTCAACCAGTTCCACGACATTCTCGCCGGAACGAGCCTCGAAATTGCCTATGACGACGCCCGCAACAGCATTGGCGAAGCATTGGCGATTGCCGACCGCGCCCTGAACTACGCCGTTCAGTCCTTCGCCTGGAACGTGCATATCGAGCCGGAAGACGATATGCGCCCGATCATCGTCTTCAACCCGCATACCTGGTCGGTTCGCGCCAATGTCGAACTCGAATCGAACCGCTGGAAGCCCGAAGCGGTTTTTGTCGATGATCAGGATCAGCCCGTGCCCTTTCAGCAGGTGCAGTCCACGACTGTCACCGGACGGGTGCGCCTCAGCTTCGCCGCCGATCTCCCCGCGCTCGGTTATCGCGTTTACCGACTTCGACCGTCCGGGTCACGCGGCAGCTTTCCGTCCGTCGCCGCGTCGGATACTGTCCTTGAAAATGCCCGTTTCCGCCTCGAAATTGATCCCGAAACGGGCTGCGCTGCTCGCCTGTTTGACAAGCGCGCCCAAGTCGAAGTCTTCTCGAAAGCCGCCGCCGTTCCCCTCGTCATGGAAGACACCTCCGACACCTGGGGACACGACACCTTCCGCTACGACAAAGTTATCGGCACGTTCAGAGCCACCCGCGTTCAGCTTGCCGAGCACGGCGCAGCCAAGTCCGTCATTCGCGTCATGAGCGCTTACGGACAATCGACGCTGATTCAGGACTTCACCATGTACCCCGACCGTGACCAGATTGACGTCCATGTCGTCGTCGACTGGCACGAGCAGTTCAAGCTGCTTAAGCTCAGTTTTCCGGTCAACGTCTATTTCATGCGCATCAGCAACGAGATCGCCTACGGGCACATCCAGCAGGCCGCCGTTGGCGACGAAGCCCCCTGCCAGAGCTGGATCGACCTTTCGGGCACGGCGCGCGGCGGTCAGGCTTACGGTTTCAGCCTGCTCAACGACGCCAAATACAGCTTCGATGTCAACGTCAACACGCTCAACCTGACCCTACTGCGCAGCCCCGCCTACGCCCATCATATCCCTGCCACCGTCGATACCAGCAAACTGCACGCCTTCATCGATCAGGGCATTCAGCGCTTCAGCTATTCGATGCTCCCGCACAGCGGCGGCTGGGAAACGGCTGGCACGGTCAAGCGCGCCGCCGAACTCAATCAGCGACCCACTGCTCTCTTTGCCGCCTTTCACGCCGACGGCAAACTGCCCCAAAGCGACTCATTTATCGACGTTCAGCCGGATAACGTTGTCGTAACTGTTCTCAAGCAGGCCGAAGACGGCGGCGATCTGATCATTCGCGCCTACGAATCGACCAAAACGGCCACCTCTGCCGCGACAATTCGCCTGCCGAAATGGAATCGCGTCATTGAAGCGGGCTTCGCCCCCGGCGAGATCAAAACCTTCCGCGTCCCGCGCGATTCGGCGCAGCCTGTGATTGAAACGAATCTGTTGGAGTGGGAGCGTTAAGCCGTGCATCTCGAATTTGCCAGTCGTTTACGGCGCTGCCCTGATTTCACCACTTCGATGCTGGGGATCGAAGCAGCCTACAACCTGCTCTCCGCGACCTTTCACGCTGGCGGCAAATTGCTCATTTGCGGCAGCGGGGGCAGACCGCTGACCACGATCATATTATCAGCGAACTCGTGAAGTCGCGGTCAGTGGGCTAACCCGTACTTACAGGGCTGGTTTTCTGGACGGCTCGATTAGCAAAGTTCAGTTTATCTTCCTGCTCGCCACTTAGGAATTGGCGCAGTTGGCTGCTGAATCCGACCATTGTGCATATCAATGCTCGCAAGTGTTTCGTCGAGTAGTCGATGAAGCAGCGCCTCCCTAACATGATCATACTGTGGGTCTCTCCACAGGTTATGCATTTCCTGAGGATCGTTGATGCGGTCTATCAGCTCGCCTAACGGTTGGTTCAGGTAATATGTCAATCTCCAGCGATCTGTTGTAATCGTCCGCATCCGCACTCTGGCGAAATCATCATCATTTTCCGTCAAAGCGATGGAAGCACGCTCAACGGATTGACCATTCAGGCACGCTTTGAGCGAAGTGCCTTGTATAGCTTCTGGCTCTTCAATCGCTGCCAAATCGAGCAGCGTCGGCGCAATATCCAATGTGGATTCAATACTTGTGATTACGTGTCCGGCTTGGATATTGGGGCCGCACCAGATGAGCGGTGTCCTCAAGACACTGCTGTAAGGTAATCCCTTGCCGTAAAAGCCGTGATCGCCCAGGTAATCGCCATGATCGGATAAAAAGACAACCATCGTATTCTCAAAATCAACTGCATCCAAAATGCGCCCGATGCTGTCGTCGAGGAGGCTTACCATACCATAATAGATCGCCTTGACCTGCTGCCAATCCTTCTCGTCATACTTGGTGTAGTCGTGTGGCGGTGTCCCAATGACACGATCCAGAGGTTTGTGGTCAGACTCCGGGTTCTCTGCCTGATGGTGCTGGTAGACCTGCATGTATAGGGGTGGCATATCATGGGAGGTGGTGACGGGTGGTATCGGCGGCGGCATATCACCCGGCGAGTACTTGCTTGCATAGGGTTCCGGCACTGTAAACGGATAATGCGGGTCTGGAAACGAAACATGCAAGAAGAACGGGCGCTCATGGGGCTGACCTAAAAAATTAACCGCTTGATCAGCGACGTAATGGCTCGAATGGACATTTTCAGGAAGTTCCCACGTATATGCATTGACACCACGCGGATAGAAGCGCTTCTTCGCCAAGCGCGCAGCCACATCAGGGACACGTTCATTCAGCCAGCGTGTATAGCGCGGGCCAAAACAGCCATCCCCGTGCCCGTCAACGAGGTCAATTTCCTGAAAACCGTAATAGGTGTTATCGCCGGAAGCCAAACGCTGGTCTATTGTCGTCGGTTCATCCTTCTGCGGGACGAGATGAATCTTACCAATGGATGCAGTACGATAGCCGTTTTGGCTGAGGATGCGCGGCAGGAAACGGGGATCGTCCGGCGTGTAGCAGCCGACCATGCGTGAATGAAGGGCGGAAGGATAACAGCCTGTCAGGATTGAAGCACGGCTCGGTGTACAGGTCGGTTGTGTAATCATACACTCCGAAAACAGCGTACCCTGCTGGGCCAGACGATCAATATTGGGCGTCTTGACAATCGGATTACCAAAGCAGCCCAACGCGTCGGCACGGAGTTCGTCACACAGGATCATGACAATATTCGGCTGCTCAGGCATTCGCAGCCTGCCCGTCTGTCAGCCACTCCAGATCAAAACGGGCTAACGTCATGAAATCATCCGTGTCCGTGCCGCCCGGCGCACCTCGCTCAAACAGGCATAACATTGTTTTATCTGGACACACCGCCAGCGCGCTGTAACCGGAATAGCCCGGTTCAATCACTCTGGACACGCCCCAGGTTTCACAGTCATCCGCACTGAGTTTCACCGTGAGGTTCTGACGTGTTCGGAAGATGGATGGGCCTTTGACATCCTTTCCTTCTACGTTATCCGGGTTGCAAAACAAAATCTGATTCTGTCCTTCATCAGCCCAGCGGTAACGGAAAATCGTTCCCTGGCAGGTAGGTTCCAACAACATCGGGTCAAGGCGAGGCGTTGACCAATTGCTGATACCATCTTTGCTCACGGAAATCACGCGGCGCAGCACGCCGATGCCGTTGCGCATATTCAGCAGAACCGAACCATCTTCCAGTTCAACCACACCGGTTTCATTCAGATTGGGGACGACATCTGGAACCATAGCGCCACGCCGCCACGTCAGACCATCGTCATCGCTGTAAATCACGGCGCAGCGGTTCGGGCGGTGCTGCGTTGTTTTTGAACTGGACAGCCAGACCGGAATAACCATCCGACCACTTTTGCGCAACCGGATACCGTTGGGTAAGCCAATGGCAATGACGCCCCAATCGTACTCCTCACGAAAAGCTTCAAATGTCGCCGTGATGTCTACAGGGTCGGTAAACGTTTCGCCATCATCAGTGGTTTTCATGTAGAAGGCCTGCGCGTAGTTGAAGCAAAATAATAGATGCACAGTTCCATTGTCATGATCGACGATGGTGTTGAAATTGTGTAATGGCCCCTCGCCAAAGCTTGCATGATCAACTATTTTGCGCGGTATATCCCAGGACTTTCCATCATCGAAACTGCGGCGCAGCACAATATCGTTCTTATCCCAATCGCCGCCACTTCCAGTACGGGCTTCGGCATGGGCCAGCACGACGCCAGCAGGCGTGACGCAGATTCCGGGGATGCGATACATGGAGTAACCGCCGGTATTGCGAGCAAATAGATCCTGCGTTTCAAAGCGCATCTTAGAACCTTGTTACCTGTTCAGTGCCGGTATCGACTGCAAATGCCAGCGCGTCAAAACTCTGCTGCATCAGTTGTACTTTCGTCTCGATGACCGTTGGATCGTCCCAAAGGTTGTTGAATTCATCAGGGTCGGCGTCCAAATCAAATAACTCGCCCCAGGAGTGTCCATGATAGACCACCAGCTTATAGCGGCGATTTCGCAGCATGGTGGCATAAGACCCCGTGAAGCCTTTACTGGCGGTGGGGTTGAGCGCCTGATAATACTCACAACGGACGTACTCACGATGATGGTCAGCCACTTGATCATCCATAAGCAGCGCCTTGAGTGATGGTCCCTGCATTCGTTTCGGAACAGGAACCCCGGCGAGTTCGAGCAGAGTGGGCGCAATGTCGGTCAATTCCACAAGCGCGTTGCGAACGGTTCCAGCCAGAAAATGTCCCTGCCACGAAAAAATCAGCGGAACGCGCGTCAGTCCTTCATAGAAACGGCAGCCTTTTTGGATGAGGCCATGATCGCCGAGCATTTCGCCATGATCACTCATAAAGATGATGATCGTGTTGTCACGCTGCCCGGTGCGTTCCAGTGCGTCGAGCATCCGGCCAACGTTGTCATCAATCAACTCAATCATGGCGTAGTAGGCGGCCTGAAAGGATTTGGCATTCAAGTCTTCGGGTCGCCGCGCTTTGGTCTGAAAATCAACGCCGCTGAGTTTCGCCTGCGCGTCCAGATCACTTTCGCGGAAAAGCGGCCCAGGCATGGCGTCAACGTCAAATCGATCCAGATACGATTGCGGCGGATCGAAAGGACTGTGCGGATCAAAGATATTGACGCTCATCAGCCAGGGTTTGCCGCCGTGATCCGCTTCCATGAAGTCGATTGCCCGATCTGCGCACCAGGTCGTCTGATGGAGTTCCGGCGGAATTCCCCCCGGTTCCTCTGACAACTGGCTGAGTGAGTAGCCCTTCGCGCGCAGCCAATCGGCATAGGCGTGGCCTGTTTCCCAAAGATCCTGCGGGCCGTGACTCCAGTCGAACACGCGATAGCCGTCGTGCTGCGGGCGGGGTTCGATACGCCCCTGCGCACCTGCAAGATGCAGTTTCCCTGCCAGCCCGCAGTCGTAGCCAGCATCCGCCAGAAGCGCGGTGACGAGAGGATCCGCTTCTGCCCAACGGTCGTTGCCATTACTGCATCCATGCACACTGCTGGGATACCTTCCCGTCAGGAAACTGGCGCGGCTGGGGGTGCAAATGGGACTCTGGCAAAAAGCGTCGCTAAAGGCCACGCCGGTTCGTGCCAGTTTGTCGATGTTGGGCGTATGTACGTGAGGGTTGTTCAGCGCATGAATCGTGTCGTAACGCTGTTGATCCGTACATATCCAGAGAATGTTCGGCTGCATTATGAAATGTCTTCCGGGTTGATGTAGACACCAACGAGATGCGCTGTATCAGGGACATCGCCCGCATTCGTATAATCAACAAGAAAGATACTTCCGTCCGGGCGCTGCACCCATGAAGAATAGCCGTGATCAGGCCAGGGTTTCTGTAACGGGTGGTTCGCGTGAATTTGGATCAGGCGATCCTGCTGATACTGGTCAGGCCATGTGCCGCTGCTCGCTTCCCACGACCAGCGAAACGGTTCGAGCGTCGGATTCTCTACCTGATAAGACACACGCCGCCAATAGCTGCGCCCGCTGTCGCTAATCTGACCAAATTGGGTACGCCGCAGCGGATCACCCCCATGAAAATCACTGGCGGGATGACCTTCTTTGAGAACCGAGCGATGAAGTACCGTTTCGCCATCAAGCTGAACCTGAAGCCATCCCCGCCGATAGTGCAGCCCAATGCGGTGGAATTCGGTCATGTCAACGGGATGGTAGCTATAATTGCGACCGCGTTGAATCGCAATAGAACCCGGCGCAATCTCCAGAATCTGCCCCAAGCGGGAAATCGACATAAACGCCACCGGAGCCTGATCAGACGAGGCTTCAACACGCACTTCGGCCTCGAAATCAACTGAGCTGAAAGCGGACTCAGGCGGCAGCAGGGTATAGCGGCATTCGTGTTCCAGGCGATTTTCGATGATGAGCGCATCCTCGGTGAACCTGGCGGAATACTTACGGCGTGGGCCTCCCACAGCGTAGCAGCCCACTTCCTTTTCCAGATCGCCCACCCAGGCATAGGTTCCCAGCCCACCATTGACGTGCCGCCCTGTGACCATAACGCGTCCGTCGGCAAGCTGCTTGGCATAGGGACGATGGACTGCAAAGGGCATCATCTGCGGCTTTGTCCATGTAAAGCCGTTATCGTCGGAGAAGACGACAAAGTTGGGAATTCCGCCGGAATGATTCTCTCTCAGCAAACAGGCCAGACGTTTACCCCCATTCAAAACAACGACCGCGCCCTCGCAGAAGAAGTGATAGCCGTCAAAGGCAATCGTGCCGCGTTCTTTCCAGGTGGAGCCGCCGTCTTCAGATACCCACAGGACTTCAGCAAATTCCTGACCGATTCCTCGCATGAGGTGGGTGGCTACGCCTAACGTCCCATCCGGCAAATTGAGGATGCGATCCGGTTCAAAACCGAGAATGCCGTTAGTCTGGGCATTCGTCCACGTATCGCCATTGTCGCTGCTCCAGTAAAGCCAGTTACCCGGCGGCTGGTCTTCGTGAAAGTGTCCATCATCGTTATGGTCAATAATGACGACCAATCGTCCATCATCCAGCAAACTCAGGCGCGGCGTAACCAGACGCTCATCACCCTGAGTCAAGTCGGCACTATCCACTTCGCGGTGCTTAAACCAGGTTTTCCCCTGATCATCGCTGGCTAACAAGGTCAATACCTGATTTTTCAGCGACCAGTGTGCATCTACGTCGCTGTAAATGAGCATGTAACGCCCTGAGGGTAAGACAACTAAATCTGGATTCTTCGTGAAGCGATTCTGGCTGCGCCAAATATCAAAGACTTTGTGGTCGATAGACCGAGGATGTATATGCACGGTTTGAACCTTTCATAATAAGTACAGACTAAAGCCAAACAGAGTCGGGGAGTTTTCTGGACTGGGGGACGAGGCAGGCATAGACCGCGTCCTCGCGAAAGGCGTAGGCGTCTTCAATCTCCGGGGTCAGTTGAACGTTGAGACCGGGCGCATTTGAAAGATGCAGGTCACCATTCTGTATGTGCCAGGCATCCTGAACCAGCGCATCCCTGAGTGCAAACTGGGGCATAGGCCATTCCGCGACCTGCCCACCACCCGCTACCGCCGCGTGGTAATTTGCCAACATGCCCACCGGGCCGCCCCAGCAGTGTACGTAAATTTCCGTATTCGATGCTCGCGCTGTGTTGAACAAATCGTGTACTGGCTGAATACCGCCCATGACCGTCGCGTCGGGTTGAGCAATGTCGTAGTATCCGGCGCGAATTCGCGTTTCCATTTCGTGGAGCGTGGTCACGATTTCGCCCCCGGCAACCGGCACTCTATTCCGTTCTCGAAGACCGGGAAAATCTTCAAGCGAGTCCGGCCCAAACGCTTCTTCCAGAAAGGCGATGTCTTCCGCATAACCAATCGCATCCAGAAAATGTAAGACATCTGCCAGAGACTGTGACGGCATGGCGAGATTTTGCGTCATATCGATAGCGATTTTGATGCTGTCGGCTACGCCCCGCTTCAGACACCAGCGAGCCTTGTTCACATCTTCCTTACGCGCGCGAATCTTGAATGTTTTGATCCCCAGCTTTTGAAGACTGTCAAATTCTGCGGACATCGCTTCCGGATTACGCGAGTCGCCGCCGCTTCCATAGAGTTTCAGACGGGCGGATTCGCCCTGGTAACCCAGCAAGCGATAGACAGGCATACCCGCGAGCTTGGCTCGACAATCCCACATGGCAATTTCGACGGCGCTGAGCGCGTGCTGTGCCGCACCCTGCAAACTCCAGTAGCCTGTGGTGAGCATCAATTCGTGATAGATTTGCGCGTAATCATCAATCTCGCGTCCCAGCAAAACGGGTTCCAGCAGATGAATGAGGGCTTCAAAGACTCGCGGAGCAAAGACCGCAAGGTATCCCTCTCCGAGGCCGGTCGTACCGTCTTCAAGTGTGATTTCCACGAGTCCACAGGTGCGATAGCCGCTGAGGAGATGATTCATAACTTCCAGATTAGTTTGGGTATTGGCGTAAGGTGCGCTGAGTAAAACAGGGCGCACCCGTGTAATCCTGTGCATTTAATATCCTCGACTAAAGTCCACGATGTTCAACACAGGTTCCTTATTTTGATAGCCTTACAGACCTTCATCGGGAAACAACTCCGGAATCTGCTTTCTGGCGATTACGCGCAGTCGCTCCGCTTCGTGCGGGTCAATCGACTGATACGGAAAACGCAGCCGGGTTCCAATCGCTGCCCAGCCACCAATCGCCGCGAGCAGCTTATCTACGGCTTGATTGGAATAGCGGCGCTCTGTAATAAACGGTGTGATGTATTCATCGAAAAACTGACGGAGGCGCACCTCAATCTCGAAGGCTTTGGGAAAATCGGTCTTCATGAGGTCAGTCCATCGCTGCGCGCCCACCGGATGCAGACAGGCGACATTCGAATAGGCTCCAGCCGCGCCCCTCCTGTAGCCGCTCGCCAGATGATGCCCCGGAACAAAGATGGACAGCCCGTTTGCATATTCGCGCATCTCCGAATACCAGCCATCATCGCCATCCGCAACTTTGATCCCAACCAGATTGGGAACAGCCTTCAAAAGTTCAGCAAGAAACACCGGCTTCAGCACACGCTTCGACTGAGGCGGGTTGTAGAGCACCAGCCCGACAGGGTGCGCTTCCTCGGCAAAACGGGTGAGGCAGGTGATGACTTCGGCATCCGCCAGCGGCTGCCAATCAGGCAGAATCACCTGAATCGCCGAGGGTTGCAGCGCTTTGGCGCGTTTGATCCGCTCCAGCGAAATCTGGGCGCTCATGTGCGCGGCTCCAATTTGAAAGGGAATTCCAGCGCGTTCACAGTACTCGGCTAACAGATGATTTACCCGGTCAAATTCTGCTTCTGATTGTGAGTAGAATTCGCCCGCAGTGCCGTTGGAATAAATCCCATCGACGCCCACGGACGTGAGAAAGGCCAACTCATCGCCAAGCCGATTAAAGTCGATACTGTCATCGGGATTAATTGGAAGGAGTAAGGTTGCCCAGTTGCCCTTTATCTCACTCGCTGATAAGGGTTTCATCACTCATCTTTTCCAGCAGGGTGCGAATGGCCTGTTGGGCGTCGCTGTCCAAGTTCGTAACATGCCCCAGGGCGGCACCGCTGCCGAAACCGAGCAGCGAGGCCGCGTACTTCAGGCATGGGAGCCAGTAATCGTAGCTGTGCAGCGTCCACAACTGGTTGAGGCTTTCCTGAAGTGCCAGCGCGGCGGTTTCGTTGCCGGACTGCGCGTATTTCAGAACCTGAACAAAATGCTGAGGCACCAAATTCCCTAAGCCGGGGACTATCCCGTCCGCCCCGACCAGCAGCGATTTCGCGGCGAGTTTCTCTGCGCCCTGAAAGACGGCAAATGCCGAATGTTCGCGTCCTATCTTCAGAAACGAGAGAAAATTGTCCCAGTTGCCCGCGCTATCCTTTATCCCTACGAGGTTATCCAAACCCGCAACCTGTTTTACGGTTTCTGGTTCAATCGGGTTATGAGTCATGGGCGGGATGTTGTACAGCATCACGGGAACGGGTGAGTGCGTCACCAGGGTTTGAAAATGCTGTAGCTGTTCAGCAGCACCGGCCTGAAAATAATAGGGGGACGTAATGACGACCATATCGGCCCCGGCCTCTGCGTGGCGATGAACTGCTTCCAGAGCGCGTTCCGTGCCGGGTTCCAATGCGCCTGCAAGAACCGGTACATGACCGTCAGCCAGCGCTTTGGTTTCTCGGATCACCTGGGCTTGCATGGCTTCGGTCAACCAGGGGCCTTCACCACTGCTACCCAACACAAATATTCCCGCCACTTGCCCGGTCAACAAATGGGTAACCAAGCGCTCCAGCCCCCGACTGTCAATCTGCTTGCTTTCCGTCAACGGGGTAATCATGGGTGGAACGACCCCAGACAAACGAGGCAATTGTGTCGTCATATTATTCTTTCCATTGAACGTCAAACGTGGCTAATCTGAGGAATTCGTATGGGTTGTGATCACCGCACTCGTACAGGCACGCCATCCGACCCTCTGAAACGTCGCTAAGGTCAGAGTAAGCACTCGGCCCGGCCCACAAGCTTGTGAGTAAAGACCACGTTTTGCCATCATCCTGGCTTGCACGGAGGGTCATATTCTCTCGCTTCTCGGTACTGGCAGGGTTTGCAAAGACGATCAGGGATTGCGTTTGCGCAGGTGAAAAACGATGAATGCTCGCCTGGCAAACGGGTTCAATCAGGGCTTCATCCCCGTGCTGATCAGTCCAGGTGATGCCGCCATCGTCACTCAGAGCAACCTGTCGCGCCCTGTGCGTCGGATCATAGTTGCGCATATTGAGCATCAGGTTACCCTGTGCGAGTTCGACGACGGTGCATTCGTTGACCCCCGCATGGGGCGAGCGTCCGCCAAGCTGCCAGGTTTCCCCGTGATCGTCACTGTAAATGATGTGCGAATAGCCCTGCTTTGTCTCGCCTTCAATGTGGTCGCAGGGGATCACCAAACGCCCCGCGTGAGCACCATTTTTTATCTGAATGCCCGCGCACGGCCCTGTCGCATACCATGTCCAGTCTGGCGGTTTGACATCGGATGTAATTTCGCGGGGTTTTCCCCAGTGCAGCCCGTCGTCACTCGATGAAGTCACAAATACTCGACGACTGTCATTACTCGTCCGGTCAATGATCTGGTGTTCGGTATCATCGCCCCGATTCCACGTCATGAGCAGCCAGATTGTGCCTGTGGTGCGATCTACGACCGGGGAGGGATTGCCACAGGTATTGTTCTCATCTTCCCACACCACCGATTGCTGTGACCACGTGGGCCCCTGATCGGTTGAGCGCTTGACCAGCAAGACGATTTTCCCCGTGTCGCGCTGGCCTGCTTTGCGTCCTTCGCAAAAAGCCAGCATCGTCCCCTGATTGGTCACGGTCAGCGCTGGAATACGATAGGTGTGGTAGTCGTTTGTCCCACTTTGCCAGAGATTCATCTGACTCAGGTTTGTAACGAACAATTTCGTTCAGCCTTTCACGCCGCCAATCATGATGCCCTTGACAAAGTAGCGTTGGATAAATGGGTATACGAATAAGATTGGCACCGTGCTGACAACAATCAGCGCTGACCTTAGTGAGGCTGCTGGCGGCGGATTTTCGGTAAATGCGAGCTGATCCATCCCTTGCATCGTGGTCGTTTGCAGCAAATTCCGCAGAATAATCTGCATCGGTTGCAGGCTGGTCTTGTCAATGTAAATCGAGGCATCGAACCATGCGTTCCAGTGAAAGACCGCATAGAACAGGCCAATCGTTGCAATCACCGGCATCGAAAGCGGCAAAACGATGCGTATCAAGATGGTTGCCGGTGATGCTCCATCAACGGTTGCCGCATCAAACAATTCTTCTGGCAGGCTCATGAAAAAGTTGCGCATGATGAGCATATTCCAGGCGCTGATGAGGGTCGGAAATATGAGTGACCATAACGTGTTGCGCATTCCCAGCGCATCGACGAGGATAAAGCGCGGGATCAAGCCGCCGCTGAACACCATGGTGATGAAGACAAATATGGTTAGCGGAACTCTGCCGGGGAGATCCTTCTTGGCGAGGGCATAAGCCATTGGAATCGTGAACAGAAGATCGAGCGCCGTTCCCACGATTACTCTGAAGAAGGTCACGCCATAGGCTGCCATAATCACTTTACTGCGACCAAAGAGGATTTCGTAGGCTCCAAAATTGATCGCCTCTGGAAACAGCACATAGCCGCCCCGCCGCGCAAATTCTGCCTCACTGATAAATGAGGTGGAGAGCACAATGAGGAACGGAATGAGAAAGGAGAGTGTTATGAGGATTAACAAGCCAAGCATGATAAAGTGTGCAATTTTCTCATTGCGCGATAATTTCACCACAATGCTTCGCTCCTACCAGATGCCCGGCTGACCCAAACGGTGCGTTACGATGTTTGTTATAAGTATCATTACAAAAGCCATCACGCCCTTGAATAAACCCACAGCGGCAGCGAAAGAATACTTAAGGCCGATTAAACCTTCCCTATACACATAAGTGTCGATAATATCCGCGACACCATAGGTTGAAGGCGAGTAGAGGAGCAATATCTGTTCAAAGCCGGCATC
>DAOUCB010000214.1:0-11815 GCA_034432495.1 Anaerolineae bacterium | reverse complement strand
TGCCCTAACAGGTGCAGAAATTGAGCGTACAATGGCTTTGAGCCTCTTGTTTAGGATAGGTGTGGTAACCGTTATCCTAAAACAAAAGGCTCTTTTGTTAAAACTGTCCTGTCCTCAACCCTCAGGGAGAGGGACTTAAAAATCCTACTCTCCATCGTTCACCCCTTCTCCATGAGGGAGAAGGGGTAGGGGGATGAGGGCAACAAAAATTTGATGCGATAGTCCTGATTATTGACGGCGATTCTGCTGTTTTTCTAATTGAGGTCTGCTATGGTTGACAGAGGCCAGTCTGATCGTTCCAGCGGAAATCGGATTTTGCGGCAGTTTGTCACCTTTGCGGCGAAATCTGGCTCTAGAGTATAGAACGTCATGAACCGGGGTGCCTTCGATGACAGAGGTTGAGCAGCTAGTCACATTAACGCAGGCGGCGGAAGGCAAAGCGCGTGAAGAAGCCTTCGGCGAACTGATCGCCCAGTTTCAGGCGGTCGCGCACGGCTGGGCATATAACGTCCTCGGCGACGCGCATCAGGCGCAGGATGTGGCGCAGGAGGCGTTCCTGACCGCCTACCAGAAGATCGACCAACTGCGCGACCCGGCGGCTTTTCCGGGCTGGCTCAAGCGGATTGTGCTGACCTACTGCAACCGCATCACGCGCCAGCACACGCCCTATCTGCTGCCGCTGGAAGAGGAGGCCGCGCCGCTGCAAGCCGATCCCGCTGCCAGCGCCGAAGACCGCGACCTGCGCGAACAGGTCAACCGGGCGGTGCGGGCGCTGCCCGACCGCGAACGCGAAGTGACCGAACTGTTTTACATCACGGGCTATTCGCAGCAGGAGATCGCCGAGCAGTTGGCGCTGCCGCTGACGACGGTCAAGAAGCGCCTGCAATATGCCCGTGAGCATCTGCGCGAAACCATGCCGCCGATGAACCGTCTGCCCTTCGACTTTCTGGGGCGGGGCATGGATTTCGACACGGAGATCGATCTGAGCGGCGCGTTCGACGACGATCTTGGGGACGACGACCTCGGCAGCGACATGCTCGAATTTCTGGCGCAGCGCTTCCCGGAATTGTTCGTGCTGGCGTAAAAGGCAAACACATAGAGGCTTGTACGAATAGTCGCCGCCGAGCGATACAGCTCTTGTCCATCATTGAAAATTTGCTCCTTGCTCGCTCTTTTTCTCCCCTCCCTGAATTCGGGGAGGGGAAGCTGTCCCGCTTTTGGACAGCGGGGTGGGGTCAGGCGTTGCATTTTCGGACAAGCCTCCATAAGTCTGCCGCTGCAAAACATTCATTTACCCACCTCGGTTTCAGGTTGAGTTTGTGCTGTCTGGGGACACACTTTTGTGCGCCCTGTATTCGGCTTATCTACGGAGGAGCGAACTTTATGGTGATTCCAATGGTCATTCAGCAGAGCAGCTACGGCGAACGCGCCTATGACATTTATTCGCTGCTGCTTCAGGAACGCGTGATTATCCTCGGCTCGCAAATCGAGTCGCAGATGGCGAACCTGATTGTCGCGCAGCTTTTGTTCCTCAACCGCGAAGACCCGGAGCGCCCGATCCAGATGTACGTCCAGTCGCCAGGGGGTGAGGTCTACGCGGGCATGGCGATTTATGACACCATGCAGCAGATCAACGCGCCGGTCAGCACGACCGCCGTCGGCATGACCGCCAGCTTCGGCACGGTCGTTTTAACAGGCGGCGCGGCCAAGATGCGTTACGCGCTGCCGAACGCCACCATTCACATGCACCAGCCGCTTGGCGGCGCGCAGGGGCAGGCGACGGACATCATGATCCACGCCCGCGAGTACCAGCGCATGAAGGATCGCCTGCTCGATATTTTCGTCGAGCATACCGGGCGACCGCGCGACGTGATCGAACACGACAGCGACCGCGATATGTACTTCAACGCGCAGCAGGCCGCCGAGTATGGTCTGATCGACACGGTGCTGGAACGCAGCGCGCTGCCCGGTGGCATCAAGGCGCTCAACGGCAATGGTAACGGCAAGCTGCTCAATGGCAACGGCAACGGCAAGGAAAACAAGTAAGCGCTGAGCCGCAGAAGCATAAGGGGTGGGTTACCGACGAATGGTACTAGTTTGTGGATCTAACAGGATGTTATTGGGTCTGTAGGGGCGACCTGCCAGGTCGCCCCTACGAATACCTTCCCTCAAATTTGGTACGAGCACCACTCGTTACAAACCTACCCCTTATGCGGTCATGATCGCGTCGAATTCCTCGCGGGTCATGCCAAATAGCACATCGTCGTAGAACTTTCCCTCGTGGAAACAGGTGCGCCTGAGTCGCCCTTCTTCGATAAAGCCGAGTTTCTGATGCATCCGAATTGACGCCTGATTGTTGTGCAGGCACATCGAATTGCACTTTTGGTAGCGTTGTTCCCAGAAACCATATTTGAGCAGGATACGCACCGCATCGACGGCGCTGCCCTGTCCCCGGTAGGCACGATACACGGCGACACCGAAGCCGAACGTCCCGTTTTTCTGATCGCGGCTGTGTAAGGTCACCCAGCCGATGGTGACACCCTCCAGATTTTCCATCGCGAAGCGGATCATGCCATCGTCCTTGAGGCCAGCGGCTTTCTCTAGCCACTGCTGCTGAAGTTCGACGGACGTTGGCAGTTCAACGCCATCCTGATAAAGCGCTACCGTTGGGCTGTCCAGCGAGGCCATATAACGCAGCTCGGCATCGTCCAGCCGCCAGGGACGCAGCCTGGTTTTTTCGCCTTGCCAGAAGTAGCGCGAATAATCGGGCGTCAATGAGGACATTTTCCGCTCCATGCCGTCGCTATCAGAAAGGGTCTAATCAGCTTATTGTAGCGCTTAACGGCGTATTGAGGGTAATAACAGGGCAGACGTCGAAATCCAGCCGGGGAAACCACGAGACGATCTCGAAGCTTTGCAGAGGTTGTGGCGCTGCTTTGAACTCAGGCGTTGCCCGCTTTTTGCTGCTCTGGCGGGCATTTGACGCTGCCATAGGAACAGAACACGCAGCAGTCGCCCGCTTTGGGGCGCAGCACCGTCTGACAATGGGTGCAGCGATACAAGAATTGACAGCTATCGGTCGGCATGGTTTCGGTTTTGGCAAACCCGCACACCGGGCAGGTGATGGTCGATTCAAGCAGGATCATACGTTCCTCCATTTCGGCGGGCGATTCCGTAACCGCCACAGCCAGCCCACCGGATAGCCGATCATCTTGGCGACGTCGCCGACCACGCGAATCACGGGGATCAGCGCCAGCGCCTGAAGGTTGCTCGACAGCGTGACGCGTACCGTCCCAGCCTGCGCCGCTTCGCGCAGCACCGTGCGCAGGCGGCGATAGGGCTGGCGTAGATAAACCAGCGCGCCGGGGATGAACAGCAGCCAGAACAGCTTGTTCGCGCCCCAGCCGAGCAGGAAAATCAGCGGCGCAGCGACCAGATAGGTGATGTAGCGCACCGCGTGACGCTTGCGCCACAGATCGGCCTTGCCGTCGCCGCGCGCGTACCGATAATACTGCTTATAGAACGAGCTAAGCGAGGGTCGCGGGCGAAAGTAGACCCGCGCTCCCGCCTCGAAGATCATCGGCGTGGCGTTCTCGCGCAGGCGCAGGTCGAAGATCAAATCTTCGCAGTAATCGATCCATTCGGGATAGCCGCCCGCGCGCACCCAGGCGCTTTTGCGAAAAGCGATGCTGCGGCTGCTGGGCAGAAACGTATCCGCGTTGATCTCGTCTGCCAGCGGGAGCGTGGTCGCGCCCAGCGCCGCCTCGAAAATCGTGTGCGCGTCTGCCTGAAAGAAGCCGCCCACGACTTCCAGCACCGGGTTATCGCGCAGCGGCTTGCTGATGCGATCCAGCCAGTCTCGCGCCAGAATCACGCCCGCGTCGGTGGCGGCGATAATGTCGCCTTTGGCGTAGGCAATCGCCCGGTTGCGGCCTTCGCTGATGTTGCAGCCCGGCTCGACCAGCACGCGCAGCGGCAGACGGCCTTCATACTCGCGCAGAATGGCGCGAGTGTTGTCGCTGCTGCCGCCATCGACAATCACCACTTCGTCGGGGAAGCGCTGCTGCTGCGTCAGCGACTCCAGCAGACCGCGCAGGCTTTCGCCCTCGTTCAAAACCGTTGAGATGACAGAGATCAAATGTCCACATCCGGCGAACACACATCGGCATCAGCGCATCATGATAGCATAATTACGCCCGTCCCATGCGCCTTCGCTGATCCCAGCCCATCAGGTCGCCTTCGGGCACGTCCGTCACGCCGACGCGGTGCATGATGTGCTGCGCTTCGGCGCGATGGTGCATATTGTGGGTGATGACGTGACCAATCGCGCCGCCGTAGGATTTCTGCGTCGGCGGGTCGTCGAGTACATCCGTCCACAGATCATCCAGCCGCCCCTCGCGCTCGATTTTGCGGGCGAAGTCGGCAAATTCGGCGTAACTGGCGTCCAGCCGCGCCAGCAGATCGCGGGTCGAAGTCGCGCGCACGCCTGTGCGGACAGGCCGCTCCATCATCAAATCCGTCCAGATTTCGATGTTGCCGATCATGTGGTCGAAAGTGCGCCGCAGCGTGACCCAGCCCGCGTCAATCTCCTGATCCATCTGCTCGTCGCTCAAATTCTGGCAGATCGTCAGCAGTTCGCGCGTGGCAGCTTCGTCGTGTCCCAGCAAGCGATCCAGTAGGTTCATGTTTGCTGCACGTTTCTCAATAATGAAAGGTTAAGTCACTCTCCAGACTACCGCTGTTCTCCCTTTCTCCCCGCTTGCGTGGGAGAAAGGGAAGCTGACCTTCTCTTGGTCAGCCGGGATAGAGGGGGTTTCCCTACTTCGCCGCCTGATTTCGCTGTTCTTCCAGCCGATCCGTCGCGGGCGGCGGTTCATACGACAGCGCCGAGATTTCCGCGCGCCATTCCGGCGTCATGTTCACGTCTGCTGCTTTCAGCGACGCTTCGAGCTGCCCCAGATTGCGCGCCCCAATGATCGGCGCGGTCACGGCGGGGTTCGACATCACCCACGCCACCGCCAGCGTCGCCGGATCGTAACCCTTGTCCTTCGAGTAGGCCGCGAATTTCCCGGCGATCTCGTGGTAGAGCGCTTCGCCGTAGCGCGTCGCGTACATCGAGTTGCTCAGCAGCCGACCTTCGTCCGGTTTCTGTCCGGCATATTTGCCCGTCAGCAGGCCACCGCCAAGCGGGCTGTACGGGATCACGCCGATCTTTTCGCTCTTTGCCAGCGGCAGGATTTCGACCTCCGCCTGCCGCTTGACCAGGTTGTACATCGGCTGGAAACACTCGAAGCGCGACAGTCCCTCGTAGGCGGCGACGCCCAGCGCCTTGCTGATCTGCCATGCCGCCCAGTTGCTCACCGCCGGATACAGAATTTTGCCCTGCTGCACCAGCGATTCGAGCGTGCGCACCACGTCCTCAATCGGCGTATCGGGGTCGTAGCGGTGGATGAAGTACACGTCGATGCGGTCAGTGTTCAGGCGCTTCAGGCTGGCTTCGACCTGCATCTGAATGTGGCGGCGTGATGATCCGCTCCAGTTGAGGCCGTCGCGCACCGAGAAGCCCGCCTTCGACGTGATCACCAGATCATCGCGGCAGTCCGCCATCAGCTTGCCGAGAATTTGCTCCGAGCGTCCTCCGGCGTAGCCGTTGGCGCTGTCGAAGAAGTTGATGCCCACGTCGCGGCAGCGCTGAAACATGCGCGCCGATTCAGCTTCGTCGGCGCTGTCGCCGAAGGTCATCGTTCCCATGCACAGCGCCGAAACCTTGACGCCGGTCTGTCCTAGCTTGCGATATTCCACTGAGATTACCTTTCTTTTCCGTGCGTTCATGAACAAAGCGATTTATTTTGGCGATTATGCCCATATGACACGTGCTGTAGGGGCGAGGCACGCCTCGCCCGTTTTTCTCCCCTCCTTGAATTCGGCTGAGGAGAGGACACCTTTGTAAAATGCCAAAAATCTCCCCGTGAATGGCTCCGTTTTTCTCCCCCTCCTTGAATTCGGGGAGGGGGTCGGGGAGTGGGGTCGGGCGAGAAATTTCCCCGAATGGGCCTCGTCTCGTAAAACATGTCCTCTCCTCAGTTGAATTCGGGGAGGGGAAGCGCCTGCTTTTGGGCGCAGGGGTGGGGTGACTTACGCTCGCTTCATGTACCACTCGCGGAATTCGCTGCACTGCCCCTGCGCGTCGAAACGCATCACAAAAATATTGTCAAATTCCGCGCCGACTTCCTTGCTGCCGGGGCTGAAATACTGGCTGCGCCCGTTGACGACGGCCTTGTCCCCTTCAACGGCCAGCGGAGCATACTGTGCGTCGTACTGACCAGGTGTGTCCTGATCTTCCAGCCACGAGGCCACAATCGCTGCACGCCCGATCAAGGGTTCATCGAACGGGCCATAATAATAGCGCGCATCCTCACTGAACAGCGCGCCAATCGCCGCCGGATCATAGCTTTTCCACGCCTGAATATAACGATCCAGCCACGCGCTCACGCTTGCATGGTCAATCATGCGGGTTTCTCCTGTAATAAGTGCGAACCCTACCATCCCGGCTGACCAACGGACTATCTCCCCGCTCCCAACTTGTTGGGACTCCCGCCTTGCGTAACGCGAACTTGTTCGCACGAGAGGGGTTGGGGGAGAGGGGTGAGGTTTTTTACCGTAAAAACAGAATTTCCGGGTCGAACTCGCGCATCGAGCCGAAGCTGACGTCGTTCGGGTTGAGCGAGGCGTGAACTTCGAGGTGCAGATGCTGCGCCGTCGAATTGCCCGTGTTGCCGATGATCCCCAACTGCGCCAGTGCGCCAAGCGTCTGCTGCCCTTGCACGCTTATCGTGCTCATGTGCGCGTACATCACGAACAGATGCCCGCCGGGAAGTCCGGCCTGCGCCAGCCGATCCCGCGTCGAAGCGGGCAGCAGATCGTTGGTGTAGCGCATCTGCACGGCGTTGCCAAAGCCGAAACCCCAGGCCGCGCTGGTCAGCACGGCGGGGTCGTCGATAGGATGCCCCTGCTGGATCGAACTGGGTTTGTCGGCGGTGCAGGCCGTGCAGTTGTAGACGCGCATCACCGTCCCGCCGTTGGGGCCGCCGCGAATGGCCGCGCCCGTGTTGGCGCTGAAATCCCAGCCGAGATGGTGATCGACCGATCCGTTTGGCAGAACATCGTTTTGCCCGCGTACATACCAGTAGTTATTGAGCGGTGCGGGATATTCGTCGCCTTTGCTCAGGCCAAATCGCGTCGCATCCCCGGCGATGCTCAGAAAATCGGTGCGCACCCAGCCATTCCCCTTGGAAGTCTGCACCTGCGCCCATTGAAAGCTGCTGCCCGCCTGCGGCTGCGCGCCAACAATCTTGACCTTCTCCAGATAGGCCAGCCGCGCCAGAACGCTGCCGTTGACCGGAGCGTTGCGCAAATTCAGCCCGTTGTCGCTGATGACCGTCCCAATGATGTCACCCGTCGGCGGTGTCGGTACAGGCGTCGGTGTGGGTGGCGTCGGTGTGGTTGGGGCAGGCGGCGGCGTTGGGGCAGGCACAGGCGTTGGCGTTGGCAGTAGTTGGCGCAGCAGACCAAAAGCATAAGCATCGTTCGCCAGCGCGGGATAGCCAAAGCGCCTGCCGTCGCCTTGCAGCGAGATCAGGTCATCGCGCAGCCAGCCGGTTTGCCCGTTGCTGAAGGTCACGCGGAACCACTGATAGACCTTGCTGTTGAGCGCGCCGTTGTTCATGTCCGGCTGCACGTCGAGAATCGGCAGATTCGCTGTGCCCACTGGCGCTTGAAACAGAATCTGAACGGTGGTTCCTGTGCCGGGTTGGGCGCGAACGTTCACGCTGGACATGGTGGGGATATTGGGATTTCCGGTAATGTGCACGACAAAAGGTGTATTCATCGACTTTTTATCCTTTGCGAATAACCCTCATTATAGTACCGAGTCCAAAGCAGGACTGAGGTTTGAGGACTGATAGATGACCTAAATAGATTCGGCCTAATCTGTAGGGGCAGACCCGTGTAGGCTTGTCCGAATAGTTGCCACAACGCGATGAAAGATGCGTATTGTTTTCATAATTGGGCTTGACCCACTTATCTCCCTATTGAAACGGCCTGTTTTCTCCCTTTCTCCCCGCTTGCGTGGGAGAAAGGGTCGGGGATAGAGGGGTGCTAGACAAGCGTAATGTTCGCTTTTACAAACACGCCCTCAGTCCTCAGTCCTCAGTCCTCTCTTTCGTGTATTTCTCCACCTGCGCGATCAGCCGCGCATAGTCGGTGTGGCTGCGATTGGTCACAGCGACCACGCCCGTGAAGCCCTCGCCCACAAACAACCCCGTAAAGCGATAATACAGCGGCAGCGACGGGATGATCAGCATTTTGCCTTCCGCCGGGCGATAGCGCCGCTTGCCGACCATCGTTCGCCGCCCGACCTCGACATCCTTCGGCGGCAGCAGTGGATAATCCTTGACGGCGCGTATCGCGTCCCAGCGCACGAAACGCTCCCGCCAGACACGCGGTTGCAGCGTGATTCCTTCGGGCGCGACGCTGACCGCTGGCGTCGCACTGGTCAGCAGCATGACCGGGGCGATCAGCACCAGCGTGACGATCCCGCTCAGCAGAAATAATGGGAAGCCAGCGGTCGCCAGCACGATTTGCCCCACCGCGCCAGCGATCATAATCACGGTTAGCACGATCCCGCCGTACTGCGCGAGTCGGTCGGTCAGGGGATGAGGATGGGTGTGGGTTGAGGCCATTGTTTATCGGGTGATGTTCAGGCGAGGCGGGCACACAGGCGGTGTAGGGGCGACCTGGCAGGTCGCCCCTACGTAATTTATGCCATGCTGAATGCGAATCACGGCGTTAGTTCACCAGCACGTCGAACCAGTAATTCCCCGGCAGACCCTCGGCGATCCAGCCCGTCGTTCCGGTGGCGATGATCTGTACCTGCCACCAGTTATAACCATTGGCGCACACCGAGTCGTTGTTGATCACCAGCAGCTCGACGCCATCGAGCAGGTCGGCGATCACCGACGCGGAACTGTTCGGCGCGCTGCGCAGACGGCGTGGCACGGCATCGCGATAGGTCACACCAACGCGCGACCCCGAATGCAGGCGCAGAGGCGCGCGGCAGGCGAGTTCGGGCTGCTCGTTCGCACTCAGCCCCTCGACGTAGTATCCACCGGGGAAGCCTTCGGCGATCCAGCCTTCGATGACGATATTGGTAGTGCCATAGGGCGCGCGGACTTTCCACCAGTTGAAGCCGTCGGCGCAGTACGGGCCGTCAATCACGTCGAGCGTCACCCCCGGCGGCTGAATCACGGTGATGACGAAGCCATCATTGGCGGGCGTCAGGCGCACGCGCGACCCGGTGATGGTGCGCAGCTTGCCGCCCACCTCAATCGTGTCCAGCGGCGCGGAACAGGTCGGCGCATTCGGCGCGCTGTACTGCTTCAGGTAGTAGAAATCTGGCTTGCCTTCGACGACCCAGCCCGGTTCGCCGACGCCGCGCACATGCCACCAGTTGAATCCGTCTGCGCAGACCGGGCCTTCGATCAGGCGTAAAAGTACCTGGCTCGTATAGTAATTGACCAACGGGCCAGACAGGCTTGGTTGGCTGCGCACGTTGACGCCGCCGCGCAGCAGTACCTGTCCGCCGACCACGAGCGCCAGCGGCGGGTAACAGCCGTTGGCTTGCAGCGGAATGCTCGTCGGGCCGCCAACGGGCGTGCTGACGATCAGCACGATTTGCGTTGGGGTGGACGTGGGGGTCAGGCTGGGAATCAGCGTCAGGGACGGCGTGATGCTTGGCGTCTGGGTAATCGTCGGCGTATAGGTCGCCGTAGCAGGCGTGGTCGTGTAAGTCGGCGTCGGCGTATTCGTCGCCGTGCCGGGGACAGGTGTGTTGGTCGAGGTCGAGGTATTGGTCGCCGTGTCGGGAACAGGCGTATCGGTCGGCGTGCTGGTGTTGGTCGCCGTGTCGGGGACAGGCGTATCGGTCGGCGTATTGGTCGGCGTGTTGGTCGGGCCGCCGGGGGTGTCGGTATTGGTCGGCGTAAAGGTATAGGTACTGGTCATCAGGCCGACCGTCGTGTTGGTCGGGGGAAGTTGCAGCACGGAGATAGTACCCGTTCCGGTCATCATCGACGGAACCACCACGTCTACGATGATGATGACAGCCGCGAACAAGGCTATCGCCAGAAAAAATAGAATGGTACGGTTGCGCATTAAACCCCCTCCTGAATCCCACTTCATTGTATCCGATTCAGGAGGTTATGCGAGTTGAGTTCGCCGCACAGCGCCAGCGCTAACCCGAAAGTCCTGCCAGCAGCGCCCGCCCTGCCGTCAGCCCGGAGAGCGCCGCGCCTTCGATGCGTGGCCCGCCAAAGGCGTCGCCCGCCAGCACCAGCGGATGATCGCCGTAAGGCACGACCAGACAGCGCTCCGGGTAGACGTTGGCAGGCTGTGCGTAGCGCCAGCGCTTCACCTGCGCCTCGCTGATCTGCGCGTCGCCCAGCAGCGGCAGCAGATCGACCTGGAAGGCCGCCAGCACTTTTTCATCGCTCATATCCCAGAACTGGCGGCTGTAAAGTGGATTGGCCTGCGCGGTCAGGATGGTGGCCTCCGGTGAAATGCCCTTCACGTGATTGTCGTCGATCCAGTAGAGGTTGGCATACGGGCGTTGAATCGCGCCCGGCTTTGGCAGATGCGCCGCGCGGTCGAGCACCAACAGGACAGTCAGGCAGGGGTCGTATTCAATCGCGTCCAGCGCCGCGCGGTCGCGCGAACTCAACTGTACGTCGCCATCGTCGAGCAGGTCGAGCGACTGCGGCACAGGGGGCGTCAGCAGCACGGCTTTCGCCTGCCATTTCTCGCCCGTTTCGTCTTCGACCTGCCAGCCGCCTTCAATCTTCTGTACCGCCACCAGCTTGACCCCGGTATGCACGTCCAGCCCCCTCGCCAGATGTTTCGCCAGCGCGTTCATGCCGTTGTACGCAGCGTAGCGCGGGTGTCCATCACGGCTGGTATCCGCCAGACTACCGTCGCTCCAGCCGCGTGACCATTCGAAAACCAGCCCTTCGGCGAGCCAGCGCTCGACCCACGTGCGAAATTCGGGTTCGCGCACGGTGAAGAACTGCGCCCCGTGATCCGCCACGCCGCCGCCCAGCCGCCGTGTCGCCATCCGCCCGCCCACACTGCGGCCTTTATCGACCAGCAGGACGCGCTTACCCGCGTTCATCAGGACGCGGCCTGCCATCAAACCCGCCATACCCGCGCCGACGATCAGAACGTCTGTCACGATTTTTTGAGTCATCTCTGCGACCTCCTAAAATATTTTTTCAACGCACCCGTGATTGTAACGCGAAACCCAACCCCTGCCCCTGCCCCTGGCCCGTGCGTCTGCTGCCGCTCGATTCACTGGAGGCTCAACCTTGCTCAACCATCGGATCTTGTAGGGGCAGACCAACGTGTCTGCCCTTTGGGTGGGCGCACACACAGGTGCGCCCCTATACGATCACGATCCTCGCGCTGGAGGCGCAACCCTGCACTGTCGCAAACAACGGATGTTGTAGGGGCAGACCTATGCAGGCTTGTCCGAATAGTCTCCGCAGAGGGGGTAACAACTTATACCGCATTGGGAGTTGCGTTTTACCCACGCGTCGCCGCACGAAACGGGCTGTTTTTTCCCTCCTTGAAATCGGCTGAGGAGAGGACACCTTTGTAAAATGCCAAAAATCTTCCCGTGAACGGTTTTGTTTTTCGCCCCCTCCTTGAATTCGGGGAGGGGGTCGGGGGGTGGGGTCGAGCGAGAAATTTCCCCGAATGCACA
>DAOUCB010000213.1:0-37808 GCA_034432495.1 Anaerolineae bacterium | reverse complement strand
TGCCCTAACAGGTGCAGAAATTGAGCGTACAATGGCTTTGAGCCTCTTGTTTAGGATAGGTGTGGTAACCGTTATCCTAAAACAAAAGGCTCTTTTGTTAAAACTGTCCTGTCCTCAACCCTCATGGAGAGGTACTTAAAAATCCTACTCTCCATCGTTCACCCCTTCTCCATGAGGGAGAAGGGGCAGGGGATGAGGGCAAAATGGCGATGCAAACAACTTTTAAACACCTTCATGGCATCCCTTTTTTCCTAAAACTTCTTCACATCTCAATCGGCTAAAACGGGTGAGCGCGTCGCCTCCAGCGACATGAAGGCATCCGCATAGTTCATCTGCTGGAAGCCTCCCTCGCCCGCCTCGCTGAACGTCACGAGGATGTCCGGTTCGGTCGGGGAGTAGAATTCCGTTGTGGTTTGCGGCTTCAACGCGATCTCTCGCCCCAAATTGATCACGAGCGAACCGTTTTCGCCGCGCGTCACCGGAATCGGCAGCGTCTCGTACTGGTACGTCCCTGCGACTTTTTCGAGCGCGGCATCATCCAGCGCGATTTCCGTATGCACGGGTTCAGCGATCCCCGCAATCTGCCGGAAAATCGCCGCCGTCGCTTTGGTGAGCGGAAAGCCGACGCGGTTCGACAGCACGATGATGGTGATGCCGTCTTCGTAAAAGCGGGCGATGAAGGTATTGAAACCGGGGATGCCGCCGCTGTGATGCGCAACCACTCGCCCGTGATATTCCCCCACCGCCCAGCCATAGCCATATTCCAGCGGCTTGCCATCGTCCAGCTTGCCCGGCGTGACCATCTGCTTGAGCGTCTCCGCGCGGATCAGGCTGTTTTCGCGCAGCGCTTTGTCCCATAAGGTCAGATCATTCACCGTCGATCCCAGCGATCCGGCGGCGTAGGGCTGAGTCATGCTCAGATAGGGGGCATTCACATAACCGCCGTCTGGCGTGGGGTGATAACCACTGGCGCGCTTCGGGATAATCGGCTCGGTGCTCAGGTAGCGCGACTGCTTCATACCCAGCGGCTGAAAAATCATCTGATCCAGCGCATCAGCGTAGCTCAACCCGGTCACATGCTCGATGATCATGCCGAGCAGGATGTAGGCGGAATTGTTGTACTGGTAGCGCGTCCCCGGTTTGAAATCGAACGGGACTTTCGAGAACTCATCGCACATCTGCTGCGGAGTCAGATCGCGCTGCATCTTGGTGCCGAAGTCGGGGTCGTTGGTATAGCTGTAAATGCCCGACGTGTGATTGAGCAGTTGGTGAACCGTGACGACATGACCGCTCATCGGGTATTTCGGGAAAAAGCGTGTGATCGGGTCGTCCACGCTCAATTTGCCCTGTTCCACCAGCATCATGATCGCCGTCGCGGTGAACTGCTTGGTCACCGACGCCAGCCGAAAAACGGTGTCGGTGTCAATCGGGGCGTCCCATTCCACGTTGGCGAGTCCGTAGCCTTTGGCGTGGATGACTTCGCCGTTGTGGATCACCGCAACCGCAGCGCCCGGTTCGCCGGGGTGAATTTCTGCGCCGACAATCGAATCAATCGAGGGAAGGGTAGCCATTGTCTCTCCAGCCTGATCAGCATCACAGGAAATGGCGCGAGTATACCGATGATTGGCTCAGAGGCGACAAACCGTGTAGGGGCGAGGCGTGAGGTCATTTCAGAATTGGCAGTTTGTACAAAATGACCCCACCCCGGCTGTCCAAAAGCAGGACAGCTTCCCCTCCCCGATTTCAAGGAGGGGAGAAAAACAAAGGCACACACGGGTGTCTCCTTTTGGTCTCCCCTCTCCACGACGAGCTTACACAGCCCCGTTCGCGATCAGGCTTTGCGCGCAGTCGAGGATCGTCTCTGCCGCTGGGCGCGGCTTCCAGCCCAACACCGTCCGCGCTTTGGCGGCGCTAAAGTCGTGTTTGCGTCCTACCCCCGACGCGACAAAGCGCATTTCGGAGCTGAACCGCGCGCCGATTTTGATCACGAAGTCGGGCAGGGTGCGCGTCGGCACCTGCGCCGCGCCCTTGCCCAGCGACGAACGCAGAACGCCCGCGACATCCGCCCATTGCATCCAGTCGCCTGCGGCGATGAACCGCTCTCCGGCGGCTTCGGGGGCAGTCATGGCGCGAATATGCAAATCTACTACGTCGCGGACATCGACGACGCAGAAGCCAATCCGAGGAATCCCCGGCAGCTTTCCATCGAGCAGGCGCGAAATCAACTGCGCCGAGCCATGCGTATCCGCCGTGAAAACGGGGCCAAAGACGGCGCTGGGGAGGATCGTCGTCAGCGTCGTCGGCCCTGTTTGCTCCGCCATGAAATCCCAGGCGGCGCGCTCGGCAATCGTTTTCGAGAGGCGATAAGGGGAAAGCCCGGCCTCGTTCGTGTCCGTCCAAAGGTGTTCATCGCTCACGCCGTCTGGACTGGTCATGCGAGGCCAGCAGGCTTCAAGCGCCGAGGTCATCACCACACGCCGAACTTGTGCCCGACAGGCGGCACGCAGGACGCGCAGCGCGCCATCTCGCGCCGGGACAATCAGATCATTCGGGTCACGCGAGCCGTCAAAGCCGACCGGCGAGGCGACGTGCAGCACATCGTCGCAGCCCGCGACAGCCGCGTCCCAGCCGTCGTCGCGGGTGAGATCGGCGACAGCGAACGTAAGCCGATCACCGGGATCGGTATGCGCGGCAATCCGGGCGCGAATCGCTGCCTCTTTGTCGAGGCTGCGCACGGTCGTGCGCACGGAATAGCCGCGCTTCAATAACTCAATGACCGCCCATCCCCCGATAAAGCCGCCGCCACCCGTGACGAGCACCGTTTCTGACATTGCTTGTTCTCCTGAATTGACTGTCCAGTCACTCATGAATGGGTAAAAAATTTAGGCGATCATTCGCCAAAAAGCTTCAAACGCCGCCTTGCTGTGTTGGTCAGTATGGGCTGGATTGTGAATCATGAAGTCCACCGTTGCGTCCGCCACTGCGCTCATCAGGGTACTGACAAACTCCAGCGGCACATCGCGCATTGGGCCGTTCGCGCGGCTCTGTTCCAGCACGTTTCGGATGCCTGAGAACGTATCTCGTGCAGCCTGACGACTCTCGGCGCTAATCTCGTCCGAGAGATCAAGCTGCGCCAGCGTCCGGCGCTTTTCGGGGTCGGTCGATGCCCAGCGCAGCCAGTGTGACCACATAAAGAGCGCCTGCTCGCGGATGTCGCCCTCGTCCGGCAGCCCATCAAGGGCAGCCGCAGCCATCTCCGCCTTGAGATCGAGATAGAGTTCATTCAGCAGGTCGGCCTTGGTCGCGAAGTAAATGAACAGGGAGCCGTTCGAGACGCCCGCCTCTTTCGCGATGGCTGCCGTCGCTGCGCCTAAGCCTTGCGTGGCTATCAGGTGGATCGCGGCTGCCATAATTGCACTTCGTTTGTCTTCGCTTTTTGGACGTGCCATGCTGCTTCTCCCTAATCTCCATCATGATATAAAAGAGTGATTAGTCAGTCAAGTGTCAATACGGGACGGTCTGAAACTCTCTGCCTGCCTGCTGCGTATCATAAAGAGATAGTCTTCCATATTGAATCCCTCACTTCGGGATTAAAATGGGTTTGTACGGAAATTCACAGGATGGCGCGTGGGTCTTTATCTACTGGTTGGCGCGGGGATCGTTTTTAGCCTTCTCTTCGCCCTGAACAACCTGCTCAAAACAATTTTCCGCCGACCGAAAATCGGCTTTCTCGATCTGCTGCTGACCTTCATGACGACGCTCGTCCTGCTGGCGAGCCTGATCGTCGCCCAGACGCAGGAATCGCCCGACGGACACATCGCTCAGGTCGCCCTGTACGTCGGCGGCGGGCTAGCAGCCTTCAGCCTGCTTGTTACGCTGCTCGAACTGATCCGCCCGCCCCGCCTCAAGGGATCGCGCGGCATTCTGGGGATTTACAGCGGCCTCCTGCTTGTGATCGCCTCTTTCGGCGTCCCCTTCGCGGCGGCCTATTTCAGCGTGCAGACCGAAGCAGCCGCCGCGCCGACACAGGTCGCGCAGGCGTCCACGCCCGGAACCGCCGCTGCCCTGAGCACCGAAGAAATCGACCTGACCCGGCAGGCACGCAGTAACGCTATTTTCAAATCGATCAGCCAGATCGTCACCGACGAGATTCACATCGACGTGAGCACCGTGACCAAAGCGCTTCAGGCCGGGACGCCGCTCGCCACCATCATCGACGCGCACGGCGGCAGCGTGGAGCACGTCATCAGCGCGATTACCCTGCTGATGCAGGACAACGTCCGTCAGGCGCTGGCAGCAGGCGACATCAATCCGATTCAGGCCGCGCTTGCCATCAGCCAGATGGAAAATTTCATCCGCATCGCCGTCAACAGCGATTTCAATCAGTTGGGCGGGCGGCTCGGTCTCGCCACTCAGGATCCGAATCTGACTCAGACGCCCTTTTTCACCTTCCCAACCGACGAAACGGAGAGCGCCTCGTCAACCGTCCAATCAGCGCCACAGTCTCCGGCTTTCATGGCCTCGTCAACTGTACAATCTTCGCCTGTCAAACCGACAGTTTCCGCCACACGAACGCCACGCCCGACGCACACGCCCATGCCGACGATGTTCCACTTCAGCACGCGCACGCCAACCCCGACACCGACACTGGTCACGCCCTGTGTCGCCTCCGTCCAGTACAATCTTCGCCTGCGCGCCGCCCCCGACCGCGCCGCCGAAACCCTGCTGACCATCCCCTTCGGCACGACGATTACCCTGTTTGCGAAGGGCAGCGCGAGCGACAACGGCGCGCTCTGGTGGTACGCCAGCTATCAGGATCAAACGGGCTGGGTCGATGGGCAGTATATGATCGTCAGCGCCGCCTGCGACAGCCTGCCCTTCAGGGAAGCGCCGTAAGCGAGTCATTTACGAATAATCCATCTGATTCGTTACCTGCCTTTTCCGCGAGACGCGTAAACTAGCCCTTTTACCGAAGCGAATTTCATCCGCAGCGCCTATCCTCTATCCTTCTGCGAAACGTCATTCGGGAGGTACAGGAATGGATTTTGGGCTGAAAAATCAGGTCGTGCTGGTGACGGGCAGTTCGTCCGGCCTGGGGCGCGCGACCGCCGTCGCCTACGCGAAAGAAGGCGCAAAAGTCGCCATCACCTATTTTTCCAGCCGCGAAGGTGCGGAAGCAACCGCGCGGCAGGTCGAAGCCGCAGGCGGACAATCGCTGATCACCGCGTTCGATCTCGCCAGCCCGGACTCGATTCACGCGGCGATTGCCAGCATCAAAGACAAGTGGGGCGCGCTCCACGTACTGGTCAACAACGCCGCCCCTGCCGACATCGCCCCCACACGCGGCGCGCTGTTCGAGGATGTTTCTGCCGAGCGCTGGCAGGCGGTCGTGCGCGGCGTGCTCGAAGGCGCGTACCTGACCATTCAGGCGGCGCTGCCGCTGATGCGCGCCAGCGGCTGGGGGCGCATCGTCAACATTTCATCGGACGGCGCGATTCACGGCGTGCCGGGCCTAGCGCCCTATTCGAGCGCCAAAGCCGGACTCTCTGGCCTGACCATCACACTGGCAGCCGAACTCGGCCCCGCCAACATCCTGACCAACAGCGTCATGCCCGGTTTCATCGCCACTGAAAGCAACCTGCACATCCAGCAGAACTATCTCGACATGATCCAGAAAGGCACGCCCAGCGGTCGCCTGACCACGCCCGAAGACGTTGCCAACCTGATCGTCTTTCTGGGGTCGAAGGCCAACGCCAACGTCAACGGGCAGACCGTGCTGATCAGCGGCGGACGTTAATCGCCAGCTTTGGAACGCACCGGATAGCGGATGATGGTTTTCAGCTTGTCAGGCGCAGCCCGCCGAAAATCGCTCAGGTAGATTTCGTGATGCTTGCCGTTGTATTCGAGTCCTTCGGCACTCATGAACTGCTTCAGCCGCTCAATCGTCGGCGCTTCGGTTGCAAATGAACCGAGATGCAATATCTGCGCCGACCGCCCTTCGTCAAATGCAGCCAAGCGAAGCGCGTCCAGCAGCGGGGACGCCTGCTTTTTCGCCTTGATCTGCGCTGTCATCTGCGCGACATCTGTTTCGGTGACAACCTCCGGCTGGGCGATCATCAGCGTCCACTGCCAGTTGGATTTGTCGGCAAAGTCCAGTTTGGTCAAATCATCGACCCACCATAAGCCTTCGAGCGGCATCACGGGCGCGTCAATGCCGCGCTCCTTCTTGAGCATGAAGCGCAGCCCATAGGCGACACTGAACAGCGCCTGCACCGCGTCGGCGAAGGCTTGCGCCGTGTTCGGGTCGCCGCTGCCGTCGATCATCAGGAAATTGAGCAGCGGCACATCGACAATCTCTGCCTGCTTTGCCGACGCTTTATACAAAGGCGCGAACCGCCTCTTCAAATCGAAATTTGGTATCATGTTCATCTCCCCATGCACATCATATCGATCACTCGGTACACTGCTTACGATAAATCCCAATCCCTGACATCTTCTGTCAGGGACTCTGTTTGAGCAAAAGTGAACAAAAGCGGCTGGCGAAACTTGTCAAAGACGCTCAATTGGCGAAACGTGGAAAGGGTCTATAAAATAGGGGGCGCATTACAGAAACGTCTCATTTGGTAAGAATCGATAAGTGGAATGGCTGTTCAATCCCGTGCCGAAACTCCGCCTGCCGATCACAGCGGTTTGCGCACCGCCGCGCTCTCGCTGCTGCTGGTGGTCGTCCTGATCCTGTTCTGGGAGGGCGCGAAAGCCTTCGGCGCAGCCAACAATTACGCCGTCAACCTCGGCAGTACCAGCATCGATCTCAGCATTCTCAACGACACCCAGCTTCCTCACCTCAGCGAGATCATTCAGTCCTTTGGCGAACCCGCCCAGCGCAACGGCGAACCACTCTATCAGATGCTGATCGAAAGCGGCGAATATACGTTTCTGGCGGCGCTGCGCGGCTTCCTGATCGGCGGGCTGATCGGCTTCGCGCTGGCAATCCTCTTTGCTCATTCGTCGCTGCTTCAGCGTGGGCTGCTGCCCTTCGTCGTCGCCTCGCAGACTGTGCCTGTTCTCGCCATTGCGCCGATGGTCGTGATCTGGATGGCGAAGATCGGCGCGATTGACTGGTCTGTCCCGATCATTGCCGCTTACCTGACCTTCTTCCCGGTGGTGATCTACACCCTGCGCGGCCTGACCTCCGTGCCGCAAACGTCGCTCGAACTGATGCAGACTTACGCCGCCAGCCGCTGGCAGATTTTGATCAAGCTGCGCATTCCCAACGCCCTGCCGCAGATTTTCACGGCGCTCAAGATTTCCGCGACCGCCAGCGTCGTCGGCGCGATCATCGGCGAACTGCCGTCCGGCATCCAGAACGGCCTCGGCATCGCCATTTTGAATTTCTCGCGTTACTACAACCAGTCGCCGCCGCGCCTGTGGGCGACAATCGCCGCCTCCGGCCTGCTCGGTATCCTGTTCTTCAGCGCGATTGCGCTGATCGAGCGGCTGGTCGTGCGCTGGAAAGTGGAAGAGAGCAGTTAGTGATCAGCGAAAAGCCGCTAGGGGTTTAAACCCTCGGCGGCGAAAACTAAATTGCGTAGCTGAAGGGTAAGTACGCTTTGCCATCCATCATCTCCGTTCAGAATATGTCGAAGACCTTCCGCACATCGGATGGGTCGGTCGTCAATGCGCTCGAAAACATCAACCTTGAAGTCGAACCAGGTGAGTTCATCTCGCTGATCGGCCCCTCAGGCTGCGGCAAAAGCACGCTCCTGCGCATCGTCGCCGACCTGATCCCGGCCTCGTCCGGCACGGTCACGGTCAACGGCAAACCCGCAGCGGAGGCGCGCAAAGATCAGGATTACGGCTTCGTTTTCCAAAGCCCGACGCTCTACGACTGGCGCACCGTCCTCAAGAACGTCCAGCTTCCGCTCGAAGTCATGAAATATTCCAAAGCCGAGCGCGAAGAGCGCGCCCGCGCCATGCTCAAGCTGGTCGAACTGGGCGATTTCGCCAACAAATACCCCTGGCAGTTGTCCGGCGGAATGCAGCAGCGCGTCAGTATCGCCCGCGCCCTGGCCTTCGAGCCGAAAATTCTGCTGATGGACGAACCGTTCGGCGCGCTCGACGAAATGACGCGCGAGCGCATGAACAACGAACTGCTGCGCATCTGGAGCGCCATCCCGGATATGACCGTGCTATTCGTCACCCACAGCATCAGCGAAGCCGTTTACCTTTCGACGCGCGTCGTCGTCCTCAAGCCGCGACCGGGACGCATCGCCGAGATCATCGACATCGACCTGCCGCAGCCGCGCGATTCCGGAACCCACGATCTCGACCAGTTCTTCCACTTCTCCAATCAGGTGCGTCACAGCCTGCGCGCCGGGGTGGGATCGAACGCAGAGGTGGGCATCGAATGAGCAAAGCCCTGTCCGACGATACCCTTAAGCTGAGTCAGCATCAGGCCAGTGATGCTGAAGCCGCCTCTGAGGCGGTCTATAGCGAAGCGGCAGACGAGATTGTCTACGATAACCGCACGCTGGGGCGCGACATGCTGGCGCTAGCGCTGCTGTTCTTCGTGATCGTCACCTATCACCTGCAAAATCCGCTGCTGAAAGAAAATACGCAGTTCGGCAGCGCCTTCCGCAACGCCTCGCTGGGCGTCGCCATCACCGGCGGGCTGGTCATCTGCGCTCTCGCCCTGATCCGCGTGCATTGGGCAGCATTTAGATCCACCGCGCGACTGAAGCACCCCCTTGAATTAGGGGCTGCACTCATCCTGATTGCGTATACGCTGTATATGGTGCTGGCGATCCTGTTTGGTTTCAACCTCGCGGGGGCGCTGGCGGGTGTGCCGCAGGATTTGTTTATACAGCGGCTCGGCAAAGACACGCCGCTTGACCTGCTCAACAGTGCGCTGCTACTGCCGACGATCCTCGAATACGTCGCTATCGTCAGCGTCGTGATTTTGTGGCAACCCTGGTCACGTCTGGCGATTTATCGGCGGGCGATTCGCAAACAGGGGGCGGCGTTGCTGGTCGCGGTGGCGGCGCTCATTGTTTGGGAAGTGCTGATCGACGCGCTGCACATCGAACAGTTTCTGCTGCCCAAACCGAGCGTGATTGGTGCAACCTTTATCGACGCCTATCCCAAACTGGTTTCGTCCGGCTGGTACACCTTTCAGAACGCTTTCTGGGGCTTCGTCGTCGGCTGTGGATTGGGTATCCTGACCGGGATGGTGTCGGCGCGCTTCGTCAGCTTCAGCAAGGCGCTGCTGCCCGTCGCCATTGCGATCAACGCCATCCCGATTCTGGCCTTCGCGCCGATCTTTAACAACTGGTTCGGCATGTTGAACCCGGCCTCGAAAATTGGCATCGTCGCGCTGACGACCTACTTCCCGGCGATGATCAGCACCGTGCGCGGCCTGACCTCGGTCGATGTGCTCTCGCTGGAGTTGATGAAATCCTACGCCGCGACCCAGGGCGAAATTTTCCGCAAGCTGCGTTTGCCGAGCGCCTTGCCCTTCATCTTCTCGGCGCTCAAGGTCGGCACAACCCTGGCGATGATCGGCGCGATTGTCAGCGAATATTTCGGCGGCTCGACGGCGGGACTCGGCTTCAAAATCCGCGACGACGCCGGGCAGTTCAAGTATCCCGAAGCCTGGTCGTCGATCTTCATCGCCGCGCTGTTCGGGATTCTCTTTTACATGGTGGTTTCTGCCGTAGAACGAGCGCTCATGTCGTGGCATATCTCGTTCCGCGAGAAATAGGAAAGAAAGTAATGAGTGATGAGTAATGAGTGAAACCATATGGGTTAAAAGTTAAAAGTAGAAAAAGTTAAAAGTGGCGTTCTGTATTTCGCTTTTAACTTTTAACTTTCACCTTTTAACTGCATTTCCTCATTACTCATCACTCATTACTCGTGACTTCGTTTATGTTTACTCTCAGGAGGCTTTCTATGCGTAAAGTGTTGTTCTTCGTCGTACTCGCGTCGCTGGTCTTTGCGCCGATGGCGCTGGCGCAGGACGCAACCCCGGATCTCGTCCCGGTGAGCATTGTGCTCAAGTGGGTGCCACAGGCGCAGTTCGCGGGCTACTACGCCGCCGACTCGCTCGGCTACTACAAGGATGAAGGTCTGGACGTGACCATCGTCCCAGCAGGTACGGACATTAACCCGCAGCAGTATGTCGCCGCCGGAACTGCTCAGTTCGGCACCGACTGGATGGGCAACATGCTCGCGACCCGTGATGCTGGTCAGGACGTGATCGCCATCGCTCAGATTTACCAGCGCTCCGGGATGCGCCAGATCACCTGGAAAGACAGTGGTCTGACCTCCTTTGCCGACCTTAAGGGCAAGATCGTTGGTGTCTGGCCGGGTGGCAACGCCTTCCCGACCTTCGCCGCGCTGACCAAAGAAGGCATCGACCCGGAAAACCCGGACGACGTGACCATCGCCCAGCAGGCGTTTGACATGAACGCCTTCCTCAACAAGGAAATCGACGCCGCTTCCGCCATGACCTACAACGAAATCGCGCAGGTGCTGGAAACGACCGATGCCGACGGCAAGCTGCTCTATACCGCAGACGACCTCAACATCCTCGACTTCAACGCCGAAGGCACCGCTATGCTCGAAGACCTGATCTTCGCCAACGCCGACTGGCTGGCGGAAGGCAGCAATCAGGAAATCGCCATCAAGTTCCTGCGCGCCTCCTTCCGAGGCTGGATCGAATGCCGTGACAACCCGGATGAATGCGTCGATATTGTCCTGGCGGCTGGCCCCACGCTTGGCAAGGGTCATCAGGAATGGCAGATGAACGAAGTCAACAAGCTGATCTGGCCGTCGCCCGATGGTATCGGCATCATGGACGCGGCTGCTTTCGACACCACCGCCAAGATTGCCCTGGATTACGGCATCATCAAGACGGCGGCAGATGGCGAAGGCAAGAGCTATCGCAACGACCTTGCTCAGGCCGCGCTCGACAGCTTGCAGGCCGATATGCCCGCGCTCGATGTCAAGGGCACAGACTGGAAAGCGCCGACCGTCGAAATCACCCCCGGCGGCGAATAATCCATTTCTACCCGATCATTGTAGGGGCGCACCTATGTGCGCCCTTCGCAATCAAGGTTCGGTAGGGGCGAGGCGTGCCTCGCCCTTCATGCTGACGAAAGAGCGCCCAATACTGCGGGCGCTCTTTTTGTTTCGGTAAGAAAATTCGATCCATTCATCTCTAATTGATACGCCATATCAATACGGAGAAAAATCATGCACGACGTAATCATTATTGGCGGCAGCAGCGCCGGGTTGAGCGCCGCGCTCATCCTCGGACGTTCGCGCCGTCATGTGCTGGTCATTGACAACGGCAGGCCGTGTAACCGCTTCTCGCACGCCTCGCACGGCTTCCTGACCCGCGACGGCGTTCGCCCTACTGACCTGCTTCAAATCGCCCGCGACCAGCTCGTTCCTTACGAGACGGTCACGCAGCAGAGTGCTACGGTCACGCAGGTCGCTTCTGTTGAAGGTGGTTTCCGCGTCGAAACGGCAGCGGGCGAAGTTTACAGCGCACGTAAGCTGCTGCTGGCAACCGGACTGAGGGATACGCTGCCTGCGCTCGACGGCATCGAGTCGTTCTTCGGCACGAGCGTCTTTCACTGTCCCTACTGCGATGGCTGGGAAGTGCGCGATCAGGCGCTTGTCCTTTACAACGACGACGCAATGGCCTTTCACCGCGCCATGATGCTTCACCAATGGACAGACAAGCTCACATTGGCAACGGGAGGCGCACCCGTGCTCAGCGACGAAGAACAGATGCGCTTGCAGCAGCGTAACATCGCCATCGTCGAGACGCCAGCAGTCCGCGTGGAAGGCCGCGATGGACAGGTCGAGCGCTTGATTTTCAGCGACGGCAGCGCTATCGACTGCGCCGCCATCTTCATTCATCTGACGGTCAGCCAGAGCACGCCCTTCGCGCAGGATTTGGGCTGTGTTTTGACCGAGAACGGGCTGGTGCAGGTGGATGCTGCCGCACAAACCAACATTGCAGGCGTCTACGCCGCTGGCGACATGGCGAATCCCATCCGCAGCATCGCGGTTGCGGTAGCGCATGGAGCAACCGCCGCCTATCACATCAACCGGACGCTCGTTAACGAAGATTCCTGAGCCGCTGTCGCCCTCAGCCTATACACCAGAGCACAGCCATATGCGCCCTGCTTTTTGATTCTCACGCGAAAGCGAGGTCTAATCACCCGCAAATTTGTTCTAAAAAGGCGAGAAATGCAGATTTTTGACGGGCATAACGACACCCTCACGCGCACCAATGTGCGCGCATTTTTGCAGGGCAGCGACAGCGGGCAGATTGATTTGCCACGGGCGGAAACTGGCGGTCTGAGCGGCGGATTGTTCGCCATCTTTACGCCACCCCCGCCAGAGTCGCCGGAGCGCGACCCGATGTACGGCATCACCTTCAGCGACGACGGCTATCGCGTGGCTGAGCGGAGTCCGATTGCGCAGGGCTACGCCGAAACCTTCACCAATGGGGTGATCGACCTCGCCGAGCAGATCGAAGCCGCTTCGAACGGTCGGGCGCTCATTGTCCGAAACACAGGCGATATAAGACATTGTTTCGGACATTCCGTGTTCGCAATGGTGCTGCACCTTGAAGGCGCGGAAGCCATCCAGCCCGATTTGAGCAATCTGCAAAGCTATTATAATAAAGGCGTGCGTTCCGTCGGCCTGACCTGGAGCCGCCCCAACGCTTTCGGGCATGGCGTCCCCTTTGCCTTCCCGCAGTCGCCGGATACAGGCGCGGGTCTGACCGAAACGGGCAAGGCGCTCGTTCGCGCATGTAATCAGCTGGGCATCGTGGTCGATCTGGCGCACCTGAACGAGCGCGGCTTCTTCGACGTGGCAGCAATCTCGGACGCGCCGCTGGTCGTCAGCCACGCCGACGTTTATGCCATCTGTCCATCGTCGCGCAACCTGACCGACGCTCAAATCGAGGCAGTCGGCGCATCCGGCGGCATCATTGGCATCAACTTCGAGGCTATGAATACGCATCCGCAGTCGAGCATCGAACAAGATGTGCCGCTGACGCAAATCACGCGCCATTTGGATTACGTTGTGGATAAAATTGGTGTGGATTGTGTTGGCTTTGGCTCCGATTTTGACGGCGCAGACATGCCACATGACCTCCACGACGTTACCGGCCTGCCCAAGCTGATCGAGTGTTTACGCGCCAGCGGCTACGATCAGGAAGCGCTGGAAAAAATTGCTTATAAAAACTGGCTGCGGGTTTTTGAGCGAACATGGAAGTAGTGTGTATTCAATATGAATGAGCAACAAAAGGAAACTTTACAAGCTTTGCGTACCGCCGCTCAAAAAGATCAATGGAAACTTCGCCACGAAAGTTTGGTGAAACTACTTTCCGACCTGAAGCAAAGTGACTCATTAAGAATGGTGGCAAGGCAGGCACAGCGGTTTTTATCTGACTTTTCTCGTTCCCATCCAGAGGATGATGCTATTGTTAAGGCAATTGAAGCACTTGGTCATATGACGTCACTGGAGGAGATTGACCGGCAAGGGAAGATTATCGATCCATTATTGGACAAATATTGGGATTGGCCGGGAGTCAGTAATTTTAGAAATGCCTTCAAGGGCATATCAAAACCTCAGCAATACTTTGAACATTCGGGTGAGTATATCGATACCATAGTCAGTATGCTCTCAGGATTGTCTATCGCAATAGAGGCCAATAATTACTGGGGTGGCAATCCTGAGTTTTCAAAGACTTTTTTCGGTCCAGATGTGCGAAAAGCAGTTTTGATGGTGGCTAAACATCATTCTGATCCAGAGCAAGTCGCCTTTCGTATATCTCTGTGGTCGGAGATTGCCAACGACCTTGAGATGGCGCTTCAGGCGGTCAAGTAGAGAATTTTGCAGGTAGAATTATGGCGAAAAAACAGGATGATTTGCTCAACGAGATTATGCAGCGGCGCAAAGCCAACCAACTGGCGCAGCAGACTGATCCACTGGCGCGCATCCTCGACGACCTGAACGCAATGGACGCGCTCGACAAGCTGCGCCGCCGCGCAACGCTGTGCTACGGCCCCAAAGCCATCAAGAGCGCCCTGCCAAGCATCGGGGTGGTCATCTGGCAGCGTGCTTCCGGCTATTACGGTTACAAAACACTCAGCCTGATCGGGCTGTGGGTCTATTTCCGCGTCGAAGGTGAGGCCAAACGCCCAATCATCGCCATCGGCAAGAAGATGCTCAAGTTCAGCTCACCGTTTTACGACGCCGACGCCTACCACAAGCTGATTCGCGATAACTACAATCTCTACTATCAGGATGATGGCAAGCCGCCCGCTCAGCCGACCTACAGCGTCGCCTATGATTCTGAGCAGCGCCTTGAACTGCGCGGGATGATCGCGCATGAAGTGGGGAAACTCCTTCAGTAAGCGAGAATGACAAATGATCGACGACGTCAGCGATATTGGTGATTATTACGGCAGCGATCCCGACCGGGAGCACGTCCGGCTGGCGCGGCATCAACTGGAATATGACCTGACCTGGCGCTATCTGGATCGCTATCTGCCCGCGCAGGGAAGCATTCTGGAAGTGGGCGCAGCGACCGGGCGCTACACGCTGGAACTGGCGCGGCGCGGCTACGCGGTCACGGCGGTTGACCTATCCCCGGCGCTGCTGGCACAGGCCAGCAAACGGATTGACGGCGCGGGGCTGACGAAACAGGTGCGTTTCGTCGCGGCAGATGCGCGTGATCTTCAGGCAGTCAATCAGAAGGATTTTGACGCTGTGCTGCTGATGGGGCCGCTCTATCATCTGGTGGTCGAGGCGGATCGACAGGCAGCGCTGAAAGCGGTGTTCGAACGCCTGCGCACAGGCGGCGTTTTGTGTTCGGCCTTCATCAGCCGACTGGGGCTGCTGGGCGATTTGATGAAAAACGATCCAGGCTGGATTGAAGATCAGGCGGAAGTCAGGGCGATTATCGGGCAAGGCCAGCGGCACGATGCGCGGCGCGGCGGCTTTCGCGGCTATTTTGCCGATGTCACGGAGATTGCGCCGCTGCATGAAGCACTCGGCTTGGAGACGCTGGCGCTAGCAGGCGTCGAACCCGCCATCGGTGCCGACGACGAGAGCTACAACCGGCTTGAGGGGCAGCAGCGCGAGTTGTGGCTGGATTTGCTCTACAAGGTCAGCACCGAGCCGTCGATCATGGCAGCGTCACGACACCTGCTCTATATCGGTCGGAAAAAAGAGTGTGTCGAAAAAAGTGAGCATTTGTAGGGGCAGACCAATGTGTCTGCCCAAATCCAGGGCGAATACGTGGGTTCGCCCCTACAAAAACGCCCACAAAATTAGACACTCTCGGAAAAAAGGCTGAAGCCGCGCTAAAGCTGATCGTCGAGGAAATCTGCCAGCCCGTCGTTATCGTCCTCGTCGTCCTCATAAATGCGATTACCGTTCGAGCGGACGTGACCGTTGCTGGCGCGTGAGCCGAGGCGCGGAAGGGCGTCCGGGAAAGGAGACGGTGGCAGCGCAGGGGATGTCGTAAAAGCCGATGGCGTGGAGGGCGCTCCCGGCGCAGGATGGGTGGGCGTTGTACGCGGCTCGAACTCGTCCTGAACGATGTGTTTCGCCAACGCGGCGTCGAAATCCTGCGCTCTGGCAATCGAACGCAGGTCGGTTTTGGGCGGAGGAACGAAGGCAGTTTCGTCGTCCTTGTCGTCGCCACCGCGCCCCCAGAACGTGAAGAAACCCAGCATGTGGTGCCCGGTAAAGCGCAGCATCGCCAGAAACAGGATCACCAGCAGGCCGACACAGATGACACCCAACCCGACCAACGCCACTAACACCAGCGAATCGCTCTGCATCGCCCGCGCTCCGAACAAATAATCGACTAGCAAATATTTTACCATCGATCCGCGCTCGGAGATTACGGCGGCGTGAGCAATTGCAGCCTGACGTTGATCCGAAGGCATGATCGCCTCGCGACTAGGTTTACGCGCTTGCGCTTTCAGACACTTTGTAGCAGAAGTCATCGACAAATTGATGAAGCCTGCCCTAACCCATGCTGCCGCATTCGTGGATAATGATGGAATATGCGACTTACTTCTGAATCAGGACACTCTCATGCGGAACTTCGTTTCACACAGTACTCAGGCCATGCGACCCTCCGGCATCCGCCGTTATTTTGACATCGCCGCGACGATGGAGAACGTGATTACACTCGGCATTGGCGAACCAAATTTCGTGACGCCGCAGCACATCATGCAAAAAGGCATCGAGTCGATGCTGAACGGGCAAACAGGCTATACCTCGAACTCCGGCACGATTGAACTGCGGCAGGCGATCTCCGATTATATCGAGCGGCTTTACGGCGTTCACTACGAACCCGTCAGTCAGGTTCTGGTGACGGTGGGCGTCAGCGAGGCGCTGTTTCTGGCACTCAAGGCGATTCTCGATCCCGGTGACGAGGTGCTGGTCGTGCAGCCGTGTTTCGTCGCCAACGCGGCGACGGTCGAGATGGCGGGCGGCGTCCCGGTGATTGTCGATGCGACGGTCGAAAACGAATTTCAGGTGACGGGCGCGGATCTCGAAGCCGCGATTACGCCGCGCAGCAAAGCGATCCTGATCAGCTACCCGAACAACCCGACCGGGGCGATCCTCTCGCGCGAACATCTGCTCGAAGTCGCCGCCGTTGCCGAAAAACACGACCTGCTGGTGATCTCGGATGAGATTTACGAGCGACTGGTCTACGAAAGCCAGCACATCTGCTTCGCGACGCTGCCGGGAATGTATGCGCGCACGATTTTGCTGAGCGGCATGAGCAAGTCGTTCGCGATGACGGGCTGGCGCATCGGTTACGTGTTGGCGTCGCCCGAACTGATGGAAGCGATGCGTAAACTGCATCAGTATCTGATCATGTCCGCGCCGACGATGGGACAGGTCGCGGCGCTGGAAGCACTGACCAACGGCGAAAACGACGTGGAGATGATGCGCTGCGAGTATGACAAACGCCGTCGTCTGATCGTGGGCGGCTTCAACGAGATTGGCCTGACCTGCTTCGAGCCGCGCGGTGCGTTCTACGCCTTCCCCAACATTCAACTGAGCGGCATGAATGACGAGGAATTCTGCGAAACCCTGCTGCGCGAGGAACAGGTCGCCGTCGTGCCGGGGAGCGCCTTCGGCGCAAGCGGCGCGGGCTTCGTGCGCGCCAGCTACACCAACAGCTACGAGAATATCGAAACGGCGCTGGAACGGATGCAGCGCTTCATGGTGCGGCACGGGTAAGCAATTTCACGCCGACCCGGCACAAGCGAGTAAAACGCAAAGGTTAATGCGCCTTTGCGTTTTTGTTTTGCGAGATTCCCAGTCAGTACAGGGCAGAGGCAACGCTTTACGAATCAGCGGTGACAGATCGACTATACTAATGGCACTTCAATCCCAGAGCTTTGCGAATCCCCCGCGCTCGGTATTTCGAAGCCGTTAATATCTTGTGATGCCAGGATTCGCGCGGAGCCATTATAATCGGCTGCTGATACTCGCTGCCGAAGGTCTGATCTTATGAGTGAACCGCGCGCGTCGATTTTGATCGCGCAGAGCGACAGCGCCGCTGACCTGTCCTCCCTGCTTGCCCGCGAGGGTTATCATACCGAACAGAGCCGCGACGCCCGTCTGTTGGTTTCTGAATACAGCCGCCTGACGCCAACCCTCATTGTGCTGGACAGCGCGCTCCCCGAAGGTGATAGCTTCGCCCTTTGCGCCCGCCTGCGCGAAAGCAGCAGCGTGCCGATTCTGATGCTGCTGCCGGACAGCGACGACCTGATCGAGCGAGCGTACCAGGCGGGCGCAAGTGATGTGCTGATCAAGCCGATCCGCGCAGCACTGCTAACGCGACGGATCGCCGCGCTGATCGAAAAGCAGGAGCAAACCGAACAGTCGCAGAGCTACGAAAAGCGCTGGGAGCAGGTGTTCGAGCGCAACCGCGCCATCCAACTGCTGGTCAACCCGAAAAATGGGCAGATTGTCGATGCGAACCCCGCCGCGTGCGTCTTCTACGGTTATTCACGCGAAGCATTCCGCCACAAGCTGATCAATGATCTGGACGTCACCAACCCTTCAGAAAATAATGAGGAAGGGACGCTGTTCAACTTTCGCCATCGCACCGCGTCCGGGCAGGTGCGCGACGTGAAAGTCCTGTCCAATCCCATCGACTACGACGGGCAAATGCTGCTCTACCTGCTGGTGTACGACATCAGCAAACGGCGGCGCGGCGAAGCAACGCCAACCGATCCTATGGTGCTGGCAGACGCCTTACGCAACACGGCGGCGGCTTTGTCCAGCACGCTCGATCAAAACGAGGTGCTGGATCGCATTCTCGAACAGGTCAATCTGGTCGTGCCGAGCGAGTGCGCCAACATTATGCTGATCGAGGCGGGACTCGCCACCGTTGCCCGCTCGCGTGGCTACGAAGCACCCGGCGCTGAAATACATCCCTCGATTGATGCGGTGCATCTGAAGGTCAACGAGACGGCGACGCTGCGCTGGATGATCGAAAACAACCGTGCGCTGGCGATCCCGAACATCGCGGCCTATCCTGACTGGATCGCCGTCAACGACATCCAAAACTGGCTGCAATCGTATGTCGCCGCGCCGATCCGCATTGGCAATTACGTGATCGGCTTCCTGAATATTGACAGCAGCATCCCGAATTCCTTCAGCGCTGAAGACGCTGATCACCTGCAAATTTTCGCGGATCAGGCGGCGATTGCCATTCGCAACGCCCGCCTGTTTGACCGTGTGCGCCGTCAGGCGACCGAAATGGAACGGCGTGTGCTCCAGCGTACCGCCGAACTGGAATATGAGCGCGGTCAAATGAGCGCGATCCTCGATGCCATGACCGAAGGCGTCGCCTACACCGAACTTATCGGCGGCGAGCTTCAGGTGCGCTATATCAATCAGGCGCTGGTGCAGATGATGGGCTATTCACAGGAAGAGTGGACGACTTATTCGCTAAAACTGCTGCGCAGCAAGGAACAGAGCGACGAAGAATTCAAGACACTGGTCGCTTTATCGACTGAGAACCTGCTGGCAAAAGGCTTCTGGCGCAACGAAACACTGCTGATGCGCAAAGACGGCACCGAGTTCGACGCCATAACGATTTCGACAGCGGTCATTATGCCGGGGAGTCGTTCCACCGGAGCGGTCACCGTCATCCGCGATGTGAGCAAGGAGAAGGCGCTCCAGCAGCAGAAGGAGCGGTTTGTCGCCTATGCCTCGCACGAACTGCGCACGCCGATCACCAACCTGAAAACGCGCCTGTACCTGATGCGCCGCCAACCGGAGCGGATGGAAGGCCACATGCGCGTGCTGGAACACGTCACCGACCGCATGAAGCGGCTGGTCGAAGACCTGCTGGACGTCTCACGTTTCGAGCGCGGCGTGATTAAGCTGAATTTCGAGAATGTCGCGCTGCAAAACCTGATTTCCATGCTGGTGCAGATTCAGCAGCCCGAAGCAGAGCGCAAGCAGCTTCAACTGATCTGTTCACTGCCGGACGCGCCACTCTACGTCCATGCCGACACCGAACGACTGGCGCAGGTGATCACCAACCTGCTGACCAACGCGATCAACTACACGCCCGCAGGAGGGAAAATCGACGTGCGCCTGAGCAAAATGTGCGACATCACCGGGGCGCTGGCGCAGGTCGAAATCGAGGACAGCGGCATTGGCATTTCGGAAGAACACCTGCCGCACATTTTCCAGCCGTTCTACCGCGTCATCAGTCAGGTCGAGGGGACAGGACTGGGATTGAGCATCACCAAAGAAATTGTCGAACTGCACGGCGGCGAAATCGAAGTCCACAGTCAAATCGGCGCGGGCAGCAATTTCTGCTTCTGGCTGCCACTCATCGAAAGCGATCAGGAAAATCATGCACACACCGATTGAACTCGCCGAAGCCTTCATCGAGGCAGGGGAACTCGACGACGCACTTGAGGCGCTCAACCAACAGCTTGAGATGCACCCGGAGGATATGGATGCTCGACGCCTGCGTATCGACGTCATGATTCGCCTGCCCGGTCGCGCCCGCGAAGCGCTGGCTGAACTTAACGCACTCCCTGATCTCACCGAGTGGGATTATGTCAAGCGGATGGGGGCGCTGATTCAACTCGGTTTATCGGCTGAGATTGAAGCACCGCTGATTGAAGCCTTTAAAAAATATCGACATAACAGCGCGCTTGAACAGCTTGCCATGATCGTAATCACGCTGCTTGAACAGCGGGGCAAAGCGGATCAGGCGCTTGAATTTCTGGCGGATCTGCCCAAAACACCGATATGGCTTATGTGGAGTGCCAAGTGTTATGTGCTCAAAGGCGATAACGTGACTGCGGCTGAGCATTTGTGCTCGGCGCTGGATCAACTGGCAAATTCGACGGATCCCCTGTTGATGCTGCAACGGGCAGGTTTAACGCTCCAGCGAGCCGATATTTACCGCCGCCTGAAGCGCTACGAGGACGCCGAGGCGGACTATCGCGCAGCGGAAGCGATCATCCCGGATGACCCGATGATCCCGTTCAACCGAGGGCTGATGATCTACGAGCGAGGGAACTTACGCGGGGCGCTGCCGCTGTGCCGGGACGCGCTCGACCACGCGCCGGAGGGGCTGCGCGAGCATATGCGGCGGGTGCTGACGACTGATCCGCGTTACAACACGCTGGTGCAGGCGCTGCTGCCCTAAGCGTGTGCATACGTGTGCAATGGCGGCATTTGAGCGAACCGATCAGCCGAAAAAGCGCTCCCGTCACGCGGAACAAATGTGACGGATCGACAGCTAGTGCGCCTGATCTGAACACGAAAATAGCAGGGTTATCCTTTAACAACAAGGGCGAGGCATGAAGGTGTTTAAAAAGCCCTCACCCTAAATCCCTCTCCCTCAAGGGAGAGGGACTTTCTCTCCTTCGCCATAAGCGAAGCGACGGGAGAAGGGGCAGGGGATGAGGGAAAAATCATTTTACGCGCAACTTTTTAGACACCCTCATGGCGTGCCCCTACACTCTGGTCGTCAGGGGATAATCGGCAAATACTTTAAGGCGCGACCCAGACGACAAAACTGAGACTGCTGTCGTGATAACGACCTGTGATCTCCCAGCAGCCCAAAGCGGGGAAATCGACGCCGACGAGCATGGCGGATTGAATGTCCTCTGCGAAGGCATTGGTGGCGCGCGAAACGTTGAGCGGCGGCGCTGGCGCATCCAGGCGCTGGCCTGTGACGGTGAGGGCGGGTTCCGGCTCGTCCGTCCAGAGGTAGCCCTGACGCCAAAACAGGACTTTCTGCGAATAGCCTTCGGGATTATGCGGCAGCCCTGACCAGACGCCTGAATCGTGCAGCACCGTCCACAATGACGCGCTGCCGTACCAGAACATGCCATCCCAGGGGGCATGGGGTGAATTGGGCGGCGGCGCGAGGAAGGGAAGGTCGGGCGCAAGGGTGACCGGGCAATTGGCGGGAACCTGAGCGGAAGATACAGGCTGGTTGTCGTAAGGGTGTTCCACACCGACGTTGAACACAAAGGCAACAAGCGCCGAGAGCAAAATGATCTGCCAGGGCTGCATAAATATCTCCTGAACTGTTTCAGATATTACACCGCCGGGCGCTTGAGCGTTCCCGACTGAAATTGCACGGCAATCATTCTATACTTATACTATAATTCTCTATGAAACCACAGAAGGGATACGCTCATGCCGACGCGACCCGTCAAGATGTTGGACGGCGAAACCATCAGCCTGCCAGACGAGACCATTGATCAGCTTCGAGCGAATTTGCAGGGATCCCTTGTAACTCCAGAAAACGACGCCTATGAAGCGGCGCGGAAAGTCTGGAACGGCATATCCGCTCAATCTGTTCCGGCTCAATCAGAACATCCAGCCTGCTCTATGAGCGATTGATTTTCAGGAAGGGGATTATCCCTTTACAACAAGGGCGGGGGATGAGGGCAAAATCACCTTACGCGCGACTTTTTAGGCACGCCATGGCGTGCCCCTACACCTGGTCGTCAGGGTATAAGCGCCAAATTCAACATTAATCTCAACGATGAAACAGGATGATCCATGAGTGATTGAATAGTGGTGGAGAGTGCGCCGCGTTATTGCTCCAGAACCGGTATCAGACTGGCAGCCCAGGCGTGAATGGCGTTCCAATCGCGATGATCGCCGGGTGTCCAGACGCCCGTCAGAACGTTCATCCGAAATACCAGCCGTTCGCCAGATGAAGGCATTTTGGTGATGTCCAGTGTCCCGGCGAAGAAGCCTTCACGCACTGGTTTGACTGTCTCACGTACCGACTCTAGCCACTGAGGCACACGCGCGCGCGCCTGAGCATCACTTATCGACATCGTCAAGCAAACCAGGAACGCAGCGAAGGGTTTCTGAGCAAGTTCGATGCGATGAACCTGTACAAACTGCAATGCCTCTGGCAACCATTGACCGGACCGAATAGCACTCCCGGCGATCACTGCGTGGTAGGGCGAGAGATCGGTGACAAGCGTCATCGGGCGTACCTCGACCTGAAAGCCGCTTTCGGCGAGGGCTTTCCCAATCGCGTCAGCAACACCAGCCGTAGACCCTAATCGACTCGCGTAGGTCACCAGGACAAGTTTTGACGTTACTTCACCTCCTGCGTCCGTTAATCTCCGAGCCGTGAAGCGCGATACACGCTGCGCAAGAATATGAATATGCATATTGCTGCTACATTATGGCGACTGTTTTGACAAATTTCTCAAGTGACGAATGTCATCTATTTTCAGATAAAAATCCCGAACACGCCTACAGCCTGAGTCTGGCTCACGTTACAATCACGACCCTGTCAACTCACCTGAAAATGAGGACAGGTCATGAGCGACTGGATGGTGATTGCCGGTCTGGAGATTCACGCCGACCTGATGATGAAAAGCATAAAGTTCAGCGGCTGCCCGGTGGTGGACAATGCGCTGTGTTATTGCTCCAGAACCGGGATCAGGCTGGCAGCCCAGGCGTGAATGGCGTTCCAATCACGATGATCGCCTTCCGTCCAGACACCCATCAGGACGCTGATGCGAAACTTGATGCGTTCGCTCAGCGATGGCACTTTGCTGATGTCGAGCGCGCCCGCGAAGAATCCCTCACGCACGGGCTTGACCAGTCGGCGTACCGGTTCGAGCCAGCGGGGGACGATCTCGCGGGAGTGGATGTTCTTCATCGCCAGGGTCATGCAGACGGTGAAGGTCGCGAACGGTTTTTGAGCAAGTTCCGCCTGATACGTCCTGACGAACTGCATGGCTTCCGGCAGCCACTGGGCAGATTGAATGGCGCTGCCTGCGACGACTGCGCTGTAGGGGGTGAGGTCGGTAACCTCCTGCATAGGACGTAGTTCGACCCGCTCGCCGTTATTCACGAGGGTTTTGGCGATTTCTTCCGCAACGCCGACCGTTGAGCCGCTGCGGCTGGCATAGGTCACCAGGATAAGGTTCGACATGATGAATTCTCCTCAGAAGATTTCAAGAAAGCGAATGGGTAGGTATCCCGCACAGGTTTACCTCACCCCCGACCCCTCTCCACTTCGTAGCGAGGGGAGAAAAGCAAGGGCGCACACGTAGGTGCGCCCCTACCGTTTGTCCGTATCATGCGCACATTGGGTCATGCCTACAATTCTGAAATAGCCGCGTGCCTCACTCCTTAAGCAAGGATGATAAAGATCGATCCAAACTTATCTTCGCTCTCGCATAAGTGGTTTCTCAAGTGCCGTTTATCATGCGATTCGGGTGCCGAAGATCAGCGTGTCTCTACATGCTTGGCGCGGCTCATGTTACAATCGCAAGGAATATGCTTGCAGACGAAACAGGACAAGTCATGAGCGATTGGACAGTGATTGTCGGGCTGGAAATCCACGCCGAACTGATGACTCAAACGAAGATGTTCAGCGCCTGCCCGGTGGTGGACAGCGTGACCGCGCCGCCGAATACGGCGGTCGATGCTGTGTCGCTGGGGCTGCCGGGGACGCTGCCGGTGATCAACGAGGCGGCGGTCGAAATGGCGATGAAAGTCGGGCTGGCGCTGCACTGCGAAATCCCGCCCGTGAATCAGTTCGCGCGCAAAAGCTACTTCTACCCTGACCTGCCGAAAGGCTACCAGATCAGCCAGTATGACCGCCCGATTTGCATCAACGGGTATCTGGACATCGAACTGGCGGACGGGACGACCGAGCGCATCCGCGTGCGCCGCGCCCACCTTGAAGAAGACACGGGCAAGTCGATCCACATTGGCAACACCAGCCTGATCGACCTGAACCGGGCGGGCGTGCCGCTGCTGGAAATCGTGACCGAGCCGGATATTCACAGCGCGGAAGCCGCCGAAGCCTTCGCGCGCAAGCTGCGAGCGATTCTGCAATATCTGGGCGTCAACAACGGCGATATGTCGAAGGGCGTGATGCGAGTCGAGCCGAACATCAGCGTCAAGCACAAGGACGATACCGGCTATCGCACACGCACCGAAGTCAAGAACCTGAACAGCATCCGCAGCCTGTTCCGCTCGATTGAGTACGAAACCGAGCGGCAGATCAAGGTGTGGGAGAGTCACGAGGGTGTGCGGCAGGCGACAATGGGCTGGGACGAAGCCAAGCAGCGGACGGTCGTGCAGCGCTATAAAGAGAGCGCCGACGAATATCGCTACTTCCCTGAACCCGATCTGCCGATCCTCGAAGTCAGCCGCGAATGGGTGGAGACGGTGCGCGCCAAGCTGCCGGAACTGCCGGACGCCAAACGCGACCGCTTCATCACGCTGGGGCTGACGCCTTACGACGCGTCGGTGCTGGTGGCGGATAAAGCGGTCGCCAGCTATTTCGAGGATGTGCTGGCGGCGGGCGCAAACCCCAAGACCGCCGCTAATTGGATCATCGGCAACCTGTTCAGCCTGAGCAACCGCGACGGCATCGAGCGCGAGGATGTGGCGACGAAGGTCAGCGCGACGAATATGGCCGCGCTGGTCAAGATGGCAAGCGACGGCACGCTCAACAAGGCGTCGGCGGTTGAGGTGCTGGCGATCATGTGGGAGACCGGCGACGACCCCGCCAGCATCGTCGAGGCGAAGGGGCTGGCGCAAATCTCGGACACGTCGGCGGTCGAGTCGGCGGTGGCGCAGGTGCTGGCGGCGAACGACGACATGGTGCAGGGTTATCTCGGCGGCAAGGATAAGCTGTTCGGCCCGCTGATGGGCAAGGTGATGGCGGAACTGAAGGGCAAGGGCAATCCGGCGGTGATCAAGGATGTGCTGGCGACGCTGCTGGAAGCAAAGCGGGGGTAGTCCCTCTCACCTTGCGCTGAGGAGCAGGTGAATAAGGGAGCACTAGGGCGCACGGTTGTGCGCCCTTACGAGAACGACGCTTTTCAGAGGCAATACACCCCAATTTTCGGGCTTGGATTCCGAAAATATGTTCGCATTTTTTAGACTTTGTATGGTATAATTTTGGTTATTGTTGTGCAAGAACAGGGCGAAGTCAGGGAAGCCCGATGTCGAGGAGATATTAAATGGCTGGTTTCGCGCAAACGATCATTATTGGCAACGTCGGTAGAGACCCGGAGATGCGTTATCTCCAGAGTGGAGCTGGTGTCTGTTCGTTCTCGGTGGCTGTTTCGCGTCGATGGAACGACAAGAATTCCAACGAGCAGAAAGAAAAAACAGTCTGGTATCGCATCACGTGCTGGCGCCAACTTGCCGAAACCGCAAACAACTACGTCCATAAGGGTATGCAGATCATGGTTGTAGGTGAACTCGAACCTGCCCATGCTTATCTCGACAACAGCGGCCAGCCTGCGGCGACGCTAGAACTGACAGCGCAGAACTTCCAATTCCTCGGTCAGCGCGGCGATAATCAGGGCGGCGGGTCGGGCGGCTACGAAGATCAGTACAGCGGCGGGCAAGGCGCAAGCAACGTGGACGACATCCCGTTTTAGAAACGAACCTCACCCCGGCTGACCATGCGAACAAAAGACGTTCGCAACAGGTCAGCTTTCCCCTCTCCACGTCGCTTTGCTTCGGTGGAGAGGGGAAAATTAACACCGATAGCTCGATTCCAAATTTAGAAACCGAAACGCATCAGCACCATGCAGGCGAGGATCACGCCGAAGCAGAGCAGACTGAAAATGTTACTGCGGCGGATATACTGCGCCGCGTTCGGCCTGAAATTGTCGCCATCCCAGACTTTCTCAAGAGTTTTGCTTCCAACAATTGCCCCGTAGGCTGCCATGACGACTGCCAGCGTCAGCGCTACCAGAAACGTCACCCCATAGGCGGTCGTGAAGGCGAATTCCAGCGATTTGACCGGGCCGAAAACGATTCCGCGTATTAAGCCCAGAATTAGAACAAATGAGCCAGAGAGCATCATCAGCGTGCCAACAGGCTGACCAATCGCCGCGAAGAAGGCTTTAGCTTCGGCGGCAGGACGTTTGAGCAACGCAGGCCAGACGGCGAAGGTCAGGAAGATGTAGCCGCCAAACCAGGTGATCCCGGCGAGAATGTGCAGCCACTGCACCACATAGATCCATGAAAATGTCATCGTTCGAGCTACCCCAGTATGCGTGAAAGATAATCTCAGGATAGTCGAGCGGCGCGTGGCGGTCATCACCCGGCAAGGGTGATTTTGCTATCGGGATGAAAATGCTTGACACGTCACGTAATTGGGTGCAAAATAGATGATACGTCATGCATTCAAGGAGTCGTTTCGATGAACGTACAACTGATTTCAACGGGTTACGTCAAGATCACGCAGAATTTTCGAGTGGGCAAAGGCACTGGGGCGATGCGGCTGATCAACGCGCTGAGCGACCGCCGCTTCTCCGAATGGCTGCCGATCTACTGCACAGTGATCGAGCATCCTGAAGGGCTGATCGTCGTTGATACAGGTATCCCGGCAACCGCGAACGATCCGGTCTGGTTTCCGCCGCACGTCCGGCTGCTTCAAGCTGTCGCCCCCTTCCAGATCACACCCGAACAGGAGATCGGCGCGCAAATGCAGGCGCGCGGACTCGACCCGCGCGATGTGCGCTGGGTGATCCACACGCATCTGCATCAGGATCACGATGGCGGGATGGCCTGGTTCCCGAACGCCGAGTTTCTGATTGGGCGAGAGGAATGGGCAGCGGGGATCGGCTTCAAGGGGCGGATGAACGGTTATTTCAACTGGCGCTGGTCAGATCTGTCGCCGCGACTGGTCGATTTTACGAGCGGTGCTTACGAGCGCTTCGAGGGGAGCGAGGCGGTCACACGAGCAGGCGATGTGCGTCTCGTGCCGACGCCGGGTCACAGCAAAGGTCATTTATCGGTGGTGATTGAGCAAGGGGATCACATTATATTTGTGGCGGGCGACGCAGCCTACACGCAGGATTTACTGCTAAGCGACACTATCGACGGCGTGGGGCCAAGCCCGGAACAGCAACACGACACGCACCGCCGCATCCTCGAACTGGCGGCGCGGACACCGATGATTTTTCTGCCGAGCCACGATCCTGAAGGCGAGGCGCGCTTGCAACGCCGGAGCTTCGTCCCGATGGAGCGCGTTTTTGCTTGACCTAATACGTGACGTGTCATACAATTTAGGCGAGCATAAGGATATACGTGCAAACCCCTCACCCCGGACGCAGAGCGTCCTGCCCCTCTCCCACGCAAGCGGGGCGAGGGGCAAAAACTCAACCGGACAGAGTCAACACGCGCGGAATTTGCATACCTAAAGGACACGTTTCGTGGAAAAAGCTGAAGAACTGCGCTATCTGTTTCTCGCCGTGCAGCGCGAGGGCAATCGCTCGCTGACGGACGCGCTCGCCCCGCTCGATTTGACGCCAGCGCAGGCCGAAGTGCTGCAAGTACTGGAACAGTACGGTTCGCTGACGCTGGTTGAACTGGGCGAGCGGCTGGTGTGCGAGAATGGCAGCCCCAGCCGCCTCGTCAACAGCATGGTGGATAAGGGGCTGGTGCAGAAAACCACCTCGACGACGGATCGGCGTGCCAGCCAACTGACGCTGAGTCCGCGCGCCGGTGAGTTGATGCCCGCGCTCAACAAAATCGAGGGGGAATTCAACCAATCACTGAATTTTCTGGACGCGGCGGCAATGGATCAGGCGCTGAAGCTGCTGTGGCTGCTGGCGGAGAACACGACCAGCGGTCAGGCGCTGCTGCGACGGAAAAGCAAAACCTGACCTCCCCCCCGACCTCTCTCCACTGCGTGGCGAGAGGAAAAAACTCGAATCGGCGGGAAGCATAATCCGCAAAACGGGCGAGGCGTGCCTCGCCCCTACAATGTTGTCGTTTCATATAACTGTCGCCCCCTGAGTGAAGTCGGCGAGGGGAGAAAACCCGAATCGGCAGGAAGCATAATCCGCAAAACGGGCGAGGCGTGCCTCGCTCCTACAGCCACTGTTCCCTTCGGCGCAGGTGGGGAGGAAGGAAATCAGCGAGCGTTGTGCGCGGTATAATGTGGGCATGATCACGAAAGGAAGACCATGACTCAACCGCCCAATAACCGCTCGCTGCGCCTCGAAATTCCGCCCAATTTGACTGCAATCTACTCGAACGCTGCCATCGTCAACCAGACGACCAGCGAAATCATTATCGACTTTCTGCAAATCCTGCCCAACGATCCACGCGCCCGTGTGCAATCGCGGGTGGTGATGACACCGACCAATGCAAAGCTGTTCCTGAAGGCGCTGGAAACCAATCTCGCCCGCTTCGAGGAACATTACGGCGAAATCGTCGTGCCGCCGCAAAATGGATCGCTGGCGGATCAACTGTTTGGGACGATCAAGCCGGAAGGCGAGCCGCCAAATGAATGACCTGACCAGCAGCGAACTCACTCGCGTCTCCGAACAAATCCGGGCGCAGTTCGTCGCCAAGAACAGCGCCCGCGATACGGCGATCTCGGCGTCACGCGAACTGATCCGCCACTGCTCGGAAGCGATCCGCGCCGTTCACCGCCGCGAATGGGAAAATGCCGAGGCCAAGCTGGCGGTAGCGCAGCAGGCGGCGGACGATCTGCGGGCAGTGGTGGCGGAATATCCTGATCTGGCGCACAGCGGCTATACCAGCGACGCGCTCAAGGAAGTGGTCGAAGCTTTCGCCACCTACGCGATCATTCGGGATCGACCGCTGCCGACGCCTGACTCGCTGCACGTCGAGGGAAATATTTACGTCAATGGGCTGGCGGAAGCGGCAACCGAGCTACGGCGCTTCATCCTCGACATTCTGCGGCGCGAGGATGGAGACAGCAACGAGGCAGAGCGCCTGCTCAACTGGATGGATGCGATCTATGATGAACTGGTGACGTTCGACTTCCCGGACGCGATTACGGGCGATTTGCGGCGGCGGACGGACGTGGTGCGCGGCGTGCTCGAACGGACACGCGGCGACCTGACGACGACGCTTCAGCAGCAGCGGCTACAGGAAGCGCTCAGGCGGGTGGAGCAGCGAAGCTCTGAAAGCTAAGCGAAGCGCGTGATTTGAGAATAAACGAAACTTCCATATACTGATAGGAAATATACTCCTGTGAGATTTCATGCTGCGTATTTTTATCTCCTATCGTCGTTCGGACAGCGCCCAAATCGCCGATATGATCTATCAGCGATTTGCTGCACGGCTTGGCAAGGACAACGTCTTTAAGGATGTGAACAGCATCCCGGTTGGGCGAAATTTTCGCGCGGTCATCGAGGAAGAACTGCTCAAGTGTGACATCATGGTGGTGCTGATTGGCCCCACCTGGCTCTCGGTCACCGATGCGCAGGACGCAAGTAAACGACGACTGGACGACCCCGACGACGCAGTACGAACAGAAGTCGAGCTTGGCCTCAGGCACGTTCAAGTCATCCCGGTTCTCGTCAACGGCGCGCACATGCCCGGTGAAACCGAGCTTCCGCTGCGCATGGCTCCGCTGTCGCTCATCAACGCTCCCAGCATCAGCGAAGGCGCAGATTTTGAGCGACAGGTTCGCGATTTTCTCGATACCATCGCGCCGCGCCGCCCGATTGGACGCTGGCTTCTCGTGGCAGCAATCCTGCTCATTGCAGCGGGCGTGCTGGTCTTCGCTGCCAGTCAATTGCATGTTTTTGATATGGTGACACCCACGAGTTTGGTTTCGGTTCCATCAGCGACCACTGCGGCTGCCGCTGTAACGGAAACGGTTTCGCCTGAAAGCACGCGCACCGATACGGCGACGAACAGCGCCACCGCTGTCCCCACGACGGCACTGGCGGCAACCGCCACCCCGACACTGCCTCCGCCCAACACAAACTCCCCCGTTCCGCCAACGATCACCCTAAAGACGCAGCCGACACCGGCGAATACAGCGACAGCCTCAGCGCTCGCTGCCGACGCGCCGGAACGCGTGCGAAAAGCAGCCTTCAATATCACACTCGCTTTTGAAGGGTCGCATTACGATTCCTATCAAAATTACGATTCAGGCATCGTGAATTATGGAGAGTTCGGGTTTAGTATCGCAAGCGGGAACCTGGCTACCGTCATTGATCGCTACACGACACAATCCGGCAGCGACACCGCCGATCAACTACGCACGACATATCTTCAGCGCGTCCGCGACAAGGACGCTGCGCTGCGCAGTGACACAACATTACGGGATTTGCTCATTACTGTGGCGGACGACCCGATTATGCAAGCGGTTCAGGATGAGGTTGGGACTGAGCTTTACTGGAATCGGGTTCAGGAACTTTCCATTCAGCCACGCGGCATCGAAACCCCTTTGGGACAGGCGTTCCTGTTTGACACAGCCATCAATCAAGGCTTTCAGAACGCAATCGCGACGACGGTAGAAACACAACTCGGCGTGCCGACAGGTTCGCGAGTCGGCGCGAATGGGATCACCGAAGCACAACTGATTAGCGCTGCTGCACAGTTTCGCCGCGATCTTCTGTACCAAATGGCCGATTCTCAAAACCTTCCCGCGTTGAAACTGCGCGCCGATTTCTGGGTGAACCGGATTGCCGAGGGTGACTGGCAGCTTCAAGGGGATGCCGATGGCAATGTCGAAATCAGGCCAGGCCGTTTAGTTCAGGTGCAAAATCCCGATGCAGCGTCGCCTGAAGCGAGTGAGACGCCAGCACCGAGCGCAACTGCAACGCCTTACATCACGGTTATCACCGCCGATGCAAACGTGCGTTCAGGCGATGGGCTGACGTATCCGGTCATCCTGTCGATGACGGCAGGCGAAAGTGCTCCGATTATTGGCATCAGCGCGCGCGGGACATGGTACGAAATTCGCATGGATCACGTCAATCAGGCGAATCCGGGGACGACGGGCTGGATTGCGCCGAGTAATGTCGAGACAACAGGCGATCTCAGCGATGTGCCGAAGGTGCTGCCAACAACACCTGCCCCTTGATCCAGCGCGACACATCCACTACAATGCTGTTCGACTTTTGCCGCAGACAGCAGGCGTCTGTTTCGCACAGACTCAATTTCCTGCCGAGGTGAGGGAACACGACCATGATTTCGATGGACGACCCTTGCTGTGACATGCGGGGTCGTTTTTGTTTCTGAGCCATCAGCCCTCAGCGGTCAGCTATCAGCTAAAACTGAAAGCGAATTGCTGAAAGCTGAGCGCTTTTGAAGGGAAGGAGGAAAGGCGCTTGGCAATTACAAAGGAGCGCAAGGAAGAACTCGTTTCCACGTACAGCGACCTGCTCACGAAAACCGATGGCTTCATTATCACGGAATATCGTGGGCTGACCGTCGCCAAGCTGGATGATCTGCGCGACAAACTGCGCGCATCGTCTGGCTCATACGCGATTACGAAGAACACGCTGTTCAGCATTTCGCTGAAACAGAACGGCTGGCCCGTGCCGGAAGACTTGCTGGTTGGCCCGACGGCAGTCGCCTTCGGCAATGGCAACCTGCCCGGTATCGCGAAGATCGTTCAGGGCTTCCAGAAAGACAATGCCGACCTGTTTATCGTCAAGGGCGGCGTGATTTCCGGGAGCGTGTTCGCGGCGAAGGATCTCGACGCCATCGCCAGCCTGCCGACGCTGGACGAGCTTCATGCCCAGCTTGCCGGTTTGATCGTGCAGCCTGCTGCGTCACTGGCGGGTCTGCTCAGCGCGGCGACTTCACAGGTCGTCAACGTCCTGCAAGCCTACTTGCAGGAACACGAATCACCTGCATCACCCGAAGAACCCGCCGCGTAAATCGCGCTGGCGTACCCTGTACAGACTGATTACGAAAGGAAATTCAACCTCATGGCAGATTTGACCAAGCTCGTCGAAGACCTGAGCGCTTTGACCATTCTGGAAGCGTCCGAACTGAAGACCCTGCTCGAAGAGAAGTGGGGCGTGACTGCCGCTTCCGGTGGCGGGATGATGATGATGGCTGCCCCCGGCGCGGGCGGCGCTGCCGCTGCCCCGGCTGAAGAGCAGGAAGAGCAGACCGAATTCAACGTCATCCTCGACGACGTTGGCCCCAAGAAGATCAACGTCATCAAGGCTGTCCGCCAGGTGACCAGCCTCGGCCTGAAGGAAGCGAAGGATCTGGTCGAAAGCGAAAAGCCGACCGTCCTCGAAGCCGTCAGCAAGGACAAGGCCAACGAAGCCAAGACCGTTCTCGAAACCGAAGGCGCGAAGGTCTCGATCAAGTAATTGTCTGTCTTGCGACAGATTCAAAGACGCAGGGACAGTCGCACGATTGTCCCTGCGTTTTTTGATTCCTGCCCGGCAAGCGTGACAATGCGCTACAATCGAAGCAGAATCGTTGAATGGGAGTCCTGATTTGCTGCGACGACTGATCCTCCTCGGCTGTATTCTGCTGCTGGCGCGCAGCGTTTGGGCGCAGGACAGCGCCCTCATGCAGCCGATCCGCTACGGGCAAACGGTCAGCGAGACGATCACCGACGCGGCCTTTTTCGATCAATGGCAGATCGAGGCCAGCGCGCACGACCGGATTTACGTGCGCATGACGGGCGCGGACGGCCTGCGCCCGCTGATCGGTCTGCTCGACGCAGGCGGGACGCTGGTCGCGCACAGCGCCAACGGCATCGCCAACGAGGCGGTCGATCTCAGCTACGATGTGCCAGTCACCGGGAAATACAGCATCGTCGCCACGCGCGTCGATAATCAGTTCGGCACAACCACCGGCTCTTATACCCTGAGCGTCGAGAATGCCAATCCACCGCCGACGCCGAATCCCGCTTATCAGGAAGTGACATTTCAATGCGGCAGCGTTGATGCGACCGCTACCGCCACGATTCGCTTCGCGCGCGAAGACAGCGACAACGGCGCGTATTCGCTGCGCGTCTACGGCCTCGATGGTTTCCAGCCTGTGATCCGCGTGCAGTCGGGAGACAGCACCGTCTGCATCAGCGACCCGGCGGACGCGCTCAACGACGTGGTGACGCTGCCGGGGGAGCGTCCGCTGACGATCACGCAGGCCGACCTGAGCCACACAGCGCAGTACGTCCTCACCAGCCAGAACACGCCCGATCCCGCGTCGATCACGATCACCTTTGGCAGCGCGAACGATGCAGCGGGGCGCTATCTGGCGGTGATGGGCGGCTTCACGATTGAGCCGAGTACCGATATGGACAATGTGGGCGTCCGGCTCGCGCCACGCCCGGCGCAGGGCAAAGACCCACTGGCGCTGTACATGGTGGGCGTCAACAATCGGCTTGATCCAACGGTGCTGACGGATATGGGTCGCTGCGACGATGCCGGACGGCGCGGCTGCGAGGCGCTGCCCTCGTTCGACCGGGCGGGCGTGATCTTCAACAGCGGCATTCAGGTGATCGGCGACCGCTTCGACTCTGGCGCACTGATCAGCGACGCGCAGGAGCACGAACTCCAACTGGTGAGCTTTTCCGGCACGACGCACGGCGAATACGCGATCTTTCTGATCGGCGCGCTGCCACCCGCACCGAGCTAAGCTGATCCTTTCCCCTGACGGAGAGATCATCATGCCCAGTCCAATTCCCCCGGCGATTGCGCCGCTGCTGGACACCTACCTAACGGCAATCGAGCAGAAGCTTCCCGGCCTGCTGACAGGCTTCTACGTTTACGGATCGATTGCGCTGGGCGCATTCAACGAGCGATCCAGCGATATTGACGCCGTCGCCGTCGTCAGCCGACGGTGCACGCCGAGCGATATTGAGGATCTGCGAGCGATACATCAAGCGATCCAGCAGCAGTATCCGCGCCCGTTTCTGGAAGTGATTTATCTTCAGGAAGGCGATTTCGGCAAGGAGGCGAATCAGATTGAGCCGTTCCCGTATGCGCACGATGGCGGCTTCGAGGCCAGCGGGCATTTCGAAATCAATGAGGTGACCTGGTGGCTGTTGAAAAATAAAGGCATCACGCTGAAGGGGACACGCGCCGCCGACCTGAACTACACGGTCGATTGGGATGATCTGATCGCGAAGATGCATATCAACCTGAACGACTACTGGGCGCGCTATACCCGCAATCCGCGTTATATCGCCGTACTGTTCAGCGATTATGGCGTTCAGTGGGCGGTGACGGGCGTGCTGCGCCAGTATTACAGCTTCCGGGAGGGCGACATCACCTCGAAGGATGGGGCAGCGCTCTACGCGCTCGATCATGTGGCGGAGCGCTGGCACAAGCTGATCCGCGAGGCGCTCAACATTCGCAGCGACACCCCGCCGTCGCTCTACCGCTCGCCGATTGTGCGCGGGATTGAGGCTATCAATTTTGTGAATGCGATCATCCAAGAGTCGAACCTGCTCTGTCGCAAAGATCCGATTTTGTAGGGGCAGACCACCGTGTCTGCCCTTTGATGGGCGCACACACGGGTGCGCCCCTACGCAAGCATAATCCTTGCAACAGAGCACGTCGAACCTATTGAACAGACCATAAATCAGCAGCGAGAAGGGGAAATTCATGGAACGTGTGCAGGAACCAACCGAATTGATGAGCGACGACGAACAGGCGCACGCTTACGCCGAAGCCGACTTCAGCGAGCCGGACAATAATTTCATCCGCCAATTTGGCGAACGCTTCCCCGATTATGACGGCAGCGGGCGGGTGCTGGATTTAGGCTGCGGCCCCGGCAATATCACGCGGCGCTTTGCTCTGCGTTATGCAGGCGCGCAGGTGGACGGAGTCGATGGGTCGGCAGCGATGCTCCATTATGGGCGCAAGGCGCTGGCAAGCGATGGCGAAGCTATTGCCAGTCGCATTACCTTCGTCGAAGGCTTTATCCCCGGCGTGGCGCTGCCTGCCGACGTTTACGAGGTGATCGTCAGCAACAGCCTGCTCCATCACCTGCCCGACCCGCAGGCGCTGTGGACGACGATTAAAACGCACTCGACAGCGGGAACGCGGGTATTTGTCGCGGATTTGTATCGCCCCACCAGCCGCGAAATCGCCCGCCAGATTGTGGAGACTTATTCCGCTGACGAGCCGGAAGTCCTCAAGACGGATTTTTTTAACTCGCTGCTGGCGGCCTTCACCCCCGCCGAAATCGGGGCGCAGCTTGCCGCTGCGGGGCTGTCGCATTTCAGCGTGCAGGCGATTGATGACCGGCATGTGGTGGTGTCGGGGGTGATGGCTTAGGCGCGGCGTCAGCGCGTATCGTATAATGGACTTATCTATAAGAGGATGATGCAATGCGTCAGGTGATTCTGATCCCCGACCTGGAAAGTGGTGGCTATCTCGTTGAAGTTCCCAGCCTACCCGGCTGCTATTCGCAGGGCGAGACCGTTGATGAAGCGCTGGCAAATATCCGCGAGGCGATTGACCTGCATATTGAGAGTATGCGCGCTCATGGTGAAGATGTGCCAGAGGATTTCGCGCCGATTCAGCTTGCAACCGTGTAAATGGGCAAGCTTTCACCGGTCTCTGCCCGTGAATGTATTCGGGTTTTGCAGCGAATTGGCTATCAGATTGATCGACAGGCAGGAAGCCACATTACGTTGATTCGGGACGATCCGCCGAGCCGAGTCACAGTTCCAAATCACAAAGAACTTAAAATTGGGATGCTGCGTCGAATCATCCATGATGCGGGTCTAACGGTTGATGAATTCATCAACCTGTTGTGAGCCGCTCAGGAAAATACAGGCTTAGGCGCGGCGTTCGCAGACGTAGATCATGGCGCGCGAGTTGGCGGTCAGGGGGTTCTGCTGCCAATCGCCATAGACGGTGCGAATCTGAAAGCCATTGTGGAAGAGCAGGGTTTCCATCTCCTGCGGAAAGACGTAGCGCAAAGCGACGCGCATGGTCTTGACCTTCTGCTGACCGTCCGCATAGGTAAAACGGCGCGTGCCGGTGTAGTGCTGGATTTGCGTCAGGGGGTCGTAGACCTGCTCTTCAGTAGAGACAAGCTGTCCACCATCTGGCAGCGTGAACTGTTCGCCTTCGGGATGGCGAACCTGAAACAGGTTGCGCGGCGAGGGATTGCGCGTTTCGAAGATAAAACAGCCGCCCGGCTGCAAATGTTCGCGGACGCGCGCCAGCATGGCTTCGTGGTCTTCACGGGTCAGCAGAAACTGAAAGGCGTTCATCAACATGAAAATCAGCGGGAACTGCTGGTTGAGCTGAAAGCTGCGCGCATCCGCCACCACCCATTCGACGGAAAGCGCACGCTGGGCGGCTTTCAGGCGGGCGTGGGCGATCATTTCGGGGATAAGATCGACGCCCGTGACCGTATAGCCGAGCGCCGCCATGTGCAGCGACATGCGCCCTGTGCCGCAGGCGAGGTCGAGCAGCGGCCCGCCAAGCGTTTGCGCCCACTGTTCGATGCAGGGGAAATCATCCGCAAAGGCATCGCACTCCACATCATAGGTGACAGGGTCGCGAAATTCTTCAAACGAATCGTAGTCAATCATTGTGTCACTTTCGTGCTTGGTCGAGTGACCCATTATAGCACGTCATGACGCTTTGTCAGCTTTTCAGATAATCCTTCTTCAGCAGCGCGAACAGCACCAGATCGTGGAACTCGTCCCACTCGAAATACTGCTCGTGCTGCAAACCTTCGCGCTGAAAGCCAACTTTTTCCAGCACGCGGATCGACCCCGCGTTTTCGGCGGCGGCATCGGCCTCGATGCGGTTGAGATTCAACTGGGCGAAGCCGAAGCGCACCATCGCGCGGACGGCCTCGGTCATGATGCCTTTGCCCCAGTAGGCGTATCCGAGATCGTAGCCAATCGAGGCGCGCCGATCCTGACGCAGAATATAGTTGAAGCCGCAGCGCCCGATCAGCCCGGTCTGCGGCTCCTTGAGGGTGATGCCCCAGTCGATGCGGCGGTGATCGGCGAAAGCCTGCCGCCCCTTTTCGATCAGGTCGCGGGCTTCGTCGATATGTTCCATCGGGCGGCCTGAATTCAGGCGCGTGACGCGAATATCGCCACGAATACGAAACATATCCTGCACGTCTGCGGCGACAATTTCGCGCATGATCAGACGGCGCGTGTGCAGGACGGGGAAGGTCGAAAAATCAAATTTTGGCGTCATGGATTGCTCGTTGGGTGATTGCTGGCTATGCTTATCGCCGTACCATTATCAGGATGAACGCTCGTTTGTCAACGGATAGCGAGGCTCGATGAACGCCCTGCGTCTGGTTTCAGAACGCGAACCCAAACCCGCCGACCTGGAAGTCGTGAAGCAGGGGATTTACACGTTCAACATGCGGACGATGCACGAGGAGCGCTTCCTCGACATCGCTATTTTTCTGCGTGATGAGGCCGACGCGGTACAGGGCGGGCTGCTCGGCACCGTCTGGGCGAACTGGTTCCATCTCGAATTTCTGTGGATCGCCGAGGCGTACCGCCATCA
>DAOUCB010000212.1:0-94246 GCA_034432495.1 Anaerolineae bacterium | reverse complement strand
TGCCCTAACAGGTGCAGAAATTGAGCGTACAATGGCTTTGAGCCTCTTGTTTAGGATAGGTGTGGTAACCGTTATCCTAAAACAAAAGGCTCTTTTGTTAAAACTGTCCTGTCCTCAACCCTCATGGAGAGGTACTTTCCCCTTCTTTCGCCGCTTCGCTTATAGAGAAGGGTGGCAGGGAATGAAAGCAAAATAACCATCTATAAACTCATTATGGTTGACAAATTTTAAATTTCCGTGCATCATGAATGTACATAAATGTTCATTGTGCATACAAATATACAATTTACACTTAGATAGTATCAGTTATCGGCAGCAGAATGGGTTCAACTAGAGCTTCTTGCCGTTACTGGTCGTTTTACGGGTCATCAAAACTTGGATATTAAACCGTTTTCTGATTACAACCTGCTGCCAATTTACGTCCGCGTCGCTGACGATCTGCGTTCGAAACTGGGCCATTCCCCTTTCGACTACGGTTCGCTGCTGCCCGGCGAAATTGAACTCACGAAAGCCTATAACCTGAGCCGAGGCACGATTCGCAAGGCACTGGATATTCTCGCGAGTGAAGGGCTGATCAGCCGCCAACCGGGGCGCGGAACGCTGATTCTGTCGCCGAGCGCGAAAGACAAAGCACGCTACCGGATCGCGGTGGTGTGGAGCATTATCCGCGCCGTGAGCAGCGAGATGTTCGCGGGGCTGGAAAGCGAAGTGGCGGAAGCCGGGTGCGACCTGCTATTTTCAACGTCGGAGCACGAGCCGGATAAAGAAGCGCAAATTCTCAGCCGCCTGCTCCATTCGAACATTGATGGCATCGTCCTGTATGGGACGGGCGACAAAAGCAATAACGGCCTGCTCAAAGCCTTCGTCCAAAAAGGTATTCCGCTGATACTGCTGGATCGGTTCGTGCCGGAACTGCGCGAACAGGTCTGCTGGGTGACTTCCGCAAATCAACAGGGGGCGTATGAAGTGACACGCCACCTGATCGAACTGGGACACCGACGAATCGCGCACATCATCTGGACGCCGGATAACGCAGACATCAGCACGGTTGTTGAACGGCGGACGGGGTATGTGCAAGCGCTGGCGGAAGCGAACACGGAGCAGGATGATCCTCAGATTCTGTCCCTGACCGGGCCGAACTGGTATCGCTCCAACTTCCCCGACGTGTTCTGGGACTTTCTGAACGAACAAAAGCCAACCGCCCTGTTTTTCAACAATGACTCGGCAGCCTTTCGCACACTGCCGATACTGACACAACATGGACTGAATATCCCGAAGGATATTTCGGTGGCAGGCTTCGACGGCTTAAGGCTGCCGTTCGATTTCAAGCCGCGCAACCTAACGACGGTGGTTCAAGATTTCCCCCGTCTGGGCAAAGAAGCAGGCCGCGCGGTGATCGAAATGATAACTCATCCCAAACGTGAACCTCTTCACGTTCGGGTTCCCGTCACACTTCATATTGGTGAAACAAGCGCCCCATTCACTCGGCAGGACAGCTCCAAAGGCGTTTCCTATCAGTCCGAGAGTACGGGTTGAAGTGAAGATGACCTTCAACCTAAAGGGAGCGGTAGATAAGGAAAGGAGAGGCCACAAGCAAGAGCGCAGTTCCAACCGATAGCCATTGATCCACAAGGCATCACACCATCGGCAAAAAGAATTTATGTGAGGGAAGAAATGAATAAGCGGCAACAGTTTTTGCAACATATCGGTTTAGTCGTCGTCGTCCTGATGGCATTCAGCCCGCTCGTGCTGGCGAGTGCGCAGGACGTTCCCCGCGAAAAAACGTTGATTATCGGTTTTGAAGGCGGCCCTGTTGCGGCTCCCGAAAATATGGGAGTGAGCAACGCAGCGGTTTTTGGGCAAGGCACCCAGCAGACAATGATGGAGTCGCTCTACATTCTCAATTATCAGACCGGTGAGGCCGTCCCCTGGCTGGCTTCCGGCCCAGAGGTGTGGAACGATGATTACACGCAGGTGGACATTCCGCTGCGCGAAGGCATCACCTGGAATGACGGCGAGCCATTCACAGCGGACGACGTGGTCTTCTCCATCAATATGGACATCGCGCACCCGACCCTGCAATTTGCAGGCCCGGTTGCCCAGGAAGTCAAAGAGGTGACGGCGGTCGATCCGCAGACCGTGCGCATCACCCTCAATTCGCCTGACCCGCGCTTTATCTATAACAATTTCTCGGTGAAAATCTGGGGCGGCGTGCGCATCGTCCCGAAGCACATCTGGGAAGGCCAAGACCCGGAAACGTTCACCAACTTTGATATGGCAAAAGGCTGGCCGGTCTGGTCTGGCCCGTACAAGCTGGTGAAAGCATCGGCGACGGAATTCGTCTTTGACCGTGACCCGAACTGGTGGGGCGCAAAAACGGGCTTCCAGTCCCTTCCCGCACCAGAGCGCGTTATTTTTGTCGATGCTGGCCCCGCTGACCGCGCCGCTGCTGCTTTGTCGGACAATGAAGTTGACGGCCAGCCGAGCCTGCGCACTGACCTGTTCCCGGCTGTCCAGGCGCAGAACCCGGACGTGATTGGCTGGACAACCACTGGATCGGGCGCGTGGATTGACCCCTGCCCCGGAATGCTGGGCTTCAACACGAAAGTCGCACCCTGGGACGATGCTGACATGCGCTGGGCAATCTCCTACGCCCTGCCCAAGCAGAAGATCGCCGATGCGACCAGCGGCGGCGCGGGCGAACTCTCGCACTACAACTTCCCCGATTACCCGGCGCTGCAATCGTGGCTGACGGAAAACCAAGACCTGCTCGACAAGTACGACTCGACCGTTTTTGACCCAGACAAAGCCAAGTCGATCATCGAGAGCAAGGGCTACGTGATGGGTGACGACGGCTTCTATGCCAAAGATGGCGCGCACCTGACGGTGAATCTCCTGGTCAAGACCGCTGACACGATTGTGACACCGATCATCATCTCGTCCCTTCAGGACGTGGGGATCGACGCCCAACCGCGCGCACTGGCGGACGCTCCGTACTTCCAGGCGCGCAACGTCGGCGATTTCGAGATCGAGACGACGCATGTGGACTGCGGCAGCGTGACCGAACCATACGCCGAACTCTTGACACTTGAATCCAGAACAAGCGCGCCTATCGGTGAGGTTGCATCGCAGAATATCTGGCGCTATGAGAACCCGGAATACGACAAGATCGTCGACCAGATTGCCGCCCTGCCAGCCAATGATCCGCAGGAACATGCCTTATTCCGTCAGGCACTCGAAATCCGCCTGAAAGACCTGCCAATCATCTCGCTGAGCCAACAGCTCCGTATCGTGCCGTATTCGACCAAGTACTGGACGAACTGGCCGACGGCAGACAATGGCTACGTGCATCCGCCGAACTGGTGGCAGACCTTCATCATCCCGCTCGTGAACATCAAACCGGCAGGATCGTCATAGGTTAACGGATCACGGGTTATTCGTAACCTGTAAACTGATCGTCATAGGGGTAGGGTGTAACCGGCGAAACAAGTTTCGCGAAGGTTACGCCTTGCCCTTATCGTTTTTTCAAAAATAGGCTTTTCCAGGAGAAATTATTTATGACGCGACGCTACCTGCTCAAGCGCATTGGGCTTTTTTTGCTCACCATTTGGGTCGCTTCAACACTCAATTTTATTATTCCCCGACTGTCTCCCGGTGATCCCGTCGCGGCGGTGCTGGGTGCAATGCAGACGCAGGGCGCGACCGTCGCCAACAGTGCCGAAATCATTCAGTCTTTCCGTACCCGGTTCGGCCTGGACGATCCGCTTCCTGTGCAGTATGTCAAATATCTATGGTCACTGGCTCATCTCGACCTGGGTTACTCGATTGCCCACTTCCCATCCACAGTTACAGACATCATCAGCAGCGCGATCCTCTACACGCTCGGTTTGCTGTCCGTAACCACGATATTGACCTTTATCATTGGTATTTTCGCCGGGGCGCTGCTCGCCTGGCGGGGGACCCCTGGTTCGGCCAAGACCCTGATTACCGGATTCCTGATGTTAGCCCCCATTCCGTATTATCTTCTGGCAATGTTCCTGATTTTCCTGCTGAGTTATGTGCTCCATATTTTTCCCAGCAACGGCATCACCTCACCGGGGCGAATCGCCACCGGAGGAATTGACATCAACTACTTTCTGGACATTGTCTATCACTCGATCCTGCCCGCGCTGTCGATCATGATCGCAGGTGTGGGCGGCTGGATTCTGGGGATGCGGGGGATGATGGTCACGGTGCTGGGTGAGGATTATCTGAGTCTGGCAGAGGCCAAAGGCTTGAAAAATCGGCGCATCTTTTTACGCTACGCGGTGCGTAACGCGATGCTGCCCCAATTTACGGCGCTGGCAATTACGCTGGGCTACGTCGTTTCCGGGGCGACCATCGTCGAATTGATGTTCTCGTACCCAGGGATGGGCTATGAACTGTTTCGCGCCATTTCCGCAAACGATTTCCCGGTCATTCAAGGCATCACCTTTTTTCTGGTGCTGTCCATCGCCACCGCCATCCTCGGGATCGATCTGATTTACCCCATGCTCGATCCGCGCATCACCTACAAGGGGAATTGAACTATGACAGCGACAACTACCTCTGATTCGCCCAATATCGAGGTCGAACAAAGCCCCACCCGTTTGCGGGCGAGATTGCGCCGCTGGTTCGGCAACTGGAAACTCAGCATAGGCGTTGCCTTGCTTGCTATTCTGCTGATTTTCAGCATTGTTGGCTCGCTGCGCATCCCCTTCAAGGAGACGCGCGTCGGCTGGGGCGATTTCGGCAAAGCGCCTTCGGAACAGTATCCGCTGGGTACAGATGCCGTAGGCCGGGATATGCTGGCACTGATGGTGCATGGCATCCATCCGTCGCTGAAAATCGGCCTGATCGCCGGGATTCTGGGAACCGTCGTCGGTACGGTGCTGGGATTGGTCGCGGGCTATTCGGGCGGCGTTCTGGATACGATCATCAGTACAGCAGCCGATATTATGCTGACGATTCCGGCGCTGATGATCCTGGTCGTGCTGGCCTCGTATCTGCGCACGACCACGATTGAACTGATGGCGCTGATTATCGCGCTGTTTGCCTGGGCAGGGCCAACACGCCTGATCCGCTCGCAGGCGCTGAGCCTGCGCGAACGTCCATTTGTTCCTCTCGCCAAGCTATCGGGACAGGGTGATTTCGAGATCGCCATCCGCCAGATTCTGCCGAACCTGCTGCCGTATGTGATGGCGGGGTTCGTCGGCTCGGTGTCCGGCGCGGTTCTGGCCTCGGTGGGGATTCAGCTTCTCGGCTTAGGCCCCCTGCTGACGCCGAACCTGGGCATGATTCTGAACAACGCGTTCACGGGTGCGGCGTTGTTCCGCAATATGTGGTGGTGGTGGGGGCCGCCCGCGCTGGCATTGATCATTCTGTTCGTGGGGCTGTTCCTGATTAGCATCGCGCTCGATGAATACGCTAACCCGCGCCTGCGAGGAGAGGGACAATGATCGACAACAAAAACGCGCCGGTCCTGACGGTCGAGGATTTGCAGGTGTTTTACTGGACGAAACGCGGCCCGATTCAGGCGGTCGATGGGGTGAGCTTCACGATTCAGCGGAACGAACGCTTTGGCTTCATCGGCGAATCGGGCTGCGGCAAAACCACGACGATGATGGCGGTGCTGCGGCTGATCAAACCGCCGGGAAAGATCGAAAACGGACGGATCATCCTGGACGGGCGCAACATTCTGGAGATGAACAGTGAAGAACTGCGGCAAACGCGCTGGCGCAAGATCGCGCTGGTTCCGCAAGGGGCGATGAACTCGCTCAACCCAACCATGCGCATCGGCGATCAAATTGAGGACACGCTGACCACGCACGAGATGGGGATTGAGAAAGCAAAAGCCAAAGCGCAGGTGATCACCATGCTGGAAATGGTCGAACTGCCCGCGCGGGTCGCGGAGATGTACCCGCACGAACTGAGCGGCGGCATGAAGCAGCGCGCCTGTATCGCGATGGCGACATCGCTCGAACCGCAGTTGATTATCGCGGACGAGCCAACGAGCGCGCTCGACGTGGTGGTGCAGAAAGCGGTCATGCAAACGCTGATCGGCGCGCAGGAGCGGCTGGGTTCGTCGCTGGTGCTGATCGGGCATGACATGGGGCTAACAGCGCAGGTGCTCGACCGGATTGGCGTAATGTATGCGGGAAAACTGGTCGAAGTCGGCGGCGTGCAGGACATTTACAAGAAACCGCTGCACCCGTATACGCAAGCGCTGATCTCGTCGCTGCCGTCGCTGAAAGAGAAGAAGAAAGGCGGCGGCATCCCCGGTTTACCGCCGTTCCTGCTGAACCCACCTGCGGGCTGTGTGTTTCATCCACGCTGCCCACACGCAATGGATGTTTGCCGACAAAAAGTGCCGAAGCTGCGTGAGATTGAGCCAAATCATTTCGCGGCGTGTCATTTATTCGAGGAAGAAGCTCATGCCGCTGTTTGAAGCGAAAAACCTGACGAAAATTTACGGCGGGGGGCTGCTGGATAAAGATCACAACGTCGCGCTGGACAATTTCTCGCTGACGATTGACGGGGCACAGCCGCAGATCACGACGATTGCCGGGGAGAGCGGCAGCGGCAAAACGACGCTCGCGAACCTGGTGCTTGGCTTCCTGACGCCGACTTCCGGCGAGATTCTGTACGAGGGCAAGAACATCCATAAGATGTCGCGGAGCGAGCGCCTGGCGTTTCGACGCGAAGTGCAGGCTATCTTTCAAGACCCCTATGGCACGTATAACCCCTTCTACAAAGTGGACAGCGTGTTCAAGATGGTGATCGGCAAATTCAAGCTGGCGCACGGCCAGGCCGAAGCGCAAAAACTGATGGAAAACGCGCTCGAAGTGGTGGGGCTGCGTCCCAGAGAAATTCTGGGCAAGTATCCGCATCAACTGAGCGGCGGACAGCGGCAGCGCATCATGATCGCGCGGGCGTTTCTGCTCAAACCACGCCTGATCGTCGCGGACGAACCCGTGTCGATGATCGACGCTTCGCTGCAAGTGCGCATTCTGGACATCATTCAACAGCTCAAGGCTGAGTTCAACATCTCGTTCCTGTACATCACGCACGATCTTTCGACGGCTTACCAGATCAGCGACGACATTTACGTGCTGTATCGCGGCTCGGTGATGGAGCGCGGCGGAATCGACCCGGTGATCCAGCAGCCACAGCATCCCTACACGCAACTGCTGATCAACTCCGTGCCGGTTCCTGATCCTGACGTGCGCTGGGAAGGACGGCTGGAATCGACGACGACTGGGAAAGCGCAGGCCAACAGCGATATGGGCTGCAAATTCGCGAGCCGATGCCCGCATGTCATGGAAAGATGTCTGGAGCATGTTCCGCCGGAATACGAGATTTCGGCAGATCAACGTGCGGCCTGCTATCTGTACGACCCTGCCGCAAAGAATGTCGCGGCGCAGGTGTAGCTGCGCTGCAAATTTCGCCCCTCAATCCCCTCTCCGCACGATTTCGTGTCGGTGGAGAGGGGAAATCAAACCGCGACGGCCTAGCATAATCGAGCGCAGTTAAAAACGCAGAAGCCGAGTAGAATAAGCCGCAGCGAATAAACTGCTGGCTGTATTTATACTTGCCCTCACTGGATGGAAATTTATGTACAGAAATGTTGAACTTGCGACGCTTGCCCTGCCTGAATTCGGTCTGCCGACGGTTGAACCTGTCATCCCGGCGGCGCTGTATCGCGCGCGGCTGAAGCGGCTGGTCGAGCGGGCGCAGGCGGAAGGTTACGCGGTGTTGGTTGTCTACGGCGACCGCGAACACTTTGCGAATATGGCCTACCTGACGGGCTACGATCCACGCTTCGAGGAAGCGCTGCTGATTGTCGATGTCAAGCGCTACGGGACGCAGAAAGCGCTGCTGCTGGTGGGCAACGAAGGTATGGGCTACGTCAACGTCAGCCCGGTGAAAGACGACTTCGAGGTCGTGCTATATCAGAATTTCAGCCTGCTTGGTCAGCCGAGGGGACAGAGCCGCGCATTGGCAGACATTCTGCGCGATGGCGGGGTCAGCGCGGGCAGCAAAGTCGGAGCGGCGGGCTGGAAATATTTCACTGCGCCAGAAAACGATACCTGGCTGGAAATTCCCGGCTATCTGGTCGATACCCTGCGCGACCTGACGGGCGGCGCGGCGTATGTTCGCAATGTGGGGCATCTGCTGATGGACGCGAGTCACGGGCTGCGGGCGATTAACGAAGTCGAGCAGTTGGCGGCGTTCGAGTTCGCCGCTACGTTCGCTTCGCAGTCGGTGCGCAACGTCGTCTTTGGGATGCGCGCGGGGATGAGCGAACTGGAAGCAGTCGAACTGATGCGCCTGAACGGACTGCCCGCCTCGACCTACACCTTCCTGGCATCCGGCGCACGCGCTTCGCTCGGCATGGTGAGTCCCAGCCTGAACCGGATCGCCGTCGGCGACCGCTTCACGGTCTGCTGCGCACTGTGGGGCGCGCTGATCTGCCGCGCCGGGTTCGCCGTCGAAAACGCGCAGCAGCTTCCTGCCGGGGTTCAGGATTACGTCGAGAAGCTGGCTGCGCCTTATTTTCAGGCGATTGTGGCGTGGTACGAAACCCTCGGCATTGGCGTAACGGGTGGCGAACTGTACGCCCAAATTCATGACCGGATCGGCGATCCGTTTTACGGCGTCAACCTCAACCCCGGTCATCTGATTCATCTGGATGAGTGGATGAATTCGCCGATCTACAGCGGCTCGACCGAGCGGCTGCAATCAGGGATGGCGCTGCAAGTCGATGTGATTCCGGCAACGGGGACGGATTACTTCACGATCAATATCGAAGACGGGATCGCGCTGGCAGATAAGACGCTGCGCGCTGCCTTCGCCGCACAGTATCCCGAAGCGTGGGGACGCATTCAGGCGCGGCGCACATTCATGCAGTCAGCGCTGGGGATCACGCTCAAGCCGGAGGTGCTGCCGTTTTCGAATATTCCAGCCTATCTGCCCCCGTTTCTGCTCGCACCGCAGCAGGCGCTCCGCGCGATTTAAGAGGCGAGACGCTCGCACGACTAAAAATAACCGTGAATCGTTTGATCACGGTCAGGGTAACGTATCTGAGGGAAAACAAAAGCGGATACTCGTGGGAGTGTCGGCGAAAGTGTCTCAAGTAAAACAGGTGTAAAGTGAGGGGATGAACCCATGTCCCTATTGCCAGCAAACGGAAGATCTAATCAAAACAGGCTGCTAATTTCTGTTGAACGGGACGAGTTTTGATACTCGTCCCATTCTGATTGTTGCGCTTATTCGGATGCGGTCAGCGACAGTAGTGAACCATCGGCTGTCTGAAGGGATACGCTGATAGCGCCATTCGACGAAATCGCATGAAATACAGACACTTTATCGAGTGTTGCCAACAGCGCGTCGGACAAGGAGTCCGGTGCGCAGGCGACGCGCGTGCTGGCTCCCAACTGGATGCTGAAGGCGTCCGCATCGCCTGCCGTATAACTCCCTTTGACCGTGTTACAGTCGGCGATGATCGTCATCTCCCCCTGATCGGCGAGGACAACCGTGTACGTGCCGGTTGTCGGCTGTGAGACGGTATCCGTGCTGGCGTCGTAAATGGCGCTGAGCGTCAGGGTTTTGCCAACTACGTCTGCTACAGTCAGCGTTTGAACGGCAGCTTCCGCGTTTGACTCCGTTTCGCCCGCCTGCGCCGCAAGCTGCGCCTGGATAATGGGCCGCATCGTCTCGTCAAACGAGGGCGTCAGCCCCAGTGCATGACCGATATGAAATATACCCCCTCCTAAATAACGTGAGTTATGGATAGGGTGGGATGCCCATCAAGCGAGGTGTTATCCTCCGTAGTACCCCTACTACGTGAGAGGCATCCCATCATGAGTTTACTGGAACTTTTCTGCGCCGTCGATGATTTCTGGAAAGCCTTTGAACCCGCTTGGCGCGAGAAGCAGCTTGCCAGCGGTGAGCGTCAACGCGAGCGAGCGGGCGAGTTGAGCGCGAGTGAAATGATGACGATTGTGATTCACTTTCATCAAGCCCGCTATCGGGATTTCAAGACGTACGACACGCAGTATGTCCAGACCGCCTTAAGGAGCGGACTTCCCGAAAGTCATCAGCTACGGGCGCTTCATCCAAGTGCTGCCGTCCATTCTTGAACCGGTGTGTGTCTATCTGCGCACCTGTTTTGGTCATTGTAGCGGGATTGCCTTCATTGACTCGACCGCTTTAGCAGTCTGTGATAACCGCCGCATCCATGCCCACAAAGTCTTTCAGGGTCTGGCTGCACGCGGCAAAACCTCCATGGGCTGGTTTTACGGCTTCAAACTCCACGTCCTCATCAATGACCGAGGCGAACTGCTGGCAGTGCGGGTGACGCCGGGCAATCGCGATGACCGTCAGCCCGTCCCGGCGCTGGTGAAGCGGTTGTTTGGCAAAGTCTTTGGTGACAAAGGCTACCTGTCCAAACCACTCCAACGCCAACTCCGCACGCAAGGCATTGAACTGATCACCAAGCTGAAAGCCAATATGAAGAACCAATTGATGCTTTTGAGCGACAAATTTCTTTTACGCAAGCGGGCGGTGATTGAGTCGGTCATCGACCAATTGAAGAATATCTCTCAGATTGAGCATACGCGTCACCGCAGCCCCACCAACTGGATGGTGCATTTAGTCGCTGGGCTGATCGCCTACTGTTTTCAGCCCAAGAAGCCTTCGCTGGGCTTGGACGCTGCTCTTGTCCTTGACCCGGCTTATCCATAACTCACGTTAATCTAAATATTCCCGCAGGCCAGAACTCACATGCCGCTCGTTGACGATGATGAGCTGATCGAGGCATTCCTGATGGACGGAGCAAACCCAGCGTTCTGCATAAGCATTAACATTTGGAGCACGAATTGGCGTGTGAATCACGATGGGTTTTTACACGGTACGCGGATGCGAATTGAATCGCACCGAAAGGCTTGAGAAATTAGGGCCGCAAAATTTTCCCGGAATGATGGGATCAACTATAATGGATTGGTATCCGGCGGACGAAGATGTATGGTTGATACGTTTTCACACCCATCCAATCCTTTCCCCAAACATGCCACGCCTTTTGTTGGCAGGAATGCAGAAATTTCGGAACTTTCGAGTTATGTTAACAATGTAGACGTGCACCTTATAACACTAACCGGCTACGGGGGTATCGGCAAGACTCGCCTGGCGATTGAAGTCGCAGCGCGATCTGCCGCTGTCACCCCTGCCAGTCGCCAGAAATCTTTTGCCGATGGCACATACTTTATTGCCCTCGCGCCACTCACGTCGAGCGATTTCTTGGCGACAACCATTGCCGATGAACTGGGTATTACGACATCTGGAGAAATATCTCCCCGAGATCAATTACTTGCGGCGCTCGAACACAAAAAAGCCCTCCTGGTGCTGGATAACTTCGAACATATCATGGATGGCCGGCAGTTGGTCGGCGATATTCTGATGCAGGCCCCTGACGTAACGATGCTGGTGACATCTCGTGAACGGCTTTCCCTGCCAGGAGAAATTGTTTATGACGTGCAGGGAATGTCCATACCTTCGACAGCGGATGCGTCTCATATTCAAGACTACAGCGCCTTGCGCCTATTCGAGCAGATCGCGCAAAAAGTGGATTGGCGTTTTGAATTAACCGAGGCGGAAATTCCACATGTCGTCCACATTTGCCGTCTTGTCGAAGGATTTCCGCTGGCAATTGAGATGGTCGCCGCCTGGGTTCGGATACTTTCCTGCCGCGAAATTGCTGAAGAACTGGCGCAGAGCTTCGAGCTTCTGGAATCAACCCTGACCCATCTCCCGACGCGCCATCAATCTTTTCGTGTCGTTTTTGACTATTCGTGGCGCTTATTGACCCCGAAACAACGCCTGGTTTACCAGAAGATGTCGGTGTTTCGGGGCGGCTTCACGCGCAAAGCCGCCGAACAGGTGACCGGCACCACTAAATTGGACCTAAGATCGCTGATCGATAAGTCGTTACTGCAATTTGATGGCTCTGAACGTTATCTGATCCATGAGCTTTTGCGCCAGGTCGCCGAAGACAATCTGACACAGAATCGAGAGCTTTCGGAGGAAACCCGTGATTCGCACGCCGCCTACTACGCCGATTTTCTGGAACACCTTCAAACAGAATTCACTGAGTACGATCAGGAACTTCCCGTCATCGCGCGCGTCCATTCAGACTTAGACAATGTGCGTGTTATGTGGGATTGGGCGGTCGCCCGGCAGCAGTTCGGGATCATAGATCGTGCGGCAGAAAGCCTGTCCCATTATTTTCGCATCCGTGAATCCTGGTCGGACGCCGTGTTGGTTTTCCAAAAAGCCATCTCTGTGGTTGAAGCAGCAGGCCCGTCCCTGGAACGAGACAGACGCCTCGCCACATTATTGAGTTTGCTTTCAATCCACACCAACTTTTGCGGTTTACACGACCTGACAGAGAAAGCGGCTCAACAAGGGCTGCTGCTGGCGCGGGAACACAACATGCCCCTTGCCATCGCGCGCTGCCTGGCTACGCTCGGTGACGTGGCTATCGAATCCGGGATGTATGCTGACGCTCGGCTGCTACTGGAAGAAACGACCAGCATCTACGACAATCTCAGCGATACCTACGAGGCGAAGTTTGTCTGTCTTCGCCTGGGCTTTTCGTATTATCACCTGAAGGAATATGACCTGGCTCGCCGCTGTTTCCATCGCCTGATTTACACGGGCCATAAACGCAATATGGATGGCCCGGCTGCATGGGCGCTGGATCACCTGGGGCAGCTTGAAAATACGCTGGGGAATTACGGTGACGGACGGCAGTATTACGCCGACTCACTGGAAATCTTCGAGCGTTTCGGTTGGCTGGCCGGGGCTACGACAGCCAGCAGTGGTCTGGCATCCGCCTACGGTAGTTTGGGTCAATATAACAAGGCCCGTTACTACTTCCGTGTGGCGCTGAAGGCCTACGTCAAACATGGATCGCCGATGAATGCCCTGATTTCTCAGACTCTCCTCAACATTGCCAAAATGCTGGCATCGGAAGGGGAGGCGGCGCGCGCATTCGAACTGGTCTCGGTCGTTCAACTCAGACCATTTGCCTGGGACGAAACCAGACAAGCGGCGATCAAACTCTCGGATGAACTCCAGAGCGAAATTCCGCCGGTTGTCGTTCAGTCAGCGCAGGAACGGGCAGCACAACTTGAATTAGAACCGCTCATCGCATCTTTGATCGAAGAGTTCGACGAAGAAAAAAGACCTGCCGTCGAGTCTGGCGGTGAAACCAACCTGGAACTGTTGCAGCGGGTGACCGAAGGTCTGGTCGCCGGTGAATTGTTTGACGAGAATATCACTGAAAAACAACAAGCAGGGGTGCGCAAGCTTCTGGATACATTGGATGTTGTTCTCGAAAAGGAAAAATCCAGGATACTCTCATCGTTTATCCAAAGCGCCTCACACGATCTAAATACTCCCCTGACGATCATTAATACCAGCCTTTATTTGCTTGAGCGTATCTCCGATCCGAACGCCCAAAAAGACCGGCTGGCGCTGGTCAAAGAGCAGGTGGCCTATTTGCAGTCTCTGATCGCCGATCTCATCAATATGGCGCGGCTGGATGGTATCTCCGAACCTGAATTACAGCCGCTGGACCTCGATGAACTCCTTACGGCAATTCAGTATTCATCCATCGCCCGCCTCACGGCAGAGCGGCAGCTTGCAATTGACTTTTCGCTGTCTGACACGCCGCTGGTGGTTCAGGCGAATGCAGATTTACTGCAACAGGCGGTGTTCAACATCATCCAGAATGCTATCCAGTACACACCCGATAACGGCGCTGTATGGATCGAGACGAGGATGGAGTCAGGCAGTGCCATAATCTCAGTCAAGGATACAGGTATTGGCATTACGGAAGAGGATTTGCCGCATATTTTTGAGCGGTTTTACCGTGCGGATAAGGCGCGAACGGAACGCGGGCATTCCGGATTGGGATTGGCGATGGCGAAGAAAATAATTGACGTTCATGGCGGCCAGATTGATGTCGTCAGCGCCTCGGATCAGGGGAGTACCTTTCGGATCGTACTGCCCCAAAGGGATGGTAAATCTCAGGAGTAAACAACGTTTTTCTGTTCGTTCCACATCCTGCTTCGAGAACCTGGCCCATTAATGTTCAGCATTTCCCAGAAGCTCAGCACTTGTACCGTGTAAAAATTCATCCACAGGCGAGATTCCGCCCTACTAAGCGACCTCACGATAGTAGTCGTTGATCAGTCCGCCGAGTACTTCACGACGATAGATTGCTCCTGTAGTGATCGATACGAATTTGCTCGCTGGACTGGATTGCCCCACCTTTGATGTGGTCGTCTGGTGTTCTAGTAGCGCACATATTCCCGCAGGACAGAACTCAAATGCCCTTACCGAGTAAAAACTCAATTTCTCACTCAGACCAGAGTTTTTACACGATAAGACGTGCCAGGTCTTGCGCAACCGTCATGCTGACGCTTTGCGTGACTTTTGCCAGCTTGACCGCCGTCGTAGGCAGCTTGTCGAGCAGATCATCGTGGTTTCCGTCGAGATCGTTACCTGCGCAAATTTCCTTGACCTGCTTGCCGCTGAGGTTGAAATTGATAATCTGGCGCACAATTTCAGCGTGGTACTCCGGCGCAACCGTGACGAGGTAGCGCAGACGGTACGCTTCGATGCTGTAGCGATCAGCGGTTCCAGCGCCTCGTCCGACAGCCGCAGCAGCGCCTTAATGCGGCTGAAGTGGGCTTTTTCAATGCCGCCCATCGCGCTGAGGATCGTCTCGGTGTATTCGCGCTTACCCCGGAGATCAAGCTCCAGTGCCTGACGATAAAAGTCGTTGCTTACCGCATATATCGGAAGGTAACTGCGACAGATTACCGATAGGGCGCAGGGAACCCCCTTCAACTCGCTTTCCGCCGCTTCGAGTGCTGCTGACGCGGGCAGAATAAGCAGGTCAGGATCCCATTCGCTTTGAACGATGCAGTGGGTCAGTGCGCTTGCCGCGTTTGACCGCTCAGTCATCAAGACAGTGTAGAGGCTGTTGTCCTTGCCATAATCCCACTTGCTGGTGGTGATAAGCGTTGCGTGCGCTGCGTGTACGTGTCAATGAGTAGAACCCGACAATTGGATGCCTGCGTAATGCGCAGGACGCCGACCATACCGAAAGCGATGTTGGTGGCGGGCGCATCGTCAGGATCTCAAATAATGGTTCATATCGCACCATTTTGATTGAGGGCATCGTCACCACTCGGAAAGCCGCCAGATTTCTGGGTTATGGGTCTGGATGGTTGCGCCGATCTCAGCGAATAGGGCGACGGCTTGTTTGAGATGCGCCATCGTGTCAGCATTTTGCCCAATCTGATGATACAGATCGGCGAGGTTATTATGAAGCGCTGCCGCCCGGTGGCGATCTCCTTGCTGTTCGCATAGGATTACGGCGCGCTGTAACATCGACTCCGCGCTACTAAACTGATCCCCGGCGATGAATGTCAGTGCCAGATTGTTGTAAATCGCTACTTCCATACTGACAATGCCCAGATCAGTCGCAATGCCGAGGCTTAGTTCGTGATGCTCCTGCGCAGCCGCTAGGTCGCCCCGGTGACGTGCGAGAATCCCTAAAATATTGTGACATTGAGCCAAAGTCTGCGCGTCGTTCTGCTGGAGCGAAAGGGTGAGCGCGGACTCGGCTAGCGCTTCTGCGCGATCCAAAGCCCGGCAGTTATAGGCTGTCAGGCTCCAATCCACGAGGGTTGTCACCTGCTCTGCGGCTTGCGAATCCGGCAATGAGTCGAGGGCGCGCTGGAAATGCTGCTGCGCCAAATCCCATTCGCCCATGCGATGATAGACGCAGCCGACTGCATGTTCCAAAGCACCAATCAACTCGTCGGTGCTGTGTGCCAGTGCCGTCTCGTAGCTCTGGATCGCCATGCCCAGATCGCCAATGAGCAGGTAGACGTCGCCAAGCTGCTGATAAATGTGTGCGACTTCCGGGTGCGCCATCGCCAGCGCCATCTGAAAGTGATGAATCGCCTCGTGGTTGGCAAAGAGATGTCGCGCGTAGAGTCCGGCATCGAAATAATAGCGCGCCGCCTCGCTTTCTTGACCGCTCATCTCCAGATGGCGCGCGACCTCGCCCGACAGCGCTGATGGTTGCGCCGACGATTTCATCGGATGCCCGATGCGCCGGAGCAGCACGGTGGCAGCCCGTTTGTGCAGCAGACGGCGGCGGGCACTGTTCAAATCCTCGTAGACTAAGCGCCGCAGCATGTCGTGGAAGAAGTCATAGCTGAGCGAGAATTCCCCGGTCTTGGTGACCAGCAGCCCGTGCGCCAGCAGCGCGTCCAGACCGTCGACAACTTCGCTCTCACTACGCCCGCTGCACGCTTGCAGCAGTGCGTCATCAAACGTGCGTCCTAATACGCTCGCTGCCCCAAGAAGCTGACGCAGCGACTCGCCAATTGAAGTCAGGCGCGCCCGCAGCAAACTTTCGATACTATGCGGCAGCGACCACAGGTTATCAATGTCGGCGCTCAACATTTGCGAATTCACGAGCGGGAACAACTCGGCGAGGAAAAAGGGCAGCCCTTCCGATTCGCTATAGAGGCGCTCGATCAGACGCACATCGGTGATCCCCGCATGGCGCGCCAGCACATTCACATCGTTCATGTCGAGCCGCCCAAGATGCACTACCTCAAGCGCACCACCCGCTCGTTCGTATTCGGCGAGGATCGCAGGCAGCCGATCCAAGCTGTCACTGCGTTCGGGTCGCCATGTGAGGATGCACAGCGCGATCTGTCGGGGTTTGCGCCGCAGATAATACGCCAGAAAATCGAGTGTCGCTTGATCCACCCATTGTAAGTCTTCGACCACCAGCAGAGCGGGCTGTTCGCTCGCCATGACCACGTCCAATGCCTGCGCGATAGCTTCGACCAGCCGTGACTGAGCGGCGACGTTGTCGAGTACCGGCGGGTAAATCACATCGGGACAGTGTGTGACAATCTCCGGTAGCAAGCGTACCAACTCATTGAGCCACGGCGTTGTCAATTTGCTCAGCCAGTCTGACTGATCCAGCCCGGCACGCAGTGTGCGAATGATCGGCGCGTAAGCGAGGTCGATCTCGCTTTCATAGCAGCGGATCACGAGGTGCGATCCTGTAGACTTTTCAGCGAGAACCGTATTGACCAAGCGCGTCTTACCGATCCCTGCCTCACCTTCGATGCAGACGATTTGCTCAGTGAGATTCCCGCGCTCAACCGCATCATAGGCTGCTAGAATCTGATTGAGCGCTTCCCCACGTCCAACCAATGGTAGCAAGAGCTGCGAGGAGACAAGCGACTCTGTTTGTGTCAGATTGGCAGCAGTAACGATCTTCGGTGTTGGAGTCTCTAGTTTGTCTTCGAGCACAAGTTTGTAGAGCGCACTGGTTTCCTCTAAAGGCGGCGTTCCCAATTCCTGATCCAGAATGCGCACGCATTCACGATATTGACGTATCGCCACTTCGCGCTGACCCGTCCACGCGAAAAGCTGGATCAGGTGACGATGCGCAGCCTCGTTCAACGGGTCGAGCGCCAACCAGTCCAGCGCGGTTTCCAACGCGCGTTCGTAATTCCCGTTATCACTTTGAAGCTGCACCAACCGCTGCAAGACTCCTGCATACACACGGCGAGTGTGTTCCGCTTGCTGCGACTGCCATTGATCGAACTCGACGCTGTCACGCAGCGAAAACCCCTGCATGAACTCCCCCGTCCACAGCGCCGCCGCCTGCGTCAGCGGATCGAGGCAGCGGTCGCAGACTTGTCGGGCCGCGTGCCCGTGAGTCTGGCAGGCTTGCATGTATTGATGCAGCCCGTTCCAGTCGCACCAGATTATCTCCGGCTTGAAGGCAATCGCCTCGCGCTCGATTTCCAAGCCGACCCCGCCGAGTGCCGTGTTTAGCACCGAAAGTGTGCGCCTGAGCGCGCCCCGCGACGCCGTCTGATCGCTGTCTGACCAGAGCAGCGCGGCGAGGGTATCGCGGCTCTGATAGCCGGAGTTGACGGCAAGATAGGCGATCAGAGCAAGGGCTTTACGCGTATCCACCGAGACAAGGATGTCGTCCCGTTCGATATACGGACTGCCAAGCAGGTGTAGCGCGAGTTTGGACATGTCGCTCGCCTCAATGTATCGCAACAAAGGATAACCTAAGTGTAACGCAGCATCGTTACGGATACGCTACGAAAACCACGACCGTAACGAATCCCCGTGAGAATTGTCCTCGTGAAATCCGTAACGATTTCGAGACGCACGGCGGATAAGGTGAGGCAGGATCACAGCGACAGAGAAACGATCTGTCTGTGGCAACCCATTTCCTTCAAAGCAGATTAGGAGAATTTCCGATGAGACACGTTCGTCTATTCAGCAGCACCGTGCTAATCGTCATCCTGCTGGCGCTCACGACGGTCGGTCAGGCACAAGATGCGAGCACACCTCCCGAATTCGCCATTACCGTCAGTGCCGATGGCGTCGTTGTGCCGGAAAACATCAGCGCCGGACTGACGACCATCACCTTCACCAACGAAACCGATGCCGCTTTTTCACCCCTGTTCATCCGCCTGAATGATGGTGTGACAATGGATCAGTTTGGGGCTGCGATGGGAGAGGATAATCCGTCAGACGCGCTAGCACTCGTCAGCGTCTTGGGCGGGTTGGAGGCAGCACCGGGCGCGTCTACCAGCACAACTTATGCCCTGACTGCCGGAAATTATGTCGTCGGTGACTTCGCTTCGGATGCGATCACGCCGTTCACCGTCGCCCCGGGCAGCGATGAAGCCGTCGCCACGCCTGAACCGAATGACAGCGACGTCCTCGTCACCTTCGTTGATTTCGCCTTCGGCATTCCCGACACGCTGCCGAGCGGTGAACACGTCTGGCAGTTCAGCAATAAGGGCAATCAGCCGCACGAAATGGGCGTCTTCAAAGTTGAAGATGACGCCACCATCGACAGCGTCCAAACCACGCTGATGGGACTCATGGCGAGCCAAGACGACTCGGCAGATATGCCTTACGAGCAAGCGCTGTTCTGGACGCCCATGAGTCCCGGCGCTGAGGCTTGGACGACCGTCGATCTGGAACCGGGGACTTACGTCGCCGTCTGCTTCTTCCCGGATCTGACGTCGGATATGATGCCGCACATGATGAAAGGCATGATCAAGCTCTTCACGGTCGAGTAGCATTCGGACAGCGAACAAAATGGGCATGATCGCAACGACATGCCCATTTGACTGCTGTATCGTAACGATTTTGGGACGCTTACCACCTATCGTACAGGCAGTGAAGCGGAAAGAGATAGTCGCATGACAGACATCCATACCTATCATGGTCACGAAAAGACGATTGGCGATACCGCAGTCAGCGGACTGCTGAATGGCATTGTTGCGGGCGCGGCGATGGCAGCCTATTTGATCCTCGCATTGGGGTTGAGCGGCGAAAGTCCGATAGCGGTGCTTGAACGCTTCGGCACGGCAGGCGGTGCAGAATCGCCACTCATGGGCGCAGTCGCTCATCTGGCGATGAGCGGCATCTACGGGATCGTTTTCGCACTGCTCTATCGCTGGTTTGCACCGCGCATGAGTGGCCGCAGCGCGGCACTGGTCATCGGCGTAATCTACGGAGCAATCATGTTCCTCGTCGCCCAGTTTTTCTTGCTGCCCGCTAGTGGATCGCCCCTGCTGGAAATTCCGCTGCATTTTGGCATCGCCCACCTGATCTACGGCGGCATTCTCGGTCTGCTTTCGCAGCACGCACAGCCTTGAATATCGTTCGCCTAATCTGCACGAAAACATAGGGGTTGGTACACTGGAGACACACAGCTTGTGATCAAACAACCGGCGCAGTCGGCGCAAACAGCGCTATAAGCAAGGGAATCGCGTTCATGACTCCATTTCACCGCTTTACACGAGTCCTCGCTGTACCAATCTTTGCGTGCGCGGTTGTGATGGCATTGACCATCATTGTGGGGCTGTTTTCGCAGCCCGGTAGCGACCCGGTATTTGCCCTGATCCTGTTGTCGGTTGCTGTACTGGATATTGGACTTGGCATTCTGCTGATCCGCCGCGTGCCGGACAATGTGATCGGGCTGCTGTGTGCCATCTACGGCACTGGCTATCTCTTTTGGGGGATCAACAACGACGCCAGCGTAATCACGACTCACCTGAGCTTTTACCCAACCACAGTGACGCTCCCAGCGCTGTTCCTGATGATTCTCTATTTTCCCAATGGGCGCATCTATCCACCACGCTTGACCAATGTCGGCATTTTCCTCTGGCTGCCGCTGATCGTACTGAACATCTTCAGCACGTTGACGCAGCCTATCCTCGTAAACGTCATTGACAGCAGCATCAGTCAAGCCAACCCGCTTTTCGTTCCGGCGCTCGCGCCGCTGGCGGATGTGACATCCGGCCTGCTGCTGCTGCTCGAACTCACGCTTGTCGTCATGCTGGTGACACTGCCCTTCCTGCGCTACCGTCATGCCAATGAGCGGACTCGTTTGCAGATGCGCTGGCTGACCTTCATGGCGATCCCGATGGTGGTTTTTCTGATCCTCACGTTCGCTGCCAGCACAGCGGAGGTTCCTCAATCAGTCAATAACATTCTTTTCCTGATTAGCTGCTTCTTCATCATCGCGTTTCCACCCGTTAGCCTCGGCAACGCGATTCTGCGCCACCGCCTCTACGACATCGACATCATCATCCGCCGCACACTGATCTATTCGATCCTCACGGCGGTGCTGGCAGCCATCTACTTCGGCGGCGTCGTCCTCGCTCAGCAGGTGTTTCGACTCGCCAGCGGCGAAAGCTCCGACCCGGCGATTGTCGCTTCGACCCTGCTGATCGCCGCGCTGTTCACACCCCTGCGCCGCCGCATCCAGCAGCTCATTGACCGCCGTTTCTACCGTCGCAAATACGACGCCGAGCGAACGCTGGCGCGCTTCAACCAGACTCTGCGCGATGAAGTGGACGTGGAAACGCTGAAGGAACACCTAGTCGACGTGGTTCAGGACACCATGCAGCCGGATCGCATGGCGTTGTGGATTGTGCCTCAGAAGGATGGTCGCTCGTGAAAGACAGGAAACCGCAGCCCGCCTGGTTTTTCTGGTATTACGCCGGATATACCTTGCTGACGATGCTGGGGTTCGCTTATCTGGCGTTTGACTTTGTGACGCACCCCTTTGCGCCCGATTACACGTATGGGTCGGTGGCTTACCGCCTGACCACGGCGCTGGTGATCGCTCCGCTCAGCCTGGTCATCTCGATTACGGTCTTACGCCGCAGACCACGCAACGTGATCGGGTTGTTCCTGCTCAGTTGGACTGCCGTGATCATGATGGGGACACTGCGAGCGGATTCCCCGATCTCTGTGGACGTGTTCAACTACTGCTACCAGAGCATCTGGTTGATCCCGCTGTTCTTCCCGGATGGGCAGCCCTTTCCCCAGCGCTACCAGCGCGCGATTCGCTGCTTTGCCGCTCTCAGCACCCTGAGTTTCTGCGTCTTCAGCACGATCTCGCCCACCGTCTCATTGATTCAATATGGCGCGACGGTCGGCGTAGCTGCCAATCCCCTCTTTATCGCCGGTCTTGCTCCTTTCGCAGATGTACTGACCGCTATTCAACTGCTGCTCTGGCTCCCGACGGTGTTTTTCATGATCCCTTCGCTGGTCGGGCATTATCTGAGCGGCGACACGCGGATCCGCCAGCAGATCAAATGGTTCATCTGGGTCTATGCGATTATGCTGGTCTTGTTCGCCGCAAAAATAATCGGGCTGGAGGAAAAGCGGAGCTTCCTCGCCTTTATTGATGGTGAGCTTTTCCAGATCGCGCCGTTCGTGACCATCGCTTACGTGATCCTGCGCCACCGCCTCTACGACATCGACATCATCATCCGCCGCACACTGATCTATTCGATCCTCACGGCGGTGCTGGCAGCCATCTACTTCGGCGGCGTCGTGCTGGCGCAGCAGGTGTTTCGACTCGCCAGCGGCGAAAGCTCCGACCCGGCGATAGTCGCTTCGACCCTGCTGATCGCCGCACTGTTTACGCCCCTGCGCCGTCGCATCCAGCAGCTCATTGACCGCCGTTTCTACCGTCGCAAATACGACGCCGAGCGAACGCTGGCGCGCTTCAACCAGACTCTGCGCGATGAAGTGGACGTGGAAACGCTCAAGTCCCATCTGGTTGACGTGGTTCAAGACACTATGCAGCCGGATCGCATGGCGTTGTGGATTCCGTCGCCGAAGGAGTCGCAGTCATGACCGAACAATCTAAGCAGCCCGCATGGTTCTTCTGGTTCTTCGCTGTCTTCACTGTCCTGACGATGATCCCATTTGGCTATCTGGTCTTCGACTTCATCACCCATCCACTTGCGCCTGATATTGCCTACGGCTCGGTTGCCTTTCGTTTGATCACGGCGTTACTAATCGTGCCCATTTGTCTGATCGGATCGGTGCTGGTGCTGCGCCGCGCGCCGCGCAATGTGACCGGGCTGTTCTTGCTCATTTGGACGGTCTATATCATGGTGTTCACCGTGCGGCTGGACTCGCCTGTGTCGGAAGAGACGTTCAATTTCATGGTCGTCGGGGTATGGTTTCTGCCACTGTTCTTCCCGGACGGGCAGCCCTCGCCGCAACGCTATGGCAAGTGGGTGCGGCTGCTGAGCGTTTACTACACGATCATGGCAATAGGAATGGCGACGTCAAACCCGACGGTCAACTTGACGCGCTTGCAGCAGCAAATGGGACAAGTTGCCAATCCGATTTTTGTCCCTGTATTGCTTCCGTTCAAGGAATTGTTTGGCTTCGCCGGGTTCTTCGGCTTCGTGATGCTCCTGATCGTGATTGTGCCGTCGATAGCGCTGCGCTACCGAGCCAGCGATTTCGCCGTGCGCCAGCAGATCAAATGGCTGCTCTGGGCGTATGGTCTGATCATCGGTGGGTTCGTCCTGATCGTGATTGTCTTGCCGCTCCTCAATCTGCCGCCCGACTTTACAGCGGCAGTCAACCTCGTGTTCGGAGTCTTTTATCAGCTTGCGCCGCTGATCGTCGTTGGCAATGCAATTCTGCGTCACCGCCTCTATGACATCGACATCATCATCCGGCGCACACTGGTCTACTCGATTCTAACGGCGATACTCGCAGCCATCTATTTCGGCGGCGTCGTGCTCGCGCAGCAGGTATTTCGATTCGCCAGCGGCCAAAGCTCCGACCCGGCAATTGTCGCTTCGACTCTGCTGATCGCCGCACTGTTCACGCCGCTGCGCCGCCGCATCCAGCGCACCATCGACCGCCGTTTCTACCGCCGCAAATACGATGCCGAGCAGACCATCGCCCGCTTCAACCAGAGTTTGCGGGATGAAGTCGACGTCGAGACGCTCAAGTCCCATCTGGTTGACGTGGTTCAAGACACGATGCAGCCGAATCAGGTCGCGCTGTGGATCATGCCACCGAAGGAGACCCAGTCATGAATGAACGTCCGCAGCAGCCAGCGTGGTTTTACTGGTTCTTCGCGGGTTATTCCGTGCTGATGCTGATCCCGTTTGGTTATCTCGTCTTCGACTTCATCACCCATCCACTTGCACCCGAAGCCGCCTACGGCTCGGTTGCCTATCGTTTATTCACGGCATTGGTGGTCGTACCGATCTGCCTGATCGGTTCGATAATGGTGCTGCGCCGCGTGCCGCGCAACGTGATCGGGTTGTTCTTGCTTAGCTTGGCTGTCTACTCGATGGTCGCTACTGTGCGGTGGGATGCGCCCATGTCGATTGAGAATTTCAATTTCATGGGTTCCGCGCTCTGGCTGCTGCCGCTGTTCTTCCCGGACGGTCAACCCTCACCCAAGCGCTTTGGCAACTGGGTGCGTCTACTCGCAATTGCGTACACGACAGTGATCTTGTTAGACACAGTTGCAAGCCCAACCGCCGTGCTCGTTCGCATCCAGCAAGTAGGAGAGATTGCCAATCCCCTTTTTATCCCCGGATTGCTGCCGCTCAAGGACTTACTTGACAACCTGGCAGCCGTAAGCTGGTCGACGCTGATGATCGTGATCGTGCCATCGCTTGCGCTGCGCTACCGGTCAAGCGATTACGCCGTGCGCCAGCAAATCAAGTGGTTCATCTGGGTGTATGGTCTGATCATCATTATGATTGTCGCCACAATGTTCGCTCAGGATCATTTCGGATTTGACGGGCAATCCGGCATTGGTCTGGCGATCAATGTTGCAATTCAAATCTTTTTCCAGCTTGCGCCTCTGATCGTCGTCGCCAATGCTATCCTGCGCCACCGTCTCTACGACATCGACATCATCATCCGGCGAACACTGGTCTACTCGATTCTGACGGCGGTACTGGCAGCGATCTATTTCGGCGGCGTCGTGCTCGCGCAGCAGGTATTTCGAGCCGCCAGCGGCCAAAGCTCCGACCCGGCAATTGTCGCTTCCACCCTGCTGATCGCTGCGCTCTTTACGCCGCTGCGCCGCCGCATCCAGCAGATCATCGACCGCAGGTTCTATCGTCGCAAGTACGACGCTGAGCAAACGCTCGCTCGCTTCAACCAGACTCTACGCGACGAAGTGGACATGGAAACGCTACAGCAGCACCTCATCGGCGTCGTTCACGACACCATGCAGCCGGATCGCATGGCGCTGTGGATTTCGTCGGACGTCCCGAATTCGCCCGAAGTCGGCGTGTCGTAACGTTTTCAGGACGATAGCCTGTTACGCTGAGTTCAGATTGGAGAATGCGTAATGACGGTATTGACAGCCCCAATTCGCAACTTTATCCGCCGCAGCGGATCGCAAACGGCAGCGCCACTCGCTGCCGAACAGCGCAAAACGGCGACCATCGTGCCAGCGATTGAGATTCCAATCAATGATCCGCTCTACCTCTACTGCCTCTCCTCACAGGGAGTCATCGAAGTAGATCGGCTCAAGATCGAGTCGGAGGCGTTGGAACAACTGCGAGCGGCGGGAATCCGGCTGATGATCCCGCTGGTCAATCAGGGCGAACTCGTCGGGATGCTCCAGCTCGGCAACCGTTTGAGCGATCAGGAATACTCGTCGGATGACTTCCGCCTGCTCAACAATCTCGCGCCGCAGGCAGCGGCAGCGCTGCGGGTAGCGCAGTTAGCTTACCAGCAGCAGGTCGAAGCACGTCGCCGTGAGCGCATCGAGCAGGAACTGCGCGTCGCCGGGATTATCCAGCAAACCCTGCTGCCAAAAGAAGTGCCCAGCATCGAAGGCTGGCAGCTCGCAACTCACTGGCAGCCAGCGCGCAGCGTCGGCGGCGATTTTTATGACTTCGTGCCGCTCTCTGATGGGCGGCTGATGATCACCATCGGTGATGTGACCGACAAAGGCGTCCCGGCAGCGCTGGTGATGGCATCGACCCGTACCGTCCTGCGTGCAGCAGCCGAGCGGCTGGTCGCGCCTGGCGAAATTCTGCGCCGCGCCAATGACGTGCTCTGTCCCGACATGCCGCCCAAGATGTTTGTCACCTGTCTGGTCGCCGTCCTGGAACTGCGCACCGGGCGAATGCAGTACGCCAATGCCGGTCACAATGCCGCGCAGCAGCGGACGAAGGACGGCGTAATCGAGCTGCGCGCGCGAGGGATGCCGCTCGGTCTGATGCCGGGCATGACCTATGAGGAAAAAGAGACCGTACTCGCGCGTGGCGATACTGTGCTGATGTACAGCGACGGTCTGGTCGAAGCCCACAATTCCGAACGCGAGATGTTTGGCATGAAGCGCCTGCAAGCGCTCCTCAATGAACATCCCGGCGGCGACACGCTCATCAGCTACCTGAAGGACGCGCTGTTTGCCTTCACGGGCGCGGATTGGGAGCAGGAAGACGATGTCACGCTCGTCGTCGTCGAGTATGAAACGGAAGCACCCGCTCCTGACGATCAAGGAGGTTGGAAGACTTTGGATGAATTTGAGGTTCCCAGCGCAGTCGGCGGCGAACGCGCGGTGATGGAGCGCGTCGCCCAGGCAGCACGCGTCGCCGAGCTACCGGAAGCCCGCATTGAGCGGCTGAAGACCGCCGTCGCCGAAGCCACCATGAACGCGATGGAGCACGGCAACCACTATCAGCCGGAACTGCCTGTGAAAATCCGTGTTGCTCGAAGCAGCGACGAACTGGCAGTCTCCGTCACCGATAAGGGTGGCAGCCCGGTAATCGCCTCCCCCACACCGGATTTGCAAGCGAAGTTGAGCGGCGAGCAGTCACCACGCGGTTGGGGCTTGTTCCTGATCAAAGCAATGGTCGATGACTTACGCATCCACGCTGACTCTGCCGAACACACCATCGAACTGATCTTCAAATTGCAAGGAGAGCACCATGCCGAATCAGAGCTTTAAGGCAATTCTCCGCCAACCTGTGATGCAGCTCGATGGAGCGGTCATTATCGACCTGCACGGAGAAATCAACAGCAGCGTCGAGGCTGCTCTGAACAGTGCCTACGACCGCGCTGAAGCCGAAGACAAGGATACAATCATCCTGAATTTCAGTGACGTGAGCTACATGAACAGCACCGGCATCGCATTGATCGTCGGGCTGCTGGCACGCGCGCGGAAAACGCATCGTACGTTAACTGTCTTTGGGCTAAGCGAGCATTACGCTGACATCTTCAACATCACGCGACTGGCGGACTTCATGAACATCTTGCCAGACGAGCAAAGCGCTTTAAAGCAGGTACACGGCACAATTCCCGATCAGCAGGAGTAACCTCATGAGCGAAGTGAACGTGACGATGGCAGTCCGCAAAATCGACTCGCGCGTCAGTATCATCGACATCATCGGCGATGTGACCGGCGCTGCCGAGACCGTCCTCACCGCAGCGTATACCCGCGCAGGTGCCGATGCGCGTGCGGTCGTGCTCAATTTCGCCGGTCTGGAATACATGAACAGTTCGGGCATCGGGCTGCTGGTCATGCTCCTGATTCGCGCGCAGCGTCAGGGGCAAAAACTGTTGGCAGTCGGGCTGTCGGAGCACTACGAAGAGATTTTCCAACTGACCCGGCTCAACGAAGCCATTGCCCTGTTTGAAGATGAACACGCCGCTTTAGCTGCGCTGAACGTCGCCAGCAGCTAGCCCGAGTCGTTGTAGCGAGGAGCGAGGATAATGGAAAGTCCCTCCAAGAACACAAGCGCCAAAACGCCAGCCGCTCGCGATGCCGGGCATTGGGCGAAGCCAGTCGAACGGCTGACGGTGAGCGATACACCGGGCGGTGCGCTGAATCTCAACGTCAATGGGCGACAGACGGTCAATCCGCTCAAGGGATTCGGTCAACTGTGGCAGAAAACCTATCAGGTGCGCTTGTCACACGTAACCGTGCCACCCCGCGATGTGGTCGCCGTCTGGAAGGAGCATTTCCCAGAGTTCCAGCCGCCGGAGAACCGCTTTTATCCGTCGGTCGCGGGCGTCAAGCCGGGTGAGGTCGTGCTCATCAACGCGAAAACGCCCGGCGGACCCGTCTCCACCGGCGTGATGGTCATGTACTCCGACGACGAGTCTTTCACGCTGATGACGCCGCAGGGGCACCCCGAATCAGGTTGGGTAACCTTCAGCGCCTTCGAGGAGGACGGCTGCACGATAGCGCAAATTCAATCGTTGGCGCGCGCCAACGATCCGATCTACGAGGTCGCCTTTCGGCTGCTCGGCTCCAAACTGCAAGAGAGCATCTGGCGGCACGTACTGACCTCGCTGGCTGAGCATTTCGGCGTTAGCGCCAGCGTCGCCCTGAACAAAACCTGTCTCGATCCGCGCTTGCAATGGTCGGAATTCATGAATGTTCGCCACAATGCACAAATGTACACTGTTCTCTATACGCTGACGTCGCCCTTCAAAAAGCTGCTGCGTCGCGGGACGAACTGAGCGGCGATGTCTGAGTACGATGCGGTCATTGTCGGCAGTGGGCCAAACGGGCTTGCAGCAGCCATCACGCTGGCGCAGGCGGGATATAAGACGCTGGTGCTCGAAGCCAAAGCGACCATCGGCGGCGGAATGCGCACCGGCGAAGCCACGCTGCCCGGCTTTCAGCACGATCACTGTTCTACGGTGCATCCGCTGGCGCTGGGATCGCCTTTTTTTCGGAGTCTGCCGCTGTCAGATTACGGTCTGGAGTGGGTATTTTCTCCGGCAGAACTCGCGCATCCACTGGACGACGGCAGCGCGGTGCTTTTGGAGCGTTCCATCGACGACACCGCGCAGCATCTGGGGCGCGATGCGGCAGCCTACCGCAGACTGATGCAGCCGCTGGTCGATCACGCTGACTCCATTCTGCATGAGTTTCTCGGACCACTGCGCCTGCCTCGCAACCCGCTGGTGATGGCGGGATTTGGACTGGTAGCGCTGCCGCCCGCGCGCTTTCTGGCGCAGCTTGCCTTCCGCGATGACGCAGCCCGCGCCCTGTTCGCGGGCATGGCAGCCCATGCTATCCAGCCATTGGAGCATCTGGCGACTGCCGCCTACGGACTGATGATGGCGATGCTGGGGCATTCTGTAGGCTGGTCGCTCGCGCGCGGCGGCTCCCAGCAGATCGCGGACGCGATGGCGGCTTATCTGCATCAGCTTGGCAGCGAGATCGTGACCAATTGCGAAGTGCGATCCCTGAGCGAACTGCCGCCCGCAGAGGCGGTTCTGCTCGATCTCACGCCGCGCCAGATCTTGCGCATCGCGGGCGAGGCGCTTCCGGCGAACTATCGCAAGCAGCTCGAACGCTATCGTTACGGGCCGGGCGTGTTCAAGGTCGATTACGCGCTCAGCGATCCTATTCCCTGGCGGGCGAAGGATTGCGCCCGCGCCGCGACCGTCCACGTGGGCGGAACGCTGCCGGAGATCAGCCGGAGCGAACGCGATGCTTGGGCAGGTCGTCCGAGTGATCAGCCATTCACGCTGGTGGTGCAGCCGACGCTGTTCGACTCGACTCGCGCGCCGTCGGGGCGGCACGTCGCCTGGGCATACTGCCACGTCCCGCACGGCGCTGACGTCGACATGACCAGCCGGATCGAGGCGCAGATCGAGCGATTTGCGCCCGGTTTCCGCGACTGCATCCTCGCACAGCACAGCCGCAGCGCGCCGGAGATGGAAGTCTATAACCCGAACTACATTGGCGGCGACATTGCTGGCGGCGTTCAGGATTTGCGCCAGTTGTTCACCCGCCCCACACTCAGCCTCACGCCTTACGCCACGCCGGTGAAGGGGCTGTATCTCTGCTCTTCGTCGACGCCGCCCGGCGGTGGAGTACACGGGATGTGTGGTTACTACGCTGCGAAAACTGCGTTACGGTCACAATTACGATAAGGGAGAAGCATCATGCGTATCCTGATAATCGCTACCGGCTTATGGGGTGACGTTCGCCCGAATGTGGTATTGGGGCAGGCATTGCAAAAAGCGGGCTACGAGGTGCTGGTCATCGCCACCGCGCCGTATCGCGAGTGGATTGAAGCGCGAAGGTTGCCCTATGTTGGAGTCAGCCTCGATATGCAGGGAATGCTAAACATCGTGATGGGAGGGAAGGGTGGCTTGCTGGATAGCCTTCAGGCGCTCAATACGGTGAGAAAAAACATCATACCCACATTTGTGCAGGCGGGTAAGGAGATTGCAGAGGTCATGCGTGAAGACGACGTGCTGCTGGCGGATGAACTCGTCTCGTTCTTACTAAATGGCGTAGTCGAAAAATATAAACCGCGCCTCATGCATGTGAACATGGCACCGCAAGCCATCACCAGCCAATTTCCGGCGATGGGCCAACCGATTATGCCCGACTGGATGCCTATGCGGAGTGCCTACAATCGTTTGTCTTACGGTATTTTCCGGCGTACAACGTGGTCAATGCAGGGTTCGATAGGTAATCAAATCCGGGCAGCACATCTCGACATGCCCAAACAAACCTGGGCGAAGCAGAAGGTGCTACTTGACTCAACGCCTTCTCTGGTGCTGGCGAGCCATCACGTTATCCCCCCGCCAGCCGATTGGCCGCCCCATCATTATGTCACGGGCTTTCTATTCGATGACGAGGACGATTGGCAAGCGCCGCCAGACCTGCTCGATTTTTTAGCAGCAGGCGAAAAACCGGTCTGTATCGGCTTCGCCACTATGCCTGTGCGAAATCCCGCCGCCACAACCCAAGCGATTTTAGAAGCTGTGCGGCGCAGCGGCAGACGTGCGATTTTGCTCGGTGGTTGGCCCGACCTCGGGACAACAGAGATGTCCAAGGAAGTGTTTCGGATGAAGTATGTGCCACATCACTGGCTGCTTCCACATATTGCGGCGATGGTACATCATGGAGGCGCGGGCACGGTAGCCGCGGCACTTCGGGCAGGAGTCCCGTCTGTCACAGTGCCATTTTACCTTGATCAACCCTTCTGGGGGCAGAAGCTTTATGAAATGGGTGTCGGCACCAAGCCGATTCCGCGGGGCCAACTCACGGCGAATAAACTGGAGGCGGCGATATTGGAGGCGACCAACAATCGTACTATGCAGGATACGGTAAAAGAACTGAGCAAGAAAATTGCATCAGAGGATGGGGTCGGTGAGGCGATTAAGATTGTCAAGGAATTTTTGGATTAAGGGAGAGATGCGATGCAGGTTGTGATTATCGCCACCGGCACATTGCGGTAAGTAACCCGACGCACTCGTCCGTTCATCCATCCGTCGAACACCGCTCCCCAACGAGTTGTCCTCGCTTTGATCACAACCAGTGCGGAAATTCTGCCTGAATTGCTGAAAGTCGCTCGCATCGAGCAGCCCGGCGCGGGCGTGCATGGGATGTGCGGCTATTTCGCGGCGAAAACCGTGCTGAAAAGACAGGGAAGCCCGGTGGGATAATGAGTTAAAGGAAGGAATTCGCGCTCAAAATGGATCACCAATCGCAAATCCTGACGCTGCGTGATGGAAGAAAACTCGGATTTGGAGAATGGGGCGATCAAAACGGGAAGGCCGTTCTTTTCTTCAGTGGGTCGAACAATGCTCGACTGTCACGCCACCCCGATGAATCCATCCTGATAGAACTGGGCATACATCTCTTTACATTTGACCGTCCCGGTATGGGATTAAGCGCCCCTCAGCCGTACCGCCGTCTGCTCGATTGGGCGGATGACGTGCGTGACTTCGCCGGACAGCGGCAAATTGTCGAATTTGCCGTTATCGGAGCATCGGGCGGTGGTCCCTACACCTTAGCCTGTGCCTATACGCTGCCCGATCTGGTGACAAGCGCGACTATTGCCAGCGGGGTATCGCCGATGCCGCCGACTCTGCTGCGGTCACTGCCCACACCCATCCGCCTGATGACTTTCATGGCGCGCCACGCGACTTGGGCACTGACCGCGCAGAACAACATTCTCGCCTTTTTCGTCAAGCGCGGCGACTCGGAACGACTGCTTCGGCGCAGTCTGAATATGCTGCCCGCAAGCGATCAGCGCGTGCTCGACATGCCGGGTCTGTCAAGCATACTGGTTCAGGATGTGCTGGAAAGTGTACGACAGGGTGGACGCGGTGCCGCGCTGGATATGGGCGTTTTCACAGCACCAGACTGGGGCTTCAGATTGGAAGACATCCGTACAAGAGTCTTCATCTGGCAGGGAGAAGACGATCCGAATGCGACGCCGGCAATGGCAGCCTATATGGTCGAACGCATCCCTGATGCTGAACTGAAACTGCTACCAGACACCGGACATATGCTGGTGTACGGTCGCTGGCGCGAAATTCTTCAGCAAGTTCTGGAATACTGACAGTTGCTGTAACTGCGAACATCGATCTGCCAGGTCAGTTTCATTCAAACGTACCCCAATTCGGGAGTTAGGTGTCTTACACCCACGCCGATGCACAATAAGTAGTAATCGCTTCTATGGCGGGTTCGACATTACTGCTAACTCAGCAACTAATTCACAAGATGCTGGATAGAGTGGCAGATTTTGCTCCCTCAAAAATTGCTGACATCAGCGACGCTCGGTTGGATGAATGGATTGAACACATACAGACAGCTTTAAAAGATGGAGATCGCGGAGTGGGGTGGCGCGCTTTGCGCCAATTTGTGAAAAAAATCGTGGTGAAAAACGAAACGGGAACGCTTTACTACACACTCCCGCTTGAGGCTGAACTGTATATGCCTAGTGTACGAAACTTGGACCTGAGGGGATTCGAACCCCTGACCTCTACAGTGCGATTGTAGCGCTCTCCCAGCTGAGCTACAGGCCCGCAAGTGACCGAATTGTAGTGCCAGCACCGGAGAGTGTCAAGATGCATCTGCCGTAAAACTCACCCATCCGCTACAATCGGGCGCTATGAACCATGTCCTGATGATCAGCCTGGATACGTCGTTGGCGACGCAGCCCGACAGTGACGCGCGCCGTCGCCATCTCGCTTATGCCGAGCGGGTGGGACGCCTGTCGATTGTCGTTTATACGCCACACGGAGTTGGCGCGGCAGTCCATCCCTCGCGCGAACTGACCATCCTGCCCACGAACAGCCGCAGCAAGCTCACGTTCGTATTCGATGCAGTTCGGCAGGCAAAGCACGCGCTGCGCACGCAGCCGATTGACTTAATTACGACACAGGATCCCTTTCTGACTGGACTCGTTGGCGTGTGGCTGCGCCGTCGTTTGGGCGTGCCGCTGCTGGTACAAAACCACAGCTACTATTTTGGCAATCAAGCCTGGATCACCGAAAATCCGCTGCGCAATTCGCTGCTGCGCGAGGTAGCACGCTTCACTATTGCTCAGGCGGATATGTATCGAACCGTCAACCGCAAAGAGCGTGATCATTATCTGGCACGAGGTGGATCGCTGGATCGTTCGGTCGCACTGCCGCTCGGTACGGCGTCAAATGACTTCGCGCAGCCCGTTGCCGAGCAGGAATTGGCAGCTTTGCGCGCCAGTCTCGGCCTGCTGCCAGGCAACAAAGTTGTCCTGTGGGTCGGCTATCCAGTGGCTTTTAAGCGCGTGCCGCTGTTATTCAAGGTCTTTCGGTGCGTAGCGGAGACCGAACCAGAGGCCAGGCTTATCCTCATCGGCGACATGACGCGCTCGCCACAGGATTTACAGGCATTGGCACGCGACGAAGGTATCGCCGACGGGGTCATCATGCATGGCCCGGTCAAACACAGCGATCTGCCGCTGTATTATGCGCTCGGCAGCGTCTACGTCCATACCTCGGCTTATGAAGGCGTGCCACGTGTGTTGTTCGAGGCATCGGCGGCGGGACTGCCACTGGTAGGGATGAGCGCGGTCGGCGTCGATGAGGTGATTGAGGATGGTGTGAACGGCTATCTCGTGCCAGACATGGACATCAACGGGATGGCGGAGCGGATCGTTTCGCTGCTGAGCCATCCGGCACAGGCACACGAAATGGGCACAATGGCGCGCAAGCTAGCATTTGAGCGTTATGATGCTGAGCGGTACATTGATGCATGGGTCGGCGTTTGGGAACGCGCCATCGCGTTAGGGATGAAATCGCGCTCATGAATCTGTTGGTATTCAATCTCGCGACGGATGGCGACGATCCGCTGCTGCGCTTTTCCAGCCAGTGGATCAACCGTTTGGCTGCCCACTACGAGCGCATCGACGTGGTGACGATGCGCGCTGGACGGCTGATCACGGCGGAAAACGTCCACGTGCATTCGGTGGGCAAGGAAAAAGGCTACGGCGAATTCCGGCGGGCGCTGGAGTTCTACCGCATCCTGAGCGGGCTGCGCCGAGAGCGACCGTATTCGGCCTGCTTCGCTCACATGATGCCGTTGTTCGCCGTGATGGGCGCGCCGCTGCTGCTGGGCGTGCCGATGACGCTGTGGTATGCCCACCGACAGGCGCATCTGATCCTGCGGCTGGCGACGGCACTGAGCGAACGGGTGGTGTCGGCGACCGCTGAGAGTTTCCCGCTAAAAACCGAAAAACTGCGAATCATCGGGCATGGGATTGACACGGATTTTTTTACGCCTGTTCAAACGCACAACCAGCCGATTCCAACACTATCCAAACCCGTTTCGACAGGCAAAACAACAGATTTCCAACCGGATTCGGACACGATTCAAGCTAAAATCGTTCATGTGGCGCGGCTGATGCCGATCAAGCACCAGGCGACGCTGATCCACGCGCTGGTCAATGTCGAGGACGCGGAGGCCGTTTTCGTCGGCGACGTGCCGCCGGGGATCGACGCGGGATACCGGGCGGAACTGGAAACACTGGCGCGTGACCTGGGCGTGGCGGAGCGCGTGACCTTCGCTGGCGGTCAGTCCGCCGAAGGTGTGCGCGACTGGGATCGGCAGGCGGCGATTGCCGTCAACCTGAGTCCGCTGGGGCTGTTCGACAAGGCAGCGCTGGAAAGCATGGCGGTGGGCGTGCCGACCGTTGTCGGCAGCACAGCCTTTGACGACGTGGTGCAGGATGAACGGCTCAAAGTGAGCGACCCAGACGACGCGCGCGCCCTAGCAAAACGGCTGAACGATCTGCTGGCGCTGCCGGAAAGCGAACGGCGCGCCATCGGCGCAGCCTTACGCGAGCGTGTGCTTGAGGCACACAGCCTCGACCATCTGATTGGGCTGCTGATCCATGTCCTGAATACGGGGGAACCCGCATGAACTATCCAAAAACGCTGGTGATTATCCCGGCGCTCAACGAAGAAGCCAGTATCGCCCATGTGATCGAGCTGATTCACGAGCACGCGCCCTGGGCGGACGTGGCAGTGATCAACGACGGATCGGTCGATAAGACGGCGGCGATTGCCGAAGGCTGCGGCGCGATTGTGCTAACTGAGCCGTATAATGTGGGGATTGGCGCGGCAGTGCAGACGGGTTTCATCTACGCGGCGCGCAACGGCTACCAGATCACCGTGCAGAATGACGGCGACGGTCAGCATGACCCGCGTGAAATTCCGCGTTTGGTGGGCGATTTGATCGCGAGCGGCGCGGATTTAGTCGTCGGGTCGCGCTATATTGAAGATCGCGGCTACATCACGCCGAAAGTCCGGCGGCTGGGGATCGTGATCCTCGCCAACGTAATTTCGTGGGTGACGCGCCAGTCGATCACCGACCCAACGTCCGGCTTTCGGGCATCGAGCCGCCGGACGATCCAACTATGTGCGCGGCTTTACCCGCACGATTATCCTGAGCCGGAAGCGATTGTCATGCTCCACCGCGCCGGACTGCGCCTGCGCGAAATTCCGGTGACGATGAACCCGCGCTACGGCGGCACGTCGTCGATCACGCCGATCAAGTCCGGGGTGTACATGACGAAAGTGCTGCTGGCGATCCTGATCGACGTGCTGCGCCGAGCGCCCAGGCTGGACGAACCATCATGAAGCGTAGTGAACGAGCATCAGGGTAGGCACAGCACGCTGTGCCCCGACAAAAAGCCTGCCGATTTTGGCCTGATCAACGACCAGAAGTAATCGCGGGGAAGTAACTTACGAAATAAGCGGCGTCCGTAGGGCCGCACGGCTGTGCGCCCCTACAAAACTTACCTAATCTCAATGAGGTTGACGCGTGCGCGTTCTGATGATCTCCAAAGCCCTCGTCGTCGGCATCTATCAGCGCAAACTGGAATATATCGCGCGGATGGGGGTCGACCTGCTGGCACTGACGCCACCCTCATGGCGCGACGAACGCGGCGATACCCGGCTCGAACGCACCTACACGGAGGGGTATCGCCTGGAAACGCTGCCAATCCACCTCAACGGCAGCTTTCACCTGCACTTTTACGCGGGGCTGGAAGCGGCGATGCGCAAATTTCAGCCGCAGATCGTCCACATAGACGAAGAACCCTACAATCTGGCGGCGTGGCAGGCGCTGGCGGCAGCACGGCGCTGCGGCGCGAAAACGCTGTTCTTTAGCTGGCAGAACATTCGGCGAAATTACCCGCCGCCCTTCAACTGGGGCGAACGCTGGATGCTCGACCACGTCGATTACGCGCTGGTGGGCACGGACAGCGCGGGCGAGGTCTGGCGCAGCAAAGGCTATGACGGCAAGATGGCGCTGATCGCCCAGTTCGGCGTCGATCCTGATCTGTTCCAGCCAACGGAATTCATCCCCTATCACCCAAATCGTCCGTTCACGATTGGCTGCGTGGCGCGGCTGGTTCCCGAAAAGGGAGTCGATGTGCTGATGCGCGCCTGCGCACGACTCGGCGGCGAGTGGCACCTGCGCATCGTCGGCGGCGGGCCGCAGCGGATCGCACTGGGGAAGCTGGCGATGGAACTGGAGATCATCGAACGGGTGACGTTTGTCGAGCAGATTCCCTCAACCGAGATGCCCGCGCAGTACCATGCTTTCGACGTGCTGGCGGTTCCCTCGCTGACAACAGCCACCTGGAAGGAACAGTTTGGCCCGCGCGCGACCATCGAGGCGATGGCAAGCGGCGTCCCGGTGGTGGGATCGGACAGCGGGGCGATCCCCAACGTGATCGGCGACGTGGGGTTGGTCGTGCCGGAAGGCGAAGTCGATGCGCTGGCGGCGGCGCTGTATCTGCTGCGCAACGATCCCGAAATGCGGCGCGATCTGGGCGAACGGGGGCGCGAACGGGTGTTGGCCTATTACACACATGAGCAGGTCGCCGCCGAGACCGTCAAGGTGTACGAGAGTTTGATGAGGTAAGCGCGGGTCGCCACCAGAGGCTCAAAGCTACTCTGGCTAGAGAAGAAAACCCCCTGAAGGGGACTGATGTAAGGCGAGATCGTAACTTTGATCAACTTATGCCTTCAATAATTTGAAACTAATTTGGTAGCGATAAAAATCTACCGTTGGAACCATTGCAAGCGCCCTACGAAGTTTTTGGTCGTCCTCCAACGCAATAATCGCTCCTTTCACTCCCTGCCCTTCTTCAGCCAAAACATCTTTGACATAACCCATATAGCGGAGAATTTGCCCGACAACGACATCGCTGGCGCGCCCTCTTTTGAGTTCTAAGACCAACAATGTTTTCCGATCTTTGCTGATTGCGAGAATGTCTATGGGACCCGTATCCGTTGGGAACTGCTGACCGATTTCCCCATCTTCCTCGTAAATATTATATTCTTTTGCAAAATCGGACTTTGCCCAATTCTGTATCAGGAAATCTTCCAAATGTTTCTCTAATGCAAAAGCGGATGGATCTTCAACAGTTTCATCGGTAGAAATAAGTGTAGGTACTGTCATGCCATCCAGCAGGTTTTCAATTTCGCTGCTGTGTCTCGTAATATTACTTACAGTCCCAACGGAACCAGCCGAGTTTCGAAGAGCTTCACTCATTTCGGCCCGGTCGATTACTTTGTTGAGCCAATGGACAGAACGCCGATGCGGCAGAATACCGTTCGGTTGGTATTGATAATCGCCGTTTATCTCACCAACACGATAACCGCCTGCTCCATCCGGGCAAAGAACAATATCGCCGTTTAGTATGCCTTTTGAAACTGTCCACACAGCACCACATGCCAGACCTGCGGCAACCTTTGATTTATCAGGGTTATCCTTTAGAAAAATAGGGATAAATTCTCGGTTAAAGGTACGCCAATCATCCGGCAACTTTAGTGTTAAGTCCTGATGAATACCGTAATCAGTACCGATAAAATTCCCAGTTAAACATTCCTGTGCATGAATACTCTTTTTTCCGAGCATAATTCGATAGTAATTTCTCATATCTGTCCCATCCTTTGTGAAGCCGAAATAATCCTTAAATCATAACCTTCTTTCGAGTAACAGTTTTGTTTTATGTCTTAAGATAAATGAGTTTGTATTAATTCTGCTGCCTCAATTGCGTCACAACAGATGCCACCTGTATCATTAGATCGCAGGTAGCATTTAGATTATTTTGAATGTTTAATCTTTTTGAAGTATAGTTCAGATCATGCACCCGATGGGAGGATGATCATGGACGCAAGCCCAACACAAGCCAGCCGCTACCTGAATGCGCTGGCGCACAGAGTCTTGCAGCCCTACGCGGCACTGCCAGAGCTGCGCGCCGCCATTCTGACCGGATCGGCGTCGGAAGGTGTGAGCGACTTCTATTCTGACCTCGACATGATCCTCTACTACGAGACGCTGCCGACCGAGGAAACGTTGGCGGCGGCGGCTGAGCAGAACGGCGGCAGTGACCGCGCGCAGATCGCGCCGCGCCAGGACGACGCCGCACTTGAGCATTATTTCGTCGATGGGATTGAGTGCCAGTTCGCGCACTCGACCATCGCGGCATGGGAAGCGGAAATGGCTGCTGTGCTGGTCGATCACGACGTCACCTCGCCGATCCAGAAGGCGCTCGGCGGCATGGCAGAGGCGATTCCGCTGCACGGCGCGGCGCTCGTGCGCGAATGGCAGGCGACGCTCGCCGATTACCCTGAATCGCTGGCGACGGCGATGGTGCAGCAGCACATGACCTTTTACGCTGTCTGGGGTTTGCTGGATCGGATGGAAACCCGCGACGCGACGATCTGGTTCAACCAGATGCTGGTCGAGAATGCCCACGCCCTGCTCGGCACGCTGGCGGGGCTGAACCACCTCTATTTTTCGAATTTCCAGTTCAAACGCACGCGCCACTTCGTTGAGAAGATGACGCTTGCGCCGCCGAACTTCGCGGATCGACTCGAAGCGCTCTTTCACAGTTATCCCGCAACCGCCGCTGCTGATTTAGAGGTGCTGGTGCGCGAAACAGTGGAACTGGTCGAAGCGAACATGCCGCAGGTCGATACAAGGCGGGCGCGTCGGCGGCTGGGGTGGAAGCCAGAGATGTGGAGTCCGGTGCAGCGCTAGGGTCAGGATCGCCAGAGCGAGAAAGCAAGGGCGCACACACAGGTGCGCCCCTACGAAAACGGCTCGCGATAGTCCTGGGATTGCTCAGCGCTTGGCAGAATCGAGCGGCATGGGGTGCGATTGTGCGCGCAGATACTTGATCAGGGGCTGTGCATCCGGCGGGACAGTTTTGTCGTCAAACGAGCACTTGCTGACATGCTCATCCTGCTCGATTTTGATCTCGTACTGCACCAGATCGCGGGCAGCATGGGTGCGCGCTTTCTTGTGACCCACAAAGCCGCTGGCGCTGACCAACGCTTCGAGTTCCTGCGCCGCATCCTCGTCCATCTGTGTGGTGTCGAGATCGACACCCCGGATTAGCCCCGCGAACCCGCCCGATTGACGAAAACTGACCTTCATCTCGCACCCTCTGCGTTAAACGGTGATGCCCACCTTTTTCCAGGCGGCCTTGACGGCTTTCTGGGCAGCAGCGCCGTGTGATGTCGCAACCTGCACCGAGATGCGGGCACACGCCTTGAAATCGCTCGTTGTGCTCAATTGTAGCATGGTTTCGTACCAGATTGGGCCGATGTTCTCCCAGGAATTGCCGCCAAGCGCCTGCGCCGCCAGTACGAAGGCGCGGTTGGGGATGCCCGAATTGATGTGAACACCGCCGCTGTCCTGCGAGCCTTTGTACAGGTGCTTCATATCGGCGGGCTGCGGGTCGGTGCCGAGATAGGGATCATTGACGTAGCCCGTCCCCGGATGTTCCATGTCACGAATACCGCGCCGAGTGGGCGCGGGCATCAGGACTTCCGCGCCGATCACCCAGTTGGCCTTCGCCACCGACTCGCCGTTTTTCCACTGGCGAATCATGATGCCGCCCACATCGGCAAAATGTTCGTTGAGCGCGCCGGGCTGACCATAATATTCAAGATTGCTGGTAAACGACTGGACGCCGTGCGTCAGTTCATGACCGACCACATCGAGCGACTTGGTGAAGCGTTGGAAGATGATGCCATCGCCATCGCCATAGGCCATCTGCTCGCCATTCCAGAAGGCGTTATCGAGTGCCGAGCCATCACTTTCGGAGAGGTGGACAGTCGAAATCAGCGTCATGCCTTTGTCATCGAGCGAATTCCGCTTAAAAACCGTGTCATAGAAGTCGTAGACATCGCCGGAAAAATCGTAGGCTTCGTTGACGGCATCGTCGGTCGATTTCTTGTCCCCTTCCTGACGCACCAGCTTTTTACGCAAGTCCGGGCTTTTTCCGGCGTCGTAAATCTGGCGATATTTGCCTTTCGTCGGGGACATCTGCGCCATAAACGAGGGGAACGCGCTTCGGGTATCCCGAACCGCCCGGAAAGCCGCCGCCGCCGCCAGATTGGCGATTGCGCGCTCCCGAATTTCGGGGTTCTCCGAGCGCGCAAGCCGCTGCGTGATGTACGGCGGAATCACACATTCAATCGGATTATGGACATGGTGCTCACACATGATACCTTCTCCTCAAAAGCACTTGTTTGAAAATGCTAATTTCCATTCTACGAGCATTCCGCAAACGGAGTGCTTTCTATACGACTTTTATATACTGTCGGCAAAACACGGCAGAAGTGGTCTCAAGTCCGCCAAAGGTTGAAACTGCTCTATCGCAAGGACTATGCTGGTGTAGGGGCGCACCCGTGTGTGCGCCCTGAAAAAGGGCAGACACCTGGGTCTGCCCCTACAAAATCCAATGTTTGCGACAGAGCAGGTTGAAACCCCTGGCTAGCAGTTCGGTCGGGAAGCCGACTCAAGTCGGCTCTGACCCGACCGGAAAGCACCGGATCAATGAGCATCCATACCTAAAGCTGCGGCTGTGGCTCCCAAACGTATTCGATGTAGTGGGCGGTTTCGCGGGCGACTTCTTCACCGAGCAAACGGGCGACCACATACAGCGACATATCCATGCCCGCCTGCACGCCGGCAGAGGTGATGACCTTACCGTTATCGACGTAGCGGACGCCGCGCACGACGCTGATATTGGGCGCGAGGTCTGCCAGCACGTCATACGAGGCGAAATGGGTGGTCGCCTGCAAACCGTCGAGCAGCCCCGCCGTCGCCAGCACGAACGCGCCTGTGCAAACCGAGAGCGTCAGCTCCGTGCGCTGGTGCTGCTGGCGCACCCAATCAAGGATGACGGGATTTTTCATGGCGGCGCGCGAGCCAAAGCCGCCGGGGATAACAAACAGATCAGGCGCTGGGCAGTTGTCGATAGTGTAGTGCGGCTGGACAATCAGGTTGTTGCGGGCGCTGATGGTTCCGAGCTTTTCGGCGACGGTGTAAACATTGAAAGGCGCTTCGCCGCCGCTGCGCTGCCCGGTCACGGCAAAGATTTCGAACGGCCCCGCGAAATCGAGGACTTCGACATTATCGAACACCAGAATTGCGACATTGCGAACCATGATTATTCAGCCTTTCGCTGGATTGCGATTGCTATATTCAGCAGGTGCGAAAAACACCAGCACGGTCAATTCTTCGGCAATCGCATGGAAATAGTGGACGACGTTTGCCGCTACGAAGACAATACTCCCGGCGGATACCGCCCGTTCTTCGTCACCGACGCGAATGAGCGCCTGCCCCCGCGTCACGTAATAGACTTCATCTTCGCTGTGGGGCTGCTGCGGGTCACGAGAGCCAGCAGGCAGGATGTAGACACCCATACTCAAGGCGGGGACTTTGAGAAATTCCAGATAGAGCTTGCCGGATTGCTGCTGCCGGGCGATCAAATCGGACAGTTCAAACGCATCCATAAACCCTGCACCTTTCTTTATTCCGCCTGTAAATTCTAAGTGTGGTCTTCAGACGACGAAGGCTGCAAAACCGTATCCTCGACAAACTCGTGTATCCCGTCCAGATAGCGCGGGTGCAGTTCGATGTCGAGAGCGGATGCCACAATGCGCGGTCGGGGCGCATTCTTCGGCAAATCGCCATAAGAATAGCCATCTGTGACCGAGAGGATGCGCGCGAGCGTCTCCCACGCGACCTGCTGCGCCAGAGCGTCGATTTCCTCCAGCGTCACGCCTTTTTGCAGCAAGTCCGCAAGCCATTTGGGTTCAATTTGCAGATCGACCAGCTCCTTGAGACGAAGGGGAGCCTTGAGGACGAAGAGTTCAAGGTGGCGGGCAAAGAGAAAGTAGGCAAGCTGCGGAATATCTTCGCGAATTTCCGAGCGCACCCATTCGAAAGGTTTCTCAGCTTTCAGGCGCGTGAGAATTTCCAGCATCACATCGGCTTTGTCGCGATAGTAGGGCGGCAGTTGGTCGTGCCAATCCCGGAAATTGCGCTCATCGTTCCACAGTTGCAGCGAAACGACGTTATCCACGCGGTAGTGCGGCAGCGCCTTCATCCGGTCGCGCTCATCCTGGGATGGATTTGTGCCAAGCACCGTTTTCCAGCGCTCAAACAAGGCTTCAAGGCTTTCATCTTCCAGCGCCATCGCTTCCTCCACCAAAGCGTGAGTGATCTGTTCCTCAGTAAAACACGTTTTCGAGCGGCATTCAATCGGTCAGCCAAACCAATCGATTCACATGAAAAATTAATTTGATGTCAAACTATTTTCCGTTATTATGGGGGCATCACACTGACGGACAATTCTAGAAAGCAGGCACGATGATGCACGACCAATCCCTGATCGCTGCCGTGATCCATTACAAGTGGAAGCGGCTGGAGAAAGAAGGCTCTCCATGACCGAAACCGTCCAGTTTATTCTGGCGCTCGGCCTCCTGATCGGCTGCGCCAAAGCGATGGGCTATGCGGCCTACCGCTTCAACCAGCCCGCCGTCCTCGGCGAACTGCTGGCGGGCGTAGTGCTTGGCCCGTCCCTCCTCGATTTACTCGGCTCCCCCGCCCTTTTCCCCCAAGGGCATGACGTCACACACACGCTGATCGAAGTTGCCGAAATCGGCGTTCTAATGCTGATGTTCATGGCAGGCATGGAAGTAGACCTGAAAAATCTGCTGCAAGTGGGCAAACCCGCGCTGTATGCAGGCATGATCGGCGTGATCGTCCCGCTGGTGATGATGACGCCCGTAATCGTGCTGTTCGGCTACAGCGCCGAGAAAGCGATCTTTCTGGGCATCCTGTTCGCGTCGATGAGTACGAGTATCACGGCACAGGTCATGCTCGAACTGGGGGTGCTGCGCAGCCGTGAAGGGCTGACGCTGCTGGGCGCGGCGCTGATCGACGATGCGCTGGTGATTCTGCTGGTATCGCTGTTTCTGGCGATTAATCCGGGCGGGATTGTGGTTGGCGAGGCTGCCCGCTCAATTCTCGAAGTGATCCTGCGCATCGTTGGCTTTCTGGTGATCGGCTCGCTGCTGAGCTGGATCGTGCTGCCGCGACTCGCCAACTGGGTCGCCAATCTGCCGATTTCGGCGGCAGCGCTGACCTTCGCCTTCGTTTCTATGCTCGTGCTGAGCGCCTCGGCGGAATTCTTCGGCGGCATTGTAGCGATCACGGGCGCGTTTCTGGCGGGGGTGTGCATCCGACGGGCGCGGCACAGCGTGGTCGAGCAGATCGAGCGCGGGCTGCACAGCCTGAGCTACGCCTTCGTCGTGCCGCTGTTTTTCGTCAGCATCGGTTTGCAAGCCAACCTGCGCCTGCTCACCGCTGAACTGTTGCCGTTCGCGCTGGTACTGACGGTGCTGGCGGTGATGACCAAAGTTCTCGGCGCGGGCGGCGGTGCGCGGCTGGCTGGGTTCGGAAATTTCAGCGCACTGCGCGTCGGGCTAGGGATGATCAGCCGGGGCGAAGTGGGGTTGATCATTGCGACGATTGGCGTCAATGCCGGAATCATGAGTGACGCCGTGTTCACGGTGGTCGTCTTTGTGGTGCTGGTGACGACGATCATCACGCCGCCGCTGGTGCGCTGGTCGTTCAGCCAACGCGAAGCGCAAACCGAACTGCCAACGCCGGTCGCAGAAGGATAGGAGAAAACCATGCTGTATATCGTGATGTTTGTGTCGAAGAATGTGGAGCAGGCGTCGGAAGTGCTCAACGTCTGGGTGGAGGCGGGGGTGGAGGGCGTGACGATTCTGGAGAGCGCCGGGATGCGCCAGGTGATGAACCAGCGCGGCATCCGTGACGATTTTGGCATCATTCCTTCGCTCAATTCGCTGCTGCGGGCGCAGGAAATTCATCATCGCACGCTGTTCTCGGCTGTGCGCGACGAGGCCACGCTTGACCGAGTCATCGAGGCAACGACCAACTACGTCGAGGACTGGTCAAAGCCGGATGTCGGCGTGTTGTTCGCGTGGCCGCTGGTGCAGGCGTATGGGCTGGACAAGCAGTTCGACTAAGCGCGGGAAAGAAGTGCTGAGTAGCGAGGGCGAAAGACAAAGAGGGCGCACGGCGGTGCGCCCCTACAAATCCCTCAATCCGCTGGCGCGATTGCGAGTAAAATGTTGAGCATGTCGATGCACCTGCCGCGCATAGGAAAGAGGGATTTATGGCTGTGGAAATTGTCGAAGAACGACCCGACAGCGCGGACGCCATGACGCTGATCGCCGAACTGGACGCAATTCTGATGCCGATCTATGCGCCGGAAAGTCGGCACGGCTTCAGCGTCGATAAACTGCTGGCACAAGGCGTCCTCTTCTTCGTGATCCGGGTCGATGGCGTTCCGGCGGCCTGCGGCGGCCTCAAGCTCGATGACGACTACGGCGAAGTCAAACGGATGTACGTCCGTCCCCAGTTTCGCGGTTCGGGGCTGGGTCGTTTGATGCTGGATCGACTGGCGGCAGCCACACAAGCGCACGGCATGTCGCTGCTGCGGCTGGAAACGGGCATCTACCAGAAGGAAGCGATCAGCCTGTACGAACGTTACGGTTTTCAGCGGATTCCGCCGTTTGGCGACTACTTTGACGACCCTGTGAGCCTGTGCTACGAAAAACGACTCGTGGACGTCTGAACAGCGGACGACCGTCGGCGCAGATCACATCCCCGGCAGCAGACGCAGCAGCAGAAAAATCGCCATACCGAGCACTATCGTCAGGAGCAGATTTTTGCTGCGCCATGAAATGATCACGGCGATGATTCCAGCGACGAGATAGCTGTTGTTCGGCACAAAATCGACCGTTTTGCCATCCGGCATGAGGACAGACGGCACGATGATCGCCGCGAGAACCGCAGGCGGAACATAGCGCAGCGCCCGAAAAACGCGATCCGGCAGCGGGATTTTGCCAACCAGCACCATCGTCGGGTAGCGGATGAGGAAGGTCACCAGCGCCATGCCCGCAACCATAATCAGTTCGTTCATACGGGAATCTCCTCGCTGGAGATGAGCGGCTCAGGTTCGATGCCGCTGCGCGCTTCGACGATCACGCCTGCGGCAACCCCCGCCAGCGCGGCAATCATCAGGCCGATCTTGTTGGGCATGGTGTAGGTCAGTACGGCGACGACTCCCGCGACCACCACCGCCGCCAGCACCGGACGATTCTTGATCAGCGGGACGAGCATCCCGATGAAGGTCACGCTCATGGCGAAATCGAGGCCAAGACGCGTCGGGTCGGGGATCAGGCTTCCGGCGACGATGCCAATCCACGTAAAAAGCTGCCAGCAGACGTAGAGCAGCCCATCGGAGCCGAGAAAATACCAGTGTTTGTGGGTCAGGTCGCCGGGTTCGGCGTAATGGGTGCTGGTGATGACGAAGGACTCGTCGGTGAGCATGAAGCTGAGCGGAACCAGCCAGCGCTGCGGCAGATGCTTGACGTAGGGCGCGAGGGTGGCGCTGTAAAGCATGTGGCGCACGTTGACGACAAAGGTGGTCAGGATGATGAGCGGGACGCTCGCGCCTGCTTTGACCAGCCCGACGGCGATAAACTCGGCTGAGCCAGCGAAAACAAACAACGACAGCCCGACGGTCGCGGCGGGTGAAATCCCCGACGTGACGGCGGCAGCGCCAAAGATGATGCCAAAGGGAAACGCGCCGATCACGAGCGGGATGGTGGCTTTGACTCCGGCGAGCAGTTCCGCGCGGGGTGAGGACATAAGGGAACTCCAAAACAAAAGAAAGAAAAGATTTAACGCAAAGACGCAAAGAAAAGGTTCAAGGGAGCGAGGCTAAGCCTCGCCCCTATAGATTCATTTTAACCGAGGATAGATCGCGTCTCTATCGGAATCTTGCGCAGTTAGAAATAGCCTTGCATAAGCTGATTCATCCAGTCGGGGATGGTGGCGGCGTCACGGCGATCAAAGGCGGGGACGTAGGGCTTGATGTCCAGAACGGGCGATCCGTCGATGGCATCGAGACCGCGCACGCGCAGGATATTCCCCTCAATGCTGACAATCTCGACGGCTGTGATGCCGATAGGATTGGGGCGGTGCTTGGCGCGCTGGGCGAAAATCCCGGCTTCGGGCATGTCGGCGCGACCACGCGGTCGGCGAACGAGATCGGCGGCGGCGTTGAAAGTGGACTGGTGCATGAAAAAGACGATCAGCGCGTGCGAAAAGGAGTCAAGCTGGCGCAGGCCATGTGCGAGTTCAGGTTTGAGTTCGATTTCGCTGACGACGCTGCCCCAGTCGTCGTCTACGCCTTCGCTGATCGGTGAATAGACGGTGGCAATCGGTTCTAGCTGCATGGTTTTCCCTCGAAGTGAAAAACAAAGAATATCTAACCACAGAGAACACAGAGGGCACAGAGAAAAGCTGAAAAGAACATTGAACCGCCAAGACGCCAAGATCGCTAAGAAAAACACAAGAAAAGATTCTTTCCTTTGTGTTCTTGGCGTCTTGGCGGTTTAGGAATCGTCTTTTTCCCCGTAGAAGAACGCGCCGGGGAAATCGTCCGCGACTTTTTTCTGCTTGCCGCTCCACGAGTCGATGGCGATGCGATAGACCGAGGTGCGCTTGAGTTCGAGCAGGTTGGCAGGACGGTAATCGCGATCCGGCTTGAGGTGCGGGAAATATTTATCGCACAGCAGTTGCAGCGCAATCTGCGATTCCTCGCCGTCGATGACACTGGCACGCCCGAAAATGTTGACACCGGAATATTCGACGCTGAATTCGAGGGCGATTTCGTTGGGCAGCAGGCGTCCCATCTCGAAGACGGAGAGGCAGACACGCTCCTCCTCGTTGACGTTGTTGCGGGTGCGTCCGGTGCGGGCGGTGTGCATGTAGACGACGTGCTTATCTTGTTCATACACAAACAGATTAGTATTGATGAACGGCTGGCCTTCGTAGACGGTTGCCAGCGTCGCGACAGGCGCGCGCTGTAGCAGGTCGATGATCCAGGCGTCCTCGCTGACGCCGCGATCAATCCGGCGAAGCTGGTTAGCTGGGAGCGTGGCATAATTTTTCGGCATCGTTTGACCCTCTTGTGTGTTGTATACAAGAGAGTACATGGATTCAGGTGGGACGAGGTAGGCTCAGATAAGTCCGCATTGTATGTTAATCACCGATTAAGCGTCAGGCTAGGGGCATTGCCAATTGCAAAAACTACGGGTAAAATTAAATTCGATGATACGAACAATTGAGCGTGCCTCTCATCGATTGAACATCTCCTTCCCGGCGCGGCGCGGACAGATGGTAGGAGTGCCTTTTCATGGCTAACTTCGACATCCATGCTGCCAAACTCGTCGATCTTCCTGTGGTCAGGCGGCTTGCTGAAAAAGGAACGATCCTCGATAGTGAACTGCGCTGCACGCGCGAAGCAGCCGACCCCCAGAGTATGCTGCTTTCGAGCATCTTGCCCCAGCGCAATCTCTATACGCTGATCGGACGGTTAGGACGGCAGCGCATCGCGGGGCAATTTCGCGTGCGTAGTGATGAGCGTGTCGCCCAAATCGTCTACATCGCGCCGGAGCTGGACGGTCACAAGCGGGATACCGCGTGGCTGCACCTGATCGACGCGATGGCAGCGGAAGCGGGCAAGCGCGGCGTCCACATGCTGATGGCGGAAGTCGATGAGGACAGCCCCTTGTTCGTGACGATGCGCACGGCGGGGTTCGCCGTGTATGCGCGCCAGGAAATCTGGAAGCGCGAAGCCAGTCCGCTGGAAATCACCGATCTGGCGGAACTGAGCGAAGGCAGAGAAGATGATGTGAACTCGATTCAGGCGCTCTATGGAACGATTGTGCCGCGACTGGTGCAGCCGGTCGCGATGCCCCCGGAAGACAGCATCGGCTACGTCTACCGACAGGAGCGCCGGTTACAGGGACACATCGCCGTTTCTGTCGGCAAGACCGGCATTTACGTGATGCCGCTGCTGCACCCCGATATTCTCTACCGTGACGCGAAAACGATCCTCGCCGGAGTCCTGGCCCGAATCGGACGCGCCGACCGTCTGCCGGTCTATATGTGTGTCCGGCGTTATCAGGACTGGCTCGAAGAAGCGATGTCTGAACTAGGCTTCGTGCCGAGCCAACCGCAGGCGCTGATGGTGCGCCATATCGCTGCCGGTGTTCGGACAACGACGTTCGCCTCGCTGGAACACTCGCTGGAAGTGATCCCCAACGTGGTGCGACCACCGACAAGCAGCAGCCTAAAAATTGATCACCCAGGAGAAAAAATACCTAGTCTATGGAACGGCGCATAACAGACGACATCCACGAATTAAAACGGGTTTTGCCGTCCCACCTGACGGCAAAATTGGAAAGTATCGGCAACATTGATGAACTCCTCGAAGTAGTTCTCGACTTAGGGCGTATCCCGACCGCTCGTTACATCAACGCTGAAGTCCCTCTTTCCGAACACGAAGTTACACGTGGCGAACTCGACGCGATTGTCGATGCGATTGGCATGTTCGATGCCGATAATCGCGCAGGCATCGAGCGGACACTGCACCGCATCTCGGCGATTCGCAACCGACGCGGCGAAGTGGTCGGCCTGACCTGCCGCGTGGGACGTGCCGTGTACGGAACGATTGAGATCATTCAGGATTTGATCGAGAGCGGGCAAAGTGTTCTGCTGCTGGGGCCGCCCGGTGTCGGCAAGACGACCATGCTGCGCGAAGCTGCCCGCGTTCTGGCGGAGAGCAAGCGCGTGATCATCGTCGATACGTCGAACGAAATTGGCGGTGACGGCGACGTGCCGCATCCGGCAGTCGGCAAGGCGCGGCGAATGCAGGTGAGCGTACCGGATCATCAGCACGAGGTCATGATCGAGGCGGTGGAAAACCACAACCCCGAAGTGATTGTGATTGACGAAATCGGGCGCGAACTGGAAGCGCAGGCGGCGCGCACGATTGCCGAACGCGGTGTGCAGTTGATCGGCACGGCGCACGGCAACGCGCTCGATAACCTGATGCTCAACCCGACGCTGTCCGACCTGATCGGCGGAATTCAGTCGGTGACGCTGGGCGACGATGAAGCCCGCCGACGCGGTACGCAGAAAACAGTGCTGGAGCGACGCGCGCCCCCCACCTTCGACGTGCTGATCGAAATTCAGACGCGCGACCGGCTGATTGTCCACGAGGATGTGGCGGCGGCGGTCGATGCCCTGCTGCGTGAGAAACCACTGCCGGTGGAACTGCGCTCGCGCAATGAAGAAGGCGAAGTGATCATCGAACAGGCGATGCCTGAAGTTCGCTCAATTGCCGAACGCAACCTGCGCGACCGCAATAGCGGCACAGGGTCGGATCGAGAACGCAACGGTCGCAATGGTCGCAGCGGCAATGGGCGTGGGCGAAACGAAAGTGACGCCGCGCGCTTTGAAGTCGTGGGCGCGGTCGGGATCGACAGCAACGGCCTGAAGCTGAAGACGGTCAGCGTCTACGCTTACGGCGTGGCGCGCAACCGGTTGTATCAGGCGGCAAAGCGGCTGCATGTGCCGCTGACGCTGACCGACGATGCAGGTCAGAGCGACATGATTGTGACGCTCAAGAATTACTACCGCCGCCGCCCCAAGCTGATTGTGGACGCAGAACGGCGCGGCACGCCAATTTTCGTGCTGCGCGCCAACACGATCACGCAGATGGAAAACTTCCTGATGGACGTGTTCCACAAGGAGGATACCCGCTCGACGGATGACCCTTTTGGGGAGGCGATGAGAGAGACTGAAGCGGCGATTTTGCAGGTGCGCAGCGGGCAGGAATTCGTTGACCTCGCGCCGCGCTCGGCAACCATTCGCCGCCGCCAGCACGAGCTGGCGCACCGCGCCCGGCTGGAGTCGGAGAGCTACGGCGACGAGCCGCAGCGCCGCGTGCGGATTTCCAACCGCCCGGCTTAGGCGAGCAAACAGTCGATTTCATCGCGCAAGTGAAGTGAATCAGAATCGGGGCAGAGCGAACACTCTGCCCCGATTTTTTTATTTTCCCGGCAGACTCCAAGACAGGTAACTCGGCTTACGGCTGTGATGATACAGTAGTAGCGATAGGAAAGCCCAACCGGGGAGCCGAGCGCTTCATGAGATTGTCTGCAAACCGTCCGTTGTCGGTGCGACTGACGACGATGCTGATCGAACTGGCGATTATTCTCGCAGCCAGTGTGATCGCCACCTCGCAATTTCTGACCCCCGATCCCATGAAGAAGCTGCCCGGTTATGAAGGCGAATACCTGACCAATTCAGCGACCTTCGCCGCCACCAACATCCGCAAATATGGTTACCTGCCGCTGTGGCAGTCCACGCTGGCGACGGGCGAACCCGTCATCGAGAACCCCTTCTCGTTTGTACTCAACCCGATTAGCATTCTGCCGTCGCTGGTGTACGGCAGCAACGTTGGGATGCGCTACAGCGTCGTCCTAACCGCCGTGCTGGCGGGTGTCGGCGGCTGGGTACTGGGAAGCGTTTTAGGCTTCGGCAGTTTAGGGCGGGTGCTGCTGGGGCTGCTGCTGGCGGGGAAAGGCAACATGCTCGGCATGATCGCCTATGGGGAATTTCAACTCGGCAGCAGCCAGGCCTATATTCCCTGGGTGCTGGCGGGCGTGATCGGCATTCTGCGACACCAACGGCAGCGGATTTCGGTGGTTCTGACGGCGCTGATGCTGACGCTGATGTTCTGGGCGGGAAACATCTATTTCCTGCTGCCGACGCTGCTGTGTATCGCCGGGTTGGCGCTGACGCATATTCCGCGCATTTCATTCGCCCAACGGCGTATACACATTCGCCTCGACCGGAGCGCCCTGCTGCATCTGCTGGCAGCGGGTGTGCTGACGGTCGGCCTCAGCGCTGTGGCGCTGCTGCCGATTTTTTTCAACCAGAGCCACATCGGCGCGCATTCGAATGAGGTTGGCGGCGGTCAGTACGCCGACCTGCAAACCGTCACACGCATGTTTTTCTTTGACAGCAAAATTCCTTACACCGAGCGGCTCGTCCCCGGCGGGACGGACTTCTATCAAAGCTTTGTCGTGCCTGCCTGGTTCGCCCTGCTCGCGCTGATCGTTTTTCCGGTTCTGAGCTTGCTGCTGAACCGCTCAGTGTCGTTGAGACAGTGGAACGTGATCGTCATCGGGCTGGTGCTGGGTGTTTTCTGTCTGCTCTGGGGTACAGGGCAGAATCCGATTGTCACCTGGGCGTACAGAAATCTACCGCTGCTGGCGCAGTGGCGTTACGTTCCACGAATGCTGGCGATCACGAGCTTCTGGCTGGCGGTGATCGCCGTGATCCCGGTCGATGGCTTCGCCCGCGCGCTGATCGCCTTTGCGCGGCGGCAGATGGGTCAGTCCGACCTGCTGGCCTCGTTTGCGGGGATGGCGCTCGGCCTGCTGGCGGCGATCAGCCTGCTGGCCGCCGTGCAGGTGCTGGCGCAGTGGAAGGCGTACACCGGGCCGGGCGATTATGCGGCCTACCTTGAAGACCGCTGCATCACGTGGCTGCGCCAGCAGTACCCCGACAAATATCTCTCGGTCTGGACTCACGGCTATTCGGAACTGACGGTCTACACGCTGAACGATGTCCGCCATTTTAATATTGGCGGCGCTTTTTTTCCGCTCGGCAGCGCCGCCACCCTGTTCAACGGCGATTTGACTCGTCTGACGCCCGAATACGGGCTGGCTTTTACCCCCGACGAACGTCAGTATCTGGTTGAAAATGGGTATCGACCACTGCCCGACAGCCCGCCGACGGACGAAACGAATGTCTGTGTCTGGGAGAAGCCGAATGCGATTCCGTATGCCTTCACCGTGCCGCAGCCCGTTCTGGAACGGCTCGATCAGACGCTGCCCGTCGCTGTGACGACGCCGATTACGCAGGTAGTCAATGCTGACGATCAGATTGCGCTCGCGGTCGAGGGGTCAGCGACCGCGTCAGTTGTGGTCGTGGTGCAGGAAGTTTCGTATCCCGGCTGGATGGTGCACATCGACGGGCAAGCCGCCACGCTGGAGTCGGTCGGCGGCTTGATCGGCGTGGTGCTGCCCGCTGGAGCTGCTGCGCATGTCGTCTATTTCGCCTACCGACCGCCGCTGGTATTGTGGGGCGGCGTGCTGAGCGTGATCACGGCGCTGGGCTGCATCGGCACTCTGCTGCATCTTGATCAGCGGGTGCGGCGCAGAAATCCCGCCGCTTCGCTGGAATCAGGGAGTTGAAGTCCGGTTCGCGATCCGCTCCATAATCAGATCAGCGCCGCGTGACGCGCCACCCGCATTGCGCAGAATGCTGCCAAGTTCAGCGGCCTTCTGCTTGTAGCTGCCATCGCGCAGGATGTTTTCGGCGGCCTGCTGAATGGCGTCCGGCGTCTGCGTCGTGAGCTTCAAGCCCGCGCCAAGATCCTGAATGCGCAGCGCGACAAAATCCTGTTCTGGCTGCTGGGGGACAAGCAGCAGCGGAACGTTGTAGTACAGTCCCTCGTGAACGCTGTTCATGCCCGCGTGGGTGATGAACAAAGCCGTGTGCTGAAGAATTTCAAGCTGGGGGTTGAAGGGGCGGACGATGAAATGCGGCGGAATCGCGCCGAGCGCCCGCATATCGACCTTGCCACCAATCGACATGACGACGGTATAGGAGGTATCGGCAAAGGCCTGAATACAGTTCTGGAAGAAGGTCAGGTTGTCGTTGCGTATCGTGCCCAGCGAGATGTAAATCACGGGCTGCACATCGAGGCGCTGGATGGGGAAGTCGCCCACATCGCCACGCGGCGCGATGCTTGGCCCGACGAATTGGATATGGGCGTCCAGTTGGGCGGTCGGCGGCTGAATCGGCGGCATGGTGTAGCTGATCATCAGATCGCCGGGGGCGTTGAAGAATTCGGTGAAGCTGAGCGGTTTGACGTGATACTGCCGTCCGAGCGCCATTGAAGTCAGATTAAAGCTGAGAACATCCGGCACGCCTGAGATCATCATCGGCAGCAAGGTTTGCAAGCCAGCAGAACGAAGAAGCATCGCGGTATCGAAAATCAGCAGCGAGACCGACACCACCGATGGGACGCCGCAAATGCGCGCCACCAGCGCCCCCCAGGGACACATCGAGTCGTAGAGGATGTAATCGGGCTGTTCGGCGCGCACGACGGCGATCAGGTCGGGCAGCATTTCGCGGCAGAGGTGGATGAGCACATTGGCGGCTTTCGGGGGATTGGAGCCGTCGAGCTTGCGCCGTTCAAGGTAGCCGCCGTCGATGTGGGTGTAGGGGCTAAAGACCGCGCCGGTCGCTTCGATTTTGGCGCGGTAGTCTTCGCTGTTGTAGTAGATGATCTGCTCGCCGCGCTGGATCAGTTCAGCCGTCAGCGGGAGCGACGGGTTAACGTGACCACTGGCGGGAATGTTAAAGAAAATGGCTTTCGACATCGCTCAGCCTTCGGAACTTTTGCGCAACCTGTGGGATTACGCCTATTAAACTCAAGTTCCAGCCGGAAGGCAATAGTGAAATATGACGCAAATGAGGCCGTTCAACTGTCGGAATCGTCGGAAAGCGCGCCATCATAGAGCGATTGCGCTGCGCTGACCTCGCTGATGTGGGTCTCCGCCCAGCAGCGAATGGCGGCAATCGGCGCGCAGAGCGTTTCGCCGAGCGGCGTCAGATTGTAGACAACGCGCGGCGGCACTTCGGCGTAAACCGTGCGCTCGACCAGCCCGTCACGTTCCAGACTGCGCAGCGTCTGGGTGAGCATCTTCTGCGAAATGCCGTCGATGCGACGCTGCGTCTGTCTCATCGGCCCATAAAAAACGCGTATCCAATGCCGGGCCTTCGGCGTGAACGCCCCAGCCAAAACCTCACGCAACGGGCAATTCAAGCGATAACTCACTCGGCGTCATCGTCAAGCGGCGTGAATTCGCGCAAGCGGAAAGTTTTCTTGTGCTCGCGCATGACGGTCTGATCGATGTCGATACCACGCGTGTAGTGATGGTCGGCTTTGTGGTGTCGTTCGTCTTCCTGTAGTTGGTCGCGCTTCTCGCCCCACTCCACATAAGCTTGCACCCGCTGTTCATAGGCTGCGCCGCTCGTGACAACGCGGGTATCAAACGTTTCAACGAAATCGCGCGGATAGGGCACGAGCTGCAGCAGCGGCTCACCGACTTCATACACCGCGCCGATCATCGGCAGCATCAGGCGGAAATTGAAGGTCACGCTGGCCTTGAGCCAGTCGGTTTCAACGATCCCATCCAGTGTTAGCACCGGCAGCTTGAAGTGATTCGGCACCGGTCGCAGCAGCAGGTCGACACCGGGCGAAGTTTCGAACAGAAAGCCGGGCATGATGGTGAAAACACCGTGCCCGAACCAGGATCGCACCCAATTCGGAGGGCCGTCATACACTTCGACCTGCAACGCTTCGCGCTCGGTACCACCTTTCCAGAGCACTTTGAACTTGTACGGATTGTAGAGCGTCCAGCCGAGGGTGTTGGCGGCGGTCATGGGCAGGCAGTGATAGAAATTGGAGGTGAAGAAGTCCCGCTTCATGCTCGACGGCTTGAGAAAAGTGGTCAAATCATAGTCGATGCCCGGCAGCGGGAAAAGGTGGATATAAGGCTGCAAGAGTTTGTCCCTTTCTACTGGTCATTCAGGTGCAGCAGGAGCCATCCCAACCAGAAACGCTTTTAGGTGATGATCTGTTTTTCGGATGGTCAGGTATTGGGGCAGCGAACCGCATTCGCCCGATTATAAGCGATCTGCGCAACCGTCACTTCAGCGATGTGGCCTTCCGCCCAGCAGCGAATGGCGGCAATCGGCGCGCAGAGCGTTTCGCCGAGCGGCGTCAGATTGTAGACAACGCGCGGCGGCACTTCGGCGTAAACCGTGCGCTCGACCAGCCCGTCGCGCTCCAGACTGCGCAGCGTCTGGGTGAGCATCTTCTGCGAAATGCCGTCGATGCGGCGCTGAATTTGCGAAAAACGCTGCGGTTCGTCTTCCAGCGCGCCGATCACCAGCGCCGTCCATTTGTCGGCAATCAGGTCGAGGATTTGCCGCGTCGCGCAAGTGGCAGAATAAACATTGGGGGGAAGGATTTTAGTTTCCATTGGGTAAGTATAGCACAATAAAGTGCCTTGTTGCCAATAGAGAGCCAGTCACTTATAGTAACTATTGGAAACGCTATGAAGGAGCATTGCATATGAAAATCGTACTCTACGGCGCGACGGGCATGATCGGCAGCAGTATTCTGCGGGAAGCCCTGTCACGCGGGCATGAAGTCACGGCGGTTGCACGCGACACGAGTAAGCTGACGCCTGCGGATCACATGACAGCGGTCAAAGGCGATGTGCTCGATACGGCAGGCGTAGCGGCGACCGTCAAAGGTCACGACGCCGTGATTAGCGCGATCAACGCGCCCCCGGAGGATCCACAGGTGTTTGTGCGTGCGGCGCAGTCGCTGATTGCGGGGCTAACACAGGCGGGCGTCAAACGGCTGATCAGCGTGGGCGGCGCGGGCAGTCTGGAAGTCGCGCCCGGTGTCAAGCTGTTCGACACGCCGGAGTTCCCGGATTTGTGGCGACCGGGCGCGAAGGCGCTCGGCGGCGCGCTGGAGGTGTATCGCACAGCAGATTTGGATTGGACGTTCATCAGCCCTGCCGGAATCATCGCGCCGGGGGAACGCACCGGAAAGTTCCGCGTCGGCGGCGATCAGCTGCTCACCGATGTCAACGGCGAGAGCAAAATCTCGGTGGACGATTACGCGATTGGGCTGGTCGATGAGTTGGAGCAGGCGAAGCACCTGCGCCAACGGATCACCCTCGCGTACTAAGTGGCAAAGCGTTGGCATGATGCCTGAGCGCCTGTATCATCGGAGGCAGATCGATCCGTGATACAGGCGCTTTTGTATGAATCCCCCGCAGCGTATTGTTTTGATCCTGCCCTGCTGCATTGGCGACGTGGTGCTGGCGACGGCGACGCTGAAAGCGCTGCGGCGCGCCTACCCGCAGGCTCATATCGTCTGGGCGGTGGGAAGCTGGTCGAAACCTGCGATTGAACACCATCCGCTGCTCGACGGCATCATCGACACCGGAAACGAGGCGCTGCCGGTGAAATCAATCGGCGGGATGCTCCGTTTCGTGCGCCAACTGCGCGCGGGAAACTTCGATTTGGCGTTGTCGCTGGTGCGCTCGCCGCTGATGAGCCTCGCGCTGTTGCTGACAGGCATCCCGCAGCGCGCCGGACTCGACAGCGCGGGGCGTGGCTTCGGCTACAGCGTCAAAGCGGCGCTTGATCCGAACGTCCCCCGGCATGAAGCCGAAATCTACCTCGATGTGGCGCGGGCGCTGGGGATTGATACGACCGACTGCCGCGCCAATATTCCTGTTCGCGAGGCAGATCGCGCGGCGGTGCGTGGCAAATTACGCACCGACGGCATCGAGGGGACGTATCTGGTGGTCAATCCGGCGGGCGGGCGCAATCCCGGCATGGTGCTGGATGTGAAGCGCTGGCCTGCGGCAAATTTCGCGGCGCTGGCAAATCGCTTCGGGCTGCCCGTCGTGCTGATCGGGGGGCGGGGCGACGAGACCTTGATCGCGGCGGTGCAGGCGGAGCTGACCGTGCCGAATGCGCAGTACGCAGGCGAATTAAGCTTCGGCGAAATCGCGGCGCTGGCGCAAGGGGCGCGGCTGTATATCGGCAACGACACCGGATTGACGCATCTGGCAGCGGCAGCAGGCGCGAAAACGGTCATGATTCTGGGGCCGTCCGATCCGCAGCGTTATGCGCCGTTCGCGGAGGATGCGCTAGCGCTGTGGAAGCCGACCGCCGTTCAGCGCGGCGGCGTCGCTGCTGGCGCGCCAACCGATTGGGATTGGGGGCGTGACGGCATCGGCGTCGATGCGGCAGAAGCGCGGATTCGGGCGTGGATGGGTTCATAACTTTTTGTGGCATAATAGCAACAGATTAAGGGAGCGAGTGATGGCAGTACAACACGCTTACACCACCCCAGAGTTCGAATCTTTTATCGCCGAACACGCGGAAAGCAGTTTTGAACTCATCTACGGGGAAATTGTCGAGAAAATGCCTACGCTGCTGCATGGCTTCATTATTGCTATTCTGACAACTGCCCTGATGAATTATCTGCGAGTAAACCCCATTGGACGCGCCGTAGTTGAGGGTCGCTATAGCTTACCCAGTGACAATCTGAACGACCGCATTCCTGATTTGTCTTTCATCACCAACGAAAAAGGCGCACTCGTCAGAAAAGGTGCTGCTCTTTATATGCCTGATCTGGCGGTCGAGGTGCAGTCGCCCGATCAAAGCGATAAGCTGATGACGGATAAAGCCGCTTATTATCTGGCAAATGGAACGCGCATGGTGTGGTTGATCTATCCCGAAAAGCGGATTGTTGAAGTTTTGACGCCGGATGACCGTCAACTCCTCAACGAGTCCGCGACGCTCAATGGTGGCGCAGTTCTGCCCAATTTCAGCCTGCCCATCAGCGAGATTTTCGCGGAATAACCTTTAGCCCGATGACGGTCTTGCCCCCATCATCCGCCCGACGTAATCGATCAGTAGTGCCCCCACATCCGACTTGATGTAACCGTGTTCAAGATACCAGGCATAGGTATCGGCGACGCTCTGGCGCATGTCGATTTGCGGCTTGCCCAGTTCCGCCCAGGCTTTGCTGCCGTCGAAGAAGAGGTTTTGCGCGCCGAGACGCGTCTGGTTGCCGTCAATCGGGAGTTCCAGCCCGCGCGCACGCAGCCGATCAAACAGGTCAGCCAACGGATAAATCAGCGAGCGCGGCAGTGGGAAGCCGGGGCGCGCCGCACCAACCTGCTCTGCTATCAGCCCGAACCAGTCGGCATAAGCGTAGTTGGTGCTTGTGAGTAAGTAGCGCTCGCCGACGCGCCCACGCTCAGCAGCGGCGATCTGCATCCGCGCCACGTCGCGCACGTCGATGACGGCAAGGCCGCCCGGCGGCACAGGGATGCTCCACTGCAAGCGCTGGATTTTGAGGACGAAATCGCCGGAGATGATGTTGAGATCGCCCGGCCCCAGCACGACAACCGGGTTGACAGTGACAACTTCCTGCCCGCCCTGCACCGCCTCGCTGACGACGGCCTCAGCCTGCGCCTTGCTGAAGCCATAGGGGAAGCGATCCGGTGGCAGATTGAAGGCATCGGCTTCCGTCGAGGGGCGGTCGGGGTGGAAGCCGACGGCGGCGGCGCTGCTGGTGAAAACGACCCGCTGCACGCCATTTTCACGCGCCGCCTGCAAAACATAACGTGTCCCCGTAACGTTGACCTCGAACATATGCTGCACATCGGCGCGCCAGTAATCGGCGACGGCGGCGACGTGGAACACCCAGTCGCATCCGGTACTCGCTTCGCGAAGCGCTTCGAGATCGGTCACGTCGCCGAGGGCGCTTTCGTAGGTCAGCCCCGACAGCGCCTCCATTTTCGACGAGGCGCGATGCAGGGCGCGAACGGTGTGTCCGGCCTCGAGCAAAGCGCGGACGATATGCGAACCGACGAATCCCGTCGCGCCGGTGACCAGTGCTTTCAAGGAACTACTCCTACCATGTCTCCGGGCCAACGTAAAGCGAACCCCGTTCAAAATCTTCCTGATGGGCAATCGCCTTATCGGAAACCGGCAAAATCATCAGATGACTATCACTGTGTTCAGGCTTTTGCGGATCGCCATAATAGACGCCCTCCCGCTTCAGCGGCGTCCAGCCATTGCGCTGATAAAACGGGTGATGGCCTAAGCCCGCGAACAGCATTCCGAGGTCGGCGTCGCTGCTGCGGATTGCGTCGCTGGCGGCTGCGACCACGCGCGCGCCATGCCCTTCGCGGCGAAAGGCTGGATAAGTGATCACGCCGCCAACGCCAAGCACCGTATAAGACTCGCCCATGTGCGTAAGGGTCATGCGCTTCACCAGCGCATGGCTGACCAGCAGGCCGCGCTCAGCAATATAGAAGTGTTCGACGACGCCTTCGGGATCGGTCATCTGCCAGAAACGAGCTTCGCCCTGCTCATCTGCGCCCCAGACGATGCGAAAAAAGCTGGTGACTTGCAGACTGATTTCGAGCGGCAGTTGATCAGAGCGGACGTGCTGGACTTCATACATAGAGTCTCCTTTAGTATAGAACGCGACCGCGTTACCACATCGACGCGCCGACGTAGATCGGGCCGCGTTCAAAATCGGCACGACGGGTTTTGCCTTTATCCGAGAGAAACAGCATCATGACAAATTCGTCTCTGGCTTTCGGCTGAACTGGATCGCCGAAGGTGATGGCGTGATTGCTGAGCGCGACCCAGCCGTTGCCCGCGTAAAACGGTTCCAGTTCGGTGCCAGTAAACAGCATGGCAATATCCGCGTCACGGCTGAAGATGTACTCGGTCGCTGCCGCGACGACGCGCTGCCCATGGCCTTCATGGCGGAAAGCGGGATGAGTCATGACTTCGCCGACGCCGCACATCCGGTACGTTTCGCCCAGGTGGGTGATGGTACGCTCGGACACATCAGCATGGCTGATCAGCAGGCCGCGCTCCATGAGCACGAAATGTTCCATAGCTTCAGAATGGGCGAAGGGATCGGCAAACCGTTCTTCGCCGACGCCATCGGCGTTCATGATCAGGCTGAAAGCCATCCTGATCTGGCAGTCGATTTCCGGCGGAACCGCGCCCCGCGTGTACTGAGCAAGATCAGCCATGTTTATCTCCACTGAATCGGCGTGATGACCTGCGCCCTGCCGCTGGCAAGTTCGCGCGTATGGTCGAGGACGTAATTGAGCGCCGCCGCCGGATCGCTGGCGACCTGCGGCACGAGCGGCTTGGTTTTGGCGGACACCAGCGCAACCGGCGCGGCGTCAGGCAGGTGGGCAAGTTCGCGCGCTTTGGCGATGGCGGCGTGCAGATCGCCCAGTTGATCGACCAGATGATGATCGAGCGCCTGCGTGCCTGTCCAGACGCGCCCGCCGCCAACCTGATCGACCGCTTCCACGCTGAGCTTACGGCTGCGCGCCACCCGTTCGATGAACTGCTGATAGGTCGCTTCAACGGTGCGGCGCATCTGGGCGCGCTGGGGTTCGCTGAAGGGAGCGGCATCGCTGAAAATATCCGCGTTCGCGCCGCGCAGAAATTCGAGCGTGTTGACGTGGAATTTCTCACGCAGGCCGCCCGCGACCGCTTTCGCCGTGATCACACCAATCGAGCCAGTGATCGTCCCCGGCTGGGCGACGATCCAGCGGGCGGGCGTAGCGACGTAATAGCCGCCGGACGCGGCAACCCCATTCATGAAAACCACCAGCGGGCGATCCTTCGCCAGTTCTTCAAGGGCAGACGTCATGGCTTCGGCAGCGACCACCGCCCCGCCGCCGCTGTCGATGAAGAGGACGACGGCAGCCGACTGTTTATCGCGCATGACCGAGCGAACCTGACGGACGACGGTCACGTCGCCCGCACGTTCGCCACCGATGAACGGAATCGGCAGGTCGATGGGCGGCTGCATACTTTCACCGGGCATCATCAGGCCGCTGATCTTGAGCAGGGTGATGTGCTTCTCGCCGCTGGCTTTTGAGCGCAGCAGCAGTTTTTTGTCGGCGTCTTTCCAGAGCAGCAGATGTTTGGTTTTGAGATGGGCGGCAAAGCCTTCCTCGTTGATGACGGCATCGACATAGCCGGATGCGAGCGCGTCCTCGGCAATGTGCGGCGAGCTGTCGATCAGGGCGCGCACGTCATCTGCTGAACCATGGCGGCCTTCGGCGATGTCGCGGACGATCATGCCGTAGCGAGAATCGAGCAGCCATTCCAACTGTTCACGGCCTTCGGGCGAAATCGTGTCGCGCGAGAACTGATCATATGCGCCTTTATAGGGCGTAATCGCCACCACGTCGAACTGGACGCCAACCAGACCGAGCGCATCTTTCAGGAAGATGGCTTCCTGGCGCAGCCCGATGGTCATCAGTTCACCGCCGGGCTGCAAGAGGATCTCGTCGGCGGCGCTGGCGACGTAATACTGCGCCAGATCATAATACTGGGCGAAGCAGATCACGCGCTTGCCGCCCGCGCGCAAGCGCAAAATCGACGCGCGCAGCGTTTGCAAATCCGCCAATGACAGCGCCAGCCCATTGATTTTGAGGATCACGCCCTGTGGGCGCGGATCGGCGGCGATGCGGCGAAAACGGCGATCCAGTTCCCACAGGCTGAGCGGGGCAGCGCCGCGCACGCGCTGAAGCAGCCAACCGCGACGTTCGGGCAGCGCAGGCAGCGAGGCCGGAAGCGTCAGCAGAATATAGTCGAGATTTTTGGCACGGCGGCGCAGCCGATTTCGCACCGCCAGCGCTGCACGCGGGATCACCCTGAGCACGCGAAAAACGCGCAGCGGATTCAGACGTTTCAGTGCAGCAGGCACAATGGAAAGCCTCCCGTTCAGTTAAGAGTGGCAATATTACTTTACCGCACTCAAATGCGAAACTGATTGTAAGATAGAATTCGAAAAGGGATGGAGCAGGCTCTACCCTGGGGCACCCTGCTGTATTCGAGATCATCTCAATCGTCCTGCCGTGCTCATCGGAGTGAAGCTTTTGTCCAGAACCCTCCTGGTGCCATTGCGATCCTTATGGCGCTGGTTGACCGAACCTCCGCAGGCGATTGTCGAACCCGAGGCGAGGCAGCGCGCGCGTGCGGTCACTTCGACCCTCGTGCTGACCCTGCTGCTGGTCGCGATACCGATGCTGCAACGCTTCGGTAACGGTGAGGTTCCGGTCTTTCTGGTGATGATTCTGCTGATCACCACCATCGCCTATGGCTTCAGCCGTGTGGGAGCAACCCAGATCGCTGGGATCCTCGCGATCATGGCGCTCTGGGTGCTGCCGACGTTTGCCATTGTGATCGGCTACTCCAGCACGACGACCTTCATTCTCACGGTCGTGCGGCTGCTGCTGCTGGCGCTGCTGTTCAGCTACCTGCTGTTTTCGCTGCGCATGTGTCTAGTGCTGGCGGGGGCGATGGTGATCGGCTTTCTGCTGATTCCGCCCTATGCGCGCATCCCGATGTCGCAGGCACAGTTGGCCTCTGATTTTCTGCTGACGGCGGCGGCAACCTTCTTCGTCTTCATCATCACACGGCAGTACGACCGGAGCGGGCGGCACGAAGCGGAAGAACGCTACCGGGCGGTCGTCGAGGTACAGAGTGAACTGGTGTCGCGCTGGCTGCCGGATACGACGCTGACATTCGTCAACGAAACCTACTGTCGCTATTTCCTTAAAACCCGCGAAGAAATGATCGGGACGCGCTTCAGCGACTTCCTGAACGCCGAAGATATGGAGCCGATCTACGAGGCGATCAAGCAGATCACGCGCGAAAACCCCTCGTATTTCTACGAGCACCGCGTGATCCTGCTAGACGGCAGCATCACCTGGCAGCAGTGGACGGATCACGCGATATTCGATGAACAGGGAAACATCCTCGAATATCAGTCGGTCGGACACGACATCACCGAGCGCAAATTGGCAGAGCAGGCGCTGGCGGAAAGTGAGGAGCGCTACCGGGCGATTGTCGAAACCCAGACCGAACTGATTTTGCGCTGGCGACCTGACCACACCATCACCTACATCAACCACGCCTGCCAGCAGTACTTCGGCACTCCGCAGCGCGAGATCATCGGCAGCAAGATTATGGCGACGGTGGTCGCTGACGATGTGCCGCATGTTCTGGCGATGATCGCGACCATCGACCAGGAGCACCCGACTGCCAGCTACGAGTGCCGTGTCATTAATCCCAGGGGTGAACTGCGCTGGCATCAATGGACAGATCACGCCATCTTCGATGACTTCGGCAAAGTGGTGGAATATCAGTCGGTCGGTCAGGACGTTACCCAGCGCAAATTCGCAGAACAGGCGCTGGCGGAAAGCGAGGAGCGCTACCGGGCGATTGTCGAAATCCAGACCGAATTGATCTGCCGCTGGCTGCCGGATCATTCGATTACCTATGTCAATTCCGCCTACTGCCAGTACTTCAACATCACACGCGAAACCCTGGTCGGCAGCCAGGTGCTGGCGCTGATCCACCCGGACGACCTCAACTATGTCACCCAGATGATCGCGACAATCAGTCGAGAGCGGCCCACCGTCACCTATGAACATCGGGTGCATAACGCCAAGGGCGAATTACGCTGGCAGCAGTGGACAGACCAGGCCATCTTCGACGATTTCGGCAAAGTGGTGGAATATCAATCGGTCGGGCACGACATCACCGATTTGAAGCGAGCAGAGGAAGCCGAACGCGAACAGCGCCAGTTCGCTGAAGCGCTGAGCACGACCGCCGCCCTGATTTCCAGCACGCTGAATGTGGACGAAGTGCTGGATCGCATCCTGAGCCAGGTGGCAGCCGTTCATACACTGAGTTCTGCCGAAGTGCTGCTGATTGACGGCAGAGATGCTTATGTCGTGCGCTCAGGGCGGAAGGATGATCGCACAAACGCCGCTCTGATGCGCCAGCGCTTTCCACTGGACAGCACACGCAATTTCAGTGAGATGATTGCTACCGGCAAACCGGTCATCATTACCGATGTCAACGACTATGCGGGCTGGATCACCGTCGAGGCTGCGCCCTGGATTCGTTCGGCGGTTGGTGCGCCGATTCGGCTGGAAGGCGAGACGATTGGCTTTCTGAGCATCACCAGCGCTGAAGCAGCGACGTTCACCGAGCGTCATGCGACTCAACTGCAAGCCTTTGCTGATCAGGCGGCGATTGCCATACGTAACGCGCGGCTGTATGACGAGGTGCGCCGTCACGCGGGCGAACTGGAAGATCAGGTCAAACAGCGGACAGCAGAACTTGAACTGGCACACCAGCGCCTGCACGCGATTCTCGATGGAACCGGCGAAGGCATTCTGTATGCCGAAGACCGGACGATTCAGTTTGTCAATCAGGCATTCTGCAAACTGATGGGCTATACAGCGGAAGAACTGGTCGGGCAGAACTATCAAATGCTGCTTTACAGTGCTATTCCGAAGGAAGACGAAGTGCAGCGGCTGAACTCGCTTCGCGAAGCGATGCAGGCGAACATGGTCTGGCGCGGTGAGATTCCCATCCGCCGCAAAGATGGTACGATCTTTGAGGGCGGACTCACGATTTCACTGATGGGCGACCGGACGGTCTTTCCGCTGCGTTCGGTCACGGTCGTGCGCGACATCAGCCGCGAAAAAGAACTGCAAGCGCAGCGTTCGAACCTGGTGGCGTATGCCTCCCACGAACTGCGCACGCCGATCACCAACCTGAAGACGCGGCTGTATCTGCTGCGGCGACGCCCTGAATACCTGGATGATCATCTGGTGGTGTTGGACGAAGTGACCGAGCGAATGCAGTCGTTGGTCGAAGACCTGCTCGACATTTCGCGCATGGAGCATGGCCTGATTCCGCTGCGGCTCGCGCCGCTCAATTTACAGGCGGTGACCGAAGCCGTTGTCATGCTGCAAACACCTGAGGCGCAGCGTAAAAACCTCGACCTGCGCTGGCGGCAGCCCGACGAACCCGTCGTGGTTTCGGCAGACCGCGAACGGCTGATTCAGGTCATTACGAATCTGGTCACGAACGCGATCAACTACACGCCTGAAGGCGGAGCCGTCAACGTCGCAATACGCGAGGAAGACGGCAGCGCGCAAATTCTGGTCGAAGATACAGGCATCGGCATTGCCTCGGAAAACCTGCCTTTCATTTTCCAGCCCTTCTATCGCGTCGTCAGCGAAGTTGAAGGCACGGGTTTAGGCTTGAGCATCGCCAAAGAGATCGTCGAGATGCACGCGGGCAAGCTGGACGTGCGCAGCCAGCCGGGCAAGGGAAGCATCTTCACGATTACGCTGCCGATTCTGAAAGCCGTCCAGGTGGAATAAAACGTGCTAAGATAGGGCGGTTATCTCGCAGACTCAGGATAAACCGCTCTTGGCTCAACCCCCGCCATCGTCTTCGTTTCACCACGCTCTCATCCTGTCGAATGAGCTTCAAAAACTGTCACCCTCCATCGTCGCCCTTTCCTTCGCCATCAACAGTGTGCTGGCGGGTGTGATCTGGCTGCAACGCGGCCTTCTGCCCGCGCTGGTCGCGACGCTGGGTGTGCTGAGCGCCAGCCTGATCAACTGGGCGCTGCTGCACCGACTCCCGCAGCAAAAACGCAGTTTCGGCCCCGACCAACCGGCGGCGCTGGCGCTCAGCGTCGTGACGCTGCTGACGGTCGTGCTGCTGGGGCTGCTGGGTGTCTCCATCGTCATCACGCTGGTGATCGTCGCCGCCATTTCGGCGATTGCCTACGATGCCACCTGGATCGAACCGTTCGCGCTGACCCTGACGCGCCAGCAGTTGACGGCTCCCGACTGGCACGGTACGCCCGGCACAACCTGTCTGCGCCTGCTCCACGTCGCCGACATCCATGTCGAGCGCATCAGCCCACGCGAAGAACACCTGAACGCGATGATCGCCGAGATGAAACCGGACGTGATCGTCTTCAGCGGCGATTTCGTCAACCTCTCTTACACCGACGATGCGCAGGCCAAACAGGACATTCACGCGCTTATCAGCGCATGGCGTGCGCCGCTGGGCGTTTACTGCGTGCCGGGTACGCCCGCCGTCGAGCCGCTGGCGCGGGTGCAGGAATTCGTCGCCGGGCTGGACAACCTCAAGCTGCTGACCAACGAGTGGGTGAGCGTCGAGACCGACTGCGGCACGCTGAACATCCTCGGCCTGATTACCACCCACAATCTGGCAACGGATCGCGAGGCGCTTGCGTATAAGATGAAAAGCGCCCCGACCAACGGCCTCAAGCTGCTGCTGACTCATGCACCGGACATTGGCCCGGAAGCCGCCGAGGCCGGGTTCGACCTGTACCTGTGTGGACATACACACGGCGGGCAGATTCGTCTACCCTTGATCGGTGCGCTGGCAACCGCCAGCCAGCTCGGCAGGCGCTTTGTGATGGGACGCTATCAGGTTCAGCAAATGACGCTTTATACGTCGCGAGGGGTTGGAATGGAGGGGCTGGGCGCACCCCGTGCTCGCCTGCTGTGTCCCCCGGAGGTCATCCTCTGGGAAATAGCCGCCGCACACTGATGTGTTACAATTTGCATTTTTCTGGTATGATTGCGCCCTTGATAGGACGAGGGTGCTCTGTTAGACTGTGCGCGGTGTCGCGTCACCGACAGGCATATCAATCATGATAATTACCCTGTTAACAATCGTCTACGTCGTCTGCATTGTTATCCTCTCGACGTTCGCGGTAGGATCGATTACACTGCTCATTACCTATTTATTCCACCGTAATGATCCCGTTGCTCCATCTGCCGTCACCGAATGGCCTCGTGCCGCCGTTCAACTCCCGATTTACAACGAACTTTACGTCATCGAGCGCCTGCTGCGAGCGTGCGCCGAACTGGATTACCCGCGTGACAAGCTGGTGATTCAGATTCTGGACGATTCGACCGACGAGACCACCGGGCTGATCGCCGAATGGGTCACCTACTGGTGCGAACGCGGCATCACCATGCAGCACATCCGGCGCGGTTCGCGTGAAGGCTATAAGGCGGGCGCGCTGGCCTATGGGCTGAAGCTGCTCGATGTGGAAATGGTCGCCGTGCTCGACGCAGATTTTGTGCCGCCGCCCGACTTCCTCAAGCGCGCAATCAGCCCACTGGTGAGCAACCCGAAACTGGGCGCGGTACAGGGACGCTGGGGGCACATCAACAGCCAGCAGAATCCGCTGACGCGCGCCGCAACCTTAGCGCTGGATGGGCATTTCGTGATCGAGCAGACAGCGCGCAACCGGGCGGGTTGGCTGATAAATTTCAACGGGTCAGGCGGCGTCTGGCGCGTCAAGGCGATTGAATCGTCGGGCGGCTGGCAGGCGACCACCCTGACTGAAGACATGGATTTGAGCTACCGGGCGCAGTTGATCGGCTGGCGCTTCCTCTACCTGCCCGATCTGGTCGTGCCGGGAGAAATTCCGCCGCAGATCACCGCTTACAAGCAGCAGCAGGCGCGTTGGGCGCAGGGTGGGACGCAGTGTTTCCGCCGCCTGATTGTACCGGTCTGGACGACGCCGCACCTGACGCTGATGCAGCGCCTGATGGCGACCATGCACCTCAGCCAGTACATCATGCATCCGCTGATTATTGTGGTGATTCTGCTGACGCCGCCGCTGCTGCTGGCGGGCAGTTTGCAGCACATCAACCTGAGTCTGCTGGGGATCGCCGGGTTAGGCCCGCCGCTGGTCTACAGCGTCAGCCAGCAGGCGCTCTACATCGACTGGAAGAAACGAGCGTTCTGGGGAATGCCGATGCTGTTCATCATCGGCACGGGCATCGCCTGGACGAATTCGCGGGCGGTGGTGCGCGGCTTCCTCAACCTGCGCGATGAATTTCTGCGCACGCCGAAGTTCGCGCAAAAACTGCGCGGCAACAGCTATGCTCTGCATTTGAATTCGAGTACATTCTGGGAACTTGCCCTGTGTTTTTATGCTGCCTGGGGGACGTGGACAGCCTACCGCATCGCCCCGGCGCTGATCATCTACCTGAGCATCTACTGTATTGCCTTCGGCGTAGTGGCGCTGTGGGGCGTCCGCGACGCTCTGGCGATGCAGCAGGCGCTCTAGGATGCGCCTCCTTCGAGGACTAAGTACGCTGGCGGTCGCGGCCTTGCTGATGGGGACGGCTGCGCGATCATGGATGCAGCCGACGCAACCCCCCACGCCAACCGCCGCCTGCGCACCCGCCCCGCCGTCGCGCCTGATCCTCCGAGAACGCGCCCGCGTCTCGACTGCCGACCCGCGCCCGCTCAATCTGCGGGACGGCGCAGGGACAAGTCACCCGGTCATCGCGCAAATCCCGGCCAGCGGCGTTTTCTATGTGCTGGAAGGGCCGACCTGTGGTCAGAATTACGCCTGGTATCGGGTGGAGTTCGAGGGGCTGGCGGGCTGGATCGCCGAAGGGGACGACAAAGCTTATTTTGTCGAGCTGTACCCGCCGGGGTGAGAAACGAAGTGCTGATAGATGACCAAAATCGATACGGCCTAATCTGTAGGGGCAGACCCGTGTGTCTGCCCTGGTTCTTGGTGGGGCGCAGCGTGCTGCGCCCTGTTTCCAAGCCACCAAAATCAGGCAGTGTCTATATCCGTTATCTATGAGTACCGAGGGCTGAGTGCCGAGTTAAAGCACAAGATAAAAGCGATTTACCCTGACGACAAGGGTGTAGGGGCACGATATATCGTGCCCTAGAACCATCAATTGAAGCGCTGGTGCTCCTATTTCGATAAACATCGAAATAGCCTCTTGACAAATAGAACTTTTGTGCTATAATGTTAGCGCTCTGACATTCTACCCAGTTCAATCAACCGCCTTCGACTCATTTCTCGACCGATTTCTCCCAATCACACCGGAAGAGGCTAACGACCGATGTTTTTGCGTCCCCACGCGATCAGCGAATCACCTTCCCGTCCGTTGTCCTCGTCCGCCGGGTTCCGGTCACTCAAATTTGCTCGTTTTCCCCGTCCGATTTCCGTTCGTCACGCGAGAAACCCGTCGCCAAGGCAGCTTTCCACCGCCCGCTCGCCCGCAGCCCGCGCCCTTCACCGGAAGGGAACGCCTTCCCTCATTTCGCCTTCCGCTTCATCCGGTCGCGGCGCGAGGGAAGAAATTTCAAAATCGCGTTTTTCCGGTCGGGAAGCACGCAACCGCTTAGCTTGGTGTCTGTGGGGCACGATATATCGTGCCCCTACGAAATGTTTATCTTTCCGACAGCAAACCGCATCTTGAACCTGAAGCTTCTCCTATGATAAAATACACCTCCAGACGGGAATAATCCCGCCAAATTTCACACGCCTGGACTCAGCAGCGTGTTGTCGGCTCTCAGCAGCCGATTCGCTGCCGGGGACGAAGGGCGTGATCGCCTAAACATGATCCAAAATCAGGAGATTTTCAAAATGCCCTCACCCGTATCCATGAAGGCGCTTCTCGAAACGGGCGTCCACTTCGGTCACCGCACGACCAAGTGGAATCCCAAGATGAAGCCCTACATCTTCACCGAACGCAATGGCATCCACATCATCGATTTGCAGCAGACGATTGCCAACCTCAACACCTATTATGATATGGTGCGTGACATGACTTCGCGCGGCGAAACTGTGCTGTTCGTCGGCACAAAACGTCAGGCGCAGGAAGCCATCGCCCGTGAAGCCGAACGCTGCGAGATGCCCTACATCAACCAGCGCTGGCTTGGCGGTACGCTGACCAACTGGAAGACCATCCGCGACCGTATCGACACGCTCAAGAAGCTGGAAAAGCGCCGCGACAATGGTGAATTTGAGCTGATTTCCAAGAAGGAAGCGCTCATCCTCAACCGCAAGATCGAGAAGCTCCAGCAGCGACTCGGCGGTATCCGCAACATGCGCAAGCTGCCCGACCTGCTGATTATCGTAGATACCAAGCGCGAATCGACCGCCGTCAAGGAAGCCAACACACTCGATATTCCGGTGCTGGCGCTGGCAGACACGAACAGCAATCCTGACATTATCGACTACATCATTCCCGCCAACGACGACGCCGTGCGCGCCATCAAGCTGCTGCTGAGCGCCCTCGCCGACGCCTGTGTCGAAGGTGAGCAGATGCGCAAGGCCGACGACTTCACCGAAAACGGTGAAGAAGTCGATGGCAACTTCTCGGCTTATGACGAAGAAGAAGCCGACGACGAAGAACTGCTTGGTGCTTCGACGCTCGCCAAACTGCGGAATGCCAAACTATTTGACGAAGAAGAAGAGGAATAACCCGGATGGCAGTAACAGCTCAACAAGTCAAGGATTTACGCGACGCAACCGGGGCTGGCCCGCTCGACTGCAAGAAGGCGCTGGAGACCACCGATGGCGACGTGCAGAAGGCGATTGATTTGCTCCGCGAGAAGGGTCTCGCGCGTGCCGCCAAGAAACTGGCGGGTGGACGGACGATGAATGAAGGTCTGATCGAGACCTACAAGCACTTTAACAACCGGCTCGGCGTGATGGTCGAAGTCAACTGCGAAACCGACTTCGTGGCAAACACCGAACAGTTCCGCGTGTTCGTCAAAGACCTGGCGCTGCACATCGCCAACCTGAACCCGGAATACATCAAGCGCGAAGAAGTGCCTGAAGCCGTGATTGAGGCCGAGCGCCAGATTCAGCGCCGCCGCGTGATTGAAGAAGGCAAGCCGGAAGCCGTCGCCGACAAAATCGTCGATGGACGAATGGACAAGTTCTTTCAGGAAATCGTCCTGATGGAGCAGCCTTTCCTGCGCGACGACAGCAAAACCATCAAGGAACTTGTGGCTGAAACCGTCGCCAGCGTCGGTGAAAGCATCGAAATTCGCCGTTTCGCGCGCTTCGCACTCGGCGAATCGTCCGAGGGTGACAGCAACAGCGACAGTGAATAATTGATGCAGCGGACGGTATCGCGGTATCGTTTGACAGCAACGCTCACCGGAGGGATTAGCATTTTTGCTAGTCCCTTTTTTTTGCCCCGCGTCCGTGCAGCGCAGAGGTTTCACAAACGGATCGTCCGACAGCATCCAGTTTGAATCACCTCGTATACCGTCGTATACCCTCGTACAAATGGAGGACAAGATGAATTCACAGGCCGTTTACAAGCGTATCATCCTGAAAATGAGCGGCGAGGCGTTGGCAGGCGACAGCGGTTTCGGGATTGATCCCGACCGCGCTGAAGAAATCGCCGAAAAAATCAAACGGGTGCATGACCTGGGGGTACAGGTCGCCGTTGTCATCGGCGGGGGCAATATCTGGCGCGGCAGCACAGGCGTCGAGCGCGGCATGGAGCAAAGCGTCGCCGACCAGATTGGCATGATTGGCACGGTCATGAACGGCCTCGCCTTGCAGGATGCGCTCGAACGGCTGGGCATCGCCTCGCGCGTGCAGACTGCCGTCGCCATGAACGCCGTCGCCGAACCGTATATTCGGCTGCGCGCCATTCGCCATCTCGAAAAAGGCCGAGTCGTCATCCTGACGGGCGGGACGGGCAATCCCTACTTCACGACCGACAGCGCCGCCGCCCTGCGCGCGATGGAGATCAACGCGGAAATCGTGATCAAGGCGACGAAGGTCAACGGCGTCTACAGCGCCGACCCGAAGAAGGACAGTAACGCCGTCCGCTATTCGACAATTGGCTACGACCAGGTGATTATGGAGCGCCTGAACGTCATGGACATGACGGCGTTTACGCTGTGCCAGGAAAACAACATGCCCATCCTGATCCTCGATTTGTGGTCGAACGACGACTTGTACGAGGCTGTGACGGGCAGGCACGAAGTCGGCACGCTGATTAAGTAACCTGTGGCGCTAGTACCAAATTTGAGGGAAGGTATTCGTAGGGGCGACCTGGCAGGTCGTCCCTACAGTCCCAATAAAATTCTTTTAGACCCACAAACGAGCACCATTCGTTAAGTAGCGGCAGGGAATCACTCGGTACAAGCGCCTCAGTTTTCGATGGGGCGTGCTTCGATATAGAGCAGGTAATCGAGGGTGACGCCGCCAAGTTGGGGCGTCACTTCAAGATCGAAGGGCATTTGCGCTCCCGCATTGAGGATCGTGCCGGAGTCGAAGGTGACGACGCGATAGCCGATGACACGCCCCAGATTGTCGAGCAGGGTGACAAATGCGCGCAGCAGTTCGGCGTTCTGCGGGCCGGGGTTGTCGATCACCGCGCTGACGATGGTGCGTCCGGCGCTGGTTTGCCCCTGCACATCCTCAATCAGCAGCATGACAAAGCGATCCGGTGCGCCGATTTCGGCAGTGACAAGATCGGCCTCGGCAGCGACAAAATCCTTCTCGCTCGCGGCAAAGGTCGCCTGATAAGGTGCGAAACTCCCCGCAAGGATCGCGGTCTGCGCGACGGTGGAGCGCGCGCTTTGAAAAACCGATCCATCGGCCTGAAGCAGCCGAACATCCAGCGCGACCTGCTCGACCGGGAACGAAAAGGGGTTATCAATTCGTCCGAGGCACAGCAGATTGCCGGGACGGGTTTCGTAGCAGGTGGGCGGCTGGATCAGCAGTTGGAGCGGCGTGGGAATCACAAGCGTTTGACCGGGAACGAGCGTCACAACACCGCCGTTGGCATTCTGCAACGCTTCGACGCTCAAATCAAAGCGAGCGGCAATGTCGGCAAATGTATCGCCGGGTTGAACGACATAGTCAGCCGGAGCGGGGCTGGCTGTTTCATTGGACGGAGTAGTTGCTATGCGCGTGGGCGGGGCCGCGCGCGTCGGCGCGGCGGAAACTTGTGCGGTGGGTAATCGCCCCACCGTCAGCGTGACGCGCGGATAGACGCTCGGTGCTGCACTGGGGATGTTATTATCCGTCACGAGGTTGCAGCCCACAACCCACGTGCTGATAAATAGCCCAAAAACCAGCGGACGCCAACCCCAATACCCCATGCGGCAGATTATCCCTCATTATCCCATAGAGGCAGGCTGTTATCCCACATTATACCCTATCCCCCTCGATAAAGATGAACGGAATCTGGCGAATTCGGTCTGTTGGGATAGGATTTAAGTCGTGGAGGGCCAGATAAATGGATCAATTATTGGAAGTACGTGTCGGCGCGGTGCTGCGGGCGCGGGGTTGGACGGTCTGTGCAGCAGAGTCGTGTACAGGCGGCCTCATCATGCACCGCCTGACCAACATCGCCGGGAGTTCGGCCTATGTTCTCGGCGGCGTGGTCAGCTATTCAAATGAAGCCAAGCAAAAACTGATCGGCGTGCGGGAGGCGACGTTGCAGGCATACGGCGCGGTCAGCGAACAGACCGCGACCGAGATGGTGCTGGGCGTGCGTGCCCTGTTCGGCGCGGACATCGCCGTCAGCGTCACCGGGATCGCCGGGCCGGGCGGCGGAACACCCGAAAAACCCGTCGGCCTGACGTTTATCGGGCTGGTCTGGCGCGATCAGCCGCCGCAAGTGCGGCGGCATGTCTGGCGGGGCGACCGCGAGGCGATTAAAACAGCGAGCGCGAGCGCCGCACTTGAATGGATTTTACAAGTGGCGGAAGATAAGGGGTAAGCAGATTTCCTAGATAGGGGCGCGCTGCGCCCCTGAAAAAGTACACGGGTTACGATTTAGCGAGGATGACCGTGTTACCGTCGGCATCGCGGATGGAAGCAGTTTCCCCTTCAACGGTCGCGCCCGTGCGCTCAATTGCCTGCGCCCACGCCTGATCATCGGGGATGGTGACGGTGAACGATTCCAGGCCGACGGCGTTGACAGGTGGCAGCGTTTTCCCTGCCCAGGTATTCAGCCCCAGATGGTGATGATACCCCCCTGCCGCCATAAAGAGCGCGCCGGGATAGCTGCGCTGCATCACGTCGAAGCCAAGCAGACCGCCGTAGAACGCCTCCGCACGCTTGAGATCGGCGACGTGCAGGTGGATGTGTCCCATAACCGTCCCTGCCACGATACCAGCATCGCTGTTCTCGTCGGCTGCGCCCAACACACCTTCCACGTCGAGCGCTTCGGTTGCCATCGCCACCTGCTGCCCATCCATGCGCCACTCGCTGCGCGGGCGGTCACGGTAAATTTCCAACCCATTGCCATCAGGATCAGACAGGTAGAGCGCTTCGCTGACCAGATGATCGGACGCGCCGCTAATCGGATAGCGCCGCGTCAGCATTCGGCGCAGAATTTGACCCAGCGCTGGACGGCTGGGCATGAGAATGGCAATGTGATACAGCCCGGTCGAGCGCTGGGGTTTGCGCTGGGCATTGGAGTGTTCGGTCAAGCGCAGGATCGGCGCTTCATCGGCGGACGGCGCGAGCGATACGCTGTGTTCGTCGCGCTGCGCAATCGTGAAGTCGAGGACATCACGATAAAACGTCAGCGCCCTGTCAAGATGAATGACGCGCAGATGTGCGCCGCCAATGTGAGCGTCGTTAGGGAGGTGCGCTTGCGTTACGCTGGCAGCTTTCACATCAGTCGGTTGAGTCATGGGGGACATTCCTTTAAACCTGAGACGTTCAAGGCGCAAACCAGACGCTTTTGCACCATTATTACGGCTATCTTCGGATATGTTATTCAGACGCAGCGTGATTGGCAATTCTTATGTGCTGATATTCGACCCGCTCTCGCTGAAACGCTCTACCCCCGTTTTGCGTAAATTGCTTATGAAGGGACAACACAAGGGGAAAACCGTGATGCAGTGGGAATATCAAACGATTTTTGTGCAGGCAGAAGCGCGGCTGGAAGAAGCCTTTTTGCAGGAACTGCGTGACTGGAAAGAAGGCATTCCGCTGCACACACCCGAAGCGATGATCCCGCGCCTGAATTCCTACGGCGAACAGGGTTGGGAACTGGTGCATATGCAGCCTGTCGGCATCGGCTCGAAGGGCGACATTCTGATGCAGGATGGATCAGGCTCGCGTTTCTGGTCGTATACCTACTTCTGCGTGTTCAAGCGCCCCCGCGAATGATCTTCAATCTGGGAGGGGCACGATACATCGTGCCCCTCCATTGTTTATGAGCTACGATGCGCTTCGAACTGAATATCGACTTCGCTGTCGGTGATGGTCACCGATTGCGTACGCAGGTTATCAGTACGAGTCGCGCGGCGCTGAAAATCCGCTGTCAGGCGCTGGTTGATTTGCTGGATAGCGGGGCTTTCGGCAGTCCAGCCTTCCAAATTCAGGCTGCTGATCTGTGTCAGCACCGCGCCGTCCTGCACCGTCATGGTGAGCGTCAGGCTGCCGTGTCCGCTGCTGCCATCGGGCTTAGTGTAATCGCCCGTGACCAGAATTTGCCCATTCTGCAAATCGACGGTCGCATTTTGCAGCTTCAAGCCCTGACTGCTGGACAAAATATTCTGGATTGACGTGTTGATGTCGGCTTCGCTGATTTTGACGCTGATGTCGAGATTGCCCGCGCCGTCGCGCTGAACGCTGACCTGTCCGGCACGGCAGCCCGCCAGAATCAGCAGAATGATCAGCCCGAAAACGACGCAACGCAGTTTGAATGTCGCCATTTTTAATCTCCCCCATTCGCTATGACTCACAATACGACTCTAGAGGGAAATTGTTAGTAAAGTTTAGCGCGGGTGTTATTTCTTTTTCTGTGCCAGCAAATCGCGATAGAGGTGGTCGAGATCGCGGACAAGGCGATCAATGCCGTAGCGTTCCAGCATGAGCGCCCGCGCCTGCTGGCTGTCGGGCGGATTGCGCAGCACCTTGAGGATGGCATCGGCGAGCGCATGAGCGTCACCGGAGGGAACGAGCGCCCCCAGTTCCCCCTGATCGAGCAAATCAGGGAGGCCGCCGACCGCCGTCGCGACCACCGGACAGCCCGCCGCCAATGACTCGATGACCGAGACAGGCGTGCCTTCATTGAGGCTGCTGATGACGTTGACATCGAGGTCAGCGTAGACGGGGGCAAGCTCGCGCAGCCACCCGGTGAAGGTGACCGCATCGCTCAGGTTGAGGGAAGCCGCCAGAGTTTCGAGGGAAGAACGAAGCTCGCCGTCGCCGACAATGACGAAGTGGGCATTGGGAAATGCTTCCCGTACCAGCACGGCGGCTTGCAGAAAAAGGGCGTGATTTTTGACCGGGACGAGCCGCCCGACAATGCCGATGCGGGGGGCAGATGATGGATCGGAAACTGGCGCTCCACGAGAACCATCAGGGACGGATTCACGGACATTGGCTGCAAACGGTGCGAGATCGAGACCCAGGGGGAGAACGGTGATGTGATCACGGCTGGTGATGTGATATTCGTCGCTCAATTCGCGGCGCAGACCTTCGGTCAGCGTGATGACGGTCGAGGACATGCGCGCGGTCATTCGTTCGAGCATCAAAAACAGGCGCGTCATGCTGGGGCTGAAATAGCCGCGAAAGACGTGTCCGTGAAAGGTGTGGACGATGACCGGGACACCCGCCAGCCAGGCCGCGATCCGCCCAACAAAGCCGGCTTTGGCGGTGTGGGTGTGAACGATGTCCGGCTTGAGCTTGCGCATCAGGCGGTAGAGCGTCCAGATGGTGATCAGGTCGCGGAAGGGGTGAAGCGAGCGCCCCAATTCCGGCACGATCAGCGGGTGGACGCCGTGCGCGTCGGCATAGTAGGACATATCGCCTTCGTCGGCGTCGATATTGCCGCAGACGAGCGTGCTGGCATAATCGGGCGCGCCGAACTTCTCGGTCAGCAGCGCGACGTGAATGGCGGGGCCGCCAACGTTCAGGCGGGCGATGATGCGTAAAATACGGATTGGTTCGGTCATAAAAGCTATTTAACCACAGAGACCGCAGAGGACACAGAGGGAAGATCAAAACAGGACTGAGGACTGAGGACTGATAGATAACCGATATAGACACTGCCTGATTTTGGTGGCTTGGAAACAGGGCGCAGCACGCTGCGCCCCTACAAGAACCAGGGCAGACACACGGGTCTGCCCCTACAGATTAGATCGTATCGATTTAGGTCATCTATGAGTACCGGGTACCGAGTAAAAGAAAAGCTGAAAGCACAACGCAAAGGCGCAAAGAGAGGAATAGGGCATACACGCAGGTCTGCCCCTACAAATAGATCATTGTGTCGGTCAGCCGAGGGGAAGCAATAGATAGCTGTAGAGTCAGGGGCGGCGCGGCGCGGGCGGGTCGATATAGAGGCGATGCCACCACTCCAGCGTAAGCAGACTCCACAGGCGCTGACCGTGATCCTGCCTGCCGCTGGTGTGATCGCTGATCAGGCGCTCAACAGCGGCGCGATCAAACAGGCCGCGCCCCAACGCTTCCGGGCTGAGGAGCGTTTCGCGCACCTGTGCGGCGTCCTTGCGCAGCCACGTTCCCAGCGGGACGCCGAAGCCGTGTTTCTGGCGGTGAATGATGTCATCGGGGAGCAGCCCGGCGGCGATTTGCTTGAGGATGTACTTGGTCGTGCTGCCCTTGAGCTTGAGGTTGAGCGGAATCGTCGCCGCCATTTCGACCAGCCAGTGATCGAGGAAGGGGGCGCGGGTTTCAAGCGAGGCCGCCATGCTCGACCGATCCGTCTTAATGAGCAGGTCGTCAGGGAGATAGGTGTTCATGTTGATGCGAAGTAAATCCGCCAGATCGATGTGTTCGCCGCCGCTGACTTCGAGAAAATTCTGACTGGCGAAATCGTCGGCATGGGGCGCTAGCTCGGCGGTCAGGGCAGGATTAAAGAGACGAATAAAGTCGAAGTAAGCCAGCGCAGGCGGGAGCGATGCCCCCCGAGCAAAGCGGCGCGCCCGTTTGGAGACATTGTAATAACCCGTGCCTTCGGGGAGGCGGCTCAGGACACCGGACAACATCCGCCACGCCTGCCGAGGCAGCACACCGAGCCGCTGAATCAACTGCATGGCGTAGAAGCGCTCGTATCCCGCGAACAGTTCGTCGCCGCCGTCGCCTGTGAGCGCGACCGTGACCTGATCGCGCGTCAGTTTGCTGACGAGATAGGTCGGGATGGCGCTGCTGTCGGCGAACGGTTGATCGTGATGCCAGACCAGCAGCGGCAGCAAGTCGAGCGCCTGCGGCTTGACGGTGAAGGCGGTGTGTTCGGTATGCAGGTGATCGGCGACGCGTTTGGCGTAGCGAGTTTCGTCGAAACTGGGGTCGCCTTCGAAGCCAATGCTGAAGGTCTTGATGCTGGCGCTGCTGTGGCGGCGCATCAGCGCGACAATCAGGCTGCTGTCGAGGCCACCGCTCAGAAACGCGCCAAGCGGGACATCGCTCAGCAGCGACTGACGAACGGCTTCACCAACATTTTCGCTGAGCGACCCGGCTTTTTCACGGGCATAGGCAGGACTCACCATTTCGACGCCTGCCGGGGGCGGCAGCGTCCAGTAGGCTTTCGGTTGAAGGTCACGCGTGCTGATTTCGATGCGATGCCCCGGCAGCAGCGCTTTGATGCCCTTGAACGCTGTGTCTGGCGCGGGAATGTAGCCGTAAGCCAGATAGAGCGCCAGCGTATGCGCGTCGAGCGCGGATTCACGCGGGACGGCGGGATGCGCCAGCAGCGCCTTGATTTCGCTGGCGAAAATGAACATGCGCTCGTTGGCGTAATAGTAAAGCGGTTTTTCGCCCATGCGATCACGGGCGACGAGCAGCTTCTGGGCGTCACGATCCCAGAGAGCGAAGGCAAACATCCCCCGAATGGCGCGCGTCATCTCCGGGCCATAGCGGCGGTAGAGTTTGAGCAGGGTTTCGGTGTCGCTGTCAGTCTGGTAGCGACTGCCTTCCAGTTCCAGCGCGTGGCGAAGCTGTGGGTGATTATAGATTTCGCCGTTGTAGGCGATGATCAGGCGGTCGTCGGCGCTGCGCATGGGCAGCGCACCCTTCGGCGACAGATCGAGGATGGCAAGGCGGCGATTGCCCAGGCCGCACGCACCATCGACGATCACGTTTCCCTGATCGGGGCCGCGATGAAGCAGCGCCTCGGTCATGGGGGCAATTTCTTCGTGCCGCGCCAGCGTGCCGTCGAAATAGAGGATGCCGCAGATACCACACATTTTAGTGACTTAATGACTGACGTAATAAAGACATGATCTTCATTATAATCGTTTTCGCGCAGAAATAAATGCTTACAGGCTAATCTCTCACATGGATTTCACCGTGAGCAATGATTCAGGCGACAGAATCGGTGGCGGCGATATAAGCGCAGGTTCCCGAATATGAAAACAGACGCACAAGCTGTGCGTCTGTAGAATTGAGAGTATAGGATTGCCGTCGCCGGTCGTCAAATGAAAGTTTCGGCTCAATCGCCGCCGTCTTCGGGCGGCTCTGTGTGAATTGTCACGCGCTTGACCTTCGGGAACTCGGTGCGCACAAGCATTTCGGCGCGCTCGGCGATCTGGTGGGCGTGTTCGAGCTTGATCTGCGCGGGCATGGTGACGTGGAGCGTCAGAGCATAGCCGCCATCATAGGGCGAAGCGTGAACGTGATGCCAGCCCATCAATGGATGGCGCTCGCTGAGCAGCGCCAGCACATCCTGTTCAATCTGCTCCTCTTCCGAGAGCAGCAGCGGGGTCGCCTCGACGGGCAGCGCGGGTTCGATATGAGTCACCACGTCCACAACGTCGGGCAGGCTGATGCGCACCTGTCGCTCCAGCGTACTGACCTGCTGGTGGGCTGCGCCGAGCGTCTGCCCTGCCGGGACTTCGACGTGCATTTCGAGGATTTTGCCCTGCGGCGCGTCCGCGAGGCGGACTTCGTGCGTCGCCAGACCAAGGGCGTCAGCGGCGGCACGCGCCGTCAGGACGTAATCGGGCAGTGTTCCCTGTGCGGGACTGAAATGGACTTCGATCTCGGCGATGCCGTCGTAGCGCTGCTTGAGACGTTCTTCAATCGCGCTGGCGAGTGCCGCCGTATGATTGGCGGTCATTTCCGGCGCGACTTCGACATCAATATCGACCTGAGCAGAATCCGCCGAGCCACGACTGCGAGCACGCAGCACGCGCAGCACCGAAGGCACGTCCGAAACGAACGCCGCCAGCTCCCCGGCGTGGAAGGGCGCAGTATCGACCAGCACGCCGCCCGTCTTGCTCATGATCTGCCAGGCCGCCCGCCCGATCAGCACGACGATCAGCAGCGCGGCTGCCGGGTCTGCCCAGGTGAAACCGAGCGAGACCAGCACCATGCTGACCAGGACAGAAATGGTCACGAACACGTCTGACCCGGTATTGGCGGCGTCCGCGATCAGCAGTTCGGATTTGAGGCGCTGCCCTTCGCGGCGCTCATAGCGGCTCAGAAACAGGTTGACGACCAGCGTACCGACCAGCACCGCAAACATGACGGGCGAAATCTCTGGCTGTTTACCGCTGGTAAAGCGCTCAACTGCGCTGGAGATGATCTCGCCAGCAGTAATCAAGAGTAAAATACCGATAGCGAGCGCTGCCAGTGTTTCAAAGCGGCGATGCCCGTAGGGATGATCTTCGTCGGCGGGCTTCCCCGCGATGCGGTTAGCAAAGAGACCGGCAAGATTGGCAGCGCCATCCATTAAGGAATGAAAGCCGTCCGCCGAAATGGAAATCGCGCCGGTTAGCGAACCAATCGCGATTTTTCCAAAGGCGACGGTGAAATTGAGTATCATGGTGATGACCAGAACGCGGCGGATTTCCTGTCGCGCATTAATGGCAGTTTGCATTCGCTCAAGTCCTTCAGTTTTCCGTTATTATCATAGGGGTGAGCAGGCCATTTTGACAATCGTGTTTGCGAAAGTTCGTCGGACACGCAAGGTTTTTTAGCAGCGCAAAACTTTTGGACACATCATGCAAAAAACAGCATTTGAACGGGCAAATGACGTTATACAGACCGCACACCTGGAAGATATTTTCGCCCTCGAACGTTCCGGCGGAAGCCGCAGCAATGAGGTCTGGTTTTATGGCCCGTATGTGATTCGCGTGCAGGCGCAGGCGGGGAGCAAGGGAACGCTGGAAGGGGAAATGCGCCTGCTGCGCAACCTGCCCAGCAGCATCCCGCACGCGCCGATTGTCGCCGCCGGAGAAAGCTGGATTGTGCAGCGGCGCGGCGGCGGCGAACCGCTCAGCAAAGTCTGGTCATCGCTGCCCATATCGAAACGCCGCGCTGCCGCCCAGCAGATCGCCGCGATCCTGATCAATCTGCATCAGGTACGCATCAGCGGAATGCCGTCGCTGCCGCCGGGCTGGTTTACCGGGCTGCTTCCGGCGGAAATCCTGAGGCTGGCGGCACAGCTTCACGATCACGACACCGCCCTGATGAACACAGTGAGTCTGTTTACGCGCAAGACGATGGCGGACATCAAGCCGCCGCTGCGCTGGGGCTTCATCCACCGCGACCTGCATTTCGATCATGTGCTGTGGAATGGTGAACGGGTGACCGCGCTGCTCGACTTTGAGAGCGCTGTCATTGCGCCGCGCGAACTCGAACTGGAGACTATCATGCGCTTCTGCCGCTATCCGTCGCTCTATGGCGACCTGACGGCGGAAGACCTCGAACCGGTGCTGGGCTGGCTTCAGGAAGATTATCCGCTGCTGTTCAACGAAGCGGGCATCGACCGGCGGCTGAAGCTCTACAGCCTCGAACACGAGCTGCGGTTACTGGCGTCAGGCGACGACTCCGGCGCGCTGGATCGGCTGCGCGTGACGCTTGCGGGGTAAAAGCCAAAGCATCAACGCAAAGACGCAAAGGTAAAAAGAAAGATGCAAAGGATTTTATAAGATACCTCTTTGCGCCTTTCCCTGTTTCTTTGCGCTTTTGCGCTAGATCGGTTGTTTTTCGCTGTCTACGCTTTCTCGACGGGATACTGAATTTCGGTCGCCGATTCGTCCATGTGATTCGGGTCATGTTCGATGTAGAACTCGCGGTACGCCCCTGCGACGCGATAGCCGTTGGCTTCGATCCACTTGAGCAGCACCGTGTGTAACTGTGTGAAATTCTCAAAGTCGCCGTGATGCACCGCCGAAGCAACCTGCGCCTGCGGCAGTTCGTAGACCTTAACCTCCTCCGTCCCCGGCAGCAAACGGTCAATTGGGAAAGCAGCTTCCGCGACTTCATCGTTATGAACCGCTGCCGCCTGATGCCAGATGGCGAAGCACGGCCCTGTGAACTTCGCGCCCTGTTCAGCGGCGTAGTCGCGGGCAGCGCAGAAAGCTGGGTTGAGATACTGCGGCACCTGATCGTTGGTGGGAATGGTCACCGTGCGCGACGCGATCAGCATCGGCGCAATCGTTTTGAGTACAACTTCGTAATTGGGCATGGAATCCTCCAGTTCTATTTGGCGCAAACGAGTGGTGATGCGTTTGAGTCGATCCTGCTCATCGCTGACGTGCTGTTCGACTTCGGCCTGTTTGAGCTTCAACATGCCGCGCAACTGTTCCAGCGAGAGATCGCCGCTCAACACGCGCTCGATCTGGTCGAGCGAGAAGCCGAGGTCTTTGAGCGCTAGAATACGGTTAAGGCGCGGCATCTGGCTGACCGAATAGTAGCGGTAGCCCGTGAAAGCATCGACCGAGATCGGCTTGAGCAGGCCGAGATCATCGTAGTGGCGCAGCGTCGGGACACTAACCTGACAGAGCCGAGCGAAATCACCAATTTTGATCACTTCTGACTTACTCCATGCGCATGGATATTTTTCAAGCATACAGTCTCAGGTTAGATGAGAGTCAAGGGGTCGCAAAAAGGAATCTCGCTGATTTTGTAGGAGCGAACCTATGTGTTCGCCCGTGATCTCCTGGGCAGACACACAGGTCTGCCCCTACAAACGCTCGCCCATCTTCGACATTTCCGGCCTAATTTGCGCCTTAACCCGCTCCCTAATCTGCGGTATACTGCCCACGAAGTCGAGGGTTGAGGGCTGATGGACGCACTGCAATTCGTGCCAATTCTGGTGGTGGGCTTCGCGACTGCGCTCGGTATGACGCCGCTGTCGCGGGTAATTGCTATGCGCCTGGGCGTGGTTGATCATCCCAGCCAGCGCAAAATTCACCTCGACAACAAGCCGATGATGGGCGGGCTGGCAATCTACGCCGGTTTCGCGCTGACGCTGCTGCTGTTCACCCCACCGAACTATCTGATTGAACTGGGCGCGCTCCTGTGCGGCGTGACCTTTCTGGCGCTGGTCGGGCTGGTCGATGACCGCTATACGCTCGGCATCAAGAGCAAGATGCTGGCGGAGATCATCGCAACGGCTGTGCTGATCGCCTCCGGCGTCCACATTCAGATGTTCAACCAGCCGCTGATCGACATTCCGCTGACGCTGCTCTGGGTGGTTGCGCTGACCAACGCCGTCAATTTTCTCGACAACATGGACGGACTCGCCGCCGGACTGAGCGCGATTGCCGCCGGATTCTTCACGATTATCGCTTTCAATCAGGGGCTGACGCTGGTCAGTTCGCTGGCGGCAGCGCTGGCGGGCAGCGCGGTTGGCTTCCTGATTTACAATTTCAGCCCGGCCAGCAGTTTCATGGGCGATATGGGCGCGCTGGTGCTGGGCTTCGTGCTGGCGGTGATCGGCATCAAGCTCAAGTTCACCTCGCCGCCTGACGTGACGTGGATGGTTCCGCTGCTGGTGCTGGCGCTGCCGCTGTTCGATATTTCGCTGGTGGTCTTCACGCGCATCATGGAAGGGCGTTCGCCGGGGCAGGCAGGCAAGGATCACACCTCGCACCGTCTGATGAGCCTCGGTTTGAGCCAGCGCTGGACGCTGTTCGTGCTCTACAGCGCCTGCCTGTTCTTTGGGACGCTCGGCGTGCTGGTGACGGTCGCGCCGCCGGATCGCGCGCTGTGGATTGGGCTGAGCGGGTTGGGTCTGCTCGGTGCGCTGTTCATCTTTATGATGTTCGTGCGCCGGAAGTATCAATTGAGCAGTCAGCCATCAGCGATCAGCAGTCAGCAAAAACCTTAGGGCGGATACTCATCACCTGTTTTGCAACCCTGTTCGTAATCGACAGTGCCGAGCATTATCTCAAATTCCGAGCCATCACCCCAAAAGACGTAACATTCATCCCAGTCAATGACAAAATTCAGGACATTGGAGCCGATTTCGAAGCGAGCACCCGATAACCAGTTGTTGGTTGTTTTGATCGGGTATGTTGCTTGAATAGTCTGACCGATTAAGTCGCTAAACCTTTCCTGTCCCGACACATCCAAAAGAAACCTGTCCGTTGGTGTTTCGCCCAATGCGGCTGTCCAGGCTTTGTTCGCTGCACGTAAATCCTGTTCTGCTGGATCACTCTCCAGCCGAAGGGAATCCCCACGTGCAAACATGATCTGAAGGCCAACCAAAGCGTGCTGATTATCCTCATCGGTCAAGACTGTATAGATCGTGGCAATGGCGGCAATTTCATGACCTACCAACGCGCAAATGGTAGACCATGCATGAAGAGGATCGCGTATGTCCATCGTGAGCGTCCTGATTTTGAACCAAATGAATGGAGCATGGGTCAACAACGTGTTATTATTCCCATCTTGTTCAGCCGAAACAAGTGGTTATCACGGGGACGAATAACGCTTTATGCCTGAAACCTACATTGTCACGGGCGGCGCGGGCTTCATCGGGTCACATCTCGCCGAGCGATTGTTGAAAGAAGGCCAGCGCGTCCGCATCATCGACAATTTCTCGACGGGCAAACGCGCTAACATCGCGGCGCTGGTCGCAGCCTTCCCCGACGCGCTCGAAGTTTACGAAGTCAGCATCACCGACGGCGCGGCGATTGCGCCCATTTTCAAGGGGGTGGATTACGTCTTTCATCAGGCGGCGCTCGCGTCCGTTCCTCGCAGCATCGACGATCCGGTCGCGACCAACGAGGCGAACGTTCACGGCACGTTGAACGTGCTGGTCGCCTCCCGCGATGCGGATGTGAAGCGCGTAGCTTATGCCGCTTCGTCATCGGCCTACGGCGAAGTCACCGCCGAATATCAGGTCGAGACGATGCAGCCGCACCCGTTGTCGCCCTATGGCGTCTCCAAACTGGCAGGCGAATACTACTGTCAGGCGTTCACGCAGGTGTACGGGCTGGAAACGGTCGCACTTCGCTATTTCAATGTGTTTGGCCCGCGTCAGGATGAAACCTCGCAGTATTCGGCGGTGATTCCGAAGTTCATCAGCACTATGCTGGCGGGCAAAGCGCCGACGATCTACGGCGATGGCGAACAGTCGCGCGATTTCACCTACATCGACAACGTGGTGCATGGCAATCTGCTGGCGCTCAAAGCGCCGGGTGTCGGCGGCGAGATGATGAACTTAGCGACGGGCGGCAGTGTTTCGCTGCTGCAACTGGTCGAGAAGATCAACCGCCTGCTCGATACGTCGATTGAGCCGATCCACGCGCCGCCGCGCCCCGGCGACATCAGATATTCGCGGGCGAACATCGCCAAGATCACGGATCTGCTCGACTTCGCGCCCGTCGTCGATTTCGACTCTGGCCTCGCGCGCACGATTGACTGGTTCAAGTCGCGTGAATAGCTATCAGCGGTCAGCTTTCAGCTTTTTTACTCTGTCCTCAGAGCGTGTTTGCAAACGAGTAATTTGAGCTATTTTGCCCTCATCCCCAGCCCTTCTCCCTCAGGGAGAAGGGAGAAAGTCCCTCGCACTGAGGGAGAGGGATTTAGGGGGAGGAGGGCTGTAAAGTTGATTTTACAAATACACTCTCAGTCCTCAATCCTCAGTCCTAGCTTTTTACTCAGCACGCAGCACTCAATCCTCATTCCTGCCCTATGAAAGTCGTCCACATCATCAAGGCGACGCGCATCTCTGGCGCGGAACGTCACCTGCTGATTTTGCTGCCCGCGCTCAGGATGCGTGGCGTCGAGGTGCATTTGATCCTGCTCGAAGACCCGGCGCATCCGGTCGATGAGATGGCAGCAGAATTGACAGAGGCCGACGTTCCGGTGTGGCGGATTCCGATCTATCGCCACAGCGATGTGCGCGTCATCGGGCGCATCCGCCACGTTTTGCGCACATTACGCCCCGACATCGTCCACACCCACCTGATTCACGCCGACCTGTACGGGATGGCGGCGGCGCGGCTGGCGCGGGTAGGCACGGTAATTTCCAGCCGCCACAACGACGACAACTTCCGTCGATTACTGCCTGTTCGCATCTTTCACCGCCTGCTCTGGTGGATGACCAATTCTGGCATTGCCATCTCGCAGGCGATTGCGCGCTTCTGCATCGAAGTCGAAGGCGCGCCCGCCAGAAAAATCACGACCATATACTACGGGCTGCCGCTTAAGGTGGTGGATCGCAAGACGGCGCGATCTGCGCTGCGCGATGAACTCGGCCTCGCGCCCGATACGCTGCTGATCGGCATGGTCTGCCGCTTGATTGAGCAGAAGGGCGTCGTCTACGGGCTGCGCGCCTTCGCACGGATCGCGCCGCAGTTCCCAACGGCGCAGTTCGTGATCGCGGGAGACGGCCTGCTGCGCGGGAAGCTCGAAGCCGAAGCCCAAACGCTCGGCGTGCAGGATCGGGTGCATTTTCTCGGCTGGCGCAGCGATACGCCAAGCATCATGGCGGCGCTCGATCTGCTGCTGATGCCGAGCCTGTGGGAAGGTTTCGGCCTCGTGCTGCTGGAAGCGATGGCGCAGACCGTCCCGATTATCGGCAGCGGTGTGAGCGCGATCCCCGAAGTGGTGCTGGAAGGCGAAACCGGTCGGCTCGTCCCGCCGCGTGACATCGGCGCGCTGGCAGCCGCCCTCACCGAATTGCTGACGGACGAGGCTGGACGGCGGCACATGGGCTTGATGGGACAGGATCGCGTCGAAACCGTCTTCAGCGTCGAGCAGATGGTTGAGCAAACGCTGGCGCTGTACGGACGGTTTACGAGTCTGTAAAAGGGAATGATTTTTGTTTTGAGAGAATGGGTGTCACATGGGGGTGTTTAAAAAACCCCTCTATCCTGGCTGAACGTGCGAACGTGCAACCCAGTGCAGGTTGCATTGTTCGCATTGCAGGTCAGCTTCCCATTCGCGCGAACAAGTTCGCATTACGCAAGGCGTGCGCCCGAACTTGTTCGGGGAGAATGGGAGAAAAATGGCGCTACGGAGCGGCATAAACTCCATCTTATTTTGTTAAAGAACATCAGGAGGCTGAATCAGAACGGACGAGGCGTGCCTCGCCCCTACGCCCCCTCTCCCTCGTTCCCTCTCGCGCGAATAAGTTCGCGTTACGCAAGCGGGGCGAGGGAGGAAAACGAAAAAATTTACGTGAGTCTGCCTCTGCAAAAGCTAAACTGATTTTTCGATAATCCCTCACCGAGCGCTCTCGAAAATTTTGAGGAAAGCGCGTTATAATCCGCACATTGATCGACTGGAAGATTGATTTATGCGTATTCCAGCACGCACGCTGCTGCTCCTGATCGGTGGGATTGTTTTCGCGCTCGCCTGCAATCTAAGCCGCACCCCACCGACCCCAACGGCTGGCCCCGTCCAGCCGACACAATTCAGCACCGCGATTTCGCCGACGCTGTTCGCTTCGATCACTCCGCTCGGTTTCACGGGTGGCTCGAACGCGACTCAGCCGCCCAGCGGCGACACTTCCTGCCCGGTTCCAGGGAACTGGGTGCAGTACACGATTGAAATTGGGGATTCCCTGAGTTCGCTCGCGGTCGCAACCAGCTCCAGCATTCAGGAGATCATGAACGGCAACTGCCTGACCGATCCCGATACGGTGTACATCGGGCAGGTGATTTATCTGCCGCGCTCACCGATCAGCGGCTAGCGTTTTCCCTCCGAGGAGCACGTTGTCATCCGTCAGCGCAAGGCAGACGGTGAAATGCGTGCCTTTGCCGACTTCACTCTCGACGGTCACTTCCCCGCCGTGAAGATCGACAATCTCCTTGACGATATACAACCCCAGCCCGGAACCGCCGTGTTCGTCACTGGCGCGGTAAAACGGATCGAAGATGTGCGGCTGCTGCTCCGTACTGATACCGATACCATTATCAATCACCTGAAGACAGGCATAGGGGATTGTGTCGCGCTCGCCGAGTTCGAGCCGGACGATAATCTGACCTCCTTCGGAGGTGTAATGAATCGCGTTGCTGACGAGATTGGTCACGACCTGATTCAAACGTGTGGGGTCGGCATAGACGTGTACCGGCGTCTCGACCAAATCTGCGCAAAGCTGCTGCCGCTTGAGCGCGGCATCCGCCTTCTGGACTTCGACGACCTGTTCAACGACGGACTGAAGGACGAGATTACGCCGATTGAGCACCATGCCGCCCTGCTCAAGCCGCGAAATATCGAGCAGATCGTTGATCAATTCCATCATCTGATTGGACACCTGATTGAGAATCGCCAAATGGGTGTCCAACTGTTCCGGCTTTTTGCCAAGCATATAGAGGCGCGTCATGATGCTGGAGAGCGGTGAGCGCAAATCGTGCGAGGCGCGGGCGAAGAAGTAATCCTTCTGGGCTTTGTCGGCACGCTCCTGCGTAATATCGCGGATGATGATGACCCGGTGGCTGTGCATATCCGCTTGATTGATAGGCGTGGCGGTGATCGCCAGATGGATGGCGGACTGGTTGCGACGGATCAGGCGCGTCTCATACTGGTGCGGTGTCTTGAAAACGGGGGTCTGCGTCGGGTCCAGTTCGGCATTGAGCAGCGCGAACGGTTTGCCGACCAAATCGGCAGACGGATACTGGAGCAGTTCGACAAAGGCACGGTTGACATACGTGATGATGCCATCGACGCTGTAAACCAGCCCCTCGCCCATCGTGTCCATAATGGTCTGAAGCTGCGACTTCTGGCCTTCGAGTTCTCTGGTGCGTTCGGCAACGCGGCCTTCCAGGTCGCTGTTGAGCTTTTGCAGGGCGGCGCGCGACTGGGAGACGGTATTGAGCATGGTATTGATCGAGGCCGTCACCTGAGCCAGTTCATCACTGCCGCTGATGGGCAGGCGCAGATCGTCAGTCGCGCCGATGTGCTGGACGCGATCTCGCAGGCGTGCCAGCGGAGACAAAATCGACCGTTCGATGAGCACAAGCATTCCGACGCCAAAACCGATGCCCACCACGATCAGCGCCGCGACCAAATAGGCCAGGCTTTGCTGACCCTGGGCATAAATTTCGCGATCCTGGGTGGTTCTGAGGAGCAGCGTCGGCTGAGCGTAAATATCGTCCAGCCGAACATAACCGGCGACGGTTCGCTCGTCGAGCGGCTGAACCGCCTGATTGGAAGCAGGCGTCAGGATGTCCCTTTCCCTCTGAAAATCTGCTGGCAGTTGGGAGTCGTTCAGGCTGTGCATTTCGAGCGAAAGCTTCAAAGCCTCGGAAAAATCCGCCAATTCCTGCGCCCCAAGATGACGTCCCCAAATCAGTGTTCCAGCCGCAGGGCCGCTGTCGTCGTTATGCAGAATCGGGCGCGAGGCGATGATCATGGGTTCGCCGCCGACGACGAGCAACCCGCTGGTCATCGTCCCGGTCGCCAGACGGAGAAAACGCGGGTCGCTCTGGATATACTGCTCGAAGGTTGGCAGCAGCTTGTTTTGCCAGTTCGAGTCAAGATCGACGGCTTTGCCATAGAGAAGCTGATTGTCCTCCTCCACGAAGAGCATCAGGTTGATGTTGAGCGACCAGAAGGTACCGTCGTCGAGATTATCAACCAGTTCTGAGGCGTCTTTGTCCTGAACCGCCTGATAAATCGTATTCCAGCTTGACCAGTCATGAATCGAGCGACCCATGCGCTCAATTTCACGGCTGATGCTGTTACTGGCGCGGTCGAGGTTGCGCAGCGTGATCTGCTGTTCCAGCGATGCATAGCTGTCGAGCATGATGGTGCGAAAGACCAGGTAAAGCAGCAGGGCAAGCCCCAGCAGCATCAGGGACATCATCAGAATGGTCTTGCGTCGTAAAGACATGGCTCGCCAAATAAATGGTTGTCGAAGCGAACGTGTATCTATGAATGAGATATGGGGTGACGTCTATACACTTTTCAAGTATAACGGCTGGATTTGACATGAGAAGCGTTCAAGCGTGAAGAATATCTGAATTTTGAGCAGAAGGTTGGCAGTTGTAAGGATTTCGAATCAAACGGACAGTGATTTACAAGCCGGTTAAAAACGCGTATGGTGAAATTATCGCAGTGAAACGCATGTCCGCGCAGGATGTGCGTTTTTTTATTGCCTGGAAAGGATGGCAAAACGTGAACGACGATGAATTTCTCAAGCAGTTTGAAGCGGGACAGATCAGTGGGTTTTCACACCGGGATCATGTACGCATGGCCTGGATTTATCTGCGGGCAAATGGTTTCGAGGACGGCAGCGCCAAGGTTCGCGCCGGACTCCGACATTTAACGGAAGTCTACGGCGCACCGGGCAAATATCACGAGACGATCAGCCTGTTCTGGGCGCATCTGGTTGATTACGCGATCAGGCTGACGCCGGAGATAGACACTTTCGAGGCATTTATCACCCGGCACGATCACCTGCTGGATGACAGCCTGCTCAAGCGACATTACAGCCCGACGCTGCTGAAGGAATCGCGGGACGTATGGCAAGCGCCGGATCTCGCGCCGCTGCCGGGAGCGGAATTACAGCACGAGTAGGATCAAAAGAGGGCGCGATGCGTGCATCGCGCCCTCTTGCTGGTTCCAAGCAATCAGAGACAAACGTTCGGCGTGGTGAGGAACTCATAGTTTTTGGATGGCGTGTTGATGTCAGGGCCGATCAGGACGAGTTGATTGGACGAGAGCGCATAAAGACTGTCATCCATTCCCTGTCCGACCAAGACGTTTTGACCGGAGGCGACAGCATCAGTGAGGGCTTTGAGAATGTCGGCCAGGGTGACGCTGAAGGCGAGAGTGCCTTGCCCAGAAGCGTCGATGTCCCAGACTTTCATGCCACCGCCATCACAGTAAGCGGCCAGCGGCGCGCCGAGGTCGTTCGTATTGATGCGGCCATCGTCGATATGGCCGGGTCCGCTAGGGCAGTTCGACAAAGGAACAGTGTGGTCACTAATCAGCCCAGAAACCCCGCTGGAGACTACTGGAAAGGTGGCAGCAATCGGCCCCACGATGGTCACACCAACAAAATACTGGAGCTGGGTGGTGCCGTTCGCTGGAACGCTGATAGTATGGTCATAAAAGACGCGGTTGCCATCGCCTGCATCAAGGAGTCGGATTTCCACGGTCCCCACCATTGAGGCGCTGTTTGACAAATCTACGACGATTTTTATACAAGTCGGCGCAGCGTCGCTCGCTGCTGCCGGGATTACAAAGGAGAAAATTGAGCCGAGAAGGGCCAACAGCACAATGGTAAGAGATTTTATCATGGCTACTAACTCCGAATATATTAACAAGGGCTAAAAGATAGCATATTTCTGAGAGAGAGGGGGTGTGCAGAACGGCAATGAATATCACCAGGAGGGAAACATAAAGAGGCGCGAAATCGCGCCTCAAATTTGAAGAATGAGGAAGGCTATTTCTTGAGCGCGTCCGGGTTGACGACGTTGGCGTACTTGCCGTTGAGCAACGCATCGACGATCTGCTTGGCGGCATCGACGGCGACGACGATCTGCGCGTCTTCGGTGCTGGCGGCGAGATGCGGCGTATGAATGACGTTGGGCAGGCCGATGAGCGGATTGCCCGCTTCGGGCGGCTCGTTGGTGTAGACGTCAAGCCCCGCGCCGCCGACCTGACCACTCTTGAGCGCTTCGGCAAGGTCAGCTTCGTTGATGAGCGCGCCGCGCGCCGCGTTGATAATGCGGACACCGGGCTTCATTTTGGCGAAGGCCGCCGCGTTGATCATGCCGCGTGTTTCGTCGTTGAGAAGCGCGTGCAGGGTGATGAAGTCCGCCCGCTTGAACAGGGTATCCATAGCGACCAGTTCGACCGCTGGATTCCCTGACTCGGCGATGTAAGGGTCGGTGGCGATGACGGTCATGTCGAAGGCCAGCGCACGCTTGGCTATCGCGCGACCAATGCGCCCAAAGCCAACGATACCGAGAGTCTTGCCGCGCAGTTCGACACCGCTAAAGGCTTTGCGATCCCACTTGCCTGCGAGCAAAGTCGCGTGCGCCTGCGGAATCTGACGGACGAGCGACAGCATCAAACCGAAGGCCATTTCGGCGGTCGAGACGGTGTTGCCGTCCGGGGTGTTCATGATAACGATGCCCCGCTGGGTAGCATCGGGAATATCAACATTATCGACGCCGACACCGGCACGAGCAATCATTTTGAGCTTGCCAGCAGCAGCCAGCGCTTCGGCGTCGATCTTGCTGGCGCTGCGGATGATGAGGGCATCGGCGGTGGGCAAGGCAGCGAGCAGCTCGTCGCGCTTCATTTGCCCCGGCGCAGTGATTTGCAAACCTTCAGCGGCGTTGAGCACATCGAGCGCTGACGGATGCACATTATCTGGGACGAGAACCTGATAGGTCATTGTGGTGCTCCTTTAGAAAGCAGCTTTCAGCATTCAGCGGTCAGCGGTCAGCTAAAAACATTTCATTTCCGCAAACAGGGCAGACACATAGGTCTGCCCCTACAAATCCAGCCGAACTGTTCTTGCTGAAAGCTGACCGCTGATAGCTAATCGCTAAAAACTAGACGGTTTCCAGAAATTCATCGAGGCCGGAGAGGATGTCTTCGAGGATCGACGGCTGCATGTCCGCCATATGAGCGATGCGGAAGGTCTTGCCCTTGATTTTGCCGTAGCCCTTGTCCATCGAATAGCCCTTGCCGCCCATGAACTTCGCCATGTCATCGACCGAGAAATTCTTGGTGTTGGCGACGGCGGTCACGGTGGGCGAGCGATAGCCTTCCTGGGCAAAGAGGCCGAGTCCCCGGCTGTGCGTCCAGGTATGGGTCATATCGCGCAGTTGGGTGTGGCGCGCCCAACGATTGTCGAGTCCTTCGGAGAGAATGGCGTCCAACTGCATATCGGCAGCGTACATGAGGGCAATCGGCGGCGTGGAGGGGGTGTTGTTCTTCAGCCCGCTCTTTTCGATTTCAAGGAAGTCGAAATAGTAGCCACGATTCTTGACCTGAGCCGCACGCTCCAGCACACGGTCGCTGCACGCGGCGAAGGCGATTCCGGGGGGCAGGCCGAAGGCTTTCTGCGATGAGGTCAGGGCGAAGTCGATACCCCACTCATCGACGCGCAGTTCCGCACCGAGGAAACCGCTGACCGAATCGACCAGCACGAGGGTATCATCGTTGTTCTGGCGGACGACAGCGGCAATGTCCTTGATGGGATTGGTCACGCCCGTGCTGGTCTCATTATGGACGACGCAAACTGCATCATAGGAGGCTTTCTGGAGCGCTTCGGCGACCATTTCCGGCGTATGCGCCTGTCCCCATTCAACCGTGACGCGATCCACTTCCTTGCCGTTCATTTCGCTGACATCCGCCCAGCGTTCGCTGAACGCGCCGCCGACCAGATGGAGCGCTTTTTTGCCATCGCGGATACAATTACGAGATGCACCCTCCCAGAGTCCGGTGCCGGATGATCCCATGACGATGACGCGGGAATCAGTGAGGAAGGCCTGCTTGAGCTTGCCCTGCAAACGCGCGTAGAGGTCGGCAAACGCCGTAGAACGGTGTCCGATCATCCATTCTGCCTGTGCGTCGAGAATTTCGGGGCGCACTTCGACCGGGCCGGGAATAACAAGATACTTGTGTTTCGGGTTTCTCATGTTCATTGTCCCTATCTTTGTGACGACGTTACAGGGAGCCTATTCTATCTTAGTGCTTTTGAACGTGCTATATGATACGATCTTATGCATATTGCACATTGAAGACTTAGGAAGGGGCTTATGATCGCTAAAAATGAGCTTCAACAGTACCAGGAAAACGGTTACGTGGTCGTCTCCGGGTTATTTTCCGAAGATGAAGTCGCACATTACCGGGATCATTACATGGAGATGCGCCTACATCAGAATCAAGATGAAGGTATCGACATCCTCGGCGACACCAGCGACCCGCTCAAGCAGTATGCGCGCCTGATGCACCCGCACCGCCACGATCAACTGAGCATGGACTGGATGCTCGACCCGCGTCTGCGCGACCACCTGACTGGATTGTGCGGCAGAGAACCCTACGCGGTACAGACGATGGTTTACTTCAAACCCGCCGGTGCGCGCGGTCAGGCCCTGCATCAGGATCAGTTCTATCTGCGGGTGCAGCCGGGAACGTGTATCGCCGCGTGGATGGCGCTCGACGACTGCGACGTGGAAAACGGCTGTTTGGAAGTCGTGCCGGGAACGCAGAATATTCCGGTGCTGTGCAGCGTTGAAGCCGATCCGACGCAGAGTTTCACAAACGATACGGTGCTTCTACCGGAAGGCATGGCTCCGGTTCCGGTGATTATGAAAGCGGGTGACGTGCTGTTCTTCAATGGGCAGGTCGTTCACGGCAGCACGCCCAATGTGTCGAAGGATCGCTTTCGGCGCGCGCTGATCGGTCACTACATCGAAGCCGAAGCCGAAAAAGTCGCCATGTGGTACAAGCCGGTGCTGCGCTTCGACGGCTCGGAATTCGAAATCAATGCCAGTGAATGGGGCGGTCGCTGCGGCGTGTGGGTCGATCAGGACGGTAAGCCAGAAGTCGAACTGAGTGGAACCGAGACGCGCCAGAAATACACGATCCACTAGAAGCCCTAGCCCCTCTCCCCCAACCCCTCTCCCACGCAAGCGCTGAGGGGGCGACAGTAGAAAATAAAAGGTTCCTCTGTCAAACTCAAAGGTGACCAAACCGAATGAGCAGGGACAGAGGAACCTTGAGACAACTATATCAGTGGGTGAAGCGGGAGA
>DAOUCB010000211.1:0-34505 GCA_034432495.1 Anaerolineae bacterium | reverse complement strand
TAGAGTTCAACGCCACAAATGAGCGGCGCAGTATCAGAGCGGCGGCTGAACATGATGTGCGCGTCGCCGAGGTAGGCTTCGGCATAGGCGGTCTTGCCATCGCTGCCAGGTCATCCCCCGTCGCCGGAAAAGCCGAGAATCTGCCGATAAAACGTCAGGCTCAGGTCGATGTCATGAACGCGCAAAACGGGCGTAATCATCGGACACTCCTATGAAACATTTGTTCTATATTTTAACGCAAAAACGGGTGAAAAGCGAGTCGAAAAACGAAGTTAAAAGTGCAAAGTTAAAAGTTAAAACAGCGCAAGGGCAGACACACAGGTCTGCCCCTATAAAGATGTGCCGATTTCAATGGCTGGATGATAGATTTGGCGCGATCCTTCGTTATTCGTCGTCGTCGGCTGACGCACCACCGCGCTTGAGGCGCTTGGTGAGCGCACTGCCGAGCATCCCGGTCATGAACAGATCGCTGCGGCTGGGCTGATCGGGGCCTTCGGGGCGATCCCACTTGCCTTCACGACGGTGAACGACCCACGTCACATAGGAGTCCATCGTCTGGATGAGGGCTTCTTCGAGCGCGGCCTGATTGTTTTCAGCGAGCAAATCGCGCAGCACCTGAAGCGTTTCCATCGTTCCGTCAATCTGCCGGATGAGATTGTCGCGGTTGTTGAGCATGAGATCGCGCAGGTCGTCGGGGTTCTGGTCGTAGAGGTGGTGCGTCAGGCGACCAAACGAGGAATTGCCGATTTTGCGCACATCGCCCCAGCCGTCGCGGCGCACCAGCCCGTAGAAAGCGGCTAAGCCCAGAACCGCTGGCAAGCCTTCGGTGGCGGCGCTCCAGACGTCGTATTCGCTGGGGTCGCCAAACAAAGGCGTCATGCCAAGCAGATCGCCAAAATCGGAGGCGAGTTCGACGGCGTCGGGCTGGGTTTTGGCGCTCGGCAGGAGCAGAAACGATCCACCATCAAAGAGATCAGCAGCGGCATGTTCGATGTCGTCCAGCCCGTCAAAGAGGTACTTGGCGTTGAGGATGGGCATGACGCCGATCATGTGAGCTTCGTCTGCCAGATATTTCTGCGCCCAGCCCTGCGACGGCAGCTTGAGCGGCGAAGTATCGAGCAGCACCGACCCGGCACGCAGATCACGCCCGATCAACTGATAGGCTGCCGCAACGTCGCGATAGGGCAGCGCCATGACGACAATATCCTTGTCGGCGGCGGCATCGACCAGATTGCGCGCCGTGTGATCGACCGGATTGATGGTTTTGAGTCCTTGATTTTGCAGGTTGTCGGCTGCGTAGCCGGTGATGTCGAACTGCTGGCGGGCATCCTTGCGGGCGTTGTAGCGCTTGAGCGCCAGCCCGATTGACGCGCCGACCCGTCCCAGACCGAGAATTCCTACCTTGATTGTGGCTGCCATTGTCTTCTTTCCTGTAAATGTCTGACTTATTATACCGAGCGCGGGGCTGAGGTTCGAACTTTGCAGCCCCTCTCCCCCGCCCCCTCTCCCACGCAAGCGGGGCGAGGGGAGAAAGCAAAGCTCACGGGGCTAGTGGCGCGAAGCGCTAGACGACGCGCTCAAACAGGCCGGGGTAATTGAGAACGAGGCCGTCGCTATCGACGGTGATGTCGGCGCTGAAGTCGCTGTCGAGACTTTCATAGCGAAAGGTCGCGCCGTGATCGGATTGAGCGAGACAAGTGTAACGCTGGGGGTCTACGCTGACCGTCAAATCGGGAACTTGGATGTAGACCATCTTAAAAACCTCGCTCTGCCCCACCTGCCAGTGAATCCGTCGAATAGGGAGCGTGTTGGTGAAAGGAGTCGCGGAGATGTCCACGTCGATGCAGCCGTCGAGTTCAGGAAGCGGCTTCCAGATACCATTGAGCCAGCCGAACCATGTATCCTCGGTATCTCTGGTAAGCTCTAGCGTCCCCTTTGCGACTGCCGCCAACTTCATTGTTCCTGCACCCCAGGAATGGTTCAGCGTCAGGTGATAATTAAGCCGAAACGGGGATGTTCCATTCTCAACACCAATGACAACGCTGTTGATGTGAATGACATACGACTCATCTATCGACAAATATTCCATACCCGGATATTCGACTGGCTTCCAAACCGCAATTTTGTCCATGTTTTTACTCAGTCCTCAGTCCTCGAACCTCAGTCCTGTCGTTCAATTCGTATCGTCCGCACTCTGAAGGCGTTGTAATAATGGGTAAAGATCGTGACTGCGCCACTGGTCGGCAGGTTCGGCATGGTGGGCAACCAGCCAGATGGCTGCGTCGGATGCTCCGGTCTGCGCGAGAATTTCGGCGCTCCAGGCGGGATGCTCGACGTAGACGACGAAGGGACGGCTCCACCAATAGGTCGGAGACTGGCGGCTCAAGCGGCGGAAAAGTGGCGGTGCGAGTTCGCGGACGGCAACGGTGATGATTTTCTGCCAGAGGCGCGAAGGATAGCGGGATTTGCCGACGTCATGCATGAGCGCGGCAACCGCCAGATCGGGCGGAGTCATGTCACTTTGAGCAAGGACGGCGCGCAGCACATTGAGGCTGTGCAACTGTTCACCGCGCCGCAGGCGCTGGAAGGCGATCAACTGCGGCGGAGAAAGATAACGCCCGACCGATTCGAGATCGACCGGGCGTGAAAAAGCAAAGAGCGCGCGGGTTCCCTGACGCAGCCGATGGATGAGCATCGGCTAGGACAAAAAGCGCGCCATGAAGTAGACATTGTTGCCAAGCATCAGGCGCAGAATTTGAACGACAGGCTGGCTGATGAGCAGCCCGAAAATGTCAGGAATACCGGGCAGGTGAATGAAAGACAGGATCAGCAGCCCGAAGAAAATCAACTGAGTGGTCGAAGCGTAGCGTTCCCACGTGACCGCAAGGTCGGGCGGGAGCAGCGCCAGGACAATCTGCCAGCCGTCAATCGGAAACAGAGGAATCAGATTGAAGACAAAGAGCAGGACGTTCAGGTAGATGAACTGGGCAAAGAACATATTCACGGCGTCGGGCAGGCTGGCGAGCGTGTTCGCGCCGAGCAGCGCCACGATGATGGCGGCGATGAGTGCCAGCAGCAGGTTCGAGATCGGTCCGGCAGCAACAGCAGCCAACCAGCGCCAGCGTCGATTGGTGACGGGCATCCGGTAGGGCGAGATGGGCGCAGAACCGAGAATACCAAAACCGAGGAAGGCGAACATCAGCCAGCCAATCCAGTTGATGTGTACCAGCGGATTGAGAGTCAGACGGCCCTGACGCGCAGGTTCGGGGTCGCCCATGCGCCAGCCAACATAATTGTGCGCGAATTCGTGAATAGTCATGCCAATGCCCAGGACAATGAGCCTGATGGCGATTTCTGCGGGGGAAAGATTGAGAAGAAACAAAGAAGACTCCGTCGCTGTGCCTGAGCGCACATTATAGCATAGTCGTCGCTAGGAGTGCGGCGCAGGAGGTGTTATTATTAGCTGGAATTAAGCTTGGCGAGAATTCATGGAACTCAAGATCGGCGACCATGTGCAGTTGCGAAAAATACACCCGTGCGGCAGTGTCGAGTGGGTTATTTACCGCGTCGGTGCAGACATCGGGCTGCGCTGCGTCGGATGTGGACGGCGAGTCATGCTTACACGAAGCGAACTTTCGAAACGTATGAAGCAGATCATGCCCCGTCCACAAGAGGAGAGTGAAAATTGAGCAAGCGTATCTTATTCCTCATGTCTGATACTGGAGGCGGGCATCGCGCGGCGGCGGAAGCCATCGCGGCAGCACTCCATCTGAAGTACGGCGATAAAGTCGATATTGAACTGGTCGATGTCTTCAAAGCTTATTCGCCGTTTCCCTGGAATTACATGCCAGAGTTCTATCCCTGGCTGATCAGTCATGGCAAGTCGTCGTGGGGCATGGGCTATAAGCTCTCGAACACACCGCAGCGGGCGAAAGTCCTGTCGCGCGGGATGTACCTGACCGTCGAAGCGCGCATGAAGAAAATGCTGCGCGAACACCCTGCGGATGTGGTCGTCTCCGTCCATTCGCTGCTGACGCCGCTGGCGATGCAGGCGCTCAACACGCGCGAAACGCGCCCGCCCTTCGTCGGCGTGATCACCGATCTGGTTTCGACGCATATGTTCGCCTATGACCGACGCGCCGACCGCACGCTCGTGCCGACGCATCCCGCCTATGAGCGCGGTCTGGAAGCGGGGATAACGTCCGATAAGATGAAAATTACAGGGCTGCCGGTTCACCCGCGTTTCACGCAAGGGCTGCCCACTAAAGCCGAGGCACGGCAAACGCTGGGCTGGAACGCGACCCTGCCGACGCTGCTGGTCGTCGGCGGCGGCGAAGGCATGGGGCCGCTCTACAAGACTGTCCGCGCCATCAACAGCCGCCATTTGAAATGCCAGTTGGTGATTATCGCCGGGCGCAACAAGCTGCTGAAGGAAAAACTGGAAAGCAATCACTGGAACCAGCCGACGCAAATCTACGGCTTCGTCAACGACATGCCGCGCTTTATGAGCGCCGCCGACGTGCTGATCAGCAAGGCTGGCCCTTCGACCATCAGCGAAGCCTGTATCGCTGGTCTGCCGATGATCCTCTACGATGCGATTCCCGGTCAGGAAACGGGCAATGTCGATTACGTCGTCACCAACAATGCCGGGGTGTTTGCGCCCAGCCCGCGTGAAGTCGCGGACGCGGCGCAGATGTGGCTGGCGGAAGGCGAAAAAGGTCTGCTGAAGCGCTCGCAGAATGCGAGTCGTCTGGGACGCCCGAATGCGGTCTGGGAGATTGCCGAGGAGGTGTGGGAATACGCGCATAAGCCACCCGTCGCCACCAACCGGCGCAATCTGCTCAAGGATGTCACGAGCCGATCCGCCCTGCTCACTTCGATTGAGCAAAGTATGCAGCGGCGCTAGGACAACCGATCCTCGAAACAATAAACGCGGCAATCCAGTGGATCGCCGCGTTTTTTTGATTCACCTACTCAAGAGAGAGGCGTGTGAAGGCAGAAGCCCCTCTCCCACCAAACTTTACGGGACGACACTTTTAGTGTTTTGCCGCCAGGGGTTGAACCCCTGGCTAGAGGTTCGGTCGGGAAGTCTCCTTCAGGAGACTCTGAGCCGACCGGAGAGCATTCCGCTCGTTGACCCTCCATAAAAATGTCTCCCGGCGAAAACGCAAGCGGAGAGAGAAGAATACGAAGGGCGAACACATAGGTTCGCCCCGACAGTTTTACCTCACAGAAGGTTTACTTGTCGCCAAGCGGATGAGTCGTGGGCAGGTCGGTGCCAATCGAGGTCGCGTCGGCGGAGCATTCGGGGTGTCCCCAACCGCTGGCGCTCACGCCGTCGGCGTCAATGTCGTAGACGATATTGTCGTCTTTGGTACCGCTGACGCCCGCCGGAACATTATCGAGCTTGAGCGCATCGCGGGTTTTCCAGGCGATATTGTGGTCGGCGCACGAGCTATCGCCGCTGACGCCGATTGCGCCAATCAGCGTGCCACTGCTGTCGTAGAGCGCCAGACCACCGCCAAAGACGTTAACGCCGCCGATGTGCTTGCCCACCATCGGGTCATCGACCTGACCATATGATGTAGGGTTGCCGCCATAGGCGACGCTGGTATCGACCGGGTTGCTGAACTGAAGCCCAAACAGGCTGCCGCCGGGCTGGACTGCCGAAAAAAGATTGGCGGTGGAGAGCGCCAGCCCCGGCAGGCTGAAGGCATTGGCGGTGTTGGCTTTCTGCGCGGAAATCGCGCGGCTGCCCGGCCATTGATCGCCGCGATCCGCACCTGTCATGGTCACGACGCAAACGACGCCATCGCGGTTGACAACGGTCGCCCACATATTCAGGCCGAAACCGCCGTTGCTATCCGCCTGCGCCGATTTGAGCGCAGCCGTGACCGCCGCGTAATCCGGCATGTCACTGCACCCAGCCGCCTGTGCCGAAACGAAGCTGATCCCCGTGACGAGCGTCAGCAGACAGGCCAAAAGAACCCCACTCAAGATTTTTTTCATGATGTTCCCTTTCGAAAAACAGCAATAGTCGGTGCGCCTAAAAAACGCATTCATAGATTGTAGTCGTAAAATTAAGGGCAATAACGTCGGGAAACGCGCAAACAGACGGTAAGATGGTGTGAGGGATTGGTTCAGTTTCAGCTTAGACGCCGATGAGCAGGCTTTGTTGAAACCTGTACAGCCCGATTATAATGTTCTTACGTTCATACAAGACGAGAGAAGATAATGCGTTTCAAAATATTCATCCTCCTTATCAGCCTAGCGCTGAGTGTCAGCATTGTATCTGCACAGGACGCCACCCCAGAAGCAACCGCCGAGGGCACCCAGCAGGCGCGTCCCGCCGCGACGATTGTTAACGATGAAGGCGGCCCCGTTTCGGTGACCGGGAACGTCACTTACACCAACGGCTTTTTTACCGCTGGCGTCGATGAGCCGGAAGTCATTCTGGAAGACGAAGCAGGCTTCGTTGACCGCAATCATGGCTTTATCATGCCGGAAAAATCGCAGGTGCTGGGCCAGATTACGTCTGACTTCTACACCTCGCCTTTCACATACAACATCCAACTGCCGATTGTTCCCGCCGCGACGCTGCGCGATGTCGATAACAACGGGCAGACCGATACGGGCGTTATGATTTACGCCGTCGCCTACTGGACAAACACCTGGGGCGACCCGTACCTGGAGCAGCGCGACCTGTTCGGCGGCGGCTGGTCAACGGCTTATGCCTCGACGCACATCGATCAGAATCCGTCGGCGCACGGCGAAGTCATCGGCGGCAAATACCTGGTCTATGCCCCGGATGACAAACAGGGCTTCCCGTCTGGCTTTGGCGCGGACAAGAAGCTGTTCACGGCGGACGATCCGATTGTCGGGCTGCCGCAGGGCTACACCGTCGTCAATATGGACACTGATCCCTTCACCTTTGACCGCTCGCGCAATCCGGTGATCGACCTGATTGAAGGCGAAGGCGCGGCGCAGGCAGATTTCTCCAGCCTGAGCTATACCGATGCCTTCAAGGCGATGGTCGAAATGTTCCGCGAGAAATATGCCTACACCGAACTCAAGCATATCGACTGGGATGCGAAGGAAGCCGAGTATCTGCCGCGCTTTGAAGAAGCGGATAAGAACAAGGATTCGACGGAATACCAGCACGCCCTGCGCGATTTCATCTGGTCAATTCCGGACGGGCACCTGAGCGCCCCGGTCGATAACAACGAATTCGCCCAGGCCACATCAGGCGGCCTCGGTATGGCGATCCGCGACATTGACAGCGGCAGTGTCATCGTCAACTACCTGACGGACGGCGGCCCCGCCCAGCAGGCAGGCATTCAACTGAAGGCCGAAATTCTGAGCGTCGATGGTACCGACATCAACGATGCCATCAACGCCACGGTTCCCTGGTCGTCCCCCTTCGGCAGCGACATTGTGCGTCGTTTGCAGCAGCTCCGCTACGTGCTGCGCTCGCCGGTTGGCACGGACATGAAAATCGAGTACAAGAACCCCGGCGACAGCGCCAGCAAGACGATCACGCTGACCTCGGTTCAGGAAAGCGACAGCTTCCGCTATTCGTCGTTCGCCAAAGGGCTGACCGGGCTGGAACTACCGGTTGAAACGTCGATTACCAATGATGGCTATCTGGTCATCAAAATCTACAGCTTCTTCGATAGCGCCCGTCTGACAATCCAGCTCTGGGAACGCGCCATCAAGGCGGCTGTTGATAACCAGCTTCCGGGCGTGATCATCGACATGCGCCAGAACGGCGGCGGCAGCGGCTTCCTGGCGGACGAAATGGCGGCTTACTTCTTCAACGAACCGCTCGATACCGGGAACACCGCCAGCTACGACGATGCGCTGAAGAAATTCTACGTCGATCCGAACCTTGAATCGAAGTTCATTCTGCCGCCGGAGAATATGCGCTACAGCGGCAACGTCGCGCTTTTGGTGGGGCCAAGCTGCGACAGCGCCTGCGAATACTTCACCTATGACATGACGCTGCAAAATCGCGCGGCGATTGTCGGGCAGTATCCGACGGGCGGCCTGGGCGGTGGACAGACGACCTACGCCATGCCGGATGGGATTCAGCTTCAATACTCGACCGGGCGTAACCTCGACGCCGATGGCAACATCATCATCGAAGGCACCGGGATCGCGCCGACGGTCAAGGTTCCGGTCGATGAAACGACGCTGTTCAGCACCGGTGATCCGGTTCAGGAAGCGGCGGTCAAGTGGCTGAACGAACAGCCCGTGCCGACGCCTAACTCCTAGATTTAAAGTTGATTGAGGGGAACGGCTGCGAAATCCACTTCGCAGCCGTTCCCGACTGCTCGAAACCGCCGCAGCACCCACCCCCGAACGCTTCCTTCCCTTTACGCACGCACGCGGGCAAGTCGTACAAAATCAAAACCTTGAGGGGATTGTATTTAGCCCGTGTATATAATTAAGCCAGACATCACATTCAGGTTGTCTAAGCGATAGAAATTCAGTACCATCTCATTTCTGATCTACTGCGGAAGGAATACATAATGAAAGCCGTCATTCTCGCCGCCGGACAGGGAACACGTCTGCGTCCGGTCACGCTGACGATGCCCAAGCCCCTTGTTCCGGTCGCAAATCAACCTCTGATCGCCTATGCCATTCAGGTGCTCAAAAACGCGGGGCTGACGCAGATTGGGATCGTGATCAACGATCTGGACTCCCCCATCCCGCACCAACTCGGCGACGGTTCGGCGCTCGGTGTCGAACTCGACTACGTCATCCAGAAAGAACAACTGGGGCTGGCGCACGCCATCAACCTGTGCCATCCGTTTGTCGGCGACGAGCCGTTCTGCGTGCTGCTGGGCGACAATATTTTTCAGGACAAGATGGAAAATCTGATACGAAATTTCCCGGCGTCCAGCGCCGAAGCCGCGATTGCCCTGATCGAAGTGGCAGACCCGACCCGCTTCGGCATCGCGCGGATTGTCGATGGCAAAATCGAGGAAGTGATCGAAAAGCCGAAAAATCCGCCATCGAACCTGGCGATCTCCGGCGCGTATCTGTTCAAGCCGTCGATTTTCGATGCGATCTCGAAGATTACCCCGTCGTGGCGCAACGAACTGGAAATCACCGACGCGATTCAGCAGGTGATCAAGAACGGCGCGGAAGTTCACCCGTATACGCTGCAAGGCTGGTGGATCGATGCCGGGAAGCCGGACGCGATTATTCAGGCGAATCAACTGGTGCTGGGCGAACTGCCCTACACCCCGCCGTTAACAGACGGCTCGCGCATCATTGGCAAGTGCGAAATCTCCGCGCGCGTGATTCTAGGCAATAACAGCCAGATTATCGACAGCGTGGTGCGCGGCCCGGTGATCATCGGTCACAACGTCACCGTGCGCAACAGCTACGTTGGCCCTTATACCTCACTCGGCGACAACGTGACGGTCGAAAACAGCGAAATCGAGGCCAGCATCGTCATGAAAGACTGCGCGATCCGCAACATACCGGGGCGCATCGATTCGAGCCTGATCGCCGATAATTCGCAGGTGGTTTCCTCCGGTCACATTCCGGCGGCACACCGCTTCATTCTGGCGGAAAACAGCTACGTTCATCTGTAAAATTCATCTGCCTCTGGTTCTCATGAAGGGCGCATAACAGCGCTCTTTTGTTTTCCTCGGCGATCTCCGATAGCGAAGCGATGCCCTCTGTGGTTAAATTGCGGCTATGTCTCAATCACGCCGTTTCCTGATCATCCAGCTTGCCGACATTGGCGACCTGATCCTCTCGACGCCAGCGCTGGCGGCGCTGCGTGAGGCGCAGCCTGCTGCCCATATCGCGCTGCTGACGACCGCGCAGGCCGCGCCCGTTCTGCCTGCCGATCTGGTCGATGACATGATTACCTTCGATAAACACACTTTCGACAGCCCAAAAGCGCTGCTGCGGCCTGCCAATCTGCGCGAAGCGCTGGCGCTGGCGGCGCGTCTGCGGCGCGGTCGCTACGATACGGCGATCTTCCTGCACCATTTCACAACCCACTTCGGCGCGCTCAAGTTCGCGGCGCTGGCCTGGAGCGCTGATGCCGTCAACCGAATCGGCCTCGACAACGGCAGCGCACCATTTCTCACGCACCGCCTGCCCGATCAGGGCTTCGGCGCGAAACATCAGGCGCAGTACTGGCTCGATCTGGTTGGTTTGGCGGGGGCGAGTACGGAGCCGCGTCCGGCGCAGGTCAATGCTGCCAGCTCTGTAGGGGCGACCTGGCAGGTCGCCCCTACAACCACACCCCGCATCGCGATTCACGGCGGCGGCAGCGCCATGCCCGCCCGTCAATGGGACACCGGAAAATTCGCTGCCGTCGCGGATCGGCTGGTGGCAGAGTGCGGGGCACAAATTGTGCTGGTCGGGACGAAAAGCGATCACAACGCCGCCGTCAAAGCCGCCATGCACGCCGACGCGCTCGACCTGAGTGGGCAGACCTCGCTGGCGGAACTGGCGGCTGTCCTCCAGGACTGCGATCTGTTCATCGGCGCGGACAGCGGCGTGATGCATATCGCGGCGGCAGCAGGCACACCCGTGATCGCCCTCTCCGGCCCGATCAACGCCGACGCCTGGAGTCCCTGGACACCAGAAGGTCAAAGCATCGTCATTCGCAGCGCACCCGAATGCAGCCCGTGCAGCTACGTCGGGCATGGCATGGGGCTGCACGACGGCTGCGCCGCTCGCACCTGTATGCGCATGATTACCGTTGAGCAGGTGGTCACGACGGCGAAAAAAATTATGGAAACCCCCTCATCCCCTAACCCCTTCTCCCACGCAAGCGGGGAGAAGGGGGACAATGCCCCTCGCCCCGTTTACGTGGGGGGGCACGACGCGCCAGCGTCGGGGGTGAGGGACATAAAGCGTATCGAAATCCTCGGCCTGCCGGTGAGCGCGATCACGTATGCGGAATGGCTCCGTTTGATTGGCAAATGGGTTTCCGGCAATCAACCCCATCACGTCTGCACGATCAACCCGGAAATGATCATGATCGCCCAGCGCGACCCGAATTTTCACAACATCCTCAGCCGCGCCGACCTGACCGTGCCGGATGGCATCGGCCTGCTGTGGGCGGCACAGCGGCTCGGCACAGCGCTGCCAGAGCGCGTGACCGGTTCGGACGGCGTGCCGCTGATCGCCGCTGAAGCCGCGAAACAGGGCTGGACACTGTATCTGCTGGGGGCTGCGCCCGGTGTCGCCGACGAAGCCGCCGCCGTCCTGCGCGCGCGCCACCCCGATTTGCAAATCGTCGGCGTGTATGGCGGCAGCCCCGCGCCCGAAGAAGAAGATGCCATCGTCGAGCGCGTCAACGCCGCAAACGCCGATATTCTGTTTGTGGCCTACGGCGCGCCCAACCAGGACAAGTGGATCGCGCGCAACCTGCCGCGTCTGCGTGTCAAGATGGCGATGGGCGTCGGCGGCGCGTTCGATTTCGTGGCGGGGGTGATCCCGCGTGCCCCGCAGACGTTTCAGCGCTTCGGGCTGGAGTGGCTCTATCGCCTGTATTTGCAGCCCTGGCGGATTGTTCGGATGATGCGGATTCCGCGCTTTATGCTGGCGGTCTTGCTGCGAGGCTCGAATGGCTGATCATTTGCTCAACCTGATTCCCAAACTGGCCGGACAGCAGGTTATTGTGCTGGGCGACGTGATTCTGGACGAGTACCTGATCGGGCGAGCGACTCGGCTGAGCCGTGAAGCACCCATCCCGGTGCTGGAATTTGAAGAACGCCGTCTGATCCCCGGCGGCGCTGCCAATCCTGCCGCCAATATTGTCGCGCTGGGCAGCAAAGCGCTGCAAATGGGGCTGATCGGTGCGGACGCTGAAGGCGAAGCGCTGCGTCACGTATTGCAGCAGCGTCACATCGACATTCACGCGCTGCTAGCGGAAGATGGTCGCCCGACAACCGTCAAGACGCGCATCATGGCGCACATGGGGCTGCGCTTTCCGCAGCAGGTGGCCCGGCTTGACAAGCTGGAACGCGAGCCGATCAATCCGCACCTGGAGCGCACGCTGATCAGCCTGCTGAGCGATCATATTGCGCAGACGGACGCGCTGCTGTTTTCAGATTATCACGTGGGAATGCTAACGCCGACGCTGATCACACAGGCGCTCGAACGCGCCCGCGCAGCCGACCTGTTGATCACGACGGACGCGCAGGGGGAACTCGATAAGTATGCGGGGTTCGGCGTGGTCAAGTGCAATGCCGACGAAGCGCGTGAGGATTTGCGCCGCGATTTACGCAGCGATGACGATTTCGCAGCAGCGGCGCGTGAACTGCGTCAGCGTCTGCAACTGACGGTCGGCATGGTCATCACACGGGGGGCAGATGGCGCAACCGTCGCCAACGCCGACGACAGCAGCGCCCACTGCCCCAGCCCAGCCATCACCGACGTGTACGATACGGTTGGCGCGGGCGATACCGCGATTGCCGTAATCACGCTGGCGGTCGCGGCGGGGGCATCGCTGGCGGACGCCGCCATGCTGGCGAACTATGCCAGCGGGCTGGTGGTTCGTCGGGTGGGCAATTACGCGCCGACGCCCGACGAACTCGCCCAGGCGGTCGCCGCTACTCCGAACTGATCTCGATGTCGTGCTGCTTGGCGGCGCTCTTGATGCGCCGCTTGATGGTCGCGACTTCATCCTGGTCGTACTTGGCGGCGTTATCCTTGTGGTTGATGTAGCTCCACGCCGCCCGAATGTGTTCCTCAGTGTCAATCGGATACTTCTTATTGGTCGGGTCGGCGTATTTCACGTCGCCATACTTGTGTTCGCCCTCTTTCGGGCTGACGTCCTTACGCTTGTCAATGGCTGCCATCACACATCTCCTTTGCAGGATCTGTTATCTGATGCGTAACAGCGTAACGCACCTTGAAATACGAGTCAAATGAGATTCATGCAGCATTAAGCCCACGAAAATTCTCCTCTTCGCGGCTTCGCGGAACCTTCTCATGACATTTGTTCGCAAGCTGAGGATGAAATGCACTTCAGTCCGGCGGGCATTCACTTTTAAAATCAAAAACAGTTGGCGTCTGCGGCACCGCATTTGATAAAGGATTTTTTGAATGCCCAAATGGATCGTTCAACTGCTCGTCGTCCTCGCGGTGAGTATCGCGCTCGTCGGCTGCGGAACCATTGCCCTACCCGCCACGCCTGCTGTCCAAGCAAAGGCTATGCCGGAATTTGTCCACAAGGCGGCACAAATCACGCAGGAAGCCTATCACTATGCAGCAGCCCACCCGCATGAACTGGAACAATATCCCTGTTACTGCGGCTGCGTTCATTTCGACCACGCCAGCCTGCGTGACTGCTTCATCAAAACGCTGGATGACACAGGCAGCATCACGCTGGACGATCACGCGGCAGGCTGCGGCATCTGCGTGCTGATCGCGCAGGATGTCATTCGCTTGTCGGGCGAAGGGCAGTCTCCAGGCGCGATTCGGGCGTACATCGATGCCCATTATGAGGGCTTTGGCCCCTCAACGAATACACCGCTTCCGGCGGCTTAATCTCGAATCTGCGTTTATTTGTCTTGTGGAGCGAAGCAGAATGAGCCATCAGAAAACCATGAAACAGCCCGCCGTTGCAGCGCCTCCAAGCGGAACCTTCCGCCTGAGCGTGATGGCAGGGATCGTTTTGGTAATTATCGCGATTGCGGTGGGGACGTTCGTGCTGGCAAGTCGTCAGCCCGCCTATCAGCCTGAAGTGACGGGGAGAGCCGCGCTTCAGGTCGATCAGGAAGTGTTCGATTACGGAACACGCCATTACCACGACATGGTGAATACCAGCTTTCAGGTGAAAAACGTGGGCGACCAGACACTCTACGTACTCGGCACGCCGCAGATCGAGGTCGTCGAGGGCTGCTGCCCGCCGCAAACACAGATTAGCTCAAAAACCATTCACCCCGGCGAAAGCGCGACGGTATCGTTTTCGTTCAGCATGAGCGCGGGCATGGACGGGCCGCACGATTTCCGGGTTCACGTCCGTACCAGCGACCCCGTCATGCCGGATAAAACGGTGCAGGTGCTTTCCAACTGGGTTCCCTAAACGAGGAACAGACTCTCCTGCGGGTCAGGGCGACTAGACAGGTCGCCCTGACCTTTTGGCGTTACAACGAGTAGAGACCGCCGAACTTCTTGCGCAGATAATTCAGCAGCGGATCAACGTCAAGCCAGCCGCCCGTCACGCGCGCGATCAGTTCGGGCGCGGTGTATTTGCTGCCGTACTGATAGATGTTCTCTTTCAGCCAGCCATGCAGGGTGTCGAACCTGCCCTGCGCGATTTCGGCGGGGATTTCGGGATGCGCCTTCAGGGCCGTCTCATAGAACTGCGCGCTGAGGATATTGCCGAGGGTATAGCCCTGGAACGCGCCGCCAATCGCACCGCTGTACCAGTGAACGTCCTGCAACACGCCATCGCGGTAATCGGGCGAGGTGACGCCGAGATCGCTCTGGTAACGTTCGTCCCACGCTTCCGGCAAATCGCGGATTTCCAGTGAGCCTTCGAGCAGTTGCAGTTCCAGTTCAAAGCGGATCATGACGTGCAGGTTGTAGGTGACTTCGTCGGCCTCGATGCGGATCAGCGAGCGTTCGACCTTGTTCACCGAATGGTAGAAAGCATCGAGCGACACGTCTTTGAGTTGATCGGGGAAGACGGCTTGCAGTTTGGGATAGTAGAACGTCCAGAATTCGCGGCTGCGCCCGACGATGTTCTCCCACATGCGCGACTGGCTCTCGTGGACGCCCGCCGACGTGCCGTTGTTGAGCGGCGTGCCTTCGTAAGCCGGATTGATGCCCTGCTCGTAGAGGCCGTGTCCAGCTTCGTGAAGCGTACTGTAAAGGGCGTCACGCAGGTCATTTTCTTTGACTTTGGTCAGGATGCGAATGTCGCCAATCGAAAACTTGGTCATAAAGGGGTGATGGGTCAAGTCCTGCCGCCCGCGCTTGAAGTCGAAGCCGTAAGCCTTGATCACGTCCAGCCCAAAATCAAGCTGCGGCTGAGCGGGATAATGCAGGTGGGCGAACGAATCGTCGATGGGTGTTTGCTCGGTGATGGCCTTGACCAGCGGCACGAGTCCGTCGCGCAGTTGGGCGAAAACGCGCCGCACCGACTCGGCTTTCATACCGTAATCGCTGAAGTTGATCAGCGGGTCGGCGATATGATCAAATGGGCCGAAATATTCGGCAAAGCGGCGGCTCTGGTCGAGCGTTTTTTCGAGCAGTGGCAGCACGCGCTGAAAATCGTTCTCAGGGCGCGCCCGCGTCCAGGTCTGGTAGGTTTCCGCCGAATGTTCTGACAGCTCTGCGATGAAGTCGGTCGGCACTTTGACCAACTGATCATAGTTGCGCCGCGTCAGCCGGATGAGCGCCGCATCGTCGTCATCGAAGGGCAGGCTTTCGCCGTAAGGTTGCAGCGCGTCGAGCAGCCGCCCGACTTCGACGTCGGTGAATTTCTCATGCGACAAACGGCTCAGCAGCGCGAGCTGCCGCCCGCGCGACGGCGCTCCGCCTTCCGGCATGTAGCTGGACTGATCCCAACTCAACAGGGCTGCCGCTGCGTTCAGGTCGTTAACTTCGAGCAGCCGTTGTTTGAGGGCTTGCAGCTTATCTTCCATGCGTTACCTCCATTTAGAGATATTCTACCATTCAGGATAATTTAAATACGTTGCCTTGTCCAGTTTTTCCAATACAGTTAAGAGAGCGTTGGTGTGGAGTCTCGATTATGTTTGATTTACCCGATCCGCTGCCTTTTTACAAGATCGTCTGGGAGATTGTCCGCCAGATCCCGACAGGAACCGCCGCCACCTACGGGCAAATCGCCACCATGATCCCCACGCCCGAAGGCGTTGACGAGGATGATTATCGCAAACTCGGCCCGCGCTGGGTCGGCGATGCGATGAACGCCGTCTCCCGCGTCGATGAGCCGACGATCCCCTGGCATCGGGTCATCAACGCCAAAGGCGGCATCAGCCTGCCCGATACCAGCAGAGCCGCCGCGCTCCAGCGCGCCCGCCTGCGCGACGAGCGCGTGCTGCTTGATAACGACGAACGGGTTGATTTGGGGGAATTTGGTTGGGAAGGCCCATCAGACCAATGGCTGGACGCGCACGGTCTGAAAGCGCCGCGCTCACTCAAAAAGGCCAAGCCGACGACGCCTGTATCAACGAAAGATGCCGAAGAGGAGAAAGATGTCGATAGCGATGCCCCACCAACACAGATGAAGCTGTTTTAGCATGAGAGAATTTGTTTGAGCCGTGCTGAGTCGCAAACACAAACGCTGGATTGTCAGCATCGTATTCATCATGCTGCTGCTGGCGGCGTACGGCGGAATCACTATCTGGATCGATCCGCCGATCAGCTATTATGGTCACTGGATACGGCAGCACGAACTCCGTGAGCGGCAAATCACCCCGGTCACGTGTGTTCAACTGCATATCACCGGCTGGTATCGGCTGGTGGCGCAGGTTTTCCCCGCGCCTTCCAGCTTCATCTGCTTTGACACCGACGCCGAAGCGCGTCGCTGGATGTTGATCAATAATCGCTAATAAGTCTTCGTGCCCGCTACTATCGCCCGCGCAGATGCAATCGTATCCGCGAAGACAAAATTGCCTTTGTCGGGGAACAGCGTTTTCACGATGGCAGTCATCCGTTTGCTGAGGAAGGTCATCGCGGCAGATTGCTGGCTGACAATAATCATCTGCCCCGTATTCGCCGGATGAGTCTTGAACGCAGTGCGAACATGCGTCAGGGTTGCGCCTTCGGGCAGTCCCACTTTCATCCAGACGATAATATCGACGGTTTGCGAGACCGCCGCGATGCGCTGGTGAATATCCTGAATACTCTCGTGAAATTCCACCCAGCTATACGGCTCATAAAAATCGAGCAGGAGACAGGTGTATTCGGGATTATCCCATTCGACACGAATCGACATTACGGTTCTTTCTTCCAATAGAGAGAGGCACGCTCTATTGTCACACAGCCCGATTCGCTGGCTCCCTTAAGTTTCCACATTCACCAGGAAAATTTATGAATTTACGCTGACGCAGGGTGCGTGTCAATGTAGGTCAGCGCATCCGCGACCGTCGGCGCGAAGTAGACCATCGTTTCGTAGCCAGCGCGCAGAAAATTCGCGCTCTGCATATGATCGAGCAGGTGAATCAGGGGATCGTAGAAGCGGTCGTGGTTGAGCATCACCAGCGGCTTGTGGAGCAGATTAAGCGAGCGCGCTGCCATGATTTCGAAGATTTCTTCCATCGTGCCGACGCCACCGGGCAGTGCGATAAAGGCGTCGGCGCGGGCTTCCATGTTGGCTTTGCGTTCACGCATGTTCGCCGTGATCAGCAGTTCGTCGGCGTTGCGATACGCCAGTTCCAGATCGACCAGCGACTGCGGGATAATGCCGATTACACGCCCGCCGTTGGCCTGCGCGGTCTGCGCCAGCCTGCCCATCAGCCCCGCGCTCGACCCACCGTAAACCAGCGTATCGCCGCGCTGCGCAATTAACGTTCCCAGATCGGTCGCCAGTTCGAAAAATCCCGGCGCGATTTTGTTGCTCGCCGAACAATAGACACAGATATTCAAAGTGATTTCTCCACATCTTCAAACGCTGCCAGCGCTGCCTGGGCTGCCGCCTCCCAGGTGAACCTGCGCACCTGTGCGAAGCCCTTCTCGCGTAACGAGTCATGCAGCACGGCGTCGTCCGCGATACGCTCTATCGCACGGGCTATTGCGTCCACGTCCAGCGGATCGACCAGCAGCGCGGCCTCACCTGCCAATTCAGGCAGGCTCGACGTACTGCTGCAAATGACGGGCGTCCCGCAGTGCATAGCCTCCAGCACTGGGAAGCCGAAGCCCTCATACAGCGACGGAAACAGCAGCGCCAGCGCCCCGGCATAGAGCGCGCCTTTGTCAGCATCGTCGATATAGCCGGGAAGGATAATCCCGTCCACCCCGGCTGTCCATGCCGGATCGTAGAGCCAGCCCTGCCCGCCCGCCAGCACCAGCGCCGTCGAAGTATCACCGCTCAACGCACGCCAGAGTTGATAAGCCTGCACGATACGGGCGATATTCTTGCGCGGTTGGAGCGTCCCCAGAAACAGGAAATAGCGCTCCGGCAGACCATACTTCGCCCGCAGCGCCGCGATGTCACCGATAGGGGGCGCATCGACACCGGGATACACGACGCGAATTTTGGCAGGCGGTGTGCCGTAAAAGCGCGTCAGGTCGTCGGCGGTCGCCTGACTATCCGCCAGAACAAGCGAGGCTCGCGCCGCGCTGTAGCGCGTTGTCCAGTCGAGATAAAGCCGCTGCTTCGGCGGGTGCGCCTGCGGGAAGAATTTATAGCCGAGATCGTGGACGGTGACAACCGCGCTCCCCGGAAACAGCGCCGGGAGCGTGTGCGCTGGAACCCAGGTCATGTCCGGGCGGTCGCGCCAGAGTTCGGCGGCGAAGCGCAGATGCGTCCAGGCGCGAGCGAACGGGATCACTTTTTGTGTTACACGTTCCGAGGGCGGAAACAGGTCAGGCGGCGGGTTGTCACGAAAATAGAGGATCAGGTCGTGAGCGGTATTCAGGCGAATCAGCGCGCGAATCATTTCGACAGCGTAACGCTCCGTCCCGGTCACGCGCGCGACGGTCGTGCGGCTGGCATCAATCGCGATGCGCATTTAACTTCGGCGGCGGCGAAACAGCAGCGGCAGCAGCCACAAAATCAGCACGATGACCAGGATAATCGGGCGCAGGGGCGTCGTCAGCGCGATGATGTCGGGCGGGAGCAGCCCCAGGGTCATCGTCAGGCCGACAATACCCGCCAGCACGGTCAGCGCGCCGGGGACGAGCAGACGCCCGTTGAGCGGGCGCGCCAGCAGACCCGCCAGCCCCATCGCCAGCCCGAGCGCGACCACCAGCAGCGGCCAGCCGCGCTGGAAATCGAGGCCATTGGGTTGCAGCGAGAAGAAAATCACGCCAGCAGCCAGCAGCACCAGCAGCGCGAAGAAGAGCGCTCCGCGCGACCAGCGCCCGGTTCCCAGCCACTGCGCCAGCAGCGAAAGCACGATTCCACCGACGATTACGGCGACTACCAGCAGTGGATCAGGTGACGCGCCGGTAGTCGTTGTCAGGGTCAGCCACGCGCCAAAGCCGATCAGCAGCAGCGCCGGAACCAGCGACCCCAACTGTCCGCGCTTGAGCGTCACCAGTGGCGGCATTCGCATTTCGGGAACGAAGGTCGGCTTGCCCTGACGCGCATCGGCGCGCATTTCGGCGTCGGCCTCGCGCTCTGGCATAATTTCGCTGAGCGAAGCGACCGCCGCCAGCGCCGCGTCGATGTCGCCCAAATTCCAGTCTTCGGCGGGCAGGCTGACCGCAGCCGGTGCGTCCTCGCTGTCGTCAAGCGCGTTGATTTCGGCAGGCGCAGCTTCATTGTCCCCATAGTCGGCAGGCAAATCGACCAGCGTTTCATCATCGGGCGCGGCTTCAACATAAGCCCCGTGATCGTCTGCCGCCTTCGGCAGAATCAGTGTATCCGCGTCGTCGTCTGCCGCTGGCAGCACGAGCGTATCGTCTGACTCCGGTTGAAACGAGTCGTCGCTTTCAGGTGTTTCAGCTTCGGGATTGAGTTCATTTTCATCCATGCTGCTTATTTTGGCGGCTTTTTGGCTGACGCGCAAGCCCTTGTCATACGGGGAGGCAGCAAGTATAATGCCTTCACTCCAGGCGACGTGGCCAAGTGGCAAGGCAAGGCTCTGCAAAAGCCTGACCACCGGTTCGAATCCGGTCGTCGCCTCAAATTCAGGGTATCCTTATGGGGATACCCTGTTTTATTGAGGGCTTCATGATGAACACAGAGTCAACCGACAAAAACAAAGCGCGGAAAACGTCGCCGCCGCTCATCATCCATCAGCCGCCCCTCCCGCCCCTGACCAACTACACGTTATCGACGGTCTGTCCATCGTGCGGCGCGCCCACCCATCGCCTCGCTTGCAAAGTCCGCTGCCCTCGCTGCGGTTTCGTCTGGGATTGCAGCGAACTGTAATCAGATCCGCTTCAAACGAAATTAAAAACGCTCTGGAATATACGCCAGAGCGTTTTTGACTCAGTACTCAGTACTCAGCACTGCTTTTCGCGTTAGCGCACCGTGATCGCGCCGACACCGCCGTCGAAGCGAATGACGATCTTGCGCTCGGCGCTCTCGAAGTTGGCTGTTTGCCAGACGCCGCCCTTGTCCCAGAAATCGCTGCCGTTGCCGCTGATGCGCTGAAGCTGCGCACCCGCGTTGACCGCGCCCAGTCCCGTGCGCGCTTCGAGCCGGACTGCCGCGCCCTTCGGAACGCTGACGTTGGTCGCGCCGACGCCGCCGCTGATGCGCGTGTTGAGCGCCGCCCCTTCGCTGATGTCGAGGTTGACTTCGCCTGCGCCCGACGCCACCGTCAGGTCGAGGTTCGCATCCGCCGGAACGTTGATGCTGGTACGCCCGACGCCGCCGCTCACGCGGGTGCTGTATTCGCCTGCGGGCAGGCTGACAACCAGTTCACCCGCGCCCGACGCGATGTTGAGCGCCGTCACCTGAAGATCGCTCAGGTCGAAGTTGGAGCGCCCCGCGCCGCTGTGCAGATCAAGGTTGAGCGGCAGGACGGGCGAAAGCTCGACATCCCAGCGCAGGCGCTGACCGCTGCCAAACCAACCGAGCGCGCCGCGAAACCATTCGGCTGCGCCTGCTGCCTGACCGAGATGGACAACCTTTTCCTGATCACCTGTCGATTTCAGTTCGACGTCGCCGACATAAGTCAGGTCAGCTTCGAGCAGGTTGTCAGAATCCTTGAGCGTCGTAATCGTAGCCTCGCCGACCGAAAAATCGACGCGCACCCGTGCCGAGGACGCCCCGCCGAGCGGTTCGCTGAATTCCCCGTGCTTGATCTCCTCGCTGCCTTCTGCGCCAACCGACTTGAAGAAGTCGCCGATTTGATCACCCAGCTTCTCGAATGAGAAGGACCATTCCACCTTGTAGTTTTTCTCTTTTTGCTCGTCCACGTTATTTCTCCTCTTGATTAGGACGTACTACATCTGTATACGTTGAACGGACTGCTTTTGTTCTATTGGATGTTCAGATTGCCAACACCACCCTTGAACTGGATGATGATGCGCGCGCTGTCGCTGGCGGCGCTGTAGGTCGGGCTTTGCCAGACGCCCACGCGGCTCAGCCCGTTGCTCTCGTCGCCGCTGATGCGGGTGTAATTGGCGGGAACGTGAACCTGTCCCAGTCCGCCAGTGGCTTCAAGCGACACGGGCGCATCAGCAGGCACATCGAATGTGATTTCGCCCACGCCCGCATCCACGCTGGCATTGACGCCCGCGCCGTCAGCGAAGTTGACGACCAATTTGCCGACGCCGCCGTTGAAATCGAGGCTGTAGCTGCCGCTTCCCGGCAGGCTGAGGGTTGTGTCACCGACGCCACCTTTATAGGTCAGGTGCGAAAGCTGCAAGCCGCTCAGGTCAAACGTGTTGTCGCCAACGCCCCCATTCAGATGCAGATCGAGCGGCACATTCGGGCTGAGGCCGATGTTCCAGAACAGGTCGCTCGCATCGTTGGCCTGGCTGCGAAACAGACCGAGGAAATCGTACCACTGTGCCGGGTCACCGCTCGATGTCAGCGTGACCGATTTCTCGCCATCCGTGTTGGTCGCGTTGAAACTGACCGTATCCCCAACGTAGCGCAGATCAGCGGTGATCAGATCCGCCGAGTCGCTGAGCGCCCTGATCGTCGTCCGCCCTACCGACAAATTGAGATTAATCTGTGCAGCAGTCGAATCCCCAACGGGTTCACTGTATTGTGCCGTTTTGACTTCGATGTTCGGCACGAGACCGAGCGTTGGCCCCGCCAGCATGAGCACCAGCAGCAGCGCAATTGTCCCGAAACCGACCAGCAGCGACAGGAAGCGCGAATTGCGCCCGATCAGCAGTTCCAGACCGAGACCGATCAGGATCAGCGGCCAGAGGCGCAGCAGCACCGCCAGATTGGCGCTGCTTAGAATTTTGGCTTCAAACAGCAGCCAGATCGCGCCCAGCGCGATCAGAAGGAATGCCCAGAGGGGCGAACGATACCCGTGACGCCGAACGTCTTCATTCGATTGAGTTGTCATGAAAAATCCCTTTCTCAAACGCACAACTATTATGTAGTACGTAGAGTTCGGGGAAAGGTTACGAAGCGCTAGTGCTTCGCGCAGCCCGGCGGGCCTTCGGGGGGATATGTCCACTTCTGCTCGATCTGATCGTCAGCGGCCATCGCGCGGAATTCGTTGTAGGTGGCAATCAGGCTGGGACAGTCGCCGCGAATCTCGGCGGCCTGCCCCTGAATATACCAGCACTCGAAGCGCCGCTCCGGGATCGGTACATTCTGCAAGACCTGAAGCGTCGAACATTGGTGCAGATCATCCTGCGCCGCTTTAAAATCGCCTTGCAGAAAATATTCCATGCCCAGCCGATACCAGCCGTCCGACCAACTCGGCGCGCGCGTCGTCACTTCCTCGCAATACTGAATCGCCTGATCACGCTCGCGCATCAGGCTGGAGAGTTCACACAGGCGCAGGCGCGCCTTGACGTTGCTGGCGTCGTGGGTCAGAACTTCGAAATAGGCCACCGTCGCCGAATCGCTGTCGCCGATTTGCAGCGCGTACTGCGCCCGCTCGAAATAAAGCGTCACCAGATTGCCATTCAAGCCAATCGCCTGCTCGACCGTGTGAATGGCATCGTCATAGCTGCCGCTGTCGCTGTAGGTGATCGCCAGCGCCCGCAGCGCGTCGATGGCGTTGTCCGCTGTCGCCGTCTGCACAGCGCGCTGGCTTTCGCGCATGGCGGCTTCGTGCGCGCCCGCGCTGCCATAAGCCAGCGCCAGCGCCGTCCGCGCCAGCGCATCGTCGGCATTCTTTTGCAGTACGCGCTGCGCCACGTCCGCCGCTTCATTGGCTTTCCCGGCGGCTTGCAGCGCGAAGGCCTGAATCGTCATAAAGTTGAGGTTGGTCGGCTGGCGGTTGAGCGCCTCCGTCGTGACATCGAGCGCCGTCTGCTGATCGCCAGCGCGATTGTATTCGGAGTAGCTGCGGTAAACCAGTGCGCGCGCCAGCAGCCGCAGCGCGTCGGCATCATCCGGCTGGGTCAGTAAAATCTGGCGTGTCAGGCTGATCGCCCCGCTCAGATCGCCCCGATTGAAAGCGTTCTGCGCCGAAGCCATCAGGTTGGCGTTCGAGGCGCTGGTGGTCGGCCCGTTGACTATGCGGTTGATCCACAGCCACGAGACCACGCCCACCCCGCCAATCACCAGAATCGAAAACAGAATCGAAACACAGCCGCCGGATCGACGACGGCGCTTACGGAACGAAAGCCGCGATCTTGAACGTTGGATATGCATATGCGCCTGAGCGGTGCGTGTGACAAGGGTTATGACTTGAGTGTAACCTATGCGATCCGTCTCGCCCACAAAGATTTTTACACATTACATAAATCGAACCCTTGTAGCGGGTCTTATCACCGGCTCAGAAAATGGACAGTTCGGTTACGGTGTCTTGTTTCTCCCCTCTCACCGATTGCGTGGGAGAAGGGTCGGGGGTGAGGGGTTGTAGGGGCGCACGGCGTGCGCCCCATAATAAAGGGCAGACACGTGGGTCTGCCCCTACAAAATCCCATGTTTGCGACCGCGTGGATTTGAGCCGCAAGCGCAAACGTCAGAACGGCATCGTGCTGGTGGGATCGGTCGGGATGTCATGGTAGCGAATCTCGAAGTGCAGGTGATCTCCGGTGGCATTTCCGGTATGCCCGACGGCACCGATCACCTGACCGGCATTAACGTGAGCGCCACAGCGCGCCGAGATTGCGCTCATATGCCCGTAAACTTCCGAAAATGGCCCGCTGGCAATCACCACCGAATAGCCATAGCCCCAGTTGCTCCAGCCCGCGAACATGACCGTGCCACCATTGGCGGCGTAAATCGGTGTCCCTTGAGGCGCAGAAAGGTCAACGCCGGAATGGACGGAACTGAAACCACGCACCCAGACGTAGCTCGCCAGCGGCTTGAGCCAGCCGCCGCCGCCGCCCGCGTTGCTAACCAGCCCGCAGCTTCCGGGATCGCCAATATCGAACGAAATCATATCGCCACCCGCGCTGCCGGTTGACCCGCTGCCGCCTGAAACATGCTCTACTTTCGGCGTCCAGGCGATCTGCTCCGCCGTGCCGCCGGGGAGCACAACTTTCGTCCCGCTCGGCAGTTCGGTATCCGGCGCATCGCCGAACAAATCGTTGTATTCCGAATCGATCACCGCATACGGATCGACGTGATACTGCTTGGCGATACTGTCGATAGACGCATCCGCCGTAACGGTGAAGTAGACGCCATCGACGGGCAGAATATTGAGCGTCTTGCCCGGTCGCAGCCCTTCGGTGATGGCGCGGTCATTCGACCAGGCAATCGTCTCCGGCTTGAGGCCAAAGCGCTCGGCGATGCCAAAAATCGTATCGCCTGACTGAATCGTGTACTGAATCACTTCGCTGCGCGGGCGGTCAGGAACAATCGTAAACGGGTTGTAGTCGTTGCGGGCGATTTCCAGCCCCACCGTCTGATCGATGGGCGTAATGGGCGTACTCATCAATTGGGCGATGACGCCCGGATCAAGCGGCGCGGACACGTCCTGCGCCGCAGGCACGCTCTGCGTTGGATCCCCGGGGTTAGTCGGCGGGGCGCTGGTCGGCTGGACAATATTCTCAACGGTCGCAGGGGCGCTGGTGGCTTCAATCACATTGGGCGCGGGCGTATTGGGTCGCAGAATAAGCAGCGCGGTCGCAATCGTTAACGCTGCTGCTCCGATTAAGCTGAGAAAACCGACCGCGCGCCGCCAGGGAGCGACTTCTTGCACGCGGCGGATCGGGCCAGTGTCCGCCAGATGGTCGGGCAAAGGCTCGTAAGGATCAAACTGCTGGGACATGCAAACACCCTCATCATTCTACGCGGACGGTCTTGTTTTTTAGTCCCCCACGTAACAGACGGGCAATACTAGCGCCGCTTTCAATGCCTGACAAGGTGCGTTTGGTCACAAGACCCTTTTTTTCTTTTGCGTCTTTCCCTTACCTTTTGCGTCTTTGCGTTGAATCTTTTCCCTTACTCAGCACTCAGCACTAGCTCCCTAGTTCGACCACATCGAGCGCGAACGGAAGCTGCGGATGCACCACCGGAATCACAATCGAGGTCTGGTCGAAATTGGTCACGTACAGGCGATTGGGTGCGGCGAAGGCCACATCGCTTGGCCCGCGAAACATCCCGGCAATGTATTCCAGCTTGCCATCCGCGACCTTCGCAATGCCGTTCTGTGCCAGCGCCGCCACGTAGATCGTGCCGTCCGGCGTCACCGTCACGCCATCGAAACCGGGCGCGTTGGGCTGACCATCGTGATCGTAAAGCGTTTCGGTCGCCGCGTCGCTGACGTTGACGCGGTAAATCGTGTTGCTTTCGGGATCGGTCACGATGATCGCGTCGTGAACCGTATCATAGGCCAGTCCGGTCGCAGCCGGGTGCGTCGATCCGCTGGCCTGCGCGGGTGATGTCCACCAGACCGCGCCGTTCGAGCCGTCGGCATCGAAGCGCCAGACCTGATTCGTGCCGGAGTCGCTGACGTAGACGTGTCCTGCCCCGTCGAGCGTCACGTCGAGCGGGGAGACGAACTTCTCGGTTGTGAAGGTCGCCACCTTGCCATCGACCACCCGCACGACTTTGCCGCCCGACGAGCGCGGATCGGTATCAAGTTGATCGACCACCAGCAGCGAGCCATCTGGCGCGACTGCCAGCCCCATCGCCGCGCCGATGCCGTCGCGCGTTCCCGGCACTTCCGTGACTGTTCCGCTTGGCGAAATTGCCCAGATTGCGCCCGTCGCGAAGCTGCCCGTGTAGACCGTTCCATCTGCTGCCAGCGCTACCGACGACGGATAGGCATTGTCATCCGGCAGCGCTGCGAACTGCTGCACCGTCGTTTGCGCGTTGAGCGGAACCGCCGTCACGCGCAGCCCGCTGTTGAGCGTCTGGTTGATCAGCAGCAGCGTCACCGCCACCAGCGCCAGCAAAATGCCGCCTAAAATGGAAAAGAAAATCAGCCGCCGCTGCCAGACGGAGAAATTTTGCAGATTCCGTATCATCGTGATTTCCGTGATCTATTCAAGCGATTTTGCATCGCCTAATTTGTGCAGAAATTCACTATATCATAGCAGATTTGGGCAGCGCTTTAAAGATCGCATCCAAACGAGGGTCGGTAGGTTTTATTCTCCCCTCTCCCCGAACTTGTTCGGGCGCACGCTTGCGTGGGAGAGGGGTTGGGGGAGAGGGAGATTTCTCACGGAATCGCCGCGTGCGGCGGCAGCGAAAAGAAGGCCAGCCCTGCGATCAGATAGACCGCCAGCAGCATCGCCCCTTCGAGCCAGTTCGATTCGCCGTCGAGGGCGATCAGCGCGGCAATCAGCGACGCACCAAACAGCGCGATCAGTTCAAAATCGTTGAACACCAGCAGCAGCCGGTTGTTGAACAGCAGGCTGATGAAGACCAGCACCGGCGCGACGAACAGCGCGATTTGCAGGCTCGACCCCAGCGACACGGCGATGCTCAATTCCATCTTGTTCTTGAGCGCGACCTGCACCGCCACGACGTGCTCGGCGATGTTGCCCACCAGCGGAATGATGATGATGCCGACGAAAAATTCGGTCAGGCCAAGCTGTTGAACCACTGGCTCCACCGCGCCGACCAGTGTTTCGCTGACCAGTGCCGTCGCAATCGTCGCAGCAATCAGGATGCCAATCGACAGCCGCAGCGACCACTTGCCGCGTTCTTCATGCCCCGCTTCGCCAATCTCCTCAAGGTTCTTGTCGTCGTCTTTCGAGCGGAACGAGTACAGAATATTCAGCCCGTAGAGCACAATCAGCACCACCGCCACGCCCTCGCTAAAAAACAGTTCCGAGCTGGGTACGCTTTGCAGCGCCCGGTCGAACAGCGACGGAATCGCCAGCGCGATCACCGCCAGCACCGCCAGCACCGCGTTATTGCTTGCCGTTCGGCGGTCGAACTTCTGAATACCAAATTTCCAGCCGCCCGCGACGATGCTGAAGCCCAGCACCAACAGCAGGTTGCCAATGATCGACCCCGTAATCGACGCGCGTACCAGATCAATCAGCCCGGCTTGCAGCGCGAAAATCGTGATAATCAGTTCAGCGGCGTTGCCCAGCGTCGCGTTGAGCAGCCCGCCCAGCCTCGGCCCCGTGTAGATCGCCAGTTCCTCGGTCGCGTCGCCGATCACCTTCGCCAGCGGAATCAAGCCCAGCGCCGATAGCACGAACACAATCACCGGATCGAGATTGAGGATGCGGGCAATCACCGCCAGCGGCGCGAAGATCAGCAGGTAGTAGAGGATGGGAATGTGCAGACCACGCATCACAGTCTCCGGGGGTTGAACGGGCGGCAAGTCGCTAAATTATAGATGTAAGATTGCAATTGGCAAACAGCGCCCAAGCGAAAACGTTTTCGTAGGGGCACATCGTGCCGCGCCCCTGAACCTCGCCCTAATCCCCCGCCGAAGCCGCTGCCGCCCGCGCATCGACGCGCCTGCCCTGCGCCACGCTGAACTCATGCAGCACGATTACGATCAGCGCACAGACGAAGATGAACGGCGGAACTGAGTTCAGGCTGGTACTGCTTGCCAGAAATCCTGCCAGCGCGGGCAGTGCAGCAATGCCGATGCCCGCCCCCGCCACCTGAAAGCCAATCGCATTTCCGGCATTCTCCATACCGACGCGCTTGGGCGTATCCGAGACGAAAATCGGGAACAGCGGCGCTTCCATGAAACCGACCACCGTCAATCCCAGAAAGCCGATCAAATCGACCGGATTCCACCACAGCAGCACCGCCCCCACCAGTACGCCGAGCATACACAGGCGCGTCAGCACCAGTGTGTTCACCCGGTTGATGATCGCGCCGAAGAAGAAGCGCCCAACCGTGAAGCTTCCCCAGTAGATGCTCACCCACGCGCCCGCTTCACTTTCCGCGATATGCCGTGCCTCGGTGAACAGGGTGTACATCCAGCTTCCCGGCGTTGCCTCTAAACCTGCATACAGGAAAAACAGCGCAATCCCAAACCACACCGGCGGCATCTTCAACACATCAATAACGCTTTTGCGCTTGGCGTCGGTCGTTTCGCTCGCGACGATCACGGGCTTCCACCAGTTCCGCCCGACCACAAAGACCACCGTCACCACCATCATCACAATGCTGGAAACCACGTACCCCCAGCGCCACGAGTTCCCGCCCGCGAGGACTGCCGTCATCACAATCGGGCCAATCGTCGTGCCGATGCCGAAGCTGCCATGCAGCCAGTTCATCGCCCGCGCACCGTGATGCTGCGCGACATACGCATTGAAGCCTGCATCAATGATGCCGTTGCCGAAGCCGCCAATCAGCATGAAGACCGGGATCAGCAGCCAGGTGTGGGTCAGCGAGACTGCCAGCAGGCCCAAAGCGCCCAGCACTGCCGACACGATAAACATCCGTCCTGTACCCAACCGATAGGCAATTGACCCGCTCAGGAAGCTGGCGCTCAGATAGCCAAGCGTACTCGCGAGAAACAAAATGCCGTTCGCGTCCAGCGCGACTTCAAACTCCTTACGCATCGTCGGCCAGGCAATGCCGAGCAGCCCCGTCGTCATCCCCAACCCGATAAAGCCAAGATACGATACGATAATGGTGCGTAAATCCGAGCGCGAACTTGTTTGCATACACTTATCTTCCTATAGGGAAGTAGATAGTTTTTGGTAAGGAGTCGCGGTTACAAATGCAGGAGAGGAGTCGTGTTTTGACACAGACCCAAACCCTGACCAGCAGCGCTTTGAGCATTATAGCGGAAGCAAAAGAACCGCGTAATGCCAGACTAGTCTGCTCGCCAAAACCTCAATGGAAGCGCCTGAAGGAAAGGACGTTCAGCTTTTCTCTGTGTCCTCTGCGATCTCTGTGGTTCAATAGCTTTTAAGGCTTTATCGTGCGTTTGGTTTCAACGATCAGAACATTTCTCATTGGCTTTGGGCGGCAGCGGGCCATTACGCACCTGCTCCTCGCCGCGCTGACGGTAGCAGGCATCTACCTGACCACCTTTTACGCGCCACGTGCCGAAATCACCTTCACCTTTGTCATTGGCTTTGGCTACATCTGCATGGTTTTTCTGTGCATCACCCTGCTCGTCGGCCCGCTCAATCTGCTGCGCAAGCGCCTGAATCCGGTCAATATCGATCTTCGCCGCGATACGGGCATCTGGGCGGGAATCACCGGCTGCCTGCACGTCTTTTTCGCCCTGCTCGAACGCAATCGCGGCGGCATCCTCAGCTTCTTCTTCCATCAGAATGGGCGTCCCCTGCTGACCCTGCTTGGTGCGAGCAACTGGATCGGCCTGTTTGCGACCATTTTGCTGATCGCCCTGCTCGCGACCTCAAACATGCTCTCGCTGCGCGCCCTCAGAGGCAAACGGTGGAAGAAATTGCAGCGCCTGAATTACGTGCTGGTCGTGCTGGCCTTCATGCACGTTTACGGCTACCAGATGGGCGGCGGACGCGAGCGCTACTTCATGGATGGCACGGTCATCGCCATGATCATTGTGCTGGTCGCTCAACTCGTCGGGGTGAGCATTTACCAGCGGCGCAAACAAGCGCATATTTTGAGACAGCAGATTTAGGGTTAAGATGGAATTATTTGGACGTTACATCAAGGCTGCGGGACAATGGCAAATCAGATGATTGAAGTCCGCTTCAGCGGCGCACTAGGGCAGCAAATCGACGATTATTTCGCCCTGTTGGTGCGCGGTCGCTCCTATCGGCAGCGCCACGCCGCCTGGGATGGCAACTGGCTGCTCGTCACCGCTGCCATTCGCGTGGGTAAGTTTTCGGGCGAAATTCCGGGGATGCTGCGCGCCGAGGAACTGGAAGCCTTCACACAGGCGCTTGAGACCTTTCAGCAATCGCTCACGGGCATGATCAGCTTCGAAACCGCCGAAGAATGGCTGCATTTCCACCTCGAAGCCGACAAGCTCGGCAGGGTTGAAATCACAGGCACGCTCAGCGACGACGTGTCGTATCCCTACAACAGCCTAAAATTTACGCTGACGACCGAGCAAAGCCTGCTTCGCGCTCCCCTGCAACAGCTTCAGGCGGTCACCCAGACCTTCCCGGTGGTCGGCAAACCCTGAGTATTTAGATTAATGCTGGATTCGTGTGTAGGGGCGCACGGCTGTGTGCCCCGCATCTCGTTCTCGTAGGGGCGAACCCGTGTGTTCGCCCGCTACTTGTAGGGATGCAGCGGCGCTGCGCTCGACATCCCGTTCTCGTAGGGGCGAGGCGTGCCTCGCCCGTTCTTACCCATCCCTTATTCGTATCCCGCACCGAAAGTCGAACCATGTCCATTGAAAAAGAGAAGATGCTGCGCGGTGAGCTTTACAATGCGGGCGATCCTCAGTTAACCGCCGAACGCCTCAATGCGCGCCGCCTCACCCGGCTGTTCAATCAAACCCTCGAAACCGAAGACGCCAAGCGCATAGAGCTGTTAAAAGAACTGTTCGGTTCTACGGGCAAAAATCTCTACGTGGAGCCGACCTTTCGCTGCGATTACGGCTATAACATCCACGTGGGCGAGGGCTTCTACGCCAATTTCGATTGTATCTTTCTGGATGTCTGCGAAATTCGGATTGGCGATAACTGCCTGCTGGGGCCAGGCGTCCACATCTATACCGCCACGCATCCCATCAACCCGATAGAACGAAGCTCCGGCGCAGAGTACGGCATTCCGGTTAGCATTGGAAACAAAGTCTGGATTGGCGGGCGAGTCGTGATCAACCCCGGCATCACCATTGGCAGCAACGTCGTGATTGCTTCGGGCGCGGTGGTCACCAAAGCCGTTCCCGATAACGTCATTGTCGGCGGCAACCCCGCGAAGATCATCAAAGCGGTTGAGATGTAGCCTGCGAACGCGCGTATGCTTATCCGCTAGCTGTCGATCTGGCACGTATTGGCAGCGGTTTTGCAGTGAATTCTATTTCTGCGCCAGCACCCCAAACGCCTCCGGCTGCTTCCTGACCGAGGCGAAGCCCGCCGCGTGCAGCCGCTCAATCACCCCTCGGCTCACCCGGCTGACCGAAGCGCTCTCCAGATCGCCGATATAGTGAAACAGTCGTCCCCTCGACTTGAGGATACGGTAGAGTTCCCCGTAGTAATCGCGCGAATACAGGTCTCCGGCAAGCTGAATCGTCGGCGGATCATGGATCACGCACGAGAAGATTTCCGCCTCAAATCCCTCAACTTCATCGAAGCTGTCGCCAATTCGTCGCTCAATTTTCGGGTTACTGAACAGTTCCCGCGACCAGGGGTTCTGCCGCGCAATCTCGACCACCGTCGGGTCAAGCTCAACCGTGATCACATGCTCTGAGGTGTGCGCCGCCTCAATCGCGGTATAGCCCAGCCCCATCGACGTATCAAGCACCTGCCCACTCGGTCGCGCCGCATTGATCTTGTTGAGGGTGTCATGGTGTGGGTCGATATTCTTGATGCGGTGCATCGGAAACCCGGCGATCAGCAGGGTTGGCGCGCCCGTCGTCGGCATCAGCGAACAGTGACGATTAGTCGTCTCGGAGAAGGCTTGAATCTTGCGGATTTCGCCGCCTTCGAGCGAGAAACAGCTTGTCTCGCTGTCAACGATTTCAGCGGCATCTTCCCAAGTCAAACACTCGCCACCGGGGAAATGGATACCGTCAGCATCCAGCCCGACATCGACCGTCGTCAGGCCGAGATCAGGTGAAACGCTGGCTGCCGACTGCTGCCCATGCACTTTGAGCAGCGGCTTGATTTGATAGGTGGAGAGGACAATCACGAGGTCAGCACACGCGCATTCTCGTTCGCCCAGTAGATAGTCACCTTTTGACCCGGCTTGTACATCGTTTCGAAGCGCGTGCCGATGTTCTGTTCGCGCACAACCACGTCGATTTGCTCACCGATGCGAACGATATAGCGGGTATCGGTGCCGATATAATTGGCGAAGAAGATCGTGCCGGGGACTGCCGTCTTGTGTTCCTCGCGCTCGATGCTGCCAATTGCGTCGGCGAGCGTGCCGCCTTCTGGAACGACGGTGATTTTCTCTGGGCGCACCGCAACCGTAACTTCAGTTCCTTCCTTGAGATCACTCTGCGCGGGCGTTGCCTCAATCAGCGTCCCATTGTCAATGGCAATCGAAGCATATTGCCTGGTGAGCGCCGCCACTTTACCGGGGATAAAGTTCGTCTCGCCGATGAAATCCGCCACGAAGCGGCAGTTGGGCGTCTCGTAGATTTCTTCGGGTCGGCCCACTTGCAGCGCCACCCCGTGATCCATGACCGCAATGCGGTCGCACATGGTGAGGGCTTCTTCCTGGTCGTGCGTCACGTAGACGAAGGTGATGCCAAGTTCGTTCTGCATCGTCATCAGTTCGTACTGCATCGCCTTACGCAGCTTCAGGTCGAGCGCGCCGAGCGGCTCGTCGAGCAGAAGCACGGCAGGGTGCTTAACCAACGAACGCGCCAGGGCAACGCGCTGCTGCTGACCGCCGGACATCTGACGCGGCTTACGGTCGAACTGATTGAGGCGCACCATTTCCAGCGCCTCGACGGCGCGCTTTTTGGCTTCAGCCTTCGGTACACCTTCCATTTCCAGCCCAAACATGACGTTTTGGAGAACGGTCATGTGCGGAAACAACGCGTAATCCTGAAACACGGTGTTGACAGGTCGGTGAAACGGCGGTACGCCCTGAACAGCCTGCCCGCGAATGATGATTTCGCCGGAAGTCGGCTCCTCGAACCCGGCAATCATGCGCAGGGTGGTCGTCTTGCCACAGCCGCTCGGCCCCAGCAGGGCAAAGAACTCGCCTTCGTTGATTTGCAGCGAGATGTTATCTACCGCCTTGACCGGGACTTCGCCGCCGCGCGCGGGGAATTCTTTGGTGACATTCTTGAGTTCGATGCCGATTTGTGCCATTTCTCGCGCCCCTGTCCGTTTCAGGAAACCTGTTCAAGCTCGACACAGCAGGGGCGCACAAACAACTGACAACTGCCTGTGCGCCCCGGATGATGCGATGTGGATGTTACTTGCCCAGTGAAATCTTGATTTCGTCCCAGGCGTCATTGTAAAGCTGCTGAGCATCCGGCAGCGGCTCAATCGAGAACGACTTCGCCAGAACATCTGTGGGCGGATAAATCGCCGGATCACTGGTCAGCGATGGGTCAATCAGTCCTTGATCCAGCGCTGCCTGATTCGGCGTGGCGTAGGCCGTATAGTTGCTGATGTCCGCGCCAACGTGCGGGTCGAGGATGTAATCCAGGAACACATTGGCAAGGTCAGGGTTCGGTGCGCCCTTGAGGACGACAAGGTTATCAACCCAGAAGTTCGTGCCTTCGACCGGAATGTCGTAAGCGATGTTATCGCAGTTGCAGTCCGCTTCGACCTGGAAAATGTCGCCGCTATACTCAACCGTCATATCGACGTCGCCGCGTTCAAGCATCGCCTGACCATCGTCCGCCGCAATCGCGACCACGTTCTTGCCGTTGGCGATCAGGAAATCGCGCGCTTCGTTCACCTGCGCAGGATCAGTGGTATTGGCGTTGTAGCCGAGAATTGTCAGCGCGATACCAATCATGGCACGCGGGTCATCCAGCCAGGCGACCGGGCCGCTGTAGGTGAACATATCCTGCCAGCTTGTCACTTCTTTGCCGACTTTATCCGAGTTGTATCCGATGCCGACCGTCCCCCATTGATACGGGACGCTGTAGACGTTACCGGGGTCATACGGCGCATTCATCAGCTTGGGATTCAGGTTCGCCATATTCGGAATCTTGCTGGCATCCAGCGGCTGAACCAGATCGCGTGCGATCATGTCGGCCACCGCGTGATCGGTCGGCACGGCGATGTCGTAACCGGGGTTGCCGCCGCTCAGACGCGACAACAGCGCTTCGTTGCTCTCGTAGGTATCATAGACCACCTTGACACCGCACAGCTTCTCGAAGTTGCCAATCGTGTCCTCGGCGACGTACGTCGTCCAGTTGAAAACGCTCAACGATTGACCGGAGAAACCATCCGGGCAGACCCACGCCGGACTTTCCGTTGCCATTGCTGTTGCCTCAGGAGTTGCATCCTGCGCCGAAGCCAGGATCGGGAAGGCAAGCACCATGACACAGAGCAGAAAAATTACTTTACGCATCTTTCCTCCATATCGCACGAAAATTAAGAACCGCCTATAGGTTATAGATCATTTACCACGAACGTCAACAATTATGCCGCAGAGGCTGCATTGCGCCCCTGCATGGCAATCGAGATGCCGATCAGAAGTGTTGAGGCCACCAGAATCAGGGTCGAGATGGCGTTAATCTCCGGCGTGACCGTCAGTTTGAGCAGCCCGTAAACAAAGACGG
>DAOUCB010000210.1:0-19496 GCA_034432495.1 Anaerolineae bacterium | reverse complement strand
GAAATTGAGCGTACAATGGCTTTGAGCCTCTTGTTTAGGATAGGTGTGGTAACCGTTATCCTAAAACAAAAGGCTCTTTTGTTAAAACTGTCCTGTCCTCAACCCTCAGGGAGAGGGATTTAGGGTGAGGGCTGTAATGTTGATTTTACACACATGCTCTATGTGCTCAGTGACGTGATCGTCGCAAAGGCCGCGATCAAGATCACCGCAATCACGAACCACATGCCGCCGATGGCGAAATCCTTATACAGCCGCAGCCGCGAGCGCCGACGGTTCATCTGCATTTCGGGAATGCGAATCCGGTAGAGCGCTCCGGCGGCTTCGAGATTTTTGGTGTTGATGCGCAGCACGTTATCCAGGCAAATCGAACTCTGATCAAGCGAATCGACGGCGACGCTCATCCACAGCCAGGCGTCCTCGAAATCGTTGTCCTCGCCGATCAAATCGCGCAGCAGGTGACGCGCTTCGGCGCGGCGGTCGGCCTTGACCAGTTCAATCGCGTCCAGCAGCCGATCAATCCGATGGGCAGCAGCATCGTGATCGTGATCAGTCATGTGGCAAGCGGCTCATCCACGCGCACGTTCTCGAAAAAGTCATGCTCGTCGATGCCATCATGAGGTGGCGCGGGATAGATGCGCGTGAAGCTCTGGTAGGGCGATAGCCAGCGCCGCGTCCATTTGGGGACGCGCAGCCCCCCGCCGCCCAGTTGACTGGCATGGCAGGCGCTCGCCGCGTCCCAGGCATCGAAGTAATCGCGGATGTCAATCGCCGTGTGCGACGGCTCAATATGATCGAGGATCGCCACCAGGTCGAAATCCTTGTTCCGTCCTAAATGACGTGGGTCTTGACCGCGCAGCCGCGCCAGCATCACGCCCAGGCGAATCTGCCGCGCCGAAATGCTGCTGTAGTAGAGTTTCTGCGGCGCATAGGGCGCTTGCCCGGTTTCGTAGCTGGCGTCGCTCGCCAGCGGAAAAGCGTTGGTCGTCGCCCGCTGAATTGCGATGTGGTCGGGGTGTCCGTAGCCGCCGTAGCGGTTGAAGGTGATAATCACCTGCGGCTTCAGGTCGCGAATGACTTCGACCACCCGCCGCGTGACTTCCTCTTCTTTCGCCTGCCACAGACAGGCCGGGTCGTTCGAGGTTTCCGACCCCATCATGCCGCTGTCCATATAACCCAGCTTGACGACATGCTTGAAACCCAGCTTCTCGACGGCACAGTCCAGTTCCGCCAGCCGCAGCGCCGCAATCGAGTCGTAGCCTTGCAGAAATTCCTCTTTGACCGTCCCGCGTTCGCCATTGGTCGCGCAAATCAGGCTGACTTCGACGCCTTCCCTGACATACTTCGTAATCAAACCGCCGAGTCCAAAACTTTCATCGTCCGGGTGCGCATAGGAAATCAGCAAGCGTCGATTCGAACTGTTCATCTATCTCTCCGTTCCTATCGTATGGCAGCGGTCTGCGCGGCGGTTTGTTCGGTGTCGTCACCGCTAAGCCCCGACGTATTCGTTGTCATAGTCGCTCCAGCATAGTTAGAATTATAGTACAGCCCCAGAATCCAGTATAGACATGCGGACTGTCGCTCATAGACCATAAGTCCCCTCGAAAGCGACGCTACTCCTACAAATCTGGCTCTGCCCTGTGCAATAAGACGCTATCGGCGTATACTTCACGCGCCTCTTTTGGGGTTGTTTTTGTTATGTGCGCTGGTTCGCGGGTTTAAGGCTGGCGCGCCTTTCTGTATAAACAGCTTAAGGGATTCTATGCGTCGGGCTTTCAGTTTGCTCCTCTTCATCGTGTCGGCAGCGCTCCTGGCGATCAGCTCGGTCTCGCTTTCGGCCTCACCTGCTGGACTTCAGGATTTACCCGGAACCAATACGCCGCCGCCGCTGGTCTTCGCGACCAACACCATCGCCCCTACGCCCTCACTGACGCCCAGCCCATCACTCACACCCAGCGTAACGCCAACCTTCACCGAATCGCCAACCTTAACGCCCTCGCCGACTGATACACCCTCGCCCACCGCGACGGTCGTCGGGCCAGCCGTCTACCCGGATGGCTATAATCCGCTGACGGGCTTGCCCTATCCCAGCGATGAGGCGATGAACCGCCGCAATCTGCTGGTCAAAATTTCTAACTATCCGCCGATTGTCCGCCCGCAAAGCGGCGTCAACGCAGCAGATTTGGTCTATGAATACGAAGTCGAAGGCGGCGTCACGCGCTTTGCCGCGATTTTCCGCAGCAACGCACCGACCCATGTCGGCCCGATTCGCAGCGGTCGCCTGATGGACTTGAACCTCGTGCCGATGTACGAAGCCCTCTTCACCTACTCTGGCGCAAGCGCTCCCGTCCAGAAATTGTTCCGCAGCCAACCCTGGTGGCATCAGATCATCTCGCCCGCGATTGGCGATAACTGCGATGAAGCTGGCATTTGCCGCTTCCCCAAAGACGGCGTCGCCTTTGAGCATACACTCTTCGCCGACACCACCAAGATTTGGGCACGCGCTGAAGCACGCGGCGTCAACGATCCTCGTCGCGCGCGCGGCTTCTCCTTCAGCGACATTCCTGACGACGGCAGCCAGCCCGCCAGCGACGTGGACATTGCCTACTATGGGCAGATTGATGCCAAGTGGCAGTACGACAGCGCCAGCGGTCATTACCTGCGTTACACCGACCAGCAGCCGCACATGGACGCCGCCGATGGTCAGCAGTTGTGGGTCGATAACGTCGTTGTGATTGAAGTACCGCATGAGGAACGCCCGGACATTTTCGAGGAAGAAAGCAAGTCCGCTTCCCAGCAGATCGATCTCTGGGGGCAGGGTCGCGCTTACGTCTTCCGCGATGGGCAGTATTACGAAGGCTACTGGAAACGCGACTGCCGGGGCGAAATCCCTGACCCGACGCCGACGCCGGTCGTCGGCACGCAGGACAGCCAGTGCTACTATCGCACCGGCGACGCGCTCCAACTGATCTTCGGTGACAACGCGCCCATCCACCTCAAGCCCGGTCGCACCTGGGTCATGGTCACGCGCTGGATGAATTATGTCACCATCACCAACGACCACCCGGATCTCGCGGCGACAGCGGCGATGCTCGCGCTCACGCCAACCAACACCCCCTGGCCGACGCCCGATCACAGCCACGACACGCCAACCCCGGCGTCATAACCAAGATTACCCGGTAGGGGCGACCTGGCAGGTCGCCCCTACAAATAAGTCAACCAATCCCATCGATCACCTGCTGCGGCAGCGGCTTGCCCAGCGCCCGCAGGTAGAGCGTCGCCCGTCCGTAGAAGATCAGCAGTGCTTCGCGATAGCAGAGCATCTGCGCGCCGACTGAAAGCGCGTAGTTGAGCGGGTCACCCCGTTCAATCAGGCGATTCTGGCAGTCATCGTCGCTCAGCGCTTGCAGCACCGCGTACAAATCCTGATCAAGCTGTTCATACCACGCCGTCAGCTTAGCGACGCTTGTCTCCAGTCCCGGATCAACAGCAGGGTAATCAAAACTATGCTGAAATGTGCTGAACGAGTCGATGTACGACTGCTCGACCTGCCCCATCAGGCGGCACAGCGCGCCGAGTGTCCCATTATCGCCCGGCAGGCGGTAGGCAAGCTCGGCATCGGTCATCAGGCTCAAGAGCAGCGCGCGAACGTCATCGGTCATATCCAGAAGGTCAAGCGTCTCGGTGACCTGCTTGGGCATGGTTCATCTCCTCGAAAATAACTAGGGTTGGAGATCAATCTTAGCCTACCCAACCCGCCATCTGCTCCGGGAGCGGCCTGCCCATCGCCCGCACATAACACGTCGCCTTGCCGTAGAAAATCAGCAGCGCCTCGCGGTAGATGTGAAACTGCGCCCCCAGCGGCACAGGCCAGGTGCGATCAATCATCGTTGTCTGCGTGTCCCTGTCCTTGAGCGCCACCAGCGCCGCTTCAAGGTCGGCGTCGAGCGTCTGATACCACGCTTGCAGCTTCTCGACACTGGTTTCCAGCGCTTTATTGACGGCAGGGTAATTCCAGTCCTGTTTCAGCGTCTTGAACGAGTCGATATACGACTGCTCAACCTGCCCCATTTCGCGGCACAGTGCGCCCAGCGTCGGGTTGCTCCCCGGCAGCTTGAAGGCCAGATCGGCGTCGCTCAGCATAGCCATCAGTTCCTCGCGAATGGCCTGCGTCTGGTGCAGAATATCGAATTCCCCTTCAGAAATGCCCATGATAGTACGCTCCTTTGTGCTCAATCGATCCTGTTTTCAGGATACAATCCAATTCCTGACACCCATTGTCAGGAATTTATGGGATACTCCAAAAGTGAATCAGCATGATAGTGTTTTCTCCCCTCTCCCCGAACTTGTTGGGGCACCCGCTTGCGTGGGAGAGGGGTTGGGGTGAGGGGCAAACTCAATGCGCGCGGATCGTTTAATTTCGCTGATGCTCATGCTCGGCGCGCAGGGTCGGCAGACCGCTCAGGCACTCGCAGAGCATCTGGAAGTCTCCGAGCGCACCATTTACCGCGACCTCGACGCCCTGAGCGCCGCCGGAATTCCGGTTTACACCCAGTCGGGCGTCAACGGCGGCGTCTTCCTCGATGAGCACTATCGCATCTCGCTGACGGGTTTCTCGCAGGCGGACATTCAAGCTCTGTTCGTGACCACTGACGCCGGGCCGCTGGCGGATCTCGGCCTCGGCAAAGACGAAAGCCTGCTCAAACTGTTTGCCGCCCTTCCCACGATTCAGCGGCGCGAGGTCGAGCGGCTTCAACAGCGCTTCTTCATCGACCCCGCCAACTGGTTTCAGATCGCCGAAGTCCCGTCGATCTTCCCGATTTTGCAGCAGGCCGTCTGGGAAGATCGCCTTATCAACGTGACCTATCAGCCCGTCGAAGGTACATCCGGCGAGCGCACGCTTGAAGCCTACGCCCTCGTCGCCAAAGCCAATATCTGGTATCTGGTTGGGCGCAAACCGGGCGGCGACCTGCGCAATTTTCGCGCCTCGCGCTTCGAGAGCGCCGCGCTCATGGAGAACGCCTTCGTGCGCGATCCCACCTTCGATCTCCCCGCTTACTGGAAAGAATCGTGCGAACGTTTCGAGCGCCTGAGCATGAAAGATGCGCCGCCCTACGCGACCTTGCTGCGCGTGCATCCACAGGCATTCTGGTATTTTCCCGGCTATATGAATGGGCGCTACGAGAAGGTTGGCGCGCCCGACGAGGAAGGCTGGATCACGGTGCACGCTCTTTTTGATTCACTCGAACACGCGCGCACGCAGGTGCTCGGCTTCGGCACACAGGCTGAGGCGCTCGACCCGCCCGAACTCGCGCAAACCGTCATCGAAACCGCCGAGGCGATTGTTCAGTTTCACGCCACGCAGCGAAAGTGAAGCCCTATTCGACAAAAATATCTGTCAGGGAAAGTTGAAAACCGGGAAGAACGTCGCTCCCATCGAGAACGGCATCACCGGACAGGTTTGTTTGCTGCTCACTACCCAGTCGATGCACAGCGATTTCTCGAATTTCAGGATCGACAATCAGGATCAGGCGAACGCCATCGCTCAGATAGCGTTTGACACGACGATTGATTTCACTGTATTGATCTGTCGGCGAAACAATCTCGATGACAATATCAGGTATAAGAATATAGGGCTTATTCTCGGCATCGGGAATCTCTTGCTTAAATTGCGTAATTTTCTCGGCACTGACGAACATCACGTCAGGAATACGCGAATTTTTCACCCACTGGGGGGAATCAGCCAGTACGTATGTCGCTTCTTGAAACACTTCACCAATCCCCTGCTGTTCGAAGGGAAGTAAAGCAATGAAGAAGCGCTTCGAAAGCCGATTGTGTCCCGAAACCGTAGGCATTTTAGGGATGACCTCTCCGTCGATCAGTTCAAAGGGAGCTTCATCATATCGCCGGATGAATTCGTCCAGCGGCATCCCAATTTGAGTTTGTACGCTCATGGCGCTGCACCTCGCAACCTAAGACATCCGGCTATTCGACGTTCATTTTCGCTGCCCAGGGCGGCAGCTTGAAAATGGTTTCCAGCGTCAGGATCAAGCCCGGAAACAGACTTTCAGTGTCGATTTGTTCGCTGCCTTGATAAATCCGCACCGTTTGCTCACCGCGCCGATGTTGATAAATTTCGCGCGTAGACGGGTACAGTACCCACACTTGCTCTGTTCCTTTGTCGAGATAGGTACGAATTTTCGTCTGGATTTCTTCCGCAGTGTCACCCGGCGACATCACCTCGACCGCTAAATCTGGTACGCCAGGAAACGGCAGCGAGAGATTCCAGTCGGCAGGAATGTTCTCACGCCGAATGAATGACACGTCTGGCGCAAATGATCCGCGTAAATGGCGGCTGTTCTCATTCATCAGATAGAGCAGCCCATCCATAAAGATCGCGCCCAGTTCGCGCTCATTGACATATGCATCCAGCGGGCGATAAAGATTCCCACCGAATAGGTGATGTAACCCGCCGACAGGGGCCATTTCGACGACAACTCCATTGATGACTTCGACTCGTGCATCGCCCAGCTTCATCATATCGTCCAGCGTGACGGCGGCGCGCTCGATTGAAATATCCGCCATAAAATGATTCCTTCTCACCTGCCTCTACAGGGATTATAGATCGTTTTACTCATCACTCATCACTCATCACTGCTTTTCACTTTTTCTCAGCACTCGATACTCAGCACTTCCTTATCTATTTTCGTCACATCTAACGCTGGTTTTATCATACGAGTCTACAATTCAAAGGTTGCGAATCCCTTATCGGAAAGTATAATAGAACGCATGTACAGTTCCCCCACAAAAACAGAGCCTAAGATCATGGCACAAGACAAGATTGTCGTGCATGGTGCGCGCGAGCATAATCTGAAGAACATTAATGTTGAAATTCCGCGCAACCAGTTGGTCGTCATCACGGGGTTATCCGGTTCCGGCAAATCGTCGCTCGCCTTCGACACGATCTTCGCCGAAGGGCAGCGCCGCTACGTCGAAAGCCTGAGCGCCTATGCCCGCCAGTTCCTCGGTCAGATGGAAAAGCCGGATGTCGATAAGATCGATGGCCTGAGTCCCGCCGTCTCGATTGACCAGAAGGGCGTCAGCCACAACCCGCGCTCGACCGTCGGCACCGTCACCGAAATCTACGACTATCTGCGTCTGCTCTACGCCCGCATTGGCGTCCCGCATTGTCCCGTCTGCGGCGCGGAAGTCGTCGCCCAGAGCGCCCAGCAGATTGTCGATGAAGTCAAGGCGCTGCCCGACGGCACGCGCACGCAGATTCTCGCGCCGGTCATCAAGGGGCGCAAAGGCCATCACGAGAAAGTCATCGAGGATATTCGCAAGCAGGGTTTTCAGCGCATCCGCGCCGATGGCGAAGTTCTCGATCTGGGCGAGGACATTTCGCTCGACCGCTACAGCATCCACAACATCGAAGTCGTCGTGGATCGTCTCGTCATTCGCCACTACGATGATCCGGAGTCCGAGGACGCCAAGAGCGCGATTACTCGCCTGACCGACGCTATCGAAACCGCGCTCGAACTCGGCGGCGGTGTCGTCATCGTCAACAATTTAAGCACCGAACCGCCGACAGACATGCTTTTCAGCGAACTGCTGGCCTGCGTCAACGGGCATGGCAGCCTGCCAGAGATCGAGCCGCGCACCTTCAGCTTCAACACGCCGAAGGGCGCTTGCCCCGATTGTCAGGGACTCGGCTTCCGGCTCGAACTCGACCGCGACCTGATTGTGCCGAACCCCGAACTCAGCATCCTCGGCGGCGCGATTGACACCAACGGCTGGAATGCCGAAGACCCGACCAGTTGGTCGGGCGGCATCATGCGCTCGGTCGCTGAGATGTACCACATCCCGCTCGACAAACCCTGGCGCGAACTGACCCGCGAACAGCAGGACGTCTTTCTCTACGGCACAGGCGGGCGCAAGATCAAAGCGCGCTACACCAACGGCAACGGCAACACCCGCGAATACATGACCAGCTTCGAAGGCATCATCAACAACCTTCAGCGCCGCTACCGTGAAACCGACTCCGACTACATGCGCGAGAAAATCGAGTCGCTCATGGCGCAGGTTCCGTGCAGCACCTGTGAGGGCAAACGTTTGCGCCCCGAAGCGCTGGCCGTGACCGTCGCCGATAACTCGATTTACGATATTGTCATGCTCCCGGTCAATCGTCTGGTCAACTGGGTGCTCAGTTTGCGCGGCATCAACGGCACACCCGCCCTGCTCAGCGAACGCGATCAGCAGATCGGTTATCAGGTGCTCAAAGAGATCGAGGCGCGCGTCAATTTCCTCAACAACGTCGGCCTCGGCTATCTCAGTCTGGCGCGCTCGTCGGCGTCCTTGAGCGGCGGCGAAGCCCAGCGTATCCGCCTCGCTACGCAGATTGGCAGCCAGTTAACCGGCGTCCTCTACGTGCTCGACGAGCCGTCGATTGGCCTGCACCAGCGCGACAACGCCAAGCTGATCCATACCCTGATGGAACTGCGCGACCTCGGCAATACGCTGCTGGTCGTTGAGCACGACGAAGAAACCATGCGCCTCGCCGATTACCTGATCGACATGGGGCCGGGCGCGGGCGAACACGGCGGCTATGTCGTCGCCGCTGGTACGCCCGAAGAAGTCATGGAGAACGAAGACAGCCTGACCGGATCCTATCTCTCCGGTCGCCTGACCATCGACGTGCCGCCGACGCGCCGACCCGGCAACGGCAAGTCGATCATCGTGCACGGCGCGCGCGAGAACAACCTCAAGAACGTTGATGTCGAGTTTCCGCTCGGCAAACTGGTCTGCATCACCGGCGTCAGCGGCAGCGGCAAAAGCTCGCTCATGGTCGATGTCCTTTACAAGAAGATCGCGCAGGTGCTCAACGGGAGTAAGGAGCGCCCCGGTCAGCATGAGGGCATCGAGGGCATCGAACACATCGACAAGATCATCAATATCGACCAGAGTCCCATCGGGCGCACACCGCGCAGCAACCCCGCCACCTACACCAAGATGTTCGACGCCATTCGTACCCTCTTCGCCGACCTGCCCGAAAGCAAGATGCGCGGCTACAGCGCCGGACGCTACAGCTTCAACGTCAAGGGCGGGCGCTGCGAAAAGTGCGAAGGTCAGGGCGTGCTCGAAATCGAAATGCAGTTCCTGCCCAACGTCTACGTCACCTGCGACGTCTGTCACGGCGCGCGCTACAACCGCGAGACGCTTCAGGTCAAGTGGAAGGGCAAGAGTATCTCGGATCTGCTCAATATGACCGTCAGCGAGGGTAGTGAGTTCTTCGCCAACATCCCCAACATTCACAGCAAGCTGGAAACGCTCGAACAGGTCGGCCTCGGCTACATTCGCATCGGTCAGCCCGCGACCACGCTCAGCGGCGGCGAAGCCCAGCGAATCAAGCTCAGCCGTGAACTCTCGCGCCGCGCCACCGGGCAGACGCTCTACATCCTCGACGAACCCTCGACGGGTCTGCACGCCGCCGACGTCAAACGATTGATCGGCGTCTTGCAGCAGTTGGTCGATAACGGCAACACCGTCCTCGTCATCGAACACAACCTTGACATTATCAAGGTGGCGGATCACCTGATCGACATGGGGCCAGAGGGTGGCGACGCGGGCGGCGAAGTCATCGCGACTGGCACACCCGAAGAGATCGCCGCCACGCCGGGCAGCTTCACCGGCGACTTCCTGCGCACCACGCTGGCGCAGCACCCCGCCTGATCGAACACGCTCGTAGGGGCGGACGGCTGTCCGCCCTTTTTATTTCCCTCCGACAATCCAAAGGAGCGCAGCATGACTTCCCCTCTCGAAGCGCACCACATCAGCATCTCAATCAACCGTCCCTTCGCTGCCGTCAATGACTTTCTGTCCGTCCCGCAAAATTTCGAGCAGTGGGCGGCGGGACTCGGCAGCAGCTTCCGCCAGCAAAACGGCGAATGGCTCTTTGGCGACGCAGATAATCCTGCCCGAATTCGCTTCACGCCCAAAAATCCCTTCGGCGTCGCCGATCACACCGTCTACCCGCCCGATGGCAGCGAGGTTTACGTGCCAATGCGCGCCGTCGCCAATGGAAGCGGCAGCGAAGTCATCTTCACCCTCTATCGCCCGCCCGAAATGACCGATCAGCAGTTTGCCGCCGACAGCGCCGCCGTCCGCCGTGACCTGGAGAAATTAAAAGCGCTGCTGGAAGCGTAAATTCAGCCCTATTATTTTCTGTTTTTCTCTGTGATCTCAGTAGAATCGGGTAAGTTTCTTCGTAAATCGCATCCTGTCCCTGTTTTCTCCCCTCTCCCCGCTTGCGTGGGAGAGGGGTCGGGGGAGAGGGGTATACCGCACTTTCGAAAGTTATTTACCCGTGATTACTTCTGCGTCCTCTGTGGTTCAATCGTCTTTTCACTTTTTGGAGCATCTCGCCTATGCAATCCCATCCCCATTTTCGTGATCTGCGCTACCACACCGACGCCGCCCTTGCCGATCTGCTCGGTATCGCCATCCACGAACGTAAAACCATTCACGAATGGCCCCTCTCGCTCGTCCAGAAACTGACGCTGGCGGACGGCAGGGCGCTCGTCTACAAATCGCAGCTTCCGCCCACCGTCGAGCCGGAGTTTTACGCGGCGGCATCGTCGCCGCTGCTTCCCGGTTCTCAAGCGCTCGGCAACCTCGGCGACTGCGCTATCATGACTTTCGACTGGATCGACGCGCCCCTGCTGCGTGATGAAGCCTACAGCGCCAGCGCCCTTGTGCATCACGGACGACGCGTCATCGAGCAAATCGGCGCAATCACGGGCGATCTCCCCGTCTATCTCGACATTGGTTCCGCTGAAAAGTGGGCAGCCGAATGTGAATTCGTTTTCGAACGCCTCGCTACACTCATCGCGGACAAGCGTTTTACTTCCGTCGATCCTGCCGGACTTTCACAGGTGCGCGGCTGGGCGCACTCCACTTCAGTTGTGGAAACCGTCGCCTATCAATCGCGTCTCATTCACGGCGATCTCACAGCGGAGCAGGTCTTCGTCACCCCCGACGGTTACCGCATCATCGACTGGCAGCGCCCCATGATCGCCCCGCCGGAGATTGATCTCGTCGTGCTGCTGGACAGGCAAAAGATCGATCCGTATCCCTTTGTCGATCCCGTTGCGATTCGCCTTTACTGGTTTCTGCATCTGCGCTGGGCAGTTGTCGCGCAGCACGATCTGTTCCCCCGTGAACGCTGGCCCATCTTTAACCAGTGGGCGGCGGAAGCCGTCCGCCACATCCTCACCTGAGTTTTGCCTGAGCGTTTGGTCTGCCGACCCGATGAGCGTTAGATAAGTTGCACATTTGAAAACCCATTTTATTTGTGCTATATGCCCAACAAAACCCAATCTTCACTTCTCATTCGACCCAGTTTGGCTATAATAGATGACAGAAACAACATTGAAGCCGTTATTGTGTACAAATGTCCATTTAGGAGTCAACATGGTTGTGTCATACCACTACAACCCGACAACGCAGGACAGCGCCAGTGTTTATAAGACGGCGCTGGAGCAGTTTGATCGTGCAGCGCGTCACTTACACCTCGATGACTCGATTGCCGAGTTTCTACGTTATCCCCGTCGTGAGCTTACCGTCAATTTCCCCGTTAAACGTGATGATGGTCGCCTCGAAATGTTCACAGGCTATCGCGTCCATCACAGCACTGTGCTCGGCCCTTCCAAAGGCGGCCTGCGCTACAGCACCGCCGTCTCGCTCGACGAAATTCGCGCCCTCGCCATGTGGATGACCTGGAAATGCGCGCTCGTGAACCTGCCCTACGGCGGCGCAAAAGGCGGTGTCGTCGTTGACCCGCATACGCTCAGCCAGGGTGAACTCGAACGCCTCACCCGGCGCTATGCCGCCGAACTCATCCCGCTCATCAGCCCGCACTCCGACATTCCCGCCCCCGACATGGGGACGAACCCGCAGGTCATGGCCTGGATCATGGATACCTACAGCATGACCGTCGGCTATTCCGTCCCGGCGATTGTCACAGGCAAGCCCGTCAACATCGGCGGCAGTCTGGGGCGCAATGAAGCCACCGGGCGCGGCGTGATCGCCGTCATGCTCGAAGCGCTCAAGGGACACGGCAAACAGCAGCGCCCCGAAGACACCCGCCTCGTCATTCAGGGCTTCGGCAACGTCGGCTCGAACGCCGCTGCTTTCGCCCACGAACTCGGCTTCAAGGTCGTCGGCGTCAGCGACGTTTACGCGGGGATTTACAACGCCAATGGGCTGGATATTCCCGCCCTGCGCCATTATGTTGCCGAAACGGGCAGCGTTCGCGGCAGCGCGCTCGGCGAGGAAGTCACCAACGCCGAACTGCTGACGCTTCCCTGCGACGTGCTCATCCCCGCCGCGATGGAAGGCCAGATCACCGCCGCCAACGCCCCGAACATCAAGGCGTGGATGATTGTCGAAGCCGCCAACGGCCCGACTTCACCCGAAGCCGACGACATCATCAACGAGCGCGGCATCTTCCTCGTGCCGGATATTCTGGCGAACGCGGGCGGTGTGGTCGTCTCGTATTTTGAATGGGTGCAGGATTTGCAGGCCTTCTTCTGGGATCAGGACGAGGTTTTCCACCAGCTTCAGCGGGCGATGGCGCGCAGTTACTACGCCACCGAAGCCACCGCCGATGAATTCGATGTCGATATGCGTACCGCCGCCCAGATTCTGGCGATCAAGCGCGTTGCCGGAGCATTGGAAACGCGCGGCATCTACCCCTAACGAAAGTTCAGGTCTGCCTACTTAAACTTATGGTCTGGCAAAGACCACCGAGGCCACCGCTGGGAATAAACTTATTTCCCCGGTGGTCTTTGTTTTCCTCAGTCGGTCTCGTCAGCCCACAAACAGCAGCGCCGGACAAAACTGTCCGGCGCTGCTCATCCGCAAGCGATTCTCATCAAAATCAGATGGTTTTGTGTAGGGGCAGACCCGTACCCGTGTGTCTGCCCTTGCTTGTGTAGGGGCAGACCCGTGTGTCTGCCCTTGCTTTTGTGGGGGCACACGGCGGTGCGCTCTGGTCTCGTAGGGGCAGACCTGTGTGTCTGCCCTAGCACTTTTTCACCTTACGAGTTGAACGACGAGAACGCATCGTTGTCGCTCTCGTTGGATTCGTAAACCTCGTTCAGCGAGTCCACCTTGACCGAAATCGTGTGATTCCCGCTCTGCGCAGGCAAAGGCAGGCTGTCGGTATAACTCATCGTCTCACCCGGCTTCAAGCCCTCCGCGAATCCCTCGATTTGGTCGCACGTTGTCGTGTCGAGGCACGTCTTCACCGCGTAGGGATGATCCACTGGGCCGATGCCCGCATTGATCACTGTGATGTCGATATTCAGCGTCCCATCGCCGGGGACGGAGAGCCGAATGTTCGTTACCGTCAGGTTGGGCAGCGGCCTATCGGTCGGCTGAACTTCCGGCGTGTTCGCGGGTGGCTGCGGCGCTTTCGTAGGTGCTGCCGTTGGCGCAAGCGGAGCATTCGCCGGTGCGTTGACCAGCGGCAGCGCCGTGCAGTCACCGCTCAGGCTCACCACCGAGCCGCCCACCCACAGCACCGTCCCATTGATGTTGACCTCAAACCATGCGCCGCCCGTCCAGCGCGCCAGCACGGGAACGACCTGTCCCAGCGGCAGCGTATTCATGACCGCGTAGTTCGTGCCGGGGCCGCTGCGCAGATTGACCGACCCACCCGCGCTCGACGTGGCGCTGCACCCTGCTGCGGCTGCTGCTGCAGGCGTCTGCGTTGGTGGCACAATAATTTCCGGTGTCGGCGTCGCGGCTGCCGTTCCGTTCCCCGCCAGCAAACTCCCGGCACACGCGCCCATGCAAATCGTGAACGCCGTATCGCCTGCGCCGCCCGCCCGCACCTCGACGCGATACACCTTTTCGCCCGCTGGAAGCTGGTAGGCCACGCCGACCACGCTCGCGTCGCTGCTGGCAATCGTCTTGCCTGCGCTTTCGTCATACAGCGTCACCAGCGCGCCGTTCTCCGGCGACTGGCTTTGCACCATCACGCTCACCGCCCCCAGCGACGTCGTATTGAAGCGGTAAAGCTGCACCGGCGTCGTGTTGCCCACCGTCGCCGAGACAGGCTGATCAACCGTCAGCGTCGTTGGTTCTGGCAGCGGCGTGCCCGCTTGCAGCGACAGGACGAACTGCCCCGTGCTGCCGTTTTCGCCGCCCACCACAATTGTATACACACCCGCGTCATTGAAGCTGGCATTGCCGATCAGCGTCGCTTTGCCTTCCGGGTTGGCGACGTTCAGAATTTCCACGCCCGCCGCGTTGACCACCCGAAAATTCGGCGCATACCCTGCCGAAATCGCCAGCACCTGAATCAAGGCTGTGTCCCCGGCGTTGACCGTCAGCGCGAAGGAGGCGCTGTTGGCTTCAGCGGTCACACTCCCCGTCGCGTTCTGCCCAATCTGAATCGGCGTCCCGCCCCCCTGCGCAAAGACCGAACTGCCAACTGCCAGCAGCAGGCACAACCCAACCACGACAACACTCACATGAAGCCTCGCGTGTCTGAACCACATGAATATGCTCCTGAAGTCGCGCCTATATTTGGCGCATTCAAATTTTGAAATCCCGGCAGACTTCTAACTATATTTCAGTTTTTGTAAAACAGCCAAGCAAGCCATAGGTACAGTTGCCAATTGTTAGAAAATTAGTTCTAATTGAACCCTGTTCCGATTTTTAATCCACCCAAAGGCTATGACACGTAATGCTTGCACCGACCATGTTCCACACCATGTTTCAGTACAACTTTGACATCAACAATCGCCTGCTCAACAAGGCAGCCGAAGTCACGCCGCAGCAGTGGGACGAGCGCCAGCCCGCCGATCAGCGCAGCTGCACGAGACGCTCTTTCACATCCTCGCGGTCGAGGAAGAATGGTTGTCGTTCTGCCAGTCCGAACAGCCGCCAGTGTGGGAATGGCGTCCCTTTGCCGATTATCCCGATGTTCCCACGCTCCTTGCACTCAACAACCAGATTTTCGCCACTTACGATCCCTACATCGCCACCCTCACCGAAGACCAGCTCCTCGCCCGTCGCAGCGGCATTTTCCCCTCCGGTCGTCAGGAATCCGTCGTCGTCTGGCACATTCTCGTTCACATGCACTATCACAGCGCCCAGCACCGCGCCGAAGTCGCCTCGATCCTCACGCGCTGCGACAAATCACCCTGGTTCATCGACTTCTACGGCTTCGGTGACTGGGGCGAAGTTTAAGGAAAAAGTAGACATATGATTCTTAAATGTGCGAAGTGGACGACCAAGCGGAATAGGGTGGGGTTTTGTAGGGGCGAACCCACGTGTTCGCCCTTGTTTTCTCCCTTTCTCCCCGGTCGCTTAAGGCGAACTTGTTCGCGCGAAAGGGTCGGGGATAGAGGGGTGCTGGACAAAGCGTAATGTTCGCTTTTACCAACACGCTCTCAATCCTCAGTCCTCAGAGCATTACCGTTTAAAACAGTATTACATTTAGTTGCTCTCCTAAATCCAAGAACAGCGCAAAGAAAAGTGCCATTTTCTCCCCTCTCCCCGCTTGCGTGGGAGAGGGGTCGGGGGTGAGGGGTGTAATAAAACTTTAAACGGTAATCCTCTCAGTCCTTCTCTTTTCTTTCCCGCTGTTGCCAAACCACACGCTTATCTGTAAAATCACACGTAATCAAGTGATTGATGCGGAGAGCGCCAGGCGTTACGAAGCATTGCGTAAGCAATGCCTAACGCACGGACGCCGAAGGGGCAAGTCGCCCGCAAGCTGGTCGGGTGATGAAACTCTCAGGCTCAAGGACGTATCAGTTTCGACACTCTGGAAGCGTCAATGCGATCGCGAAGCGACCGCGCGATGTCGCAGAGCACACAGCATTGGCTTGTGTGCTTTTTTATTTCCACATCGAATCGCAAATTTGCTATCAACTGGAGACAAACGCATGGCCTGGAAAACGCCGTCCGACCTGAAGTATCTCAAAAGCGATGAGTGGGTGCGCCTCGAAGGCGATGCCGCTACCATCGGTATTTCTGACTACGCGCAGGATCAATTGAATGACATCGTCTACGTCGAACTCCCCGCCGTCGGTGACGAATTGAAAATCGGGGATCGCCTCGCGTCCGTCGAATCGGTCAAGGCCGCCTCCGACATTTACACCCCCGTAGCCGGAACAATCACGGAAGTCAACAAAGCCCTTGAAGGCAGCTCCGAACTCGTCAACAGCGATCCCTATGACAAGGGCTGGCTCGTCAAGCTCAAAGTCACCGACGCCGAAAATCCCGCCCTACTCAGCGCCGAACAATACACCGAATGGTGCAATACCCGTTAATCATCAGCGAATAGCTTTCAGTGGTCAGCTTTCAGCGGTCAGTAAAAACAGGGTCTACGCGCTTTGTTTTAGCTGATGGCTGATAGCGGATAGCTGATAGCTCCTCGCTTATTTTCGAGGCTGTCCATGTCCTACATTCCCCATACCAACCTGGAACGCCAGCAGATGCTCTCTGCCATCGGCGTCCCGACGATTGAAGATCTCTTTGAGGCTATCCCGTCGAAATATCGCTTCCCCGCCCTCGATCTCCCCGCGCCTATGAGCGAAATGGAGATCATGGCGGAGCTGCGCGCGCTCAGCGAAGCCAACGACAACGCGCAGGACTTCCCCATTTTTCGGGGCGCGGGCGCGTATCATCACTACATCCCCTCCGCCGTCAATCACATTCTGCTGCGCGGCGAATTCCTCACCGCCTACACGCCCTATCAGCCCGAAGTCAGTCAGGGAACGCTCCAGGCCATCTTCGAATATCAGTCGATGATCACCCAGTTGACGGGCATGGACGGCTCCAACGCCAGCCACTACGACGGCGCGACCAGCCTTGCCGAAGCCGTCACCGTCGCCCTCGAAGCCAGCCGCCGCAAGCGCACCAAAGTCATTCTCAGCCCCTACATTCACCCGCAGTATCGCGAAGTCACACGCACCTATCATCAGGGCAATGATGTGCAGTTTGTCGGCGACGATCAGGCCAACAGCATCAGCGACCTCGTCGCCATGCTCGACGACACGACCGCCATGCTCGCCGTCTCTTATCCCAACTTCCTCGGTCAGATTGAGGATTTCAAAGGGCTGGCGCAAAAAGTTCACGATGCGGGCGCGCTGCTCGTCTTCGTCGCCAACCCGATGGCGCTGGCGATCTTCAAAAGCCCCGGCGAACTCGGCGCAGACATTGTCGTCGGCGAAGGTCAGTCGCTCGGTGTTTCACTCAGCTACGGCGGCCCCTATCTCGGCTTCTTCGCCACCAAAATGGCGCAGATTCGCCGCATCGCCGGGCGCATCGTCGGCGAAACCGTCGATTCGAATGGCAAGGACGCCTACGTCATGACTCTTCGCCCGCGTGAGCAGGACATCCGCCGCGAGAAAGCCACCAGCAATATCTGCACCAACACCGGCCTGATGGCGCTTGCCGCAACGGTTTACATGGAACTGATGGGCAAGCACGGCCTCAAAAAAGTCGCCGAACTCAGCTATCACAAAGCCCACTACGCCGCCGACCAGATCGCCGCGCTCCCCGGCTACGAAGTGGATCGCAGTCTGCCCTTCTTCCACGAGTTCGTCGTCAAAACCCCCGTCTCTGTCCAGAAGATCAACGATCTGCTCCTCGGCGCGGGTGTCATTGGCGGCTACGATCTCGGTCGCGACTACCCCGACCTTAAGGATCACATGCTCATCTGCTGCACCGAAGTCAACACCAAAGAAGAAATCGACCTGCTGGTCGCCATGCTCCGCGAGGCCAATTCATGACTCAGGTGAAACAAGTTTCTCCCAAGACCATCTACGACGAGAGCGTCCCCGGTCGCACCGGCGTGACCCTGCCGCCCTGTGACGTGCCGACCAGCGATCTCCCGGCGGATTTGCTCCGCGATGATCTCGACCTGCCCGAAGTCAGCGAGTTACAGGTCGTGCGCCACTTTACCAACCTCAGCCGCCTCAACTACAGCATCGACGGCGGTTTCTATCCGCTCGGCTCCTGCACCATGAAGTACAATCCCAAAATCAACGAGGATGTTGCCCGTCTGCCCGGTTTCAGCGCGCTCCACCCCCTCACCGATGAGGACGGATCGCAGGGCGCATTAGCCGTCATGTACACGTTAGAGCAGTGGCTCGCGGAAATCGCGGGCTTCAGCGGAACCAGCCTGACCCCCGCCGCTGGCGCGCAGGGTGAACTCGCAGGCATCCTCATGATCCGCAAGTATCATCTGGATCGCGGCGACGATAAGCGCGTCAACATTCTCGTGCCCAACAGCGCGCACGGCACCAATCCCGCCACCGTGACGATGGCAGGCTTGCACGTCATCGAACTGCCGTCCGACGACAACGGTGATGTCAACCTCGAAGCGCTGCGCGCCGCCTGCGATGATACCGTTGCGGGCATGATGATCACCGTCCCCAGCACGCTCGGCGTCTTCGACACCCACATCCTCGATGTCATCAAAGCCGTTCACGACTGCGGCGGTCTCATGTACATGGACGGCGCGAACATGAACGCGCTGCTCGGTCAGGTCAAGCCGGGCGCGCTCGGCTTCGACGTCATGCACTACAACCTGCACAAGACCTTCTCGACCCCGCACGGTGGCGGTGGCCCCGGCTGCGGAGCAGTCGCCGTCAACGACAAGCTCATGCCCTTCCGACCCGGTCCCGTCGTCGAAATCATCTCGGAAGCCGACCCAACCGACCCGGAGGATGCGCCGCTCTACGGCCTCGTCATGCCGCCCAAATCCATCGGTCGCCTCAAGCTGTTTCAGGGCAATTTCGGGATGCACGTCCGCGCCTACGCCTACATTCGCGCCTATGGCAGCGATCTGCGTGAAGTCTCGCGCCATGCCGTCCTCAACGCCAATTACATCCGCGTCCAGTTGCGCGACACCTATCACATGCCCTACGACCGCATCTGCGCGCACGAGTTTGTCATGGAAGGCCACTTCGAAGGCGTGGACAGCGTCCACGCGCTTGACATTTCCAAGCGCCTGATGGACTACGGCATCCACCCGCCGACCAACTACTTCCCCTTGATCGTGCCGGAAGCGCTCCTCATTGAGCCAACCGAAACCGAGGACAAAGCCACGCTCGATGAATTCATTGAGGTGATGAAGACCATCGCGCAGGAGGCCCACGACGAGCCGGAGCTACTGACCAGCGCGCCGCACATCACGCCCGTCGCCCGCCTCGACGAAGTCCGCGCCGCCAAGCAGTTGGTTCTCTGCTGCCGCCCCGTCCCCGACTGGGCATAGTAAGCCCTCATCCCCTAACCCCTTCTCCCGCTGGGAGAAGGGGAAACCTGCTTCTGAACTAACCCTTTCCATTTGGAAATTATGCAAACCCGCACGCCGCTTTGAAGTCCCTCGCCCTGAGGGTTGAGGACAGGACAGTTTTAACACAGCAAAGGTCTATCGGGGCGAAAGTATAAGTCAGGAGAAAAGGAGTAGGTTTTCG
>DAOUCB010000209.1:0-32364 GCA_034432495.1 Anaerolineae bacterium | reverse complement strand
CTAAAGTATCTCTTACTGTGACCGCTCACACTTTTAGACTTGTTCGGAGTATTTTGTGCCCTGTGAAATTCGCTATTTAGTTGAACAGCGGGTGATAGTAACACGCCTTTACGGAAGACTTTCCCATGAAGATTCGGAACAATTTAACCGGCAGAATATCGACCTGATTCGGTGTGGGGACGGTCAGGTGCATATTATCTTCGAAATCGAAGACCTTCAGCACATCGAGCTGAATGTGCGACAGATGCTGAGTTTAATGTCATTTACCCGCGAGCCTGGGCTGGGCTGGGTTGTCATCGTGGGTGGGAATCAGTTCGCAAAATTTCTTGGAACCCTCGTGTTGCAGGCTGGGAGTGTGAATCATCGCTTTGTGAGAAATTCCCAGGAAGCTTTCGATTTGCTGAAGCATTTGGAACCCGACCTCGATTTTGTTTTACCCTGACAATGGAAGTGCTCTCATGACCAGTCTTACAGGTAAGCCAACCTTGCCTTCGTTAGCCGACGCTCATTTTTCCCTGTATGCGTTGATCGACAGAACTGATCCGAACAATATTTTTTCCAACAACCGCCTGATTCTTGGTCACTGGCTGGATCGCATGGAAACTCAGGTGATTGGAAGCCGCTGGAATGCCGACATTTTTGCAGGATTGCAGCACACCGAGCAGGTGAAACCGCTCATGCCGCGTTACGAACGTTTGGCAGCAGTCACCAGGACATTGTGTGTCTTTGGCGCGCCCGAACGGAGTCAACTTATTCCAGAAGGGTGCAGGCTAAACTGTGTTGTTCTAACCCCCGACGATGCGCTGTACGACGAATGCTTCCTCATCATCAGCCACAAAAGCTATACACGGGCAGTCATCGCTCAGGAAACCTCGGCGGGAAAGTTTCGCGGCGTCTATGTGACCCATCCGGCTCAGGTGCGACAGCTTTACAACCGACTGGCGCAAAATATCGGCCTGTAGCGGCAGCACTTCGAACTCTGACAAGCTTCCTTGTGCATACAACCGAATAAAGCGAACGTTTATCCCACTGGCGGCCTCACGAGCGTGAATGGTCGAGGCGTCATGCGGGCGCAGTCGTGGGATGCTGATCATATACAGGCGCAAAGACTGGGCTGAAAACGCTGCCCGGCACTTAAAATTCACATTTTTTTCAGAATCTGCTTGCAGTTGAGCAATATATTACGATGTTATAGTGAGTATAAGTGCCGTTCATTGAAGAGACGAAAGCAGATCATTATGGCCGTCCTCGTAGAAAAGTGGCTCGATGAGCCGATCATTGTCCTCAAACCGGATGCACAGGTCACCCAGCAGGAACTCATCGACGCCTGGTTTCAGAGCGTGGCATTGGCACAAACGATTCGGGGCAGCGCTTACCGAATTGTTGATTTGCGCATGACAAACTCGCCTGACACAGTAGCATCCTGGCTGCGAAGCGGCGTTCAGGCGATGGCTGGTGCACCCGTTGAAGCTTCGCTGCGGGTAAGTTTCGTGGGAATTCCGTCGGCGGCTGTGCATGTTCATAACGAACCCTGGTTTCAGAGCTTCGATGATGCACTGAACGAGGTTCACGCTGTGGCGGGTCTCACAGCGCTTTCCAGCTAAACGAAAAAAGTTTAGGAGGCGCCAAATGGCTCACAAAATTGAATGGATCGAAGAACCCTGGATTATGCGGGTGACCTATGTAGATCGGATGACGGCAGAAGATGTCGAAATGGTCATGAAGGTGTGTATTGAAGCCGTTGATAAGCACCCAGCCAATTTTCTGGTCGATTTCTCAAATATCAGCTTCCATGAGTCGAATTTGTTTCGCAGCAAAGCGCTGATCAATTTGTTTCGCCACCGCAACACGCGCTGGTTTGCCTTTCTCGGCCTGACTGGCATCATGCACACGGCTGCAAGTGCGCTGATGATGCGTACCCCTTTCAAGTCCTTCACCAATGAACAGGAAGCCGTTGATTTCCTCCGGCAAAAGGCAGAAACCCAGAAAGTGCAAGCAGAAAAATTGTCACAAGTCGAGAAACCTGCGGCAGCGCACTAAACTCGACCACAGCGATACTGAAAAACCGTTTCATCCAGCAGCCCAGGCACACGCCATTCTCTAATACGGATGGCGTTTTTGATTCGTCAGCTTCGTTAGCATTTTGTTGCACTCGCATCTGCGTAACGTTATTATTTACAGAAAAATCGACTCGAAGCGCGACTGACAAGGGGAGGTGAAAGTGTGCGAACCGATCATGTCACTGCCTGGCTGATTAAAGCGTGGTTGCAAGATAACGTGCCTGACCTGGCAAAGGGATGGAATCTTCAGGTCGATCCGCAGATTTTGCCCTTTGCTGCCAAGATCGAATCGATTATTCCGCAGGTACGCATGATCTTCACCTGTCAAAATATTCTTGCGAAAACTGCGATTGAGCTTTGGGACTTAAAAGAGGTTGCCCTATTAGCTGGGGGTGGGCCGACTCCGCTCTCGCCACGTCCAGACCAAGTGCTTTACTATAGCGACGGCAGTCTGGAAGTCGTGGAAGAGGCGCGAGCCGCAGGCTACAACGTGCGCCACGTCAATGTCACCGAAACAGGGAGTCTCCAGCAGCTTGTGGGGGCAAAGAGCGCTATTGCGACCGGGTTATTTCATTTCCTGCCAGATGAGATTGCCCGCAGCACGTTTGCGGCAGTCGATCAGCAGGGGTTTCAAGTCTTCGCCTTCTCGCATAATACCCTGGGCACCGACCAGGATGCGATGCAGCAGTACGAGAACCTGGGCATTCGCATGTTTATGCGCGATTTGGAAGACATTCAGGCACTGCTACCACCTCGGTGGCAGATTGATTTTTGCGAACCTATTGGGGATTTCGTGCGCTATGCGGGTGATGTTGGCGCAAAACTCGCGAATACCCCGCACATGGTGAACTTTTACAAAGCCACAAAAGCGATTTGAGTGGATACAACAGCCTGCTGATGCTTTTTAACATATGAATACGGAGTTTAATCTTCTCCATCGCGTTGTTTTTCTCCCTTTCTCCCCGCTTGCGTGGGAGAAAGGGTCGGGGATAGAGGGGTTGTACAAGCGAGACGTGCTTCGCTTTTTCTCCGTCCTAAATAGTTAAACTGCTTCAACAGGCTGTTGCTGTGGTTTAAGCAGTTGGAACCATGTAAATAATCGTTACGCCGTCGCCGCCCTCTTTGGGCGGCGCGACCATCGACTTCGAGATCAGAGGGTGATCGTGCAGTCGATCCTGTACCGCGCGCCGTAGCGCTCCGGTCCCCTTACCGTGAATGACGCGCCCGAAAGGGATGCCTGACAGATAGGCCGCGTCGATGTAGTTATCGAGCCGTTCCAGTGCGTCTTCAACCCGCGTCCCTCGCAAATCGAGTTCCAGCCCCGGAGATTCGCCTTTCGGGACGCTGATTTCATTGGCCGGTTCATAGGCGGTGACGCGGCGTTTCTTATTGACTTTGCGCTCGCTGCGCGTCGGTTTCTTCAGGTCGCGCAAGGCGGCGCGGACTTTGAGCGAGCCGATTTGCACCATCGCCTCATCTTTATCGAGTTCGATAATCGTGCCTTCGGCCTTGAGCGGTTCCAGCCAGACGGCATCGCCGAGGCGCGGCGTCCAGTCAAGCGGCTCGTCAGTTTTCTTGCTGCCGTTGGTAACGGGTTGCTTGATGACGCTGTCCACGTTGTCCGCCACCTGCTGAATATTACGCAGATTTTCCAGCGGCAGCGAGGCCGTGCGCATTTCGTTGCGCAGGCGACGTAGTTCGCGCTGGAATTCTTCCATCTCGCTTTGCATGTTGCGCCGCGCTGCCGCGATGATATTGCGGCGCTCGTCCTCAGCTTCGCTCAGGCGCACCTGCAAATCAGCACGCTGATTTTCGACTTCCTCGCGCATCAGGCTGATCACGTCCTGCTGGTGGCGAATGTCCTCGCGGGTGCGGTGGATTTCGTCGAGCATGTCGTCGGCGACCAGTTCTTCAGTGGCAACCATGCCGCGCGCGTCCTCGATGATGTCGTGTTCAAGGCCGAGCCGCTGGGCAATCGCCAGTGCATTCGAGCGACCGGGCAGGCCGATGATCAGTCGATAGGTGGGCGCGAGCGTGTTCAGGTCGAATTCGACGCTGGCGTTGCGCACACCGGGTGTTTCGACGCTGTAGACCTTCAGTTCCGGGTGATGCGTCGTGACCATCGTCGTGACGTGATGTTCGCGCAGCGTGTTCAAAATCGCCCGCGCCAGCGCCGAACCTTCAGCCGGGTCAGTTCCTGCGCCGAGTTCGTCCAGCAGGACAAGCGATTTGTCGTTACATTCGCGCAAAATCTGGATGGTGTTGGTCATGTGCGAGGAGAAGGTGCTGAGGGACTGCTCAATGCTCTGTTCGTCGCCAATGTCGGCGTAGACGCCTTCAAAGACCGAGAGGCGGGCTTTCTCTGCCGGGACATGCAGCCCGCACTGCGCCATCAGCGTCAGCAGGCCAACCGTCTTGAGCGAGACGGTTTTGCCGCCCGTGTTCGGCCCGGTGACGACCAGTACCCAGGTGTTCTCGTCAAATTCCACGTCAATCGGTACGACGTTGCCGGAAAGCAGCGGATGACGCGCGCTGATCAGGTCAATCGTGCTGCCGGGATGATCGGCGTTGCCGGGGCGCGGCTTGAAGGGCAGCAGTTCCGGCATGACAGCTTTGAGATCGTCGGCGTAGCGCGCTTTGGCGAAAATCAGGTCGAGCATACCGAGGACTTCGACCGTGCGCACGATACGTTCCGAATCGATGGCGACCATATCGGTCAGCGCCAGCAAAATCCGCCGGACTTCCTTTTCTTCGTCCAACTGAAGTTCGCGCCAGCGGTTGTTGAGTTCGAGTGTTTCCAGCGGCTCGATCCAGAGGGTCGCGCCGCTCGATGACGAGTCGTGGACGACGCCGGGGATTTTGCCCTTGTTCTCGGCCTTGAGCGGGATGACGTAGCGTCCGTTGCGCATCGTGACCAGCGGCTCTTGCAGCAGCGACTGGTTGCCGCTCGAACTGATCATGCGCTGGAGCTTGGTTTGCAGGCGGTCAAACGCGACTTTCAGGTCGCGCCGGATGACGGCGAGCTGTGGGCTGGCGCTGTCCTTGACCTGCGCGTTGTCGTCCAGCACGCGCTCGATTTCGGCTTGCAGCGACGTGCATTCTTCCAGTTCGGTGGCGATTTCCGCCAGCAGCGGATACGCACCCTTCATGCGCCCGAGCGTGCGTTTGAGCGTCGTCGCGCGGCGCAGCGTCAGGCGAATATCGAGCAGGACGCTGGCTTCGATCATGATGCCGCGTGTCGCCAGAATCGCCTGTTCGCGCACGTCGCGCGCGCCGCCGAGCGAGGCGTTGAACTGGTTGGCGAACATCAGCCGCGCTTCGGCGGTTTCCTGCTGCCAGATGCGCGCTTCTTCCATATCAGTCGATGGAAACAGTTCGCGCGCCAGATCAGCCCCGGCGGAGAAGGTCGTATAGTCGGCAAGCCGATTGAGTATTTTGTCGAGTTCAAGAACTCGGATGACTTTATCGTTCATTTTAAGGGAATTTCGCTGTGTGAAATGATCGTCGTCATTATATCAAACACGCGAACAATCATCAACGGTGAGGTTCACAAATGATTGTTAAGGGTTCAGGAAGGATACAAAAATCTCTCAATTTGCCATTCAGCCGACAATATCCGATAGAGTTAGACTCCATATGATGTATTTCGTCATGGAGCACGATATTCTCGCTAAATTCCACACTATTCCTAGAGCGTGTTATGAACGGTTGTTAAACTGGTGGGATAGACAGAAAAGCCTATCCCAGTGATGTTAGCAATGAAGAATGAGCGTTTGGGATCAAAATCACACGCCTGCCAGCATGAAGTCGGCCTAGTCTCGAACTATCAACGTGCAAGATCGGGCCGACGTGTCTGGAACAAATTGCGCGTCATTTTACCTGTAGGCGTTTCAATCCGCTGTGGCAGGTTTGGCGGGCGCAGCGGCTGGAACGACCACGTGAATAGTATGCGGTATCACCCTCACGCTCACCTTATCAATCTCAATCAGCTCGCCATCGACCACGATCTTCTGCATCGGGTCAGCGACCACCGTCACTTCGCGCGCCTGCCACTGTAACAGCGGCTGCGCAAGCTCGCCCGAAGCGACCGCGTTCGCGGCGGCGCTCAACAGCGATGACACGTTCGCGTCCTGGATGATAATCACGTCGAGCAGGCCATCACTCATATCAATCTTGTTCGAGAGTTTGATGCCGGGAACACCGACGCTGCCGAAGTTAGTGATCATGCAGTTGATACCGTCCGCCTCGACCGTTTCACCGTCCAGCGTGAGGTGGTAATGTGCTACAGGCGAATTGGAAAGCGTCTTCAACGCGCCCACTATGTAAGCGAACATCCCCGAACGATCTTTGGCACCTCGATCCGCATTTTCGTTCATCGCGCCTTCGATGCCCATGCCGAGATGGAAGAACAGTAGGTTATCGTCCTTCGCTTCATCTAGGCCCGCGCCTGCCAGCGATCCCATGTCGAGCACCCGCACCTTGTTAGGAGCGCCGCCCAGCAGCAGCGCCGCCTGCGTCTGATCAGCCGGAATGCCAAGTTCGACCGACAGCACATTGGCAGTGCCACCGGGCAGAATAATCAGCGGGATTTCACTTCCAGCGAGGCCGCTGGCGACTTCCAGAACCGTTCCGTCGCCGCCGTAAACCACCACCGCATCGACACCAGCGTCAACCGCCTGTTTGGCGCGTTCGCCAGCTTCGCCGCCCCTGCGCAAGACAAACATCTCCCAGTCGATTTCCAGGTCGTTTAGAACCTTATTGAGCGCGGGAAGATTCAGCCCATGCTGCCCAGACGCCGGGTTGACAATAATATGAACACGCTTGAACTTCAGGGGAACTGGTGCTTCCGTCGTCCCCTCACCCTCGCTGGAAATGTTTTCGTCCTTTACGCCCTGCTTTTGTTCTGAATTTTCTGCTGGATTGCGGACACTCATAAAGTCACCTCTGCGTCGTATGGAACGAGATCGATCCGTAGTAAAGATAACAGAAATCATTACAGTGATGTTCATTATAGCACGTTTAAGCGTTTGTGAAGCCTGTCTTTACATTCCACCAGCCACGCACTATACTTTAATTAAATTTGAAATTTCATTGAAGAGCAAGTGGTTTCAATTCACACATTTTTAACCCGCGTCCGCCGCGCCTCACAATCCCAAACGGGTTGTGAGGAGTGCCTTTGACTTTATGGTCGCAAACCATAGGAGCAAAAAATGAGTACAAAAACGAGTATGCAGGGAACTGCGAATAATCTGCGGCAGGAAGGCGCTCAAGCCGCTCGCGCAGCCGCCGCCAGTCCACTCATGGAAACGCTGATGCGCCTCGGTTATTTCGTGCGCGGGCTGGTGTACGGCATGATCGGCCTGCTGGCGCTTCAGGTCGCGCTCAACCAGGGTGGCACGCTCACCGACACGCAAGGCGCAATTGTCGCGCTCGGTCAAACACCCATCGGCAGCATTCTCTTATACGCCATTCTGGTTGGGTTGATCGGTTATGGCCTCTGGGGATTGATCCGCGCCATCTTCGACCCACTGCACAAAGGGACTGATCTCAAAGGCATCGCCGAGCGGCTGGGTTTTGCCGTCAGCGGCATCTCCTACGGGTTGCTCGCGGTCGCCACTTATGGGCTGATCACCGGCGCAGCCAACGCTGCCCACAGTGGCGCGCAAACGACGCAGACGCAGCAGGCCACCGCTTCAATTCTGTCGAATTCGTGGGGGCCAATTGCGGTCGGCGCAGCGGGTATCATCGTCATCGGTGTTGGCTTATTGCAAGTCATTCAGGGACTGGGGCCAAATTTCAAGCGCCAGTTTCAGCCCTACGCTTTAGATGCTCAGCAGCAAACCTGGATTGAACGGATCGGGCGTTTTGGCACAGCAGCACGCGGCATCGTCTTTGCGATGATCGGCCTGTTCCTGTTTCTGGCAGCCTATCGCCACGATCCGAGTCAGGCGCAGGGCATTGATGGCGTACTTGCCGCGCTGTTGCAGCAGCCCGCTGGCCCCTGGCTGCTGGGCGTGGTTGCGCTCGGTTTGATCGCCTTCGGACTTTACTCGGCTGTGAGCGGACTTCTGCTCCGCTTTCGCCGCTAAGCTGCCCTATTGTGAGCAACCTTGTCGAAAACAATATGGCCTCAGCGCAGCAGCCTGAAAAAACAACGGGGCATTTGATTAGCAATCTTCGTTCACCCGGCTGGTTCGGACGTTATCCACTTGTTGGCTTGATCATGCTGCTGGTGGGAGGCGCTTTGTTCAGCCTGCTGGCGATCAGCCTCCAGACCCAGACGGGCATGATTCAAACCGACACGCAGATGATCAACAGCCTGCACGTCATCGCGCTACAGAGTCCGCCGTTTGTCGTGACCGTGATGATTTTTGGTTATTATGCGGGCGAGGAGGTGATTGTCGGCATCGCGGTCGTGCTCGTCATCTACTTTCTGCACAAACGCTACTGGACGGAGCTATTCATGGTCGTGGTGACCTGGGGCGGCGAATCCGGGCTATGGCTGGTCATTTCCGACTATTTCGCGCGCGCGCGCCCCGTTTTTGCGACTCCCGTCTGGCATCAGATGACCGCGCCGGGTTTTCCCAGCGGACACAGCTTCGCATCCGTCCTCTGTTACGGTTTTCTGGCCTACCTGCTCGTCCCCAGAATGCCCTCGCGCTTCTGGAAATTGGCGGTGCTGGTGCTGGCGCTGGCAATCATCCTGTATGTCGGTTTTAGCCGCCTCTTCGTCGGCGACCATTACCCGTCTGATATACTGGCTGGCTATGCCTTAGGCATCGCCTGGGGCGGACTCGGCTATACCGCTGTCGAAATTCTTTCCAAACGAGCGCGGCAGCGTCGCGAAAACTCCGTACAGGTGGGCGAGGTCACCCAGCCGCAATCGATCAATTAAGGCAGACATCTTCATGAACAACGTTTCAAAGCACGAGTCAGAGACCCAAAAAAAACCTCAATCTCCCGCGCAGCCAGCGGTCGATGCAGTCGCCGAACCCGTCAACAACTGGCGGCGCGCGATTACCCGCGCCGAAGCAGTGGTCGCGAAACCCTGGCGGCGCTATCGCGCATCGCTGTTTCAAACCTATCTGCTCGGCGCGGTGATACTCTTCGTTGTGCTGGCGGTTGCCGCGAAAACTGTCGCTTATTTCACCTTTGATGTCACCATCACCCGCGAGGTGCAGGAAACACAGTTCGCCCCGTTCACCGCTCTGATGCACGGCTTAAGCTGGATTGGCTTTGCGCCGCAGGGTCTGATCATCTCCGTGTTGATCATTCTGTTCCTGTGGATTAGCGGCCTCAAGTGGGAAACCGTCGTCATCACGCTCAGCTTAATTGGCAGTACCGCCCTCGGACTCATCATCAAATCCCTGGTTGTTCGTCCCCGACCCAGTGTTGATGTGGTCAATGTTTTCGCCCAGCTTACCGATTATTCGTTTCCCAGCGGGCACGTTCTCTATTTCACCACCTTTTTCGGCTTTTTGTTGTTCCTGACGTATACGCTGCTCAAATCCTCATGGTGGCGCATCCTGCTGCTGATCGTGCTGGCAGCCATGATTGCGCTCATCGGCGTGTCGCGCATTTTTGAAGGTCAGCACTGGGCCAGCGACGTCATAGCAGCCTATCTGCTCGGCAGTGTCTGGTTAAGCGCATCAATCCTGATTTATCGCTGGGGCAAGCCGCGTTACTTCGCTGATCAGCCGGTTGCTGAAGAAACATCCCCCTAACCCGGCTGCGCAAGCTCAGGTGCGGCTGGACGCTAGCGGTGGTACCACGAATGTCTGTCCCGCGACCCGCGCCACAAATTGCCCCTGACTATCCCAATCCGCTTGTTCGATGGTGGGAATCTGCGCCGTTTTTGCAGAGTCGCCCGCATAAACCGCGCAGATCAACTCGTGCTGCGGCTTCAGCGGCGCAGCCGTCAAAACGGTCAGCACATTGAAGAGTGAAACGCTGTTGGGGCTGCCGGAAAGCGCCCGCGCCGCGGATGAATAGCCCCGCAGCGGCTTGATTCCCACGGCCTGACCGCCAATTTCCGCGAACAGCCAGCCATTTTCCGCACGCACCGATTGGAATGTCCCCGAATCGTAGCCGTCATAGCCCACCGCCGCGCTGCCTTCTTCCGCGCTGACGGAATCCGCCGCCCCGTCCAGCGTGATCCGGTGCGCTCGCAGATGAACGTCTCCCAGAGGAATCAAGGTCGTGTCCACCTGATGCCGATGCCCGTCAATTTCGATGCTGTAGCGTGTCCGTATCCAGCCTGCCCCACCAACAACGTAGTCAAACTCACTCTGGCGCAGCCCACGCACGCCGCCTTCGCTCAGATGCAGACAGTTATCCAGTGACGGCTGACCATTATCGAGGCCAACATTGAACGGATTGCGCGTGCTGTAAACCAGCTTCATATACTTGTTATTCGAACTCGCGTACCCCGACCCGGCGCTGAACTGCTGCACCTGTCCGCCATGCCCCGCCAACACCCAACCGGGCTGCGGGAATACCTTCACGAAATCTCCCTTTTCGGCGGGGAGCGGTTCTTCTTCGGCTGTCCAGAAGGGATCATCATCGCGCAGGCTCCACAGCCCGCTGAACGCCTGCATTGCCCAGTAGGGCGCACCTGTCGAGATGTAGCGCTCCATGATTTCATCACTGCCCGTGACCGTCAGCGACTGGCGCAGCGTCCCATCCGCACGAATCGCCCCGCGATTGACGTACCAGCGCAAATGCTTGCCCACCAGCCGTTTGAGCATCCCCGCTGAATGAGGCCATGCGCCCAGTTTATACGCCCACAGCGGCGCGCCCAGCCGACTGAATTTGTAAGCGAGGCTGCGCCCGTATTCGCAGGTTGCGCCGTCCGCCGAGAAAAAATAAGGGTAGTGCCGCATCCAGGCACGCACCCGTTCCAGCAACACGTCACGCCGTTCCGGCATCGACGCGCCGTCCATCTGTGACCAGGCCAGCACGTGAATCGCGAACACCCAGGTGTTGTAGTTGTCGAAGTGATGCGGCCCGCGCTTGTCCGCATCGTCATACCAGCCGTCGCCACAGTAAACGCCGTCGAGATACGCGCCCATCACTTCATCAATGATTGACTGATCGAAGGCCGCGCCCAGCGCTTTGCGCGCCGTATGATTCAGCACCCAGAACAGCGACCAGTTGCTTTTCCAGTAGGAAGGGCGCTGCCCCACCTGATCGAGAAAGCCGACGATATTGCCGCGTTCCCGCTCGCTCATCCGTGACCAGAGTCGTTCGCGCGTTTGCCAGGTGACGAACCCCACCTGTCCAGACTCGACGGTGCGCTGGTCGCCATCCTTGTTGTGAACCGGCGGGTAACACCACGATCCCAGGGCATCGGGATCGCAGCCGTTGACCAGTGCGCGATAGGTGAGCTGTTCAAGATCATAGGTGACGCCGCGCCATTCCACCTGCGCCGGACGTTCGGCATACGACAGCCAGCTTCCCAACCCCCACAACATCCGCGTCACGCCTTCATACGATCCGCCCGCATCCGCGCCATTCGGGATGCCGTCCATCAGGGTACGCGAGCCGCTGACATCCAGGCTGTTCGCCCAGCCCGCGACGAGGCGCGCCCACAGCGCTTCTGCTTCCGCCCGCGAAAAAGGAATATGAAAATCTTCAGTCATGACATCCTCTTAAATTCATTCGTAAAAAAGAGCAATTCTAGCCTTTTGCTTGACAACTTGCGCGATCCCTCTACAATAGTTCATAAGATAAAACATTAGTTTCACAATATGAAACCAACTTATTGTTTGAGAGGCTTTTTTCTACTTTTATGGACGAAAAATATAGCATCCAAGTTCTGGAACGTGCCTTCAGCATCATGGATGCCCTGCTGCAAGCCGACCGACCGCTGAGTCTCGAAGCGCTCATGACCCGAACGGGCATGGCGAAATCGACGACTTTCCGCATCGTCTCCAATCTGGCACGCTACGGCTACCTCACCGAAACAGCGGATGGCTACTGGCTCGGCCTGAAGATGATCAGCTTTGGTCAGGCCGTCGAGAAAAACCTCGACGTGCGTACCATCGCCGCGCCCTACCTCAGAGCCTTGCGCGACCAGACCAACGAAACCGCGTATCTGGCAATGCTCACGCACGAATGGTCTGTCCTGTATCTCGATAAATGCGAGTCGCGCCAGCCGGTAGGAGTCAATCTCCATTCAGCGGGCATGACCATCGAAATGTACTGCACCGGGCTGGGCAAAACCCTGGTCGCCTACCAGCCCGAAGCAGAAATTAACCGTTGGCTGCAAAATCACGAACTGCCCGAGCGCACGCCCAACACCATCACCAGCGCCGCCGCCTTCCTCGACGAACTGGACTCGATTCGCCAGCGCGGTTACGGCATCGACAATGGCGAACGCAACCTCAGCATTCGCTGTATCGCCGTCCCCATTCGCAACGCCGCTGGCAGCGTGATCGCCGCGCTCAGTGTGGCTGGCCCCACCGAACGTATGCCCAATCCCTTGATCGGCAGCGATATGGCGCATCTCGCGCTTCACACTGCTGAGCAAATTTCCGCGTTGATGGGCTTGCCCCATTCCGCGACCAATGGTTTTCGCAAACCGAGCTAAGGAGGTGAACTGCGACTGACTGCCCACCGTTTCGACCGGGTTATTGAATATATTTGCGTTCAAAACAGGAAAAAAACTATGTACAAATCGAGAAAAGTATTCGTCGTCTTCCTCTGCGCTTTCTTCGCGCTCCTCAGCTTATCCGTCTCCTTCGCCCAGGACATGACCTATCATCAGGCTCCCTCGCTCGATGATAAAGTCGCCAGCGGCGATCTGCCTGCCGTTGCTGATCGTCTCCCCACGCACCCGCAGGTCGTCACGCCGCTTGAAAGCGTCGGTCAGTACGGCGGAACCTGGCACATGGGTACACGCGGCGGCGGCGACGAAGTAATCTATGTTCGTACCGTTGCCTATCAGAACCTTCTACGCTGGAACACGGACTGGACTGCCGTCATCCCAGACGTTGCCGAATCATTCGAAGCTAACGATGAAGGCACGGTCTTCACTTTCCACCTGCGCGAAGGCATGAAGTGGTCGGATGGCGAACCCTTCACTGCTGACGACATCCTCTTTGTCATCAACGACGTTTATGAGAACTCCGAAGTTTATCCCGCCGTACCAACCTGGCTCGTCTCCGCTGGTGAACCCGTCAAAGCAACCAAGACCGACGACTACACCGTCGTCTTCACCTTCGCCGCGCCGAACGGTCTGTTCATTCAGAACCTCGCCACGCCGACGGGCAGCGCGATTGTCGCTCAACCCAAGCATTATCTGTCGCAGTTCCACAAGACCTACGCCGACGCGGCAGCGCTCGATGCAGCAGTCAAGGCCGCCGGAGTCGATAGCTGGACGCTGCTCTTCAACCAGAAGGGCGGATCAGTCGCGGGTCAGCCGAATAAGCTCTGGAGCAATGCCGACCTGCCCACCATCGATCCCTGGATGGTCGTTTCGCCGCTGACGCCGGATGCCACTCAGGTCAGCCTGACGCGCAACCCCTACTTCTATGCGGTCGATACCGATGGCAACCAACTGCCCTATATTGACAATGTCGTTTACGATGTCGGCACTGACGTGCAGACCCTCGTGCTCAAGGGCTTGAATGGCGACATCGACATGCAGGATCGCCATATCGCCACCAACACGAACCGCGCTGTCTTCTTCGACAATCAGGAAAAGGGCGGTTATCACTTCTACGAAACCGTGCCCAGCAGTTCCAACGTCATGGTCATTTCGCTCAACCTGACCAATCTCGATCCGGTCAAGCGCGAAATTTACAACAACAAGGATTTCCGTATTGGCCTCTCCGAAGCCATTAATCGCCAGGAAATCATCGACGTGATCTACGTAGGTCAGGGTCAGCCGTATCAGGCCGCGCCGCGTCCGCAGTCGCCGCTCTATAACGAAAAACTGGCGACCCAGTACACCGATTACGACCCCGATGCCGCCAACGCCTCCCTCGACAAGGTTCTGCCCAACAAAGACGCCGACGGTTTCCGTCTGCTCCCGAATGGCGACCGTCTGACCATCGGTATGGAAGTCATCCCCACCCTCTTCCCCGAATGGCCGGATGAATTGAACCTGATTCAGGGTTACTGGGCCAAAGTCGGCGTCGATATGCAAATCGTCGTCGAAGACCGCGACGCCTTCTACAACCGCAAAGCCGCCAACGAACATGACGCCGCGATCTGGGGCGGTGACGGTGGTCTGGAAGTCATCCTCGAACCGCGCTGGTACTTCCCCTTCTCCAACGAATCGAACTACGCTGAAGCGTGGCAGTACTGGTACAACGACCCCACCGACGCGCGTGGCGAAGAACCGCCTGCTGAAGTCAAGAAGCAGATGGATCTCTATACCCAACTGCGCGCCACCGCCGATCCTGCCGGTCAGAATGACCTCATGAACCAGATTCTCGACATCGCCGCTGACCAGTTCTATACCATCGGCATCTCACTGCCCGCCAACGGCTACGGCATCGTCAAGAACAACATGCACAACGTGCCCGCTCAGATTCTTCAGGCGTACCTCTATCCGAGTCCCGGCCCGACCAACACCTTTACTTATTATTTCGGCAGTTAAATGCCCGTCACTTGAAATCGCTGCTGTAGGGGCAGGTTTGAAACCTGCCCCTACAAAACAAGGGCAGAGGGGACGCCGCATATCAGCGGCGTCCCTGAAATAAGGAAAAACGGTATGGTACGTTTTTTGATAAAGCGCTTTGTTTCATTAATCGTCACGCTTTTTGCGGTCTCCATCGTCGCTTTCGCCATCATCCAGCTTCCGCCCGGTGACTTCCTGACCTCGTATATCACCAATCTGGCGGCAGATGGGCAGGCCACCAGTCAGGCGCTGGTCGATAAGCTGCGCGAAAATTATGGGCTGGATCAGCCGATTTATGTTCAGTATGGCAAGTGGATGGGCAATATCCTCTTTCGCGGCGATTTCGGGCAGTCCTTCGAATGGAATCGTCCAGTCGAGGAGGTCGTTGGCAGCCGTATGAATCTGACGATTGTCCTCGCCCTGGTGACGCTCATGGTCACCTGGATGATCGCCTTACCGATTGGCATCTATACTGCTGTCAACCAGTATTCGAAGGGCGATTACATTGCAACTATCATCGGCTTTATCGGTGTCGCTGTGCCGGATTTCCTGATCTCGCTCGTGCTGATGTATGTCGCCTTCAAATACTTCAATCAGAGCGTCGGCGGCCTGTTCTCGCAGGAGTACGAGAATGCGGCCTGGTCAATGAATAAAGTCCTCGATCTGCTCAGCCATCTCTGGATTCCCGTCATCATCATCGGCCTGAGCGGAACCGCCAGCCTCATTCGCGTCATGCGCGCCAACTTGCTCGATGAACTGCGCAAGCCCTATGTCGTTACGGCGCGGGCGCGCGGCCTGCCGGAATGGAAAGTCATTATCAAGTATCCGGTGCGCGTCGCCCTCAATCCGTTCATCAGCACCGTTGGTTGGGTACTGCCCGGTCTCGTCTCCGGCTCGATTATCGTCGCAGTCGTTCTCAGCCTGCCGACGGCTGGCCCGCTCCTGCTCAAATCCCTGCTCACCCAGGATATGTATCTTGCCGGGGCGTTTATTCTGCTGCTCAGCGTGCTGACGATGGTCGGAACGCTGGCGTCGGATATTCTCCTCGCGCTGGTTGACCCGCGTATTCGTTACAGCCGTTAATGTTCGATAGATAAAGCGATCCATTATGGAAGTAGAACCGCAAGACCTGGAAACGCCGCTCGCGCAGACCCTTCTGGGCGAAGATGCGACCGAAATCGAAGCCGAGGAAGAACTAGGTCATAAGGACGCCAGCATCCATGTCGCCTCGCAGTGGCAGTTGATCTGGTGGCGTTTTCGCCGTCATAAACTGGCTTTGTTCAGCCTGATTGTGCTGATTGTCATCTATCTGATCGTCATCTTTGCCGAATTCCTCGCTCCCTACGATCCCGGTGACTACAGCGCCCGCTATACCTACGCGCCACCGCAGATCATCCACCTCATTGACGAAACCGGCTTTCACGCCTACGTCAACGACTACAAGGTCGAGATTGATCAGGCAGCGCTGCGCCGCACGTTCGTCCTCGACCCCGATAAACAGATACCGATTCATTTTTTCGTCCATACCTGGCCTTACAAATTGTTCGGCTTCATTCCCACCGACATCCACCTGGTTGGCCCGGCTAAATCCGGCGACCGCATCTATCTGCTCGGTGCGGACGCAGTTGGGCGCGATGTCCTTAGCCGCATGATTTACGGCACGCGCGTCTCGATGACCATCGGGCTGGTCGGCGTGACCATCAGCCTGGTTCTGGGCATCTTCCTGGGCGGCATTTCCGGCTACTTCGGCGGCTGGGTAGACGACCTCATCCAGCGCATCATCGACTTCATTCGCTCCCTGCCGACCATTCCGCTCTGGCTGGGTCTGGCTGCCGCCTTTCCGCTCAGTTGGGGGCCGCTGCAAATCTATTTTGCCATCACCATCATCCTGTCCTTCATCGGTTGGACGGCGCTGGCGCGCGTCGTGCGCGGACGTTTTCTGGCGCTGCGCACCGAAGATTTCGTCATGGCGGCGCGGCTCGACGGTGCGAGCAGGATGAGCGTGATTTTTCAGCACATGCTCCCGGCATTCTACAGCCATATCATCGCCTCGATCACGCTCGCCATCCCGCAGATGATTCTGGCGGAAACTGCCCTCAGCTTCCTCGGCTTGGGGCTGCGACCGCCGGTCGTCAGTTGGGGCGTGCTGCTTCAGGACGCCCAGAATATCCGCTCGGTAGCAACCGCGCCCTGGCTCCTGCTTCCGGCGGTGGGTGTGGTGCTGTCGGTCTTGGCCTTGAACTTCCTCGGCGACGGGCTGCGCGATGCCGCCGACCCGTATGTGCATTGAGCATTTGGAGAACTTAAACGAGTGGATGCTGACAATATACTCTTACAGGTCAAGGATTTAAAAACCCATTTCTTTCTGCGTGAAGGCACGGTCAAGGCCGTCGATGGCGTCGATTTCACGCTGACGCGCGGCGCGACCGTTGGCGTAGTTGGCGAAAGCGGCTGCGGCAAAAGCGTCATGGCTTACTCGATTTTGCAGTTGATCAGCAAGCCGGGGCGCATCGTTTCCGGTGAAATCCTGTTTGACCGCTCCGAAAACGGCACGCCGGACAGAGTGGACTTAGCCGCTCTGAAGGAAAACAGTCAGGAGCTGCGCGCCGTGCGCGGCAAGGACATTTCGCTGATTTTTCAGGAGCCGATGAACTCGCTCAGCCCCGTCCACACCATCGGCGACCAGATCGCCGAAGGGATGCTGCTCCATACCCATATGGACAAAGCGCAGGCGTGGTCACGTGCCGTCGATCTGCTCGGCGAGGTCGGTATCCCCAAGCCGGAAACCCGCGTTCATGCCTATACCTTTCAACTCAGCGGCGGGATGCGCCAGCGCGCTATGATCGCCTGCGCCTTAGCCTGTAGCCCCAAGCTGCTGATCGCCGACGAGCCGACGACCGCGCTCGATGTCACCACCCAGGCGCAGATTCTCGACCTGCTCAGCCATTTGCAGGAGCGCTTCGGCATGGCAGTCATGCTGATCACCCACGATCTCGGCGTCGTCGCTGAAATCTGCGACGAGGTCGTCGTCATGTACCTCGGTGAAGTCGTCGAACAGGCCAGCGTCGATCAACTGTTTCACGATCCGCTCCATCCCTACACGCAGGCGCTCCTCAAGTCGGTACCGAAGCTCGGCTACGGGCGTAAGCAAAAGCTCGATCCGATACGCGGTAGCATCCCCGATCCTTTCAGCCGACCGACCGGCTGTCCCTTTCATGAACGTTGTGAAAAGCGCATCGCGGGCAAATGCGAGGTCATCCACCCCAAACTGACGACGATGCCCGATGGTCGTACCGTGCGCTGCCTGCTCTACGAGGATCAAGCCTCATGATGCCCATCAGAACTGCGCTCAAGCCCGTGCTTGAAGTCAAACATCTGCAAAAGTTCTTCCCGATTCATCACGGCCTACTCAACCGTCATGTCGGCGATGTCCGCGCCGTCGATGATGTCAATTTCACCGTCTACGCCAACGAAACCTTAGCCCTCGTCGGCGAAAGCGGCTGCGGCAAAACGACCGTCGGGCGCTGTCTGGTACGTGCCTACGAACCCACCAGCGGCGAATTGGTCTACCACAAATCCGATGAAGACCTCACGGGAATCGACCTCGCCACCCTTAACGACCGCCAGTTGATTCCTTACCGCCGTGAAATCCGCATGATCTTTCAGGATCCGTTTGCCTCGCTCAACCCGCGCATGACCGTCTTCAACATCATCGCCGGGCCGCTGCGCATCCACAAGATGGCTGAAGGCAAGGAACTCGAAGATCGCGTTGGCGAACTGATGAAACAGGTCGGCCTGCGCCCCGAATTCATGCGCCGCTATCCCCACGCCTTCAGCGGCGGACAGCGCCAGCGCATCGTCATTGCCCGCGCTTTAGCGCTCAACCCGCGCTTCATCGTCGCTGACGAAGCCGTCTCTGCCCTCGACGTCTCGATTCGCGCGCAAATCCTCAATCTGCTGCTCGAATTGCAGGGCAAGTTCAACCTGACCTACCTGTTCATCTCGCACGACTTGAGCGTCGTCGAATATATTGCCGACCGCGTCGTCGTCATGTACGTCGGCAAAGTGGTCGAGATCGCCAAAACCGACGATCTCTTTCGCCAGCCGAAACATCCCTATACCGAAGCGCTCATGTCAGCCATTCCCAAGCCTGACCCGCGTCTGCGCTCCAAACGCATCATTCTCGAAGGCGAAATCGCTGACCCAGCCAATCCGCCAACGGGCTGCTATTTTCATCCACGCTGCCCTTATGCTCAGGCGCGCTGCAAAACCGAAACCCCTGCGCTGCGCCCGGTTGGCAATGGCGAACGGCTGGCGGCCTGCCACTTTGCCGACGAACTCGACCTCGCGGGAATTCCGGCGGTTCCCGCCTAAGAAAATTATTGGTCGGGGCGCACGGCTGTGTGCCCCGTGACTTGCGAACAAAAGGAATCACGATGACAACTTATTTCACCACCTTAGCCACCCAATCCGGCGCGAATCCGCTTGATACCAATCCCTGCAATCTGCTCGATTTTCAACTGGTCGAACTCAGCGACGGGCAGACCTACAGCGCCAGCAGCGGCGACCGCGAAGTGCTGGCGGTCATCTTCGGCGGCAAAGCGACCATCGTCGCTGGCAGCCAACGTTTCGAGAACATCGGCGGGCGCGCCAACGTCTTTGCAGGCAAGCCGCACAGCGTCTACATTCCCTGCAATACCAGCTTTACGCTGACGGGAGTCGGCGCGGTCGAAATCGGCCTGTGTTCTGCACCCAGTGATCTCACCGCCGAACCCTACCTGATCGCGCCTGACGACGTGATCTCCGGCAAATGGGGTGCAGCCAATTTCTCGCGCAACTTCAACCAGATACTGGTCGAATCCGTCCAGCCACAGTTCCCAGCCAAACGTCTGATCGTCGGCGAAACCTACACCCCCTCCGGTAACTGGAGCACCTATCCGCCCCACAAGCACGAAGTCGATAACCTGCCGCACGAAGCCTTCCACGAGGAAATGTACTTCTTCAAGGTCGATCCGCCCGATGGGTTTGGTATCGCCCGCTTCCAGAACGACGAAATCGAGACCAACTTCACCGTCCGCAATAACACCATTCTCATGGTTCCCAACGGATTTCATACCGTCGCCAGCGCCCCCGGCTACACCACTTACTATCTCTGGTTTCTGGCGGGCAATCACCGCACTCAGGCCGTGCAGAATGATCCCGTCACGGGTTGGGTGGGCGATCTTGTGCCGACGCTGCGCAAAGTAGGATTGTAAATCTTGGCTGTCCTCGATCTTTTTAAACTGGACGGGAAAGTCGCGCTCGTCACGGGTGCAAGCCGAGGGATTGGGCTGGCGCTGGCCCTGGCGCTCGCTGAAGCAGGCGCAGACATCGTCAGCCTTAGCCGTTCCCCGGACTCCGGTTCTCTCCCGGAGCAGGTGCGTGCGTTGGGGCGCAGCTATTTCCCCATCGAGCTTGATCTGCAAACGGCTGCCGTATCCGATCTCGAAAGCGCCGTTCAGCAGGCCGTTGCGCTCGCGGGGCGGCTCGATATTCTGATCAACAACGCCGGGGTGATTCTGCGCGCGCCCGCAATCGATTACAGCGAGGCGGATTGGGACACACTCCTTCAAATCGACCTCAAAACCGTTTTCTTTCTCTCGCAGGCCGCCGCACGCCACATGCAGACGAACGGCGGCAAAATCATCAACGTGGCCTCGCTGCTCAGCTATCAGGGTGGCATTCTCGTCCCAGCTTATAGCGCCGCCAAACACGGCGTCATGGGGCTAACACGCGCGCTCGCCAACGAATGGGCGAGCAAGCATATCAACGTCAACGCCATTGCTCCCGGCTATATGGAAACCGACTCGACCGCCGCCCTCCGTGCCGACCCGGAACGTTATCAGGCCATTCTCAGCCGAATTCCGGCAGGCTATTGGGGATCGCCCTCCGATTTGCAGGGCGCGGTCGTTTTTCTGGCCTCGGACGCCGCAAAGTACGTTCACGGCACAACGCTCGACGTCGATGGTGGCTGGATGGCGCGCTAAAGAAGTGCCGAGTACAGAGTGCTGAGTCCTGAGTCAAAAACAGGACTGACGGAGTCAAAAGATCAAGGGCATTTGCACGAAATGAACAACTGTAGGGTAGGTTCAAGAGGATGTTGAATTAGGAGCTTGCTCACGTACAGGATCATTCGTAGGACAGGTTTATGCACTTTAACGAAATAATACGGAGTTTAACCCCTCGCTCACACCATTTTTTCTCCCATCTCTACCGAAGCGAAGCGACGTGGAGAGGGGTCGGGGGTGAGGTCAATCTTTCTCCGTCTTGAATAGTTAAAAAGCATAAAACCTGTCAGCCCAAGAAATGGAATACTGTTTTTCTCCCTTTCTCCCCGCTTGCGTGGGAGAAAGGGTCGGGGATAGAGGGGCTTTTAAATACATTCATGCCTCCCCCTATTCTCCGTCATGAGTTCGTGGTCTACGAATTAGGACAAACGATGCTTACCGAACGTTTTGCACCCGATCAACTCCATCTCGTCTCGCACGCCGACTACCATCCTTACCCAATCGCAGCCGACCGCGTCGCGTGGGAGAACCTGCCTGCCGCGCTGCGTACGTCGCTCATCGAGCAGGGCGAAGCCGCGCTCGAATTCGCCTGGACGCCGCTGCTGGCGACCCGCTTCCTCGAATATGCCCGCATCGGCAACCGCAGCGAGTATGAGCGCGAAAATTTCGGGCGGCGCAACAAGCTGATTGCGCTGGCACTCGCCGAATGTGCCGAAGGCCAGGGGCGCTTCGTCGATGAGATCGCCAACGGCATCTGGCTGATCTGCGAGGAAACTTACTGGGGACTCCCCGCGCATGTCGGCGTGCAGCAGGCGGGTGTCGGGCTGCCCGATGCCGCCGAACCGACCGTCGATCTGTTCGCCGCCGAAACCGCCGCCGCCCTCGCCTACATCGACTATCTGCTGGTAGACGCGCTCGACAGCGTGTCGCCGCTCATCCGCCCGCGTATCGCTGCCGAAATCGACCACCGCATCCTCACGCCCAACCTCGAACGCGAGGATTTCATGTGGATGGGTTTCCACAGCAACCGTCGTCCCAACAACTGGAACCCCTGGATTAATTCCAACTGGCTGGTTTGCGTCCTGTTTATCGAACGCGACCCGCAGCGCCGCCGCGACTCGGTCGCCAAAATCATGCGTTCGCTGGATCGCTTCATCGACCCCTATCCCTCGGACGGCGGCTGTGACGAAGGCCCCGGCTACTGGATGCGCGCTGCTGCGTCGCTTTTCGACTGCCTCGATCTGCTCTATCAGGCAACCAGCGGGCAGGTGACCATCTTTGATCAGCCGCTCGTTCAGGTGATGGGAAGCTTCATCTACCGCGTCCACATCGACGACAGCTACTACATCAACTTCGCCGACGCTTCCGCGACGGTCACGCCCGAAGCCAATCTGATCTACCGCTACGGGCAGGCCATCAACGACCGCGCTATGATGGCCTTCGGCGCATGGGCGGCACAATCGTCACCCAGTGGCGGCGCGGGCGGTTGGGGACGCCCCATCGAAAGCCCGATGCGCTGGCTGCGTACCATTTTCAGCGCCGCCGAAATCGCGCAGGCCGAAGCCTATGCCCCCCAGCCCCGCGACGTTTGGCTGCCCGTCATCGAAGTCATGGCGGCGCGCGATCACGACCACACAGGAACGGGATTTTTCGTCGCCGCCAAAGGCGGGCATAACAACGAGAGCCACAATCACAACGACATCGGCGAATTCGTCGTCTATCGTGACGGTCAGCCGCTGCTGATCGATGCTGGCGTCGAAACCTACAGCCGCAAGACCTTCAGCCCGCAGCGCTACGAACTCTGGACGATGCAGTCGGCCTATCACAGCCTGCCGACGATTGATGGCGTGCAGCAGTCCCCCGGCGAGGAATTCGCCGCCCGCGATGTCCAGTACGAAGCCGACGACGCCCACGCTCAGCTTTCGCTCGACATCGCCGCCGCTTATCCGCCCGAGGCCGGACTCAAGCGCTGGCAGCGAACGATTCGCCTCAATCGCGGTCAGTCGGTCACCATCGAAGATGCCTACGAACTCGATCACACGCCGCAAATCCTGACGCTGAGTCTGCTAACCGCCAGCCATGTTGAACTGGATCAACCGGGCGAGATTCGCCTGCGCGCCGCTAATCTGCCGGATGGACGTGTTGCAGGCAGCGGCGTTATTCATTACGACACGGAACGTTTCTCAGCCTCGGTCGAATCGATTTCGACAAACGAAAGTGGACAAACAGGCGGACGTGAAGGACGGATGGCGAAGGTCTGGGGTGATGTTCTCTACCGCATCCTGCTGACAGCCACCCATCCGCTGCCGCACGACATCTGGACGCTAACTGTCACCGAAGCGCCGTAGCATTGGCCGTATAGACACACCATTAATGGGTAATTGAGCCTCCTTCAGGAGGTTTTCTTCCTCTAGCCCGACCCCTTGAGGGTCGGGCGGCGGAAACATAAAAGGACACCGAATTGATGCAAAACACCTTCATCGAAACCACCTTACAGCAGGCTATCGAAAATGTTCGCCGCAACATCCCGCGCTTCGGCGACCAGTATCCTCACAACGGCGATGGTATGGCCTACATGCTGACCGACAACACCCACTGGATGACCTCTTTCTGGCCGGGGCAGTTGTGGCTCGCCTATCACGTCACCGGCGACGACGAATTTCGTCGCGAAGCCGAACGCCGCCTCACCAGCTTTAACGACCGCCTCGTCAACCGCATCGACGAAAGTCACGATCTTGGCTTTCTCTACAGCCTCACAGCCCGCGCCCAGTGGCAGTTGACGGGTGATCCCGCTGCCCGCCAGTTGGGCATCGACGCCGCCGAGCGCCTCATCAGCCGTTTTCACCCCAAAGGCGAATACATTCAGGCGTGGGGCGTTATGAACTCGCCCGAAGAAGGCGGGCGCATGATCGTGGACTGCCTCATGAACCTGCCGCTGCTGTTCTGGGCAAGTTCCGAAACGGGCGATCCCAAATACGCCGCAGTCGCCAGCAAACACGCCGCCACCACCCTGCGTTATCTCGTCCGCGACGGCGACACCACCTACCACACCTTCTTCTTCAATCAGGAAACCGGTGAACCAATCGGCGGCAAAACCGCTCAGGGCTTCGCCGACGACTCGCTCTGGTCACGCGGGCAAGCCTGGGCGATTTACGGCTTCGCCCTCGCCGCCGACTGGACAGGCGACGCGGCGCTCCTTGCGACTTCCTGCCGCCTCGCCGACCGCTTCTGGGCAGAATTGGGCAGCGAACTCGTGCCGCTCTGGGATTTCCGCGTCACGCCCGAAGCGCCGCATAAACGCGACAGCTCTGCCGGGGCGATCACGGCCTGCGGTCTGTTCAAACTCGCTTCGCTCGTTGATGATCCAGCCCGCGCCACTACCTTCCGGGATCGCGCCCGGCGCCTCGTGACTCGCCTGACCGAAGCCTGCTTCGAAACGTCGCCCGAAGCCCAGGGCTTGCTGCGCGACTCCAGCTATAACGTGCCCGCCGACCGCGCCGTCGAACAGTTTATGCCCTTCGGCGACTATTACTATCTCGAAAGCCTCGTCACCCTGAGCGGCAAACCGATTGATTTCTGGGGCAAGGCCAGCCTCAAGTAAAACGTGTGCAAATTATCCGTTGCAGGGCGGGGCGAGCTTCGTTCGCCTTGAACGCCCTTCAAAACACGAGGGAAACCATATCATGCTCTATCCACAATCCAACAGCCAGCGTCAGATGCTCGACCTCTCCGGCTTCTGGCACATCCAGTTCGACTCCGACGACAGCGCCAGCCTCGGCGCAGGCTTCGACGGCGGCGAAATCATTGCCGTCCCCGCCAGTTGGAACGACCAGTTCAACGAGCGCCGTGACTATCTGGGCACGGCCTGGTATCAAACCGAGTTCGTGCTGCCCTGGGGCTGGCGCGGTCAGCGCATTTGGGTGCGCTTCAATTCGGTCAATTATCTGGCTGAAGTCTGGCTCAACGGCGAGCGCCTCGGCGCCCATGAGGGCGGACATCTGCCTTTCGCTTTCGACATCACCGAGAAGGTAAACGATACGGGCAATCGGCTCGTCGTGCGTGTCAACGGTGAGCTTGCGCCCGATCATGTGCCTCCCGGAAATCTGAGCGGTATTCCCAACGCAGGTTTCGGGATGGCCCCTCATCCAGACGCCAGCTTCGACTTTTTCCCCTTCTGTGGCATTCAGCGCCCCGTGTTGATTTACACCGAGCCGCCCCAAGCCATCACCGACATCACCGTCACGACAACAATTGACGGCACGAGTGGCCTGGTCTCGGTCAAAAGCGCACATACCGCTGGCGATGCCCTCATGACTCGCGTCACCCTGCAAGGACACGGCGCGAATCTGTTCGCCGAAAGTGAATCAGGCACAGCCTCATTGACTGTCCCGAACGCGGCGTTCTGGTCGCCAGATGCGCCCAATCTCTATCAACTGAACGTCGAACTGCTCCGTAATAACGCCGTCGTCGATAGCTACGCGCTCAACATCGGCATCCGCACGATTGCGGTTGACGGCGACCGTCTGCTCCTGAATGGTCAGCCGATCAAGCTGCTTGGCTTTGGTCGCCACGAAGATTTCCCAATCATTGGCAGGGGGATGCTGCCTGCGCTGATTGTCAAGGATTACGGCCTGATGCGCTGGATCGGTGCCAATTCGTACCGCACCAGCCACTATCCCTACTCCGAACAGCAGATGGATGTTGCCGATCAACTTGGCATTCTGGTCATCGACGAAACGCCCGCCGTCGGCCTCTTCTTCACGGAACCAGGACTGGCGCACCGTAATGAAATCTGCCAGCAGTATATTCGTGAGCTGATTGACCGCGACAAGAATCATCCGAGCGTGATTATGTGGTCCGTCGCCAACGAGCCGCACACTGCCCGCCCCGAAGCCCGCCAAGCTTATCAGCGAGAGAATTTCACTATTCAGGATCATCCCAGCCGGGAAGCGGCGGTCACATCATTTAAGGCGGACGTTGACCTTGTCCGCGCGCTCGATCCGACTCGTCCGGTGACGCTCGTCAGCCACGAAGGCGCGACCGAAGAAGCCTGGCGGTTCGTGGATGTGATTTCGCTCAACCGATATTACGGCTGGTACACCGAATCCGGGCGCATCGATGTCGGTGTGGATCGGCTCTCACGCGAAATTGATCTGGTGCATGAACGTTTCCCCGGCCCCTTCATCCTGACTGAGTTCGGCACGGACACCATTCCGGGGCATCACGCCGAACCGCCAGAAATGTTCAGCGAGGAATATCAGGCCGAGTTCCTCGAAAAATACATGGCGATGCTTGATAGCAAACCATTTGTCGTCGGTCAGCACATCTGGAATCTATGCGACTTCAAGACCGGACAGGCCGTCGTCCGTGTGAATGCGCTCAATCACAAGGGCGTTTTCACCCGTGACCGCCGCCCGAAACTCGCCGCCCATCGCATCCGTGAAATCTGGAAGGCCAAATAAAACCCTTTCGATCCCGTCCACATGCCGCGTAGGGGGCAGCGCGCTGCCCCCCTACGCCCTCGCCCAATGCCTCGAATTTCTAATGCAATTCAAAGACCGGGTGTAAGCTGTTGGTAAGGTTTCTGAGCGAAAATAACAGCATAGAATTTCAGAAATGAGCGTCAAAGGGGAAACACAATGGTTCAGAAAATCGAGAAGACTCAGGATGAGTGGCGCAAGGAACTGACGCCAGAACAGTACGCGGTGCTGCGCCAGCACGCGACTGAGCGTCCCTTCACCGGGGAATACGTCGATACCGAAACCCCCGGCGAATACCTGTGTGCCGCCTGCGGTCAGCCGTTGTTCGCCTCAGACACCAAGTTTCATTCCGGCTCTGGCTGGCCCAGCTTCTGGGATGTCATCGACAAGGGCAATGTCGAACTCCGCACCGACACCAGCTACGGTATGAAGCGCATCGAAGTCCTGTGTGGACGCTGCGGTTCACACCTCGGTCACGTCTTTGACGACGGCCCGCGTGACACGACTGGACTGCGCTACTGCATCAACTCGGTCGCGCTCAAGCTCAAGCCGGATGCCGAGTAAGCTCAGCGGCTCAATGCGAAAATCCCCCTGCTCACACGAGCCAGGGGGATTTTTTGAACTGCCGGATAGGATGCTCAGCCTGCCATGTAGACGCCGAACGTCTGCCAGACGATTTTGCCGTTACGCACCTGAAACGAGTCCAACCCGAACGGAACCGCTGCGCCGGATGACCAGGTGATGTAGGCAAACTCGCCCCGTATATCCTGACGCTCCAATTTGAAATTACTCATGAATTCCGGCGTCAGCACCTGAACAAACTGGGTGAAAAATCCACGAAGCGCATCCAGTCCCGTGACGACTCCGCTCGGCGTGAACAGAATCGATTCGTCCGTGTAATCATTCAGTGTTGCTTCAAGGTCTTTCGCCGTCAGCGATTGCAGATGATGTCCCAGCGTCGCTTCGGTCTGCTGCGCAACACTCATCGCTGTCGTCATTTTTTGATCTCCCTTTTCAGCCTCATTATTATCGAAGTGCTACGCTGCCACCTGAATTAACTTGCCGCCGGTGGGAATGCGCCAATCTGCGCCAGCATCCCCACTACGTCGATGACTGCCCAGTTCTCGACTGCAAGCCCCGCTTCATTAAAGCGAAAAATGCCGATCCCGTTCATGGCGACGGGTTTGCCAGTCGCGGGAATACCGAACAGCGGCCCTTTGTGCGTGCCGACGTAGGTCACATACAAAATTAAGCGATCTTTGGCGACGATGATCTGGTTCACAACCTGCTGAAAATCGGGGGCGGCTTCATAGAATCCGGCGACGTAGGCTTTGAAGGATTCCAGATTCAGGTCAGGTGCGAGCGGCAGATGACTCACAAAATTCGGCGCGAAAATTTCGTTGGCGATATTGAGCTGCGGGCCGTCGAAAAACTGGGTGAACTTTTCGGTGAAAGCCGCCGCTGCTGCGTCCGAGATCGGCGCTCCGAGGCTGGTTTGAGTGGTCATCATATACTCCTGTTCAAACTAAATTTCCAAAACGATATATCCACAAATGACTAATTTTCGTGCGTTTACATGCCCATCGCTCTTTCGATGGCGCTGGGGAAGCGGTGATCAAAATCCAAAATCGCCACCCACGTCGGCTTGACAGCAATCCGGGTCATTTGGGGACACATCGGTGTGATCTGCTGAATCCAGGCGTTTCCACCCTCTTCGCCAAAATAGCGTTTGCTGTAGGCGACATATTCCGGGATGATACCTTCGTGGAGGCTGAGACTAACCGTGCCGCGAAGCAGCAGCACGTGGTACGGCATCTGATTGCTGTCAATCGTGATGGCGACTTTCGACCCATTGCTGAGCACCTTCAGCTTTGGCGCGTCCACCGGGCTGCCGATCACAATCTCCGAGCCGTTCCAATGAAAGCCAATCGGAACACAGCGCGGGCTGCCGTCCGACCAGTTGTACGCCAACCGCATGGGGATTGGCGCTTGGAGCATCTCCTGTGCAACCGGATCGTTGAGTAATTCGACACTTCCCTGTTTTGTAGGCATGTTTTATCTCCATCTATAATAGAAGTACTATTTTTTAGTTTATTTTATATAGATGATTATAATATATGAAGAGACTCAGCCGCAACATTTATTTCAGACTAATCGTTTGGATGAGTTGACGCACGCTTGGCAACCTCCCTATAATAAAGTTACAGACCAAAGGGAATCCCTCCCTTTCACCTGTCGAGGAAAATTTAATGGATAAACGCATGGTCGATTTTATTCGGGCGCTCCGGGCTTCCGGTATCCGTATTTCGCTGGCGGAAAGTATCGACGCCATGCATGGTGTTGATGAAATTGGCGTCAACGATAAAGAGCAGTTCCGCGCTGCCATGAAGACCACCCTCGTCAAAGAAAACAAAGATCACGACAAATTCGAATACTTCTTCCCGCTTTTTTTCGGCTCGAACCAGCCGCCGCTGCAAGACATCATGGGCGATATGTCGCCAGAGCAGCAGCAGATGCTCCAGCAGGCGCTCGAAGCCCTGATGGGCAGCATGGATGCCCTGCGCGACCTGTTGAAGCAGTTGCTGGAAGGCAAGCCGTTCGATCAGGAGCAGATGGATCAGGCCGGGCAGCAGGCGGGGCTGGATCAGGCCAGCGATATGTATCAGCGTCCCTGGTTCGAACGGCGGATGCAGCGCCAGATGAATATGCAGCAGTTACAGCAGGCCATCGAGCAGTTGCTCGAAATGCTGCAAGAGATGGGTATGGACGGCAAATCGCTTCAGGAACTGCGCGAGATGATGCAGGAGAACGCCGAAGGCTTATCCGATCAGCTATCGCAGTACGTCGGCGCGACCCTCGCCCAGCAGATGGCAGATTCGGAGCCGCAGCCCAAGCCCGATTTGCAGGACGTTCCTTTCACCCGCCTCAGCGACTCAGATGTCGAGCAAATCCGCGACGAAATTCGCCGCCTTGCCGCGCGCTTGCGCAGCCGTGCCGCCCTGCGTCAGAAGAAAGCCAAAACTGGCACGCTCGATACGCGCCGGATGATGCGCGCCAACATGAAATACGACAGTGTGCCGCTCGAACTCAAGTTCAAGTCGCACCACGTCAAGCCTGCGCTGGTGCTGATCTGCGACGTGAGTACGTCGATGCGCTACTGCGCCGAATTTCTGCTCACGCTTATCTACGAATTGCAGGATCAGGTCGCCAAGACCGACAGCTTCATCTTCATCGGCGATCTGACCGAGATCAGCATGGTGTTTGAGGAACTGGAGCCGATGGCAGCCGTCGAGAAGGTGCTGACCGAGAACCGCCCCGGTTACTACAATACCGACCTCGGCAACAGCATGAACACCTTCAAGGAAGATTACTTCAACACCGTCACGAGCAAAACAACCGTCATCATCCTCGGCGACGGGCGCAACAATTATAACGATCCGCGCATCGACATCATGAAGGAAGTCATGGGGCGCAGCCGCCGCCTGCTCTGGTTCAACCCGGAACCCCCGTCGCAGTGGGGGACAGGGGACAGCGATATGCTCCAGTATGCTCCTGTGTCGAGCGGCGTGTACCGCGTCAGCAACCTGCGCGAACTCGCCGCCGCCGTCGATAAAATTCTGGTCGATGGCTGATCCATTTGGGAAAACGTCTTTTGTAGGGGCGCACGGTTGTGCGCCCTTTGCATTTGCAGGAGCAGGCAGCCGATGGCTGCATCGTGCCATGCTCCATAGACACCCGGATAAGCGGTTGCGTGGCTTCCCGACCGGAAAAACAGATTTTTGGAATTTCTTCCCGTGTGCCACGACCGGATGACGTGAAGAGGAAACGCGGGAAGCGGCTCTCGTCCGGTAAGAGGCTTGAACTGCGAAAAGACGCAGCCGGGAAGCGAGCAGAGCACCGCCTCGACGGCTGGTTTCTCCCGTGACGGGCAGCAATCGGACGGGAAAAACGAGCGACTTTGAGTGACCGGAAGGCAGCGGACGAGAACAACGGACGGGAAGGAAAAATGCTGATCGCGTAGGGGACGCAAAAACACAGGTTGTTCGCCTCTTCCGGTGTACTTCAGAAAAAACGGTTGGGAAACAAAGACAAGCTGTCAGCTTTCAGCAATTATCCGCGCTGAAAATTGATCTTCGAGCGACTTCTCAAAGGAATTTCAAGAGTCAATCCGATGGGTTTTTGGAGTGGATGTTATTATAGAACAAAAGTTCTATTTGTCAAGATACTTTGATGGACATCGAAATAGGGGTGATTGTGGTTAAGCTGGTGGCTATGAGGCATGACGCGCCATGCCCCTAGGTTTTCACAATGTGGGTATCCAGACCATGTAGGGGCAGACCTGTGCAGCCAGCCTTTTTATTTGAAATGGATTAAATTTGAACGATGCCCTTATCCGCCAATACATGACAGATCAACAGCTTCCGGGGATGGCAGTGGGTATACAGCGCGGCAGTAACGTGCTGCACGAAGGTTACTATGGCATCGCTAACCTGGAACATGGCGTTTCAGTCAAAGCGGAAACTGTCTTTGAGATCGCTTCGGTGACCAAGTTGTTCACCGCGCAGGCGATTCTGAGGCTCATACAGGACGAGCGGATCAAGCTGGACGACCCCGTATCGGCCTACGTTCACGACCTGCCCGCCGCGTGGCAGCCCGTCACGATCCGCCACTGTCTCGCCCACCAATCAGGCATCCCGAATTACACGTCGGTGGAGCGCTACTGGCAGATCACCCGCGACGCCAAGTCGCACGCGCAAATTCTTGATCTCGTCCACGATTTACCCATCAGCTTCCCAGCGGGAACGCGCCACAGCTACGACAACACGGGCTTCTATTTACTGGGGATGCTGATCGAGGCTGTGACAGGTCAGCCCTACGGAGCATATCTGGATACGATTATCTTTCAGCCACTGGGGATGACGCACACGCTCGCCAACGACTATGATCGCATCGTTCCGAATCGCGCACAAGGCTACGTCTACGGGAAAGGCGACGGATCGCTGCACAATAAGCGCTTCTACGACACCAGTAACACCTTCAGCGCCGGAATTCTGCTCTCGACGGTGCGCGATCTGCTGACGTGGGCAAAAGCGCTCCACAGCGACGCGATCCTCAATGCAGCCTCGCGCGATTTGTGGTGGACACCGCACCTCTCACAAACGAAAAATGAACGCGAGACAGGCTATCCCTACACCCTGACGCTCGGCTGGTTCATCGTCGATGATCCGGTCGCGCAGTTTTACGGGCATAACGGCGGCATCGAGGGCTTTGCCAGCGCTTTTCTGCATTTCCCTGCAACCGACATCAGCGCGGTGGTGCTGACCAACTGCAATTTCGTCAGCACGCCACACAAACTCGCGCTCGACCTGCTGCGCGACCTACGCCTGATCTAAGCGCCGCGCATAACGCAGTTCGTGGGCTGGAAACGTACCAATCGTGTCAGTTTTGGTCGTGCCATCGGCTGACCAACCCTGATGCTCATAGAAGCGAATCGAGGGCGTGTTGCTTGCCAGCACCCAGAGCGTCGCGTGGGTGAAGCCGTCGGCGCGCAGATGCGCGACTGCTTGCGCCATCAGCGCTGAGCCGATTCCTTTGCCCATCGCCTGCGGATCGACGTAAATGGCGAACACTTCGCCGTTCAGTTCATCCGCGTCAGCATTGGGACTCGCGCCCACGCTGCAAAACCCCAGCACCTGATCGCCATCCAGCGCGACCAGCGTGTGCGCTTTGGGGTACGTATGGCTCAGCAACGCCGCCCAGTTCTGCGTGCGCTGCGCAATCGACAGGCTATCGAGAAAGTCGTCTGGCATCTGCCCGCGATAAGCGTGCTGCCACGTCAGCACATGAACGCGGGCGATGCCCGCCGCGTCCGCGATATTCGCCGCGCGAATTTGAATTTCAGTCATGCGCCTGCCTCGCCATATACAGGTAGAGTCTGTTATGAACTTCTGCAACTGTTTCCCCTCACCCTGGACGCTGACGCGTCCTGTCCCTCTCCCACGCAAGCGGGGCGAGGACACGTTTTACAAGATGATGTGCATTCGGGGAAATTTCTCGCTCGACCCCACCCCCCGACCCCCTCCCCGAATTCAAGGAGGGGGAGAAAAACAAAACCGTTCACGGGAAGATTTTTGGCATTTTACAAAGAT
>DAOUCB010000208.1:0-29180 GCA_034432495.1 Anaerolineae bacterium | reverse complement strand
CAGCGGGTCAAGCGGCTTTGCTCAAGCGTCGACCTGATGGCACCTATGTCCGTCGTTGGAGTTTATTTCGCGAAGGCTGTCAGGCTTTTCTCGCTGCTAGCCCTCCTCTCTAAACTTACTGTCGCCCCCTCAGCCGAATTCAGGGAGGGGAGAAAAACAATCAGGATGCCGAATTGGATCAAAATAAGCGCCAAAATCCTTAAGCTGATGCGAACGGGCGAGGCGTGCCTCGCTCCTGCATTTACAGTCACCTCCTCAGCCCACGCAAGCGGGGCGAGGGGAGAAAACTGTGATGGTAGCAGGGGAAAAGCCGAATATTCAAAGGACTTCTCAGCAGAAACGCTAAGCGCCAGCAAGATTAACTCGGCTCGACCGAGTCGGGTTTCGCTTCGCTTTCAGGGCGCAGCGACATGGAATCTTTTACCGGAGGCGGCAGCGGGGATTCTTCCTTGACTTCCGTGACGACAGCGGGTTCTTCCGGCTTGGGCGGCTCGGCGACCACGACAGCAGGCTCAGGCGTCACGGCGGAAGCTGGGGCAGGCAGTTCCGCCGGAAGGGGCGTGGGCTTCGGCTCCTCCATACCATCCATGCGAATGTGAACACGCGGCTTGCCCGCCATCTGCAAGCCAAGCTGCTTGTTGAGCACCTGACGCAGCGCCCGGTCGATTTCCTTCTGTTTCTCTGGCAGATTATTACTCTCGCGCGATACGACCACATCCATATCGACGTCGGCTTTGCCGCGCAGCGCTTTGACGGTTGCTTCCGCCGAAATCACGCCGGGGACTTCGCGCACGGCGCGCAGCATCCGATCACGCGCGGAATCGACACTGATGTCGGCGATTGCCCCCTGTGCCTTGACAATCAATCCGCCTTCGTGCTGCGGCGCACGTTCCCCGCGCGCCAGAATCGCAATCACCGCCAGAATCACCACATCAATCAGGATTGCCAGAGGCAGCCGGATCAACGCAGAGGTCTGATCCAGATTAGAGGACAGGGACAAAATCGTTTCGGGATTTAAAAGCAGCACCGTCACCAGAATTGCCAGTGAAATGCCGACCAGTACGATGATGATCCTTCGTACAAGTGCCAATATGCTTCTCCTTAGAGGTTATCAGCCGGTGTAACGGGCCACACAGAGGGTGAGATCGTCGAAGGCAGGAATGTCGCCGCAAAAACACTCGACATCGTGAACAAGATAATCCAGAATATGATTCGCTGATTGACGACCGCAAGCGCTGATCGCCTGCATGAGGCGTTCTTCGCCGTAGTTTTCGCCGCTGGCGTTTTCAGCATCGGTCAGACCATCGGTGTAGTAAACGATCACGTCGCCGTGTTCCAAGGTCAGCTCAATCGGCTTGAGCGGATTTTCAAGGAACCAGCCGAGTGCGCGACCCCCTCGCGGCAAAAATGAAATTTCATTGCTTGAACAACGATACACTATCGGCGGGTTATGCCCGCCATTGACAAATGTTGCTCTGCCGCCGCTTTGAAACAGGCTGTAGCAGACGGTGACAAAAGTGCCGTCACGCGAATCCGTCACGAGCATATCGTTGGTGCGCGAAAGCGTTTCGTAGGGTGAATAGCCAGCCAGCGCGTGACTTCGGATCATACCGCGAGCCGAGGCCATGAACAGCGCTGCTGCCGCCCCTTTATCCGACACGTCCGCAATCACCAGCCCAACCGTGTTGTCCGGCAGCGCAAACGAGTCGTAGAAATCCCCAGCAACTTCACGGGCCGATTCCCAATGCGCGACAATCTCGTAGCCTGTGATGGTCGGCATGTGGCGCGGCAGCAGCGATTCCTGAATGGCGCGCGCCATCTGCAATTCACGCTCCATGCGCCCCTTCTCGACCGCGACGCCGTAGAGCCGCGCGTTTTCGATGGCGATAGCCGCCTGCCCCGCGACCGCACTCAGCAGAAACAGGTCCGACTCCTTGAAACTCCCCGTGCGGATGGATGTATCGACGTAAACCACACCTACCAGACGATTCTTGACCAGCATCGGGGCGCACAGGATAGCGCGCAGCCCCTTCATGATGATGCTTTGACCGACCTTATAGCGGGTATCGAACTGGGCGTTGTTGGTCAGCAGGGGTTGATGGGTTTCGACCACCTGATTGACGATGGTTGTACTGAAGGTTTCTTCGGCGGGGTCGCCTTCATTGCTGCGTGCAACCTGAATGTGCAAGCGACCGTTATCGTCCGCGATCATCAGGAAGCCACGCTGCGCTCGCGTGATCTGCATCATCGAATCCATGACGATGTCCAGAACTTCGGCAAAATCGAGGGAGGAATTCATCGTCCGCGTGATTTCGTAGAGCATCAGCAGATGTTCCTGATCGATCTTGTTCAGGTTCGGTTGGTCAAGCATAGACACGCCCTGTTGATTTCTAACACAAAACATGAACGACACGCTTTAGTATAACACGGCACGCCGAAAAATTGATTTGCTATAATGAGTGCCTCAGGTTTAATTAGCGGAATCCAAATCAAAAAACACTTCATTCCAGAAAATAGACAAACCCCTGCTCAAACATGCACATTTGAGGGAGCGGATTTTGTCCAATTGATGACTATTCACGGGAACGCTTTGTCAGCTATCGACAGCTAACGGATACATAAGCCAACCCTTCAAAATAAAAGGTTTGTGATAATGAAATTTGATGTGACTGTATTTCCACAAAACCTGAATACGGCGGCGTCGATTGCGCAGCAGGTCGAAGCCTATGGCTTTGCTGCGCTGTGGACGACCGAAACGTCGCACAACCCGTTTTTACCGCTGACTCATGCCGCAAGCGCCACCCAGCGGATCGAACTGGGCACAGCAATCGCGGTCGCCTTCCCGCGCAGCCCGATGATCACGGCACAGATCGCGTGGGATTTAGCGGCGCAGTCGAGCGGGCGCTTCATTCTGGGACTGGGGACACAGGTCAAGCCGCACATCGAGAAACGCTTCAGCACTACCTGGACAGCGCCCGCGCCGAGGCTGCGCGAATATATCGAGTCGCTGCGGGCGATTTGGGACAACTTCCAGAATGGGACGCCGCTCAAATATCGCGGGGAACACTACCGCTTCACACTGATGAGTCCGTTTTTCACGCCGGGGCCGATTGATCAGCCGAATGTGCCGATCTACATCGCCGGGGTGAATGAACATTTATGTCGGCTGGCAGGCGAACTATGCCAGGGGTTTCATGTGCATTCGTTCCATACGGCACGCTATCTGCAAGAGTCGGTGATCCCGAACATCGAGCGGGGAGCGCAAAAAGCCGGACGCCAGAGGCAAGACTGCGCATTGTCGTGCGCGGTGTTTGTGGTGACGGGGAAGAATGCGCAGGAAATTCAGGAGAACGCTGGATTTGTTCGGTCGCAGATCGCCTTCTACGCCAGCACGCCGAGCTATCGCCCGGTGATGGAACTGCACGGCTGGGGCGACCTGGCGGATCGGCTGAATGGACTGTCGCGGGAACAGCGCTGGTTCGAGATGGGCGAACTGATCAGCGACGAGGTGCTGAATACCTTCGCGGTGGTCGCGCCAGTGGACGGACTGGCACAGGCGGTCAAGGCACGGTACGAGGGGCTGCTGGATCGCGTGGGGTATTACTTTCCATTCGTCCCGGAGGAAGCGGAACGCGCAGCGATCTGGCAGGGCGCGGCGGCAGTGTTCGCAAACTAAAAAGAAAAGGCCTAACGCAAAGACGCAAAGGTTAAAAGAAAGACGCAAAGTAAGCGATCCATCAGGATGGCGGAAGATCACGCCGAGTCTCCCGAACAAACAAGTCTGAAGCGAGTTCCTTATAGCCAACTCACAAAGGTATGGCGGAGAGCGCCCAGCCTTACGTTATAATCCGGTCAACTTTCCGTTTAAAGCCGATATGAAAGGCAAACACCTGATGGTTTCAGCACGCGACTATGCGCGTGATCACGCGCAGCAGTTCCGCGATCAACTGTACGATCTGCTGCGTATCCCCAGCGTCAGCACCGAGCCGGAGCGCAAGGCCGATGTGCGACGCGCCGCCGAATGGATCGCGGCGGAAATGCGGCGCATTGGCGTGAACCATGTCGAACTGCTGGAAACAGGCGGGCATCCGCTGGTTTACGGCGATTGGCTGGGTGCGGAAGGCGCGCCGACGGTGCTGGTCTACGGGCATTACGACGTGCAGCCCGCCAACCGCGCTGCGGACGGCTGGTCGAGCGAGCCGTTCGAACCGGTCGAGCGCGACGGCAACATTTACGCGCGCGGTTCGTCGGACGACAAGGGGCAGATGTTCATTCACATCAAGGCGCTGGAGTCGTATCTGGCAACCGAGGGCAAAGCCCCCGTCAACATCAAGTTCATGATCGAGGGCGAAGAAGAAATCGGCTCGGAACATCTGACGAACTTCATTCGGGCGAACAAGGCGCGTTTCACGGCGGACGTATGCCTGATCTCGGACACGGGGATGCGCAACATCGACCAACCGGAGATCACCTATGCCCTGCGCGGCCTGACCTACATGCAGCTTGAGGTGTGGGGGCCGCAGCGCGACCTGCACAGCGGCGGTTACGGCGGTATCGTCCATAACCCGGCGCTGGCGCTGGCGCAAATCATCAGCAAGCTGCACAACCCGGATAACAGCGTGGCTGTCCCCGGTTTCTACGACGACGTGCTGACGCTGAGCGACGACGAAAAGGCGGAACTCGCCAAGCAGAACATCCCTGAAGACACGATCAAACAGGTGACGGGCATCCCGGCGTCGTGGGGTGAACTTGGGTATACGCTGCGCGAACGGCTGGGCGCACGGCCTACGTTGGAGATCAACGGGATGCTGAGCGGCTGGACGGGCGACGGCGAGAAAACCGTCCTCCCGGCAAAGGCAATGGCGAAGATAAGCTGCCGTCTGGTCGCCAATCAGGATGCCTTTGAAATTTACGAACTGGTTAAAACTTACATCGCGCAGATCACGCCGGAGACGATCCACAGCGAACTGAAGCTGCTGGGACATCCCTCACCTGCCGCACAGGTCAATATCGACACGCCGGAGATGCAGGCGGCGGTGCGCGCTTACGAACGCGGCTGGGGAACCGCGCCGATTTTCTCGCGGATTGGCGGGAGTATTCCGGTGGTCGGCGACTTCAAGACGGAACTCGGCCTGCCGTCGATTCTGATGGGCTACGGGCTGAATACGGACGGCGCGCACGGCCCGGATGAACATTACTCGGTGACGATGTTCCACCGGGGGATTGACACGGCGATCTGTTTCCTTGAGGAGCTGGCAAAGACGAAGTAAAGATCACCCCTCTCCCACACAAGCGGGTGTCCGAACAAGTTCAGGGAGAGGGGAGAAAAGCAAAAGATTCAACGCGGAAGTAATCGCGGCTAAATAACTTTCGAAAGTGCCTGTATACCCCTCTCCCCCGACCCCTCTCCCACGCAAGCGGGGAGAGGGGAGAAAACAGGGGCAGGTGCAGCTTACAAAAGGAAGTTACTCGACTCTACTGAGATGCAAAGACGCAAAACAGTAAAGGGCGCAGCGCGCTGCGCCCCTACCCGTCCACACGCAGGCAAAGATTTTGAACAGGAATTTGCAAGCGGCAGCGCGCGACTTTCAACACGCTTCGGAGCAATTTCTGCGCGGAGCGAAATTTCAGCGTGTCACAGCGGAACCGCTAGCGCTCGTTCAGGCGAGAATACCGCTTTCCAGCGAATTGATGGCGTGGTATCAAACGGCTGCGCCGATGGATTTCTATGTCCCATCGTCAGGGAATGATCTGTATTTCCCTGACCCGACAACACTGGACGACTACCAAAGCGGCTATCGCTGGAGTGACGCTGATGAGAAAACCATCGATCCGCTGTGGAACGCTGACTGGATTGTGATTGCGGATGTGGGCGCGGACGCGGTGATCGCACACGTCGATCAAGCGGAGACGCCGATCTCGTTTGCACTGCATGGGATGGGCGAATGGGAGCCGCGCCCGATTGCGCCATCACTGGCGATTTTTCTAAATGTGATTACGGAATGGATCAAGTTAATCGGCAATCAGTATGCAGCGCGAAGTTTCATCACTGAGGATGGTGAACTGGACGCGCAGGCGTTGAGCGAAATTCGCACGTTCCTCGCTCAGATATTGAGCGAGGAGCATCGGGAGAATTTTCTGTGGGCGTTGTGGATCGGTTGATCTCACGACTTTTCCATGACGGCGAGTTCGGGGCCGTAGACGAAGCCCATGCTCTCGTTGAGCTTACGCGCCGCGAGATTGTCCGGTGATGTCCAGGCAATGAAGTGCTGGATGCCGCGCCGCGTATGAAAACGCATCTGCTCCGCCATGAGGCGCTTACCGATGCCCTGACGGTGATACTTTGCTTCGACGCCGAGATATTCGACGGTTGCCCAACTGGCGAGATCGGCGCGATCTTCGAGGTGCGGCGGTATGCCCCAGACCTGACATTCGCCCACTTCGGTGTCATCTCGATAGGCGGTCAAGTCCCATTCGAGCGACGGCTTGTTCATATTCCAGTAGAAGCGCAGGTCGTTGGCTGGCGGCGCAGAAAGGGTGCTGTGGATGGCGGTTTCGCCGTGCATGATGACCCAGGTTTGCGTCTGCTTATAGCCCGCATCCGTCATCCCCTTGATAACGTGCGTCCAGGCGGTCGGCAGCCCCGGCCAGCCGACACCGAAGGAAAAACGCCCGCAGGCAATCGAGCGGCAGCCGCTCATTTCGACCTGCTTTTCGAGCAGGTGGAGCAGGGTCTTCAAGGGAACCCAGGTTTGCGGGTCAGAGACGATCCATTCGAGGGTAAAAATACCGTCGGCTTCTCTGGGCAGCGTCCACTGAGCAGCAGCAAGGACTTCGCGGTGTTCGAGCACGCAGATTGTCCCGGTCAGGCGCGGCTCGCGTTCCTCCGGGTAATGCAGCATCCAGAGCGAACCGCAGTCCCGAATGATCTGCCCGACTTCAGCCTCGCTGAGCGTGAAGGCGGGCGGAATGGTCGCAATCTGCTGGTTGATGAGCCGGGTCAGGCTCGGTAATAAGTTCTCGTGAAACTCGACGATTTGCATTGCTAGTTATTCGCGACCCACGTTTTCTGGAAATCTGCCCATTCGGTGTCATCGGTTGTCCAGTCGGCGTAGATGGCAAGCCCTTTGACGTAGCTGGCGTTCGATCCTGCCTGCTGCAACCCGGCGCGAATGCCCGCCACTGCGGAGTCGATGTTCTCAATCGCCGGATCGTGACCGGGCGGCTCCGCATCAAAAGTTGGGATAGCGATCAGCAATTCGGTATTCGTGTTCAACGCACCGATGGCATCCGCAAAGGTTTTGACCTGATAGGCGACCCACTGCGAGTAATCTGACGCTGTGGGTAGGGTGCTGTTGAAGACCATCACGACCATCTGATCGACCAGCAGGGCGACGCTCTGTTTGTACTCTTTCTTCCACTCGGTATTGGGTTCCATCAGCGCCGGAACCGGAATTTCGGCATTCGATGGACTCCAGTCGGGCGGGATGGCGGCGCTGATGGGCTTATCCATGCCAATCGCCGCGCGAACCGCGCGCAGGAGCGCCAGATAATCCTGGTCGCCGTCCCAGACCGGTTCCGCGTCCAGGAAAATCCCCTTGAAGGCGAATTCGGTTGTGAGCCGTTTCGAGAGATCGGCGACCTGCTGCTGAAGATTGACATCCATCAGGCGGGGCGGATGCGCCGCATCCGAGGTGGGAACGCCGACCAGCCCGTAAAGCTGACCTTCGGGGTAGGCTTTCTCGAACTGCTGGACGAAGGTTTTGATGTTGTCGAATTTATCTTCGTTGCGCCAGGTGCCGTTGAATTGCAAATAGGAGACGTAAGCGTAGATCGTGCCGATATGGCGGTCACGCAGCTTCTGGACGAGTTCGGCAATCTCCGCGTCGGTGTGGGTGTCATACGTCCATTCGGTGCCGAGCCAGACCGCGTTGGGCTGAGTCTCCAGACTGCTGTTGCGAACGCGCCCCAATACATAGACGACCAGCAGGACAAATGCTATCGCCGCCACCAGCCCGATCAGCGTGAGGCTGCCGCCGGGAATTTTGGGCAGATTGATATTCTGCGGCACAGCGATCTGGCGGCGCGGGGAGGCCGACCTGGGCGCGGCCTGCTGCCTGCGGCGCTCGTAGCGTTCGCGCGCGGCTCCCCGTCGCGGCTGCGGTTCGGGCTGGGAAACGTTGGGCGGCGGCGTTTTCGACGGACTCGCCAGGGGACGCTCCGGCAGCGGCGACTGCGGATTCTCCGGCTCAGGCGCGGTGGGAAACTCCGAAGCGAATTCGGACGAATCGTCGGGCAGATCGTCGGGAGGCAGTGGTGGCGTGGGAGGTGGCGGTTCGTAATCCATGTGGGTCTGAAGTCTCTTTCAACAGGATTTCTGTTTAGCTGATGCCAAGCTTATGAAACAGCGGCGGCCCTAATACGAGTATACCAATCAGGATGGAGGCGACGACTCCCAGCAGCACCGCCGCCGAGGCGACATCCTTGCCCACCTTCGCCATCGGGTGAAATTCGCTGGTAGAGAGGTTGATGGCTGCCTCGACTGCCGCGTTGACGAATTCCGCCATCCAGACGATGGTGATCGCCAGAATGAGGACGGCATAACTCATCGCATCGACGCGCAGCCAGAAGGCGACTGCCATAATGCCAATGCTGGCAACGGCCTGGATGCGCGTGTTCTTCTGGCGGCGCAGCATATAGATCCAACCTGCCAGCGCGTAGCCGAAGCTGTTGACGCGGTTGGTGCTGGTGACCGGGCTGAACTCGTCGGGATTGATGCGAGCCGTCCCCAGCAGCGCCTCGATCAGCCTATCCCTGCGGCTCATCATCGTCTCCATCGTGCGCTTCGTGGACGCTCGCTTCGAGGGCGGGAACAATTTCGACGGGAATCCCCAACCGGACTAAAGCGGCAGCCTGCGCGCCCCACATTTCCGCCTTCCGCTCTGGTGTGTCGTGATCGTAGCCGAGGATGTGGAGCGTGCCATGAACGACCAGCAGCGCCAGACTATCGCTGAGGGCATGGCCTTCGCGGGCGGCCTGGGCTGACGCATAGGGATAGGCGATGGCAAGATCGCCCAGATAGCGCACCTCCCCCGGCATGTCGTCGTTCATTGGGAAAGACAGCACGTCGGTCGGCGCATCGACGCCGCGAAAACGTAGATTGAGGGCGGCGACGGCTTCGTTATCGGTGATGGCGACGGTCATTTCGCTGCCGGGTTGAATGTCGTGGGCGGCGAGAACGGTCAGCGCGGCCTGCCGGAGTCGCGCTTCGTCGATTTCATAATCGGCTTCATTCTGGATTTCAACGGAAAACTCGATTTCAGACATCAGCCCTCCTCCGGTTTTTCCGGTTTGTCGTCCACCGGGTTCAAACGCTGGGTGCGCCGAAGAGGTGGAACTTCGGGCATGGGCGTGTCTTCCTCAAGCTTGACGGTGGGCAACTCGACGGTCTGCGTTTTGGTGGCGCGCACGGCTTCATGCTCGTTGGTGGCGCGCTCACCGGATTCAGCGCGGCTGATCGACTCAATCGCTGCGATGTCCTCACGCAAGGGTGCGGCGACTTCTGGCACCAACTCGGACGACTGGCGTTTGGCGGTCGGCGATGGCAGCGACGGGTAATTGATGCGCGGGTGGAAAACCGCCTGAAGCATCTCGACAAAAATGTCGCGGGTGATGCTGATGTCCCTGAGCGTGAGGTTGGATTCGTCAAGCTGACCGTCACGCATCCGGTTGTCGATGATGCTGTCCACGATTTCGACAATCTCGGCTTTGTTGGCGGGCTTGCGCGCCCGAACGGTACTCTCGCAGCTATCCGCCAGCATCATGATCGCCGTTTCGCGGGTTTGCGGCTTTGGCCCCGGATAGGTGAACTGTTCAATATCAACGGTCTCCTGGTCGTCAGCCTGTTCGACGGCTCGTGTGTAGAAATAGCCGACCAGAGTCGTGCCGTGATGCTCCATGATGAAATCACGGATGCGGGCAGGCAGATGAAACTGGCGCGCCAGCTTTTCGCCGTCGGTGACGTGGCTGATGATGATGTCGGCGCTGCGATAGGGATCGTTGAGCGTTTCATGGGGGTTGACGTTATCAACCTGATTTTCGACGAAAAAGGCCGCGTTGAGCATCTTGCCGATGTCGTGATAGAGAGCGGCAACACGCATGAGTTCGGCATTCGCGCCGACGGCGTTGCCCGCCTGCTCACTGAGATTGGCAACCTGAAGCGAGTGCTGATAGGTTCCCGGCGCTTCGCGCAAAAGCCGCTGAAGCAGCGGTTGATTGGGCTGGCTGAGTTCGACCAGCTTGAGACTGGTTGGCAGGTTGAAAAAGAGCGTGATGATATAGAGGGCAGCCAACGCCGCCATCGCCGAAATCATGCCGTTGAGCACCGCCAGCAGAATCATGGTTCCGAGCGTCGCCCCCTCGTCGATGCTGATGAGTTCGAGATTGAACAGAACGACAATCACGACGTTCATCAGGGCGACGACCAACCCGGCGAAGAAGTAATTATTGAGGCGTTCTGAGCGGCGCAGCACCAGCGCGCCGACCATGCCGCCGACGATGACCATCATGGCGATTTCGAGCGAGTTGTTCGCCATAATGCCAATCAGCAGGCCGAGGCCAATCGTGCTGATGATGGCGATTTCATTGCGCGTGATGATGACCAGCGTCAAGGCCATCGCCGCCGCCGGATAGAGATAATACTGCCCGCCGAACAGGCGCGCCGCCGCGAGCGTCACCAGAAAAATCGCGCCCAGCACAGCGAGGAAACGCGCCTGGGTATAGTATTTGTCAGGGTAGCGCACCAGATACAAGCCGACGGCAACCATGACGACGATGCTGGCAAGCAGCGCCCGAAAAATATCCTGAATGCGCCGGTCGGGCGATTCGAGCAGGCCGAGATGACTGAGCGCTTCGTAGTCGAGGTTGTCGAGACGCTGCCCAGCGCGGACAACGATCTGCCCGCGTTCGAAGCTGCGGCTTTCCGGCGCGATGTTGTTGGCAGCCGTCTGGCGGGCAAGGTCGGTCGCCACCGGATTCTGGAAGCGATTGGGGCGCAGCAAATCCTTGACGAGCGCGACAATCACCGCCGAGGTGCGGGTATCAAAACGCAGCGAGACCTGTGAGGGGAGCTGATCGGTCGTCAGCGACAGATCACCTTCGCGGATCGATTCACGCATGACCCGTTCGAGGACGTTGGTCGCCTCACCAGAAGCAGCCCGCCAGGTATCATCATCCATTTGCAGCAGCGATTCGATGATGGTCTGGTCGAGCCGAAGCGCGGTCACATCATGCAAATCGTCGGCTTTTTGCTGGGGCGTGCCAAACGAATCGCGGCGCACATTGTCGATAAAGTCGAGAATTTGCTGAAGCAGCGTAATCTGCTGGCGCGCCACATTGGGATCGGGCGGGTCGTAAATCGGGCTGATGGCGCTGACGGCAGCCTGACGTTCACGCTCGGTCAGGACATCACTGGTGTAGGTGATGCTCAAAGGCGCGCGAATATCGTCCCCGGCAATGCTGCCGATTTCGAGCGAGGCGACATTGCTCTGGGTTTGAAAGATGCTGTCAAAAGCGACAATGATGGTCGCCGTCAGCACAAACACGACCGCTACCGCAATCACGCCCACCGTATGCAGCGGATGATCCCGGCGCACATGGGTCGAGGGGGCGAGACTGTCGATAAGCGTGGAAAGCCAATTAAGCATTGTTCAGCAGATCGCGCACAACTTCGTTGACGAGCTTGCCGTCTGCTTTTCCCTTCACTTTAGGCATCAGCACCCCCATCACCTTGCCCATTTCCTTCGGCGACGACGCGCCGCTGGTCTGGATGGCGTCACGCACCAGCGCGGCGATTTCGTCGCGCGTCAACTGCTGCGGCAGAAATTCTTCGATCATTGCCAGTTCCGACGATTCGCTGGCGACAACGTCCTCGCGTCCCGCTTTACGCGCTTCGTCCACGCTGTCGCGGCGCTTCTTGATCTCGCGCTGAAGGATGGTCACGGCGTCTTCGGCGCTCAAGTCGCGGCGCTCGTCAATCTCGACCTGCTTGAAAGCGCTGAGAGTCATGCGCAGAACATCGCGGCGGGCAGTGTCTTTGGCAAGCATGGCTTTTTTCAAAGCATCCTGCATCTGAGGTCTTGGGTCGTCCATGATAACTCCTATAAGAAGCGAAGTACTGAGTGCTGAGTGCTGAGTGCTGAGTGCTGAGTGCTGAGTGCTGAGTGCTGAGTGCTGAGTGCTGAGTGCTGAGTGCTGAGTGCTGAGTAAAAACTAGAAACTGGGATGATTCTGCACCGGCGGATATGTACTCCTAAAAGTCAGTATAGCCGATTTCAACTGGCCTATGGCGCGTAGACGAGCAGATTGTCGAAGGCAGCGACGAGAGACTGTGCACTAGCATCAGCCCACCATTGAGCGATCATACCAATTTGTCCGTTCGCTATAGTATCATCGGTCAAAGTGTCAAACATCTTGCCTTTAATACATTGACTTTGACTATAAGTGCTGACACCACTCGGATCGTCAGGAATGCATACTTGCACAGGTTGATCATTTATATAAAAACGGAATTGATCGCCGTGAGCTATAACTCGCAGATGGTTAACCACCCCTACTCCTTGACGAATAGATGTCGAATCTATCCAATCACTGAGAATTTTCGGTTTTCCATCGATTGCACGAACAACGCGATAGTAGCCATCGCCACTAATGAGAAAAACGTAGTAATTATCGTCTTGAATCGAACTATCGTCCTTATTTTGTAGACGAAAAACGACTCCATAACCATTTTCTTTTGGGCCATCTATTAGTTGAGCATAGACCTGCAAATCAAAGTCGCCAAAATGGGGCGAGGCGGTGGAATATGCACTGCCATCAACCTCGCCGATGCTGATCTGCATCTGGTTGTCGGCAATCTGCGCGGAGAGCCGACCCGGATACTGCGCCCAATCGCTGTTATAGCCGTCGCTGCTGCCGCCGTCGAAGCTGGCGGCATAGAGCAGCGTCCCGGCGTCACCCGCAACAATGTAATGCTGCCAGGTCGCAACAAAGCGGCTGGCGGTCAGCAGCACGACAAAGATTATGACCAGCAGACTCAGCGCAAGGATGCGGCGCAACCGATTTCCCCCCTCAAAGCAACAAGGTAAATTGTAACATAGCGGTCGTGAGGCGTAAACACTGGTTGGAAGCGTTCGCTTAGTTCAGCGCGGCGACCCAGCCTGTGGCGCGGCGCAGACTCCAGCTTTGCAGAACGGCGTAAAAAGCGTAGATGCCCCAGAGCGCCAGCGCAATAAAGACCAGCGGCACACAGGCAGACAGTTGATTCGCGGGTTGGTCGAATTGAAGGAGCTGCGAGAGACTGGAGAAAAATCCGCCGACCAGCAGCAGCGTCACAATCCCCTGCGCCAGCCAGAAAACGAGCAGCGCGGCGATTCCCGCGCCCAGGCTCGCGAGAGGATGCTGTGTTCGCGCCGAAATGGCGACCGCCAATGCGGTGATTGCGCTCATGCGCCAGTAGGGTTCGACGATGTAGACGGCATCCATGAACAGGGCAATCCAGCCATAGCCGAAAGCCAGCAGCACCAGATCAATCGCCGCGAACAGATTAAGCGGGCGCGCCCGATCCAGCAGGAGCAGGAAGGTCAGCAGCAGACTGAGCGACGTGGCGACACGCAGGGTCACGACAAAAACCATCAAGCGCCAGGTGCGACTCTGCGCCACGCCCTGCCTGGCAAGCACGATTTGCTCGTCGGTCAGTGAGGTGAGACGGAGCAAATCCCAGTGTTTGGCGGCGATTTCGCCGCTGATACTGTTGAGCGCCGCCGCCATGCTGGTGTAATCGAGCGCCAGCGCCGCCAGAAAACTCAAGCCGACGAGCAGCAGACTATAGGCGGTGATCAGATCGTTGGTCGCATCAAAAAAGACGAGCAGAAACCACAGGCTCAGCACCGCACCGCAGACGGCGAGTAAACAGACCTGACTGTAGCTGACAAGCTGCTTTGCGCTCGCGCCCCAAGTCAGCTTGCGCACGCTGCCTGCGAAAAGCGGATTCGCCGAGAGTCGGGCATGGGGTGTAAAGCTGTAGGGGAAGGTCATTCGCTCAGGCTGCCGATCCAGCGTCGGGCGCGGCGCAGGCTCCAGCTTTGCAGAATAGAATAAAAGCCGTAAACAGTGGCGCTAATCAGCGCAAGAAAGGCCAGCGGCGAGAGGATGGTCGTCTGGAGCGCGGCGTATTCGAGCAGCGCCAGCGGCAGAATCACCAGCGCGACGATGACAGCAATTGAAAAGGCGATAAAGCCTTGCAGCAGCCAGAGCGCAAAAATCGCGCCGCCCGCCAGCAGCACCGCCGAGACCGATGTGTGCGCCCGCATCGAGACCGCGATACCCAGCGCCGTGACGGTACGCATCCGCCAGAACGGCTCCAGCAGCAGCAGCAGACCACCGACGACAAACATCAGCAGCACAATGAAAAAATCGCCCCAGGACTGCCCGCTGGCAGGACGATCACGAAGCAGCGCGACCATCAGGCTCACCAGTGCGATCAGCACAGCGGCGAGGCGCAGGGCAATCACGACCATCATCCAGCGCCAGACCCGCACCTGCACCGTGCCATGTCGGGCGGCAATCAGTTGATCATCTTTCAGGGGAGTCAGGCGCAGTAAGTCCCAGCGTCCGGCAGTGATTTCACGGTTGATACTCCCTAATCCCGAAGTCATCGCAGCAAAGTCGGTGACAAGTGCCCAGAGTAAGCTCAGCACCAACAGGAAAAACGTAACAATCATGCCTGCCCGATCCCAGCAATGTGGAATTCCTTGCAGCAGCACCAGCCAGAGCAGAAGAGGAACGGCAGCGAAGATCGCCAACCAGCGGAGACTCGTTTTGAGCAGGATCGCTTCAGTCGCGCCCCAGCGCACGCGGCGCACCTCAAAGCTGAACAGGGGATTACTGGTCAGGTGATGGTGTGGTGTCAAACGGGAGAGCCGCTTCATCCACGAGTCCCAGGCTGAGCAGAGCGGTTTTTTCGTCGTCGTAGAACGAGTCGAGCAGCGGTTGAAAATGGGCGTCGAGCGAAACGGCGAACTTGAGCCAGTGTTCGGCGGTCGTCAGGTCACCGACCAGTTGGTAGGCTTTGCCAAGTTCGGCATACAAGGCCGGATTTTCAGGGTCGAGCGCGACGGCCTGCACCATCGCGTCGAGGCTGCCCGCGTTGTCGTAAGTCAGGCGCAGATGCAATCCCTGCAAAAAGCGTACCTGCGGCTCTTCCGGCGCGAGCGTGACCGCCGCCTCGATCTGCGCCGAACCATCCTTGCCCTGCATATCGCGCGCCAGCCCGCGATATGCGAAAGCCAGCGCGTCGCCGGACTGGGAAAAAGCCAGTTCCGCGTAAGGCCACAGATTATTGCGCGCCAGCCCGATGCCGACCTGTGTCGAATCGGGGTCTCCTGCCAGCAGCGGGAGCAAATTCGTCACCTGAGCGCCATAAACGGGCTGCGCCGCCCGCAGCAGATCGATGGCCTGCGCTGGATCATAAGCGGCACGGATGAGACCCAACTGAAACTGCGCCCAGGGTCGGTCGGTTGAGTTCTGCGGCAGGATTTTGAGCAGGTGGTCGAGGGTGTCGTCAGCGTCCGCCCAGCGCTGCAATTCGAGATAGGCCTGCGCCCGGTCGCGCAGGAGGGCAGCGTCGGGGCTGGTATCGGCTTCCCAGTAGGTGACCGCGCGGGTGAGATCACCCAGATCGCGCCACAAATCACCCGCCTGCCGCAGTCGATCCGGCGTCCAGCCGCCACGAACGGCCTGTGCTTCAAGTTGATATAAGTTCTGAAGGGGGCGATTGGTATGACTATCCGGCAGTGAATTAGCGGGCGAGTTATTGCGTGGTGCAGGCAGTTGAAACGTGCGCTGAAGCAGCAGAAAACTGACAACCGCAACGACGAGCAGCATCAGCGCTGCCCCTCGCATGACGAGGTGATTCATCCGGCAGCGCTGCTCAGGGCGTTTCTGACTGTCGTTTCGATTTCATTCGGTGTGAAGGGCTTGATCAGGTAGCTGTAGACGCCATGCAGTTTGCCCACCAAGCGATTCGCCGGGTCGCCATAGGCGGTGATGACAATCACGACTGGCATCGGCCCGCCGATTTTCTGCTGATGATCGCGAATGCTGTCGAGCACCTTCCAGCCGGGGCCATCGGGCAGGCCGATGTCAAGCAGGACGATGTCGGGCTTCATTTCGCTGAAGCGCGTCACGGCGCGGCTGCCATGACTTTCATGCCCGGTGACCATGTGCATCCGTTCGAGCGTGACCTGCAAAATCTCCGCCAGTTCGAGCGTATCCTCGACAATCAGAGCGGAAAGCTGCGAATTTCCCTGGGCTGCTGCCTGCGCGTTGGGAACAGGCTGGGTTTCGGCGCTGGTGCGCACGGCATCCTGCGTTTCGTCGCTGCCATCCACCCCTTCCGAAAGGACAACCGCCGCCACCATGCCAGTTTCGGCAACAGGCGCGGTACGCAGTGAATTCGGGCGAACCACAGGCACGGTCACCGTTTGCCGAGGGCTGGCGGGTTCGCGCTCCTGCGGAGATTCAGGCGATCCCTCCGCCTGCTGATCGGTTATAATGTCGGTATGTACACGATAGCCCGTCATCGAAAAGACCCTGAATAATAGAAGAATACTGATGACATTTTGAGTATAACATGCGTAAAACAAACGTGCGACGAATTCTTTGTAAGATTCAACAGTTTTTCGGATTTTATCTAAAATTCTAACACTAGCTTGACATAACGGATGCTTAACTTATGCCTGAACATCCTGTCACACACCTGACAACGCTGCCGCTGAAACATGAGGGCGATTGCAGTTTACTGGGAATGACGCTGGATAAGACGCTCTACGTTGAGGAAGTTTACGGCGAAAATGGCTGGATCGCCCAGCACGAACTGCTGCCCGACGGCACGTTTACGCGCAGCATTGACGAGCAGGATGGGACGAACGAAATCGAGCACCCGCTGGAACTGCCTGACGTCATCGCCAAACCGAAAACGGGCTGGCATACGATGGCGCTCAACTTCGCGGGGCCGCGCCATCGCGGGATGCGCGGGCCGGAACGCCTGCTCGATCTGGTGCGGACGCTGAGCATCGACGAGAAGATGGCGCTCATCGCCAAATTCAAGCTCGACGTGATCCCGCCGATGCTGGTCGGCGTCGCCGACAGCTACGTGCTGGCAGAAGCCGAACTGCGCCGACCGGATTTGTACTTCGTCTGCCGTCGTCTACGGCTGGCGATTGCGCTGCCGGAAACCCGGCTCGATGCAGACAATCAGCCCTACGATTACGAAACGCGCGTGATCTATCTGGCGCACTTTTACGACTGCGAAAAGGAACCGCCGTTCATCGACCTGCTGAACGACCTGACCGAGGTGCCGCTTCAGCGCCCGATGGACTGTCTGCTGCTGAACGAGCATCTGTGTATCGCCGACGGCGGCGAGGCCGGGCGGCTGAGCGCGATCCATCTGTGGAACGTCGAGCGCCCCGCCCCCTTGACCGAAGCCGAAAAGCTGAACAAGAAAATCTACGGATGAAACGCTTTCGACAACCTGTGCTTGCCCTCGCCGTGCTAGGATTTATGCTGCTCTTTTCCCGACAAATCATCCACGCCGACGCCAGCATCACTAAAGTCTGCCCCGCGACGGGGATTCAACCGCGCGCGGCGGATTTTCAACCGGGTGGGATCATCCTGACTTCGTTCGACAAAAGCGCGATCTGGGTTTACAACATCGATAATGGGCGGCGCTATCCCCTGCCGGATACCGCGCCCTGCACCTCGAACTGCCATCTTTCGCCTGATAAAAGCTGGCTGACCTTTTTCAACGACCCGACCAATACCTTCAATATCATGCGCCTTGACGGCACGCAGCGCGCGCTGGTCGTGGAAAACGCCGCCGAAGTCGAATGGTGGAATCCATCGACCTATCTGGTCTGGACGCCCGCCAAGCAGGCTTATCTGGTTCCGACGGCAGGCGGTGATCGCGACTATCTGAACGTCGATGGCGTGATCTCGGTGCAGCCCGGTGGACGGTACGGCCTGATGGTCGAACCCAAAGACGACTTCTTCGAGCGCTATCTGGTCGATCTCGACCTGCGTGGACTGGACGGTATCAGCGATCAGCGCGTCGATCTCGGCGCGGACAAAGCCTACTTCGATGCGCAGGCATGGTCGCCGGATGGCACATGGCTGGCCTACGTCGCGCCGGTAGCAACCGATTCGACGGGCGCGGCACAGGTCAGCAGCGAGATTTTCGCCATCAAGCCGGGGGACAGCGCCCCAACCCAGTGGACACACCTGACTTCGACCTACGGCGCGGAACGGATCAACGGCGTGGCGGTCGGTGAACTCAGTTGGTCGCCGGACAGCACACGCATTGCCTTCTGGGTCACGTCGATCACGGGCGCGGATTTCACCGCCAACCTCGGCACGAGCACCATCCACATTCTCGACGTGAATACGGGCGCGGTCAGCGCTTACTGCGGCTTCGCCACCACCGAGCAGACGCCCAATCCCTCGCGGCTGGTCTGGTCGCCGGATGGGACGTATCTCGCCTTCGGCGGCGCGGTTCCCAACGACCAGAACGGCTATCACCTGCTGGCGATGGATACCAGCAGCGGCGCGCTGACAACACTGACGCAGGGGATTTATCCCGTTTTTGGCACACCGAACGTGGTCGCGTGGGGCAACCATCCCTGATGAGCGTCGTCACGATGCAGGTCTGGAACGCACTCAAGCGCCCGCCGATTCACCATCCGCTGTTTCGACGGGTCAGCCAGAAGCACCCGCCGCCCCCGCCGCGAAGCCTGTCCTCGGTGCAGCGGATCGCGCTGGCGGTGCTGTTCGCGCTGCTGGCGACCATTGGACTACGCTATTTCTCGCAGTTAGTTTTCATCATCCTGTTCTTCATCCCCATCGGCATCACCGGGCTGTACATGGCGCTGCATGGCACGGTCGCCGGACTGTACTGGGCGATCCGCATCGCCAGCGCGATTGCACGCGAACGCGAACGCGGCACGTTCGAACTGCTGTCAACGTCGCCCTACGGCCCCTTCAGTGCCAGTTGGGCGATCTGTACGGGCTGCCAGTATTATGACCAGACTTTCAATGGCGTGGGCGCACAGCGGGTCTGGTTCTCGCGCATCTTCTTTCTGACGCTGCTGTTAATCAGTGGGCTGCTGAGCCTGCCCGAAGCGCACGGACTGGGCGTCCCCAACAACACCAGCGAAAATTTTGCCGAAAGCCTGCTGAGCGTGATTGAACTGGTCAGCGTGCTGGCGCTGGCCTTTCACATCGACGACATCCATTCGACAGTGATTGGCAGTCTGGTTGGCGTGATTGTGCCGTTGTTCGCGCGCAACCGCCTCGACGCGCGCGTCGGCGCGTTCGTTGGCTTTCTGGCGCTGCAAATCACGGCCTACGCCGTCGTCTGGGTGATTGGCTTTATGTTTATGCCTAACCTGAACACGAATCTGTCACTGAGCGCATCGGTCGCGGCGCTGGCGCTGCCGCTGGAACAATTGGCGGTGTTTTTCATCGTGCGCGAACTGATTGCGCGGGTGCTGTGGAGCGTGAATTCGCTCCTGCTCGACGGCGACGTGAGCGATTTGCGCGTGCTGACCCAAGGGGGCCGGCTGATATGCTGAGCTGGAAACTCTGGCGCGCGCTCAACCGTCCGCCGCTGCGTTCGCCGCTGTTCCGGCGTGCTTATCTGCGTCAGGGGCCGCCTAATCAGATGGTTCCGCTGCGCATCCCACTGCTGGGCGTGATCAAAAACGTGAGCATGATGGTGCTGCCTGTCGTCGTGATTCTGATCGGCGCGCCGATGCTGATGCTGCTCTACTACGTCGCGCTGCTGATCGCGCCGCTGCTGCTGCCGCTGGGCAACACGATTTACGGGCTGATGCAGGTCTACAGCACCAGCGGCAATATCGCCCACGAGCGCAACCAGCAAACCTACGATGTGCTTTGCACGTCGCCCGCTGGCGTTCTGGGGATGCACTGGTCGTACTGCACCGGCTGGATTCACTATCACTGGCTCTACCGCATCATCATGGTCGGCCTGCTGGTGACGGGGATTCTCGCCAGTGTGTTTGGCCTGTCGTCGCAAATCGTTTTTGGCGACGCTCAGCCTTCACTGGCGATTATGGCGACACGGGCGCTGGCGCTCGGCATCATCTTTGTGATCGACTACGGGCAGACGATTGTGCTGAGCAGCCTGGTCGCGCTGATTGCGCCAACCTATGCCGAAAATGACGGCAGCGTGCGCCTCTGGTCGATCAGCCTGTTCCTGATTCTGCAACTGGCGGTCTATCTGCCGACGCTGCTGCTGGGAAGCTACGCCCTGCCGAGTTCCTTCGCCCTGATGGGACTCGACCCCATGCTGGCAGGCGTGCTGATTCCGCTGCTGCTGCTGGCCTTCTTCACCATTTTGCGCGAACTGATCATTAGCGGGCTGTGGTACGCCGCCCGCGAACAACTGAGTACGACCAAGCTGGAACTCGACGCCATCACCCAGGTGGCGTTATAATCAAGATGAATAAGTATCATCGCCATGAGCATAATGCTCGTTTAGCGGAGAATTTTCGTGACCGAAATCATCAATCCCGAAGCTATCCCGGTCGATCCGGCAGGATGGCAGCCTGACCCGGAACATCCCCGCCGCCGCCCGCCCTGGATCAAGGTGCGCGCCCCCAGCGGAGACAACTACGAGCGCGTCTATGGTCTGATGCGTGGTCAGAAACTGCACACCGTCTGCGAAGAAGCGCAGTGTCCCAATATTGGCGAATGCTGGGGACGCGGCACGGCGACCTTCCTGATGATGGGCGACACCTGCACCCGTTCGTGCGGCTTCTGCGACATCAAGACCGGACGCCCCAGCCCGCTCGACTGGGCGGAACCCAATCGCATCGCCGAAACCGTGCGCGCGATGAACCTGCGCCACGTCGTCATCACCAGCGTCAACCGTGACGAACGCGCCGACGGCGGCGCGCCGATCTTCGCGATGGTGATCAAGCGGATTCGCCAGTTGCAGCCGGGCTGCTCGATTGAAGTGCTGATCCCGGATTTCAAGGGCAATAAGGCCGCGCTCGAAATCGTGATGAAGGCGCAGCCGGAAATCCTCAATCACAACGTCGAAACGGTGCCGCGCCTGTTCAAGCACGTCCAGCCGCAGGATCACTACGAATGGGCGATGACCACGCTGGAGAACGCCAAGCAGATCGACCCGCTGGTGCTGACCAAGAGCGGCATCATGGTTGGGTTGGGCGAAACGTTCGACGAAGTGGTCGCGGTGATGCACGATCTGGTGGATCGCGGCGTCGATATTCTGACCATTGGTCAGTATTTGCAGCCGAGCAAACAGCATCTCCCGGTCGAGCGTTTCTATCTGCCGGAAGAATTCGACCGGTTCATCGAAATTGGCAAGCAGATTGGCTTCAAGTGGGTCGAGAGCGGCCCGCTGGTGCGCAGCAGCTACCGCGCCGACCGTCAGGTGCGCGAACTGTCGAAGCTGAACTACATCCGCCAGCAGCCTGTGACTGCTACCCCCTAAAAACACATCGGGGCGGATTTGTAATCCGCCCCTGCTTAATCTCCTCAGCGCCAGCCGAGACGCTCCGCCAGCCACTCGCGGGTCACAACGCCCTGTGCCGCCTGAAATGCCCGCAGTGTGGGCAAACCGGGCGGCGGCGGGAGCAGCCCACGCTGTGTGAAATAGCCTGCCAGCGATGCAATCACCGCATTGAGCGCATCGGGGTCGACGGCGCGGCTGGGTGCGTGATGCTTGAGCAGTTCCTCTGGCGCTAGCCCTCCCGCGAGTTTCACGCTCGGCGCGAAGAAAACCATATCCACCCAGGCCGCGCCAACCGCCGCGTGAGGCCAATCGACAATCCAGACGCGCTGATCATCGATCAGTATATTGTCGGCGCGCAGGTCGAAATGCAGCAGTGTATCCCCTGACGCCGCTGCGAGCGCTTGCGCTTCCAACTGCGCGAGCCGTTCCAGATGCCTCAGCGACCAGTCATCGAGCCGAACTCGCAGCGGCGGATCATCCATCAGCAGCTTCCAGCCGCAAATATGCTGTGCCATCGCTTCGCTCGCCGTCGGAACCAGCGGCGGCAGCAGCGGCGAAGGCGTCAGCGACTGCGCCAGTTCGGTGATCGCGTGGACAGCCCGCAGCAGTTCATCCGGCTGCCAGGGCTGAGCGGGCGTGTGTCCGGCAATCGCTTCGTAGACTGCGACCACCCAGCCGCTCAGCGGATCATCCAGCGACCAGAGCAGCTTCGGCACAGGTGATTCCGCCGGAAACCGCGCCGTGATCTGGGCTTCACGTCGATGGATCGCCGGGGTATCCGGGTTTTGCGCGGGACTCGCCGCCTTGAGGAACACCTGCCGCCCGTCCGCCGTGCGCAATAGTGCCACCACTCCCGGTGAAAATCCGCCAGATGGGGTGATCGCTTCGACCACCTTCCCGCCGAGCCACGTTTCGACCTGAGCGCGGATCGACTCCGGCATATCCAGCCAGCCGATGCGAACTCCCTGCTCAGATGTCGTCTTTTGATCCGTCATCGCTTCCCCTTTGTAATAAAAAAGTCGGTCACCTGTGGGTTGACCGACTTTCATCTCAATCGTTTACGTGCGAACGCGGGCTACGTCTCGATGATCTTCTCGTCGATCAACTGCTGCTGCACCTTCTGTCCACGCGGGTCGAAGGCGAAGTGCTGACCGTGAAGCTGGAATTCCATGTCCTGCATGGCGCGTCCAGCGCGATTCTTCTCAATCGTCCAGACCACCCAGTCGCGGAACTGCTTCGCCGTGTACGGATTGAAGGCGACATGATCCTTCGACATGATCTGGTACTTGTTATTCATGATGATGGCGATGTCGCTCTCGTAGTCGAGGGCGCTGCTGCCGCGCAGGTGAAACAGGTGAATGCGCTTGCTCTTGAGTCCTTCGCGATCCGCCGCCACAATCGAGAACACCGGCACGTCAAGCGACATGGCGATGTCTTTCAGCCCTTCAACGATGATCGTCACCTTGTCGTTTTCGTCACGCGGGCGTTCCGGGTGAACGGCGATCTTTTGCAGGTAATCGACGAACAGCACGACGTTACCGCCGGTCGCGTCGCACAGACGCGCCGTCATTTCCTTGATGGCGCGCAGGGTTGTCACTGCTGGGCTGGCCTTGACCAGAATCATACGGTCGGCGTAGCGCAGCAAACGGCCTAAGCTGGGCGACGTTTTGGGGTTGTCGCGCAAAATCGCCTGAAGTGACCCTGCGCCACCGTCGCGCCCCATGAATTCCTTCGCCCGCTGCGCCACGATGATCTGGTACAGATCGCGCAGTTTCGTGCCTCGGCTCAGGTCAATTTCAGGGGGGTTGACGCTCTCCATGCACAGCAAACGGTGCATAAGATGGGTTTCGGTGTGCTCGTAAGACAGGTAGAAGACATACTGATCAGGACGCAGGGCGATATTGCGCGCGATTTGCAGCGTCGCAATCGTTTTGCCAATCCCCTGTGCGCCACCCAGCAAAACCAGTTCGGTTTTGCGCAGCCCTCCGCCGATAAAACCGTCCAGCGGATCGAAACCCGTTGGCAGCGGCACGTAATCCACCAGATCGCCGCGCACAACGCGCTCGTTCGCTTCGTTGAGCACTTGCGTCAGCGTACGCGGCAGATGGGCATTGCCGCGCGCGCCATTGGGAGCCGGAACCGCTGGTGATCGCCGAACAGGCGAATCGCTGTAATCCGGTTCAGAACTCCCCATTGGTTCGTCTGGTTCTTCGAGGTTATCCGTAAATCGACGAGTACTCATTCGGAAGGTTGCCAGTCGCTAGTTTCAATCCAATCTATAATAACTATAACGTGAAATATGAGCAACCGACATTGTTAGAAAATGTTTGTTTTCAGTTTGAATTTCTGGAATTTACCATATATGTGCGAATTTGGGGAACCAATTCTGCAATTTTGCCAGAATCTGGTCTGCACGGTAATTCACAAAGACATACGAAACGTGTTAGAATATGAGGGTTTAGTTTAAAAGTTATCTTTTCGTCGGGTTTGTACACTTGCGTACAAACGGGGCAGCACTTGTGCCAATCCTAGCCAGAGGAGGCAAAAAGCCGTCGTGATACAGGAACTCTTAAATCGAGCAGACCAGCGCGGCTACGTAACCTTTGAAGATGTCATGGAGGTGTTGGACGAGGATGGCGACGATGTTACCGCCATCGAGACTATTCTTTACGAGTTGGACGAATTAGGGGTAGAACTTCGTCAGGACAACGAGCCAAACGACCCGCTGCTCCTGGCTGAAGACGGCGACCTCGAATTCGAACCGGAGGAAATTCTCCAGGACCCGACCGTCGGCGACATCAGCGCCGTTTCGGCGGATGACCCGGTGGGTCTCTACTTCCGGCAGATGGCACAGGAACCCCTTCTCACCGCTATCGAAGAAATCGATCTCGCGAAGCGGATTGAGATGGGCAAGCAGGCGCGGGAGACTCTGCTGCGCATGGGGTCGCGCGATCTGTACAGCGATGCCTGGATCGCTCATCTGGAGAAGCTCGTGTACGATGGGCAGGCCGCCCGCGAGCATCTCGGTCGAGCGAATACCCGCCTCGTCGTCAGCATCGCCAAGCGCTACATGGGCCAGGGGCTTCCCTTCCCCGACCTGATTCAAGAGGGGAACGTTGGTCTGATGCGGGCAGTCGATAAATACGACTACAAACGTGGTAACCGCTTCAGTACCTACGCCACCTGGTGGATCCGCCAGGCTATCACCCGCGCACTCGCACAAAAAACCCGCACCATCCGCATCCCCCTCCACATGACCGAACGTATCCGCCAGATGTACCGCACCGCCCAATCACTCGAACAAAGTTTAGGACGACGCCCCGCTCCCGAAGAAATTGCCGCCGAAATGGATTTGCCCGCCGACACCATCCGCAGCATGATGGATGCCAGCCAGCACGCCATCGCGCTGGAACGCCCGGTCGGTGACGACGGCGACAGCGAATTCGGTGATTTCATCGAGGATCAGGACTCGCCCAGCCCGGTCGAGTCGGCGACTCAACATCTGCTTCAGGAAACGATTGAAGAAGTGTTGAGCGAACTGACCCCACGCCAGAGCCATATTCTGCGCCTGCGTTTTGGGTTGGGGGGTGGCGAACCGCACACGCTAGAAGAGATCGCCAATAAATTTGGGTTGAGCCGCGAACGAATCCGCCAGCTTGAAAAAGAAGCCCTGCGGCGGCTGCGGCATCCGCGCCTGGCGCACAACCTGCGCGATTATCTCGGCTAAGGCGAGCATTTCTACGCCACGACAATTACATATGCAAATCAAAATACCGGGCATTGAAGCCCGGTTTTTGAATCATCCTTCAAACGCTTTTGCCTCGATGTAGACAACTACACCAATCGCCTCGCCTATGGCATCGGACAAACTTACCATAGCCGCCGACTCAAATCCTGATTATGCTTCAGTTTGTGCCTGATTCGGAGAGATTTGCGGATAAGCAGGATCCCTAAATGCCCCCCAAAATGCTTCACTCACGTGTGTTGATTATTGCAGGTATGCATCGGTCTGGGACGTCGCTTCTGGCAAGTTGGCTCCAGCAGTGTGGGTTACCGATTGGCGATGAGTTAGCGCCAGGGGGTATAGGAAATCCTCTCGGTCATTTTGAGGACATGGCCTTCATTAATTTTCATCAAACCGTCCTTCGAGACAATCATCTCGACACCCTCGTCACCGATCAGGATATTGAAATCAGCGAAGCGCATTACCAGGCCGCCGCGCTCATGGCTGCCCAGCGCGATAATCAGGCACAGTGGGGCTGGAAAGACCCGCGCACCTGTCTGTTTCTCGACTTCTGGAAAGATGTCATCCCGGAAGCGCGCGCGCTGTGTATCTTTCGTCCCCCCGCTGAAGTCGTCGATTCGTTTCGACGACGCGCCAATCTCAAACAGCAGCAGGCGGGATTCAGCCCGCCGCCAGAGGCCGCCAACGGTGGCGGAGCGCGGCGGATCCCCAAACTGATTCGCGCCCAGTTCACACGCTTGAATACGCAGCGCCATCAAATCCAGTTGGTGGCTTTTTACGTGAACGCCTGGACGCGCCATAACCAGGAAATTCTGCGCTTTGCTCAGGAACACCCGGCAGACACATTGCTCATCCAGGCGGGTGATCTGCGGACACATTCGGGAGCGCTGGCAGATTTCCTGATCGAGCGTTGGGGTTTCGAACTGGAACCCGTCGATTTCGCGCAGGTCTACCAGCCTCGCCTGATGAAAAAGCGCGTGAACATTTTCTTCAGACTGGCGGTGCTCGTCCTCGCGCCATCGAGCGTGCAGACCTATCGCCAACTGCTGCGCTGCCGCGCCGAATCGATAGCACGAATCGCCAAGCCTCCTCCGCGACCCCATCTGCGCTTACTCACCAAAAAGCCGCGCCGCGCTGCAAAACAGCTCACGGCGGCCCCCAACCGAATTCACTTCAGCCGACCCAAAGCCGGTTAATTGCAGCGAAAGCGTTTTCAGCGCAATCTGAACCTCGGCAGGCCGGGTAGATCTCATACCCGGTTTTTATTTTCCTCATCACAGCCTCTCCTTTATCTTTGAGAGCCGCTTTTCAGGGTAGGATACTTAGGCGCTTGTTCAAAAGGAGTTTACTGAGGCATTCCATGACGGAACGAGTCACCCACATCCCCAAAGGGAGCGGCAAGTCGCTCTGGATATTGACCGACCTGATTACGTTCAAAATCGTCGGCAGCGATTCAGGCGGCAATCTGTTCTTCATCGAAATCGAGGTGCTGCCGCAGGCTGGCCCACCGCTGCACGCCCACCCCTGCCACGAAACCTTCTACGTCCTGGAAGGCGAAGTTGAGTTCACCGGTGTGGACGGCGATGAGCGTTACACAGTCACTGCCAGCGCGGGGTCTACCCTCTCGATCCCGAATATGGTCTTTCACGCCTATCGCAACGTCGGCACGACCAAAGCAAAAATGGTCTGCGCGACCGCTCCCGCAGGACTGGAAAAGTTCTTCGAAGATTTAGGCTTGCCCGTCACCGACCCCACCACGCCGCCAACCCCGGAGCAGCTCCCCTCACCAGAGGCTATTGGGGCGCTCTTCGAAAAACACCACATGCGTTTTATGCCCTGAAGGAGTTTTGCATTGACTGACAACAAAACCGTCATCCGCCGTCTGGCGATGGCCTTCAACCACGACGACTATGCCGTCGTTGATGAACTCGTGGCTGAAAATTTCGTCCTGCATCCCAACCCGATGGTTCCCAATGGCACACACGGAACCGAAGGTTTCAAAAATCTGTGCAAGGAAGTCCGCGCCTCGATCCCGGATGCCTATCATCCGGTCGATCACCTGCTTGGGCAGGGCGATCTCGTCCTGATCCACCTGATCTTTCAGGGCACAATGGCGCAGCCTTACAACGGCATTCAGCCGACGGGCGACCGTATCGCCTTCGGAATGCTCAATTTCTGGCGCGTCGTCGATGGCAAAGCAGTCGAAGCTTGGTGGTACATGGACAGTCTCGACCTTGAACAGCAGTTGGGCATCCTGCCCGTCGAGAAAACCGAAGTCCACAAGCTGAGTGCCGAAGAAGAGGCCAACAAAGCCGTCGTCATGCGTGTGCTCAACGAATACTTCAACGACGGCAATCTCGATGTTATCCCGGAAATTTTCGACCCCAATTTCATCATTTATGCCGCCGATGGCAGCACCATTCACGGTCACGAAGGCGCGGCTTTCTACGTCAAGGCCGAGCGCGCCGCCTTCCCCGATCTGTGGTGGCTTCAGGAAGACCTGCTCGTGGACGGCGACAAGGTCGTGTTGTTTTTCACGGGCTACGGCACCTTCACCGGCCCCTGGTTCGGCATCCCGCCCAACAACCAGCCGATCAAGTGGGTGGGCAACGCCATGTTCCGCATCAAAGATGGCAAAGTGGTCGAAGATCGCCTGATTTGGGAAAGTCTGCGCTTTTTGCAGCAGCTCGGCGCGATCCCAGTTCCCGAAGTCAAATCCGATTTGGAAGCAAATAAGCAGGTCGTCCATACCATTCACCTCAGTTGGAACGAGGAAAATCGCAGCCAGAGTATCGATCACCTGCTGGCTCCCAACTGGGTGATGCACCCCAGCGCGCAGCCGAACCAGATTTCGCTCTACGGCGTCGATCAGTTCAAGAACTGGGCGGCGGGCTTCCTGACCGTCATGCCCGACTTCCGCGCGACCATCCACGACACCGTCGCAGATGGCGATCTGGTGGCGATTCGCTGGACGGTCACGGGGACGCACCAGGGCGAATACATGGGCGCGAAACCAACGGGCAAAGCGATTGAAGTCACGGGCGCGAGCATGTGGCGCGTCAACGAACAGGGACAGAATACCGACATCTGGTTCGTGATGGACAATGTCAAGTTCATGAAAGACATCAACCTGCTGCCGCAGTAAGCGGGTTGCATCTCACAAAATAAAAGCCGGATGACTACATCCGGCTTTTTTTGAATGCAGGGTTATCCGTGTCGCAAATCCGGGTCTTTCGCGAGGGCGGCTGCGAAGGAGTCGCGCAGCACGGTCAGTCCGTCGATCAACCGCTCCTTGTCCTCGTCGGACAGGCCGTCGAGCAGCAGCGCGATCCGTTTGGCGACCTCATTCTGAATGTCGTCGAGGACTTCCTGCCCGTGCGGCGTGATCGACACCCAGACGATCCGCCGATCCTGCTGGCTGCGTTCGCGCTTGACCCAACCACGTTCTTCCAGCGTGGTTATGGTGCTCGACATCGTCGGCGAACTGACCGAATGGCGCTCGGCCAGTTCGGTGAGCGTATACGGGCGGAACTGAAGCATCCCCAGCGTCGAAACGTGATTCGAGACCACGCCATGCTTGGAACTGCGCATTTCTGCGGACATCACCCGCATCACCAGCGGGATAATATCCATCGTACGGCGAGCAAGTTCGTTGGTTGAGGGTTTGGTCACATACAGCCAATCGTTAGGAGTACTAATCAATTGATATACTCATGATATGCGACGTGAATATCGCAGTCAAGAGGTTTAAATAAGAGAACGATGAAAGCCTGCCCAGCAGCAAATGAAGCTGCCAACGCTAGCGAACATCCCCTTAAAGAG
>DAOUCB010000207.1:0-13431 GCA_034432495.1 Anaerolineae bacterium | reverse complement strand
AGGGGACGGCCTGACGCTGAAGGGCATGGACGACCTCGGTACCCACATTCCCCGGCGCACCCGTGATCAGAATTGAAGAAGTCATGGTTATTTATCCTGTAGATTAGTGTCTCCTGAACCATGATTACATTATAGCGACTGGTCTATAGATAAAATAGTAACGAAGCTCACCTTTAAACTAAGGTTTAATCTTACAAACGAACGATTGAAGGATAGATAATCATTTACCTGCTTTGAAGGAAAACGAAATCCAGAGAACGTGTATCCTACAGGCTACAGAATATGAGCCGCGAATAATCAGTATAGAGGCAGTCTCAGGTGTCTCAACTGGCTCAACCCTATTTTACAGACTCAGATGTCAGGTTTGATGGGGTATAATTTTTTTGAAATTCAGTAAAAAGTATTGTCGCAGCCTGTGCCACCTGAGCCACTTGAGACAAAAGCCGTTATTTGATAGTTTCCGCAAAAGAAAAGAGACCCCCTACCATAGTAGAGAGTCTCAACTGTCTCAACTGTCTCAACATACTTATCGGCACTCACGGTGTCATTTTTGCGGTTATCTGCTCCCCGTCTCAGGTGGCTCAACTGTCTCAACAAAGGATTCAGGGGTCAACTGCCAGAATCGCACTCGGCTGCCCCGGACGCGCTTCTGCGTGCTGAGGTTGTTCTGTCCCGGTATCAGGATGCTATCTTCGCGCAACTGCATCCCAATGGCGGTCACGGTGAAGCGCAGCGGTTGCACCCGATTGACTTCCCGGTGGGCAATCTCCGGCAGCAGGTAGACAAACCCCTCATCCTTATAGCCGACAACGGTCACACCCGGCGGATACTCACGCGGGTTCTTCATGTCATCGTCAATCACTGCCTGTCCGCCAGCAATAAGCTGCCCCAGAATATCGAGAAATACCTCACTGGCACGCTCCTGGCGCAGCGTGCGGACACTCTCCACAATCGCATCCTGCCATGCTGGAGGCAGATAATCCGCGTCCATCTCGGACAAAAACCGCGAAAATATCTGGTAGACCGTGACCAGCACCGCCCAGTTCTGAATGACACGCCCGGTATTGGACTGTCCGCCAACTTCGGCGGCGAGCTTCTCGCGGTAGCCGCGCATATTGCTGCTGAAGCGGTTGGCGATATCGGTTTTCAAATCACCCTGCTCAAGCTGCTTCGCTATCCATGAGGCAAAGTGAGCGGTGAAACCCGGCAAATGTTCGCGTAAGCGTTCCGCCTGCACCAGTGCCTGTCCACCTGGATCGCGCTTCTCCCACGGTGGGATTTCCAGCACCAGCATTCGCGCCACCACCGACATCTCACCCTCGATGGTGGTTTCCCCAGTGGAGAGAATCAACCCGCGACAGGGTTTTTCTTGCCGGACTTTGGCTTCACGGGTCAAGCGTCCCCGTCCCATCCCGCGTGAGTAGGACTGCAAAAAGCGGGTGAAGGTTTTCTCATCGGCATAGATGCTCTTGTAATCGTCCACCCAGAACAGACTGTCCGCCAGTGGATAGCCGAGCGTCTCGACGGTGTTGATGGTATCCCCCCACTGCGCGGGCGGCGTGTCGCGGCTGAACTGTCCGTAAAAGTTGCTCAAGAGCGAAGCGATCTCCGACTTGCCGCTGCCCGATGTGCCGACCAGATGCACTGCTGGACGCGGCGCGGCTGCCGGAAAGAAGCGCTGAAGGACGGGCAGTAATGCAAAGGCGATAAGCGACGAAGCCAGTTGGGGCGGCAACACCTTCGTCACCGCATCGAACGCCGCGAGGCTTTCGTTCCAGCCCGTCGTCTGCAAGCCGTAATCACGCAAACGATGGTCGAGTTCAACCGATGGTGGTTCGCTCAATTTCCCCTTTGCCGTGATGCAGTCCCGCGGGGAGACGTACACCCATCTGCCATCCAGTTCCATCCAGCCCATGAAGTTGTAGTGGCGGTGGGTGGGAAAATCGCCAGATAACTGCACGATGGCGGGAACCAGATGTTTCGACATTCCGGCACGGACAACGTACTGTGACCCGGCATTGGCTCCGATGAAGCGGCGCAGCGCCACATCATCCACGAACACATCGCCCGGCACATCGAGCTTTTTCACGAAGTCGCCGCGCCGAAGTTCCAGCGCGGTGGTGTGCGCCTCTTTGCCATCATCATCCACCTGGCAGGTCTGGTAGAGCGCGGTGGCTGTCCAGTCTACAACGGTCTTCTCCAATGTGCCGCGATAACTCTCTTTGTGGTAGATAATCTTCCCATCACGCAGGAGGTAGCTTTCGGCATCGAGGTACTCCTGTTCCCGCTGCTGGAAGCTGGCACGTTTCTTTTCCTTGTATAAGCGGTCAATGTCCCCGATTTTCAAACCTTCGCCACACACGGCTTTGAGGCGCTGGCGTTCTTCCGCCCATTCTACCGGATTGAGGTGGATACAGGCTTCGACAGCAGCGACGATCTGCTCAGTGGTGGGTCGCTCAGTTTTCTGCTCAACTGCAAATTGGCTCACCAGTTGGCTGACCTGCTGGCGTGCCTGTTCTCTGGGGGCAGGAATAGGGTTGCGTGCCGAGCGGCTGTAAACACTTTTGATCGTCGCCAGCGCTTCGGGTTCGCTGCTGCCGCTGGCGAGGTGGCGCGGAATAAGGTCGCGTTCTGCGTCGGATTGGCTGTAACCCGCATCACGCATCTGGCAAGCTGCCGCGAACAATTCCGTGTTGCGACTGCCATTTGCAGCGCCGGATGCCAGATAGCTTTCGGTACGCGGCGGCAGCGGGTGATGTCCGTTACCGTTCAGCGTTACTACCTTCAACTTATCAAAGCTCGTTTGCTGTGGCTGGCTCTCCAGCCAGGCGAAGGTCTCCAGCGCATAACGCCGCTCCGCATGACTCTCGACAACAGTGACCACCACACCGCTGCGCTCTGGCTTGGTATTCACCGAATCGGGGAGGCGCATGATGCCTGCTACAGTTTTCACATATTCAGGATCGCCACCTAAAGCGGAGAATAGACCTCGCAGGATACCTGCGATTTTCTGCCTATCCGTTTCGCTCTGAAGCAGGAACGGTTCATCCAGCAGCCAGTAGCCATGCCAGCCGCCCCCACTGTCGAGGATGAAGGATGGCGCTGGGTCGAAATTCTTGAGCGTCATTAGGTTCTGGTCGCGCTGGTGGGCATCCCCGTCACAATCAATATCGACCCACAAGGCGGGCACGAGCGCAGCGGCTTCCGCTTTGCCCTGTTTTCCTTTCCGCAGACAGGGCGCGAAGTACACTCCGAAACCCTCACGGTTGAGTGTCTCCGCCTGATTGAGCGCGGCTGCCAGTTCGGCCTTATTGCCCATCTGTCCCCACACTGAACGTGCTTCGCCAGTGGTCGGATGGATGCAGCGCAGCTCGAGGTACAGTTTGTCGGGGCTTCCTTGATAGAGCGTGTTCAGGAATTCCCGCCTCCCAGCGCTGGTCGCGCCGAATGTGTCCGTCTTGTCCACAATGTCGTTCTGTGTCATACTCGGTATATTCCTATCTGGTAGGTACACAGGGGTTTGGAGCGCACACGTTTGCCGACGGTCGGCGCTTCTTTCCCCTGTGTGCTTTCTTGGCTAAAGTTCAAAATCGGGTGAGACATTTCTTGTTGGCTGCTTATATCCCCTTATTTCTTCGATCAGTACCTCCCGTTGGTCAGCACCCATCCCATTCAACAGTTCTGCGAGTTCCCTCAGTTTTTCCATCTCGCCGTTCATCTCCTGTGCCAGCACTCGTGCGAAAAAGGCTGCCTGTTCATGTGTCAGTCCTCTCGCCAGCGGACGGAATTCCAACCGGAGTGCATCCGGGTCGTCTTCCGTTGGCGCGGAATAGTGACGATAAAATCCAACAGCGGTTTGCTGCTCATCCGTCCTGCGCGTCCCACACCAAATATTCCAGCTTTCGCCTTTGTCGTTGAGCATGACACCATGCGGTTCGTCTGCGATGATCTGGCATTCCTGTTCACGCACAGCAGCTAACTCGTCGTAGCGCTGCTCCCAGTCGGGACCAACATAGCGTTCCATCTGCTCCGCCATCGTGCGCTCAGTGACATCATGCAGCAGGTCGATATGGTTGACTTTGCGATTGCGGCTGAAGAACAGCGGCACGCGCTGCCCATGCTCCTCGTCATACACCGTCCCCGGCAGCACAATATGGGTGTGCGGGTCGTGTAACCTCGGCGCTTGCGGATCGTCAGTCAAACGATGATGCAGCACGAAAGAAAACTCCACGCCCGTATCCAGCCCACGCTCGTCGAAAAATCCGTTGACCATACTTTCAGTCAATTCGCGGACAAACTGCTCCCGGTCTTCCGGCGCGACCATCGCCATCAGGTCGGGATTGGGGTTGCAGACTAGGCTAAAGGTCAGCACATGCTCACTCTTGAGGTCGTCACAGCGTTGCGCGATTTCAGCCACCGAACCACCCATGCCATGATCGACCCAGCGTTCCCGTCCCGCGACATGCCGCGCCGCCTCATCCCGGCTTTCGCGGTACGTCAGATACCGTAAGAGGTTCCTGGACTGCTTCGCGCCGTCGTCAGAAGGTTTCTTGTACTGCACATTGGCTACACACATCTGCTTGCGATCCATCTAGCCCTCGCGTTTGCGCGTCACGCGCTCGCTGAAGCCTTGCAGCAGTGCTGTCAGTGCCTCGACCTTCGTATCCAGCGCATCCACTTTCGATTCGACACCTTTGGCAATTGCCCGACGTGACCCCGGTAAATCTTCCTGTGCTGCCAGATAGAAGTTGACCGCATCCCGCAGCAGGTCGTTTTTACTAACGAAATTTCCGACACGACTGCGGACGTTTCGCAGTTCTTCCAGCCGCCGCATCTGGTCGGGGGTCAGATTGACGGTCATGCGTTCGCTGTAGGGATTGGGTTTCTTCTTCATTCTGATACTCCTTCCTCTATATAGGCATCCAGCACCACCTGACGAAATCTCCCGGTGGGACGGAAACGCACATACACCCGCCTGACGGTTCGCCGTCCTACCGCGCCGCCGCTGCGAAATGTCTGCACCTCAACTGCCAGTTTGCCCAGATCGGCAACTGCCACTGTCTGACCGGGCTGTGCCAGTGCTTCCAGCCAGAGTTCTCTCATCACTTCCAGCACCTCCGCCACATCGCGCCGTTTCAAGCGCGGCAGGCGTTTGCTGATTTCGGTGATTGTCTGACGATGATTCATTGTGCCTGTTCTCCCTGTTTTGCAGCATATCTATGCCAAAATCGGCTGAACGAAGGTGATGCAGATGGGGAACGCATCCCGGTCACGGGTGCGTTCGGTGGGCGCGGCAAACCGCGTCCACGGGTGCGGCGGAACTCCTGCACCGCCGCACTCATGCAGGGGCGACAGCCGCTGCATCAGCCCCCACGGCGCATGAGTGGCGAGCGGATTTAGCTCGCTCCAGACCCCGTGAGAACCCTTCTGGTTACTCACAACCGTTACACGGGGTCTGGCGAAGTCGCTGCGCCTCGACGCAGCGACGTGCATAGCGCAGCTATGCGCTGCTTTGCTTTGTCTGTAGGACACATCTAGTTGTCGTCGATCCATCGCTACCACTTCGCTTTCTTCATCCGGTTTTCGCGCCGCATGGCATCTTCATCAGAAACGTCCTCAGCCTGTAAGACTCCAATCCCGGTGGGTGAACGGCTGTTGGACTGCACACCACCATTGGCCGCGACATGCTGAATGACCCGCTCCACATAGCCCGGCAAGTCCATCAGGGCGGTGCGTATCCATGCCGTGTCGTCACACACCTGCGTAAAGCGTCCCGGATCGAAGGGCTGCGGTACATTTCTGGGCATAATGGGACGGTAGCCGCCCCGGTTATTTTCGATGTAACCACGCATCATGTCTTTCATGACCGCATTGCGGCTGCCTCGCGGGATGCTGTTCCACCAGGCAATTAGGTCAGCATCCTCGCTGTAGGTCATTTTCACTGTCGCTGTCGCTCGTTTTTGCTTTGCCATACCCTTGTCTCCTTTACAGGGTGTCCGAATCAGTCCGAATCGTGTCCGCACCTGACCGACACCCCATCACCCCTATACCGCTATGATTGACGGGCGATAAACCGGGCATAGTTCAGATACCCGCGTGCGTTGGCGAGCTGCGCGTCCTGCACCAGTTGGGTCTGGGGATAGGCTTCACGCACATCCCCGACCACCAGTTCCGCACCGCCGCCCGACAGGTAAACCACATCCACCGTTGTGCCACGCTGCCACTTCTCGCTCATCAGGTTCAACGTCGCACTGCGGAGTGGGGCGAGGGCTTCTTCAACGATTTCGCTGTAGTCCATCGGCTGCCCGTTGGCATGAAAAATGCCAGTTCTCAAAACTTCCTCGACGATCTTGAAGGGCATCTTCTCACGGTAGTCGCGTTCCAGTGCTGCCGAAATGCGTTCCTGTGCCGTATACACCCCGCTTTCGACACTGCCACTTTCCGCGTCCACAAACTCCCCTTCGTCATCGAGCGCCAGATCAACCGTGTATGTCCCCACATCACAGACACCGGTTCTTCGGTAGGTGTGCTGACGATTGATCTCCCCGCTTTCGGTCAGGGTGTTGGCATAAATCGTCCCATACGGCTGCGGCATGACCATTACTTCTGAGACGTTTGCGATCAGTTCTGCCGTATCGGTCTTGATGAGATGCTGACCGATGAGCGAAGCCCTTAACTGCGCTGCATCCCGCATATGATCGGTGGGGAGTCCCGTAGCGATGCGGATATGCACGATGTCGCGGTTCCACATGCCCTGCATGACTTTTCCAATCGCCACCTTTGCCAACCTCAGACGGAAAGCATTGCCCATCGTGGACTCATTCGCTGTGCGCCCACGTAAGCGGAGTAGTTCACCGGGCGGCAATTGAGCTAAAGCCAAATCACCCACGAACCAATCCCCATCCTCATCCGTCATCTGGTCGCCCGGATGCCGCCGCGCCATATCCTCCTGCTGGAATTTAATCTCACGGGCATGACCCATGACCGATGGAAACATCACCATCTGATCGGCGGTGACAGCCTTCACAACGCCGTAGCCGATGTCTAATCCCATCGTCACAGTGCTGCCCGGTAGTGCTGGTTTCTTCGAATTCTGCTTGCTCACGGTTTTCTCTCCTTGAGAAATACAAAAAGCCAGTGACCTACGCTCGTTTGCGCGGTTTGGCTTTAGAACCACCTGGGTTGTTGGGTAAATAGTGCTCGATAGCGCGGGCTACATCACCTAAATCAAAGGCTGCCGCAATATTTTGTTGAGTTGGTGCTGAACCAGCAGATGTCGGTGTTTCTCGAGGGAAAAGCCCGCCTGATCTTCGAAAACTGCCCGATCCGCGTGATTTTCAGTCAGCGACAGGGCATGAACGTCTTCCGCGACGATGCCGCCTTCGCCCACTTCAATCAGCAGCACCGCGACATCATCGCGCAACTGCCACGCTTCCATTTCGTGCTGGACATTCAGGACGAGGGGCTGTGGTATCTGTTTGGAAAAGCGACGCCAGGCGAACTGGCGCGTTTCCGAACCACCTGAACGAAAGAGAAGGAGCGATGTCATGCCGACCAAAGCGACGGCAGCAGCGCCGTGGCAGGAACTGGAAACGCAGGCGTACCACGCCTTTCGAGAATGGCACCTCTGGCTCATCCTGCGCGAGCGCGAACTTGCCCATCGTTCACCCAACGACCGGCGCACTGCTGGGCGGACGGACCAACGCGCGCCGGGCACTGCGGCGGCTGCTGAAAGACCTGAACGCCCAACGACTATCCCTGAAGGAGTAACCGAATGAATCTCGTGATCGTCGATACCGCTGCTAAAGCGAAAATTCTGACCGATGCGCTCGGCGACGGCTGGCGAGTCGAACCGTGTTCCGGTTTTGTGCGCGACCTGCCCGTCGACACGCTTGGCATCGACGTGGACGACGACTTCCGTCCGACATTCACCATCGTACCGGGCAAAGGCAATCGCGTCCGCCTTCTGATGAAGGCGATTCGGGAAAGCGAGGCGGTCTATGCCGCTACACCGCCAACTCGCGCCGGGGAAGCGATGGCATGGCATGTCCTGGCGCTGTCATCGGACGCGAAGGACAAGCTGATTTACCGGGTGAAACTCCCCGCGCTTACGCCTGATGCTATCCGCGCTGCCTTCGCTACCCCGCGTCCGCTCGATGTCCGGCAGGTGGAAGCCTTCCTGACCGCTCGCATGATCGAACGGCTGGCGGGCTGGAGCATGAGCCTTCAGGCGCGCAAAGCGTTGGATCGCAAGCTGGCGCAGACCTACAGCAGCATGATCGCCCTGCGGCTGCTGGCGGAACGGGAGCAGGTCATTGCCGCTCATGCTCCGGAGACGCGCTGGCGCGCCTCCGCCACATTCGAAACGGCTGGCGTGTCGTTCACCGCCCAGGTCTTCAATGCCAAAGGCGCGCCGCTGGCGCTGCGGAATGCAGAACAGGCGACGCAGTTGGAAACGCTGCTCAAACAAGGTGTTTACTGGGTGGACGGAACCGGACAGGCGATGAAGACGCATCCCGCGCCGGACGCGCTCACGCTGCCAGCGCTGATCGAGGCGGCTGAACGCGACCTCGCCCTGCCGCCGGAACGGGTGCTGGCACTGATCGAAACGCTCTATGAAGCGGGCTGGATCACGCACCCCGATTGCGCGCCGCTGCCCAAAACCAGCGAAGCGGCGCAGGTGTACATCCGCCGTGAGTTTGGGACAGATTACGCCGTCCCCGATGCCATTGTCAGCAGCGGCATCGCGCCGACCGACGTTCATCGCGTCCCCGAAGACCTGCCCGGCGATGGCGTGACGCTCTACGCGCTGATCTGGAAGTCCTTCGTCGCCGCACATATGCCTCCGGCGCAGGAGCGGATCATGGGCGCGCGAATACTCGTCGGCAATGCTTCCGGCAATGCGTATCCGCTTGAACTACGCGCGACGGCGACGATGCTGTACGCCGACGGCTGGCGGCGTATCTTGCCTGCCGCCGTCAAAGATGCGGCGCTGCTATCTCTGGGTCAGGGCGACGAACTTCATCCCACGCAGATCACCGTCGATACCGTGACCGGTGAACCGCCTGAGCGCTATACGGCGACTTCACTGATCCGCACGTTGGCGCGATTTGGCACAGAGCAAGGGGCGGCAGTGCGGGCGCTGGCTACCCCGTGCGCCTCCGAAATCATGGTCGCTAAAGACGGCGGTCCGACGTTAACGGAGAACAGCGTCACACTGGCAGCCTATCTCACGGAGACCTTTGGCAGCCTCGCCTCGCGCGACTACGCTGCCGAAGTGAATACCGAGCTGGATCGGATCGCGTCGGGCGAACGGGAGCGGCTCGATGTGCTGCGCGCCTTCTGGTCGCGCTTCGGGGCGGCGCTGCGTCCGATCTCTGCGTCGCCGTTGCATCCTGCTGGCGAACATAAGCCGGTGGTGCTGCGACCGGCGGAGGAGGCGTAACCCATGAACACGACGCCCCCTCTCGATTGGGATGAAATCTCCGACCCGCCGGAACTCGACTTCTCGATGCCGGAGGATCCGTTCTCTGCTGACCTGTTCTCCAAAGACAGTTTCGACTATCTGCCCGACGATGATCCCTTCGAGCCGTTCGTTCTCCCTGTAGCGGATGAGGTCAATGTACCTGCAACCAACGCGCCGACGTATGACCGTGACGAAGGCTGGAGCTGGTATGACGCGGGCATCATCGCTGTCGAGCGCGCTGCGAACGAACACGAAGGCGAACGGTACAGCATCGGCGCGATTGATCTGTATGCCAATGCCAACACCGGCGATCTCGGCGGCAGCTATCTGGAGATCGGCGCATTTGACGACATTGATGAAGCTGCCACTTTCTATCACGAACTTCAGGGCGAAATTTACGATCAGCGGCTGCTGCCATTTCACCTGACGGATTTCGCCTCCGAACGAGCATCTGTACGCGCCGTCGAACGCGGCAAACCTGTCCCGGAGTGGCGCGGCGCAAATGATGTGGAATACGCCGCTTACGAGGAGATGCGCTCGCTCGATGCGCCGATGGCACCCGACCTGCCGTCCGACGATCTCGATCTGGATGCCCTGTTCGCTGACGGCATGGATGCGCCTGCCGACTCGGTTGAGTCGCCTGCGTTCAAGGCGCTGCGCGATATCGGCATTGCTGCCGACGGCTTCGACCCGGATGCCGATCCGCCGCCGTTCGTCGATCCAGAAACCGGGACAGCCTACTGGATCGGCGTGTTTCAACCCGACAAGAATGACCCGGAGAATGCCGTAACCAGCATCCTCTCGCTTGGACGCAATCCGGACACGGGCGAGGTCGAAGCGCAGCTTGCACCTATCGTGCCGGGGGACTGGGACAAAGCCTACGGCGCGGCGGAATACCTGCTCAGCGTGGTCGAGCGCGACGGCATTGAACGCGCCTTCGAGACGGCTGAAGGCATGGCATTGGCGACTGACCAGCGTGCCTTGTGGGAAGCGGAGCGCGGGCTGCCGCTCGAACCGGACGCTGCCCAAGACTTGGCAGACTACACCCGCAGCGAATGGGAGATCGACCTTTGAGCGAGACTGGTAAGCAAAGCGACACGAAGAACTTTTCGCTGCGTCTCTCGACGGACGATCAGGCGCGGCTGGAACGGCTGGCACAGCGGCTGGAGGTAGATCGCACCAGCGCGCTGCGGCTGCTCATCCGCCGGGCGGCAGTCGCGCTCGTCACAGATGGGCGATTTACGGTGGTTAAGCGCGGACGCGCCGGACACCATTTCCCCGTTCGCTTGATGCGCCATAGGACTGACCAATGACCGCAGGAAACCCCGAAGGGATGACACAGGACAAGACGGTACACGGGCCGACCGATTTCGACTTCGACTGGACGTGGGATGCCCACAACTTCGACGCGCTGTCGCACGTCATCGATGACCCGGCACTGCCGGTCACGCTGGAGGACAATTTCGTCCCCATCGACCGAATGAGCGGCGTTTACGTGCCGAACCATCTGGACGCGCGCGGAATACTGAACTTTTTCGCCCCCGTTGATATTTCGGACCAGCCGAATTTTGATGATCCCGTTACCCATCTCCGCTACTTCAGGGTTGCGCAGGCAGAGGATGGGCGGCTGGTGTATGACTCGCATCCCGTCATGCCGATGGAACGCGACGGCACGTCACCGTTTCCGTTGCCTACGCTTCAGTTGATGTTGGAAGAAGGCGATCTTGAGAATGCGCAGGCGCTTGCACATCACACCGCGCAGTCACACGGCATGAATTTCCCCGATCCAGCGACGCTTCCTGACCTGAACACCGGCGTGGACTATCGCTTTATCGAGACCAACGACGATGTGGATGGTCCGACGCTCGAAGTAGTGAAGGCATGGCGTGACGGCAATCAAGACCGCGAAGCGCATCTGGCTCTCGCCAGCTACGGCACGAGCGAGGAACTCGCCGTCGATTTACGCGAACTGAATGCGGTGCGCGAAACGCAGGGTTTAGCGGCGGCGATGGCGCTCGCGGAAAGGATGGCTGCAGCGAGCGGTACGCTTGATGCCACCCGCGAGGATCCGCGCCTGTTCACGCAGGGACCACCCGACCTGTTCACGACCTTGTTGGAGCATGTACGAGCGGCAACGGCGATTATTGATGAGCATCCGCATAGCAACACGGCGATGCTCGCGTCGGAAGCGCGCACCGACCGGTTCCGAGAGCGATTTGCGGACTCGCCTTATCACCTGCTTGAACCGGTCGATCCGACGGTCAACTATTCGTTTGAGATCGTGGCTGCCGATCCCTGGACGTTGGAACTGTCCGCTGGCAAGTGGTGGGTCGGCGACGACGGACGGATCGACAGTCAAGCCCAAACGCTCAAGACTTACTCGATGGAATCGTATGAATGGGAGCGCGAAACCGAGCGCGAGATCGCCGCGATGGATCGGGAGGATTTGCACCGTACCTATCAGGAAAGCGCGCTGGAAGTCGCCATGCACCAGGCGGAAGCGCTCGCGGTCGCCAACGACGAACTCGACCCGACCCGTGACGACGGACGGCTGTTCCGGCAGGGGCCGCCGGATCGCTTCGCCACCCTACGCGAAGCAGAACTGGCGGGGCTAAATGGAGTGCCCATTGGAGAAAACATCCGCGATATCACCGATGATGATACGACCGAACTGCCGGCTGTTTCCCCGCTTGAGCCGGAGAGTTGGGATGCGCTGATCGCCGCGCAATCCAATGAAGAACCTGAGCCGGAACGCCACTACTGGCAGATGCAGTACCGTCCAGTTGAGACGCCCGACGGCGAGTGGCTTGGCACGGCGCTGTTCGTGACCGAGTTTCCGCAGCTTCCGCCCGACTTCGACAAGTATGTTGACGAATACGGCATGGACGACAGCATCTATCCGACGGAAGCCCGGACGGTCGAGATGGCGCACTTCGCCAATGACGACGATGCGCGCAAGTTCGAGACGGAGTTCCGCTCCTATCTCGCGCCGGGACTGCTCGACGGACCGGAACTCGCGCCCGAAGTGGCGAAACTCGAAGGACTGTCCGGTGAATGGGCAGAGATGAATTACGACCAAATCGTCGATTATATGAGCGGCAATCGCACCGTCGTGCATGATGAAACCGACTGGCAGCTACACAATCCCAATGCTGAACGGGAGGTGCAAGATCTTGTTGAGAGTTCGTACGAACCCGATCCTGGTGAAATGGATCTGTAAACAAGATGAGGATAAACCGGTATAATGAGGATTATCCTCAACACACGCTCAAGAGTTGTGCCTGCTGGATTTCGTTACAGTATTGGTCATCTCAAGTAAGAAATATTTTCTCATGTCAGAAACCGAGCGCGAGAATTACTTCGTCCTTCTGGGAATAGACCCACATAAGCCTTGGTCTCAAGCCGACTTCGAGGCAAAGCTTCTGGCGAAAAAAATCGAATGGACAAGATTACAGAATAATCCACACAAGAAGGCATTGGCAAAAAAGAATCTCGATTCTCTGCGCGATATCGAAGCAGTGATGAGAGATGATATCAAGCGAGCTACCGAAGCTGCTGCCGCGGTAAAGCGTCTTGCCGAAATCCACCACGAAGCGCTGGTCAGCCTTCATGGACAACTAGATATCATCGCTGCCAAAGGTTTCATCCAGAATTCTGAAATCGAGGCGCTTGCAGCCGATCTTCGGGACAGATATTATCTTGACGAAGCGTTCGTTCGGACGGAGATTGCCAAACGAGATTTGCCTAAGCATACACCCGCCACGTCAGCGAGCTCCATCGATTTTCCCAGGGCTACAGGGCCTACAGAAGTCGTTAACTCTCCAGACATGTGCATGGACGTTCGATTCTCGGCGTTTTATTCCCGACAAGTCGTGTCATTACATCGGTATCCGTTCTTAGTGTATGTTCATTTATCAAACGCACTTGATCTTGCTTCTAGAGATGCAACAAAATTCAAGGATGAT